>NZ_JAFBBE010000001.1 GCF_016907015.1 Oceanisphaera litoralis
GGTGTTGGTCATGTCGATTCCTCCTGAATTAAAGGCAGGACTCAGTGTGACGAACTCCGATGTTCAGAAACAGATGCGGTTTTATTGGCACTTACTCAAGCTCGACCGCAATGGCCTGCAGTTTTTTTATCGCCATACGCTCGATAAACAATGGCAGTGGCTCGACATCGTCAAACCGCCACAGCTCACCACCTTGCCCGATATCCTCTCACCCGCCGAAGTCGGCCTGCTGATCAGCATGACCCGACAACGCCGCTACCAGATGTTCTTCTATACCCTCTATAGCCTGGGGCTGCGGCTTGGCGAAGGACTGTCGCTGACCGTGGCCGATATTGACAGCGCTCAGCAACAAGTACATATCCGCAATGCCAAGGGCGGCAAAGACCGCCTGGTCCCCTTGCCCAACAGGACATTGCGCGCCTTGCGTTCACATTGGCAATCCCACCACCATCCACGGCTGCTGTTCCCCGGCACGAGGAAAGGATCCGAGTCACCGATGGATCGGGGCGGCGTGCAAAAGGCCATGAAACAGGTCTGCCGCGACTGCGGGATCCGCAAATCCGTCAGCCCGCATACCCTGCGCCACTGCTATGCCACCCACCTGCTGCAGCAGGGGCTGGACCTGCGTTCACTGCAAACGCTGCTCGGTCATGCCAGCCTCAATACCACTGCCCGTTACACCCAGCTCACGGCGGCCAAACGGTCGTGCGCGATGACCGCGGTCAATCAATTGGCTGACACGCTGACGGTCATGTGGGAGGTGTCATGAGTACCTTTATCTCGCTGCTGCGTGCGCACCATGATGCGTTGATGACGGCCAGCCACGCGCCGGTGTCGCCCGACATGAAACGGGCGATCGCGGCGATGGAAAGCTGTCAAACCGAGGCCGCCGGCTGGTCGCAGTGGTACTGCCGGCATTGCCATCATCATGACCGGCTATGTATGAGTTAACTGTGTCTATCCGTGTATCAGCCTTAGAGTAGGCTCTTTCGTGCTTACATTAACTCCAATAAAAACAGGTTATTGCCGAATCAGACACACTGAACTAGTACATAGCCATCATGACCAATCCCCGCTCTCGTGCGGGCACCGGCTCTGCCCGCAGTGCCAGCACCGAACCAGCGCCACTTGGCTCGCCCGTCAGCAGACCAAGTTACTGCCGGTTCATTATTTCATGATCACCTTTACCTTGCCGGCCGAGCTGCGTGGCCTCGCCCGTGCGCGGCCCAAGGCGCTGTATCGCATCATGTTCTCGGTTGCCGCCTCGCTACTCAAGGACTTCGCCCAGCGTCGGCATGGTGGTCGCAGCGGCTTTACCGCGATACTGCATACCCACAGCCGACGACGGGATCTGCATCCTCATCTGCATGTCATGGTACCGGCAGGCTACTACGATCCCGCACGGCGCCAGTGGCACAAGGGCCCCAAGCGTTACCTTTACCCTGCTGCCGCACTGGCCAAGGTATGGCGGGGCCGGCTACTGGCCGCCATTCACCAGCACCCCCAGCTCTACCTGCCAGCCAGACTACCGGCGCAATGGGTGGTGGACTGCCGCCCTGTCGGCCGGGGCCTACCCGCCCTGAAATACCTGTCCCGCTACCTGTACCGTGGGGTACTGCCCGACCGGGATATTATCGGAATAGACGGTGACCAGGTGACCTTCCGCTACCGCGAGGGGAAAACCAATCACTGGCAACACCGCACCTTACCCATCGTCAGGTTCCTGGGGCTGATACTGCAACACGTCTTGCCCAAGGGGCTGCAACGAGTACGGGACTACGGGCTGCTGCACGGTAGCGCCAGGGCGGTGCGCTTGATTATCCAATTGTTATTGATGCGACTGGGATGGCGAGGGCTACCAGGGGAGCCGGTAACGATGACCAAAGCCAGCCGCAGTTGCCCGCACTGCGCACAAAGCATGGTGTGCACCGGCATCATCCGAACGAGATAGCCGAAAGGCGTGCACAATAAGGATAATGGCCTCAACAACAGCAGGAGAAGCACGACCGTCACTCACAGTTCACTGTAACTAGCTGAAGTTATTAGTCTTCTAATCGCTTAGCGGCCAGCTATGGCTGCAGAAAATAGCAGCCTCACCGCCCACCCCATGCTCAACCGAGCAATTTACTTAATAAAGGCAGCTTCGGGCTTGTTCAACACCCGGATGAAGTGTCGGCTGCGCGACACTTATCCTTATTTGTTATGACCTTTCCTTTGCGTATTCAGTGATATTTCTAATTATTCTATCTTTGCTATCTTGAGGGTACCTCGAAAGGTCATTTTCAATGGCTTGGATAGCATCTGAAATATTCCCCTCAGCTGCAAAAACATAAGCCCTATATCTATTTAACGTTCTTGATGATATATCCTTCCTCTTATTAATTCCTTGAAGTTTTGAAAAACCATCTCTGAGTAAATCAATGTCTCTATACTTAATCGCCAGATCACACATGGCCAACAATGGATAGTGATTTTCTGGCCGCATGTCTACACAGTCACGTATCTTGTCTAAAGCTGCCACCTTATCGTCATCAATTTTGGCCAAAAAGACTGCTTCTGATATATCAGCCATTTCATTAGACTGATCGGAATCGATCAGCCTCATGTTTTGTATCAGCTTTTTCAATTCTTCAGATTGTTGCCTTGCATTTACAGAGTTAACAAGACAATTGAAATAGGCTTGTGTATGAAACTGATTTCCACGATTACCTTCGTAATTGTTCTTGGCATAACCTAAAGCACGTTCATATTCTTCGAGCTGCACATAGACTTGTACTATTTCGCGTTTAGCCCTATGTCCTACATATTTTCCATCTACAATACTTTCAAATTTTTCTAGGGATTCTTTTAGGCGACCACAAAGCCTGTAATAGAATCCAAGCAAGAACGTATGTTCATCCCCTCTGATATTCTGAACTTCCCTAAGAACCCTGCGATCTTTCTTTTTTGCCAAAGCTAAACACAAATAGTAACGAATATCCTGCAGAACTCTATACTCGATAGTTTTTTCTTTTTGGAGAATAATATCAGCTAGTTGAATTATTCTATCGAGGTTTCCCTTGCTGTAATAGAGATCCTTCATGCACCGGAGATAATGGGAAGGAATCAATAATTTTTCATCGATTTCTATGTTGCTTCCAAGCGCTTCTTTTAGAGCAAATATATACTCTGACGAATCCAGCTCGAAAATGTCGTCAGATTTTACAATGCTCTCTACTTGAGCATGGATTTTGCTTGAAAAATCTTCTCTCAGCTTAATTCTATTTCGCTTGATGTAGTCGCGAACAATATCATTAAGCCTTATTATTTCACCGTCAAGGCCAATTAATTCGACTATGTGCTCAGAATACAGTTCTTCAAGAATAGGATAGTAGTCTTCTTCTGAAACTAAAGAAAAAACAAAGTCAGAGCTAATGACTTCGAATTGCGCTAAGAGCCTTATGAAATCAAGAGTTTCTTCTTGCTCATCGTACTTGCCAAGAAGAGCTGATGCTTTGTCAGTATTGAATTCAACAATTATTGGTATCTTGTCGGACACTTTCGTAGTCGGGTCTTCCTTTAGAACATCAACAGCAAACATTGCTTGGTCTGGAAATCCTGAAAGTAATGCTGATACATCTTCAAAGTTTTTCTTTTCTAAACTAATTCCATATAAATCCAAAAGTTGTTTGAAAAGCCTCTTTCTTTCATTTGGATTGAGTTCATTTAACTCTACAAAGTAAAACCTATCGTTCCTTGGCCTGTTGCTGAAATTGACATTGTATCTTGATGCAATACAGAAAATAGGAAAATCCTGCTTGCTATAAGACTCAACCGTATTTAAAAACCATTCTGATACACGCCTCTCGTAATTCACTATACAGCCATCATCAACAAGATAAACCAGCTCTTTTGAGCTGTACGCTGCATCCATTACTCTGTGTATAATCTTGATTTTTTCATCTAATGTCTTATCAGTCAGAGAAAGCAATTGATCCCCGAGGTCAATTAAGCCAAGGTCATTGATCTTTAGTATAAAATCTTCAATGGAAACATTTCTGTCAAGAAGAATAGAAGATGGTTTGCTTGCACATTCTGTAATGTTTGTCTTGTAGAGGGCCCTGTGTAGAAATGTCCTTCTTCCTACACCTGGAAAACCAGATGTGATTATTGTGATTGGTTTATCCTTATCAAAGTCGTGAACTCTTTCTTCAAAACTCTCTTGATGGGCGTTTCTTCCTACAAATATTTCATTTCGCTTTTTAAGCTGCGGATGTTTTGACCAACTTAACTCCCTTAGTTTGTTGTGTATTCTTTTAGCTGAAACCTGCGCTCGCTTAATCGGCTTTAAATTGTAATTATCTTTTAACCAATTAGGAATGCGAGAGTCTTCGTAAGTGAGCCTGTCGTCGATAATAATTGGAAAAACCTTATTCAGGCTTTCATCATCCAATCTGACCTTGGCTTCAACTATTTCTTTTTGTACCCATGGCGAAGACAATGCATGCTCAGATAAAAAAATCACAAATAGACTGGATTTGTCTAATCCTTTAATAATTTCATCTAACGGCCTCTCCCCTTCTTCAAAGGTAAACTCATCGTAGATGATGTTGTCTTTTCCCAACCAGTTAGCCACACCCCTAACATAACTATCTTTATCTTTGCTTGAGTGTGATAAGAATGCCCTGATCATTTTCATCTCCATTGTAACTTTTTGGCCGAGTCATAACGCTTTGCTCACCGGAAAATTGGGAGCGCAGCGAGTAATTTTTCCGCGTGCAGCAACTTGTTATGCTTGGCTGTACTCCAACATGTAGCGGTCTGAGTAACGACGCCATAGAATATGTAAGTTATCGAACTTAAATGTACCGTTAGGTTTTAGAATATCTAAACTCCCTAGCTTCTCTCGGTCATATGCTGTTGATTCGATATTTTTACCATGTTGAGCAAACTGGGAAGACTTTTTAGGGATGGGATACCTGCCATCCCACACAACAAATGCACTAAGGACCGTTAAGATTTTATTGTCTTCTTTATTTAAGCTAAACCCTGCTATTTTCGCAATTTCCGCTAGATCATGTGAACTCTTCAAACGATCGTTTTCAATACCTTGTGCGACACAGTGAGCCTTAAAGAGAACTTCGAAAGACATACCCATTAACATCAAATATGTTGAATGACTTGTTATTCTTGCTTGGCTGTTATTTTCCATTGCATCCCAAAGGATTTTAGCTGAAGCCCAAAGATCACATGCTTTATTGTGCCAATATGTTGATATTGTTGATTTTCTCTCGTATGCACCAGGTAACGGGCTCATTTAATTACTCCTAATTTGCTAACTAAGCATAACATTTTGATAGTACGCACGCTCATATTTCTGCCATCACACCAGTTCAAAATTCACTTATAAGCCATTGATAATAGATAAATTACCATTAATCAGCCGTGTTTAGTGATGAGCAAAAACGCGCATGCGCGATATCTACGGCCACTTGCGCACTATCCACAAGCCCCTGTCGTAACTTGCTCATATTATTAGCACCTTTGAGCCGAATTTGTTGTACACGCGCATGGGGTGTTGATAGTGAGCACAATGGCGGCAAGCTCGTCAATACGCTGTATAAAACATCAGTTTTTTCTTCATGCAGGCTACCGCAGGATCTTGTGGGCGACCGGGCCACTTTCACCTTGTGCCGGCTATGGTTAAAGCAGCTATTGTGCCTCTTCGCGTGAAAAATTCAAATGGAACCTTTGCAGAGTGGGAGTTTTGCGTCGCTTTTTGAACCAAGACCCATTTAAATAAACATCTGATTATGTTGACCGCCGAGATCAGAGGCAACACAGCCGGTATGCTTGATGAATGACAAGATAGAGGATCTATGCTTATGGCTTACCTGAAACAGACGGTGTGGATCACGCTGGCAATAATGATAGGGATGGGCAATTCGATGGCAACCGAAGAAGCCGAATACCGGGTGATACGTCAGGACAACCGCTTTGAGCTGCGCGAATATGCGCCCCACATTATTGCCGAAACCCTGGTCGGCGGAGACTTCGATGACGCCGGCAGCAAGGCGTTTGGCCGGTTGTTCAAATACATTTCCGGCAACAACACCACCAGCCAGAACATCGAGATGACCGCCCCGATCAGCCAGCAGACGGAAGGCGAAAAAATCGACATGACCTCTCCCGTGGGTCAGCAGCGGGTAAACGGCAACTGGGCGGTCAGTTTCATGATGCCCGCCTCCTATTCGCTGGAAACACTGCCCACCCCCAGAGATCCGAACATCACATTGCGGCGAGTACCCGCACGTCACATGGCGGCGGTCACCTATTCGGGGTTGTGGAACGAAAAGAATTACCGGCAAAACAAAGAGCGGCTGGACGCCTGGATCAACAAAAACGGCTTCAGTGTGATAGGTGAGCCCATCTGGGCCCGTTATAACCCGCCCTTCATGCCCTGGTTTTTGCGCCGTAACGAAATTCTGGTGCCCGTCGCCCCGCCCGAGAACCCGTAAGAATTACGGCCATGATCGACCAGCCGAACGTCTTGCTCTGCTGCCGGTATTACCTGTAAGAGGAGCCAGCTGTGACGCTTAATATCACCATCAAGGCGTTTGTGCTGTGGTTGGTTATTCTGGTGCTGGCCATCATCAATGGCGGGTTGCGAGAGGCCCTGCTCATGCAGGTGTTCGGCCACTCGCTGGCATTGCCGCTTAGCGGCATGCTGCTGTCTGTGCTTATTCTCGCCGTAACCTGCCTCGCCCTGCCCTGGTTTGGGCGTTTACCCGCAAGAGGTTATGCCGCCATTGGCATGGGATGGCTATGCCTGACGCTGGTGTTTGAATTCGGCTTCGGCTACCTCATTCAGGGCAAGTCGTGGCCCCAGCTGGTTGAAGCCTATACATTTAGGGACGGCAACCTGTGGCCCATCGTGCTGCTGGTGGTGGCCTCGGCCCCCTATGTGGCAGCAAAAATCAGACACCGGGTTTGATTCTCGACTTCAGTTTACTGATGCAACATCCAGCTTGCCTGTCGCCGCTCCAGCTCGGTGCCTTGGGGTCCCCGCCCCTGTTCGGTAATGGCCACCCTGCCCTGCTCTACACACAGCACCGTTTGTGCGCGCGTGCCGTAGTCCGGACTTTGAATGAAGATGGACGACAGCAGACTTTCCCACTCTGGTCCCACGCCGGTGTTGGGCAGTTGCTCCAGCGCGGCCCGGGTGTCGTCATCCAGCAGCCCGAAGGCCGTGCCTTCATGCACAGGCCCCAGCTCGGCCAGCCCCTGCTTGAGTCGCTCTACCTTGGGCCAGGGGGTATCGAGCATGGCGTTGGACAGGCCATAGAGCCCCGCCCCCAGCCGGCGGGCATCCGCCCCCGAACGGTTGCCGCCATACCATAGCTCGCCCCGGCTCAGATCCCCCACCAGCAGGTTGAAACCGGCATAATCACCGCCGTGGGCCAGCTTGTGACGTAAATAGGACCCGGGCTCCTGCTCGCCGGCCAGAAAATCGGCCACCAGCTCGCCGCGACTGTGCCCCCCGGAGCGGGCCCCGCCTTCCCGCACATTGGTCAGGGCCGCAAAACGCCCGGTTCGGGTCATGCCCAGCCAGGTCCCCCCGGCCTGCAGATCCCGGCCGGCCCAGATATCGGGATGATCCGGCCACCAGTGGGCCGGCGCCGTGGGGCGGGCATAGAATTCGTCCCGATTGGCCAGCAAATGCAGACGGCCCGGTTCAGGCTGCCACGAAAAGGCAATAAGACACAAAAGCGGGCTCCTCACTATGCTCTCGACAAGGCGTTACTTTACTCCCGAGCGAGCCGCCATGCCAGAGTCAGGGCCGCTCCGGCTCGTCGTTTCTCACTCGCACGAAGCTGGCAAATCGGGGCAGTCGCTGGCCGGTTTCACCCCGGTAACGGTAGGTCACCACAGCGCCCACCGCCGGCGGCGCTTGCCGCTGCCGATCGCTGAAACCGGTGCCCAGTTTAAAGCGGCGGCCATCGGCGGTTTCCACCAGCAGGGCGCCCATCATGCCCGCGTATTTACCCTGCCCGGGCAGGTGCGCCAGCACCCGGGCTTCCGCATCCTGAAATCGCTTGAGCTTGAGCAGGTCCCGGTTGCGCGTCGGCAGATAGCGGCTGTCGCGATGGCGCAGCATCAGCCCCTCGCCGCCCAGGGCTTCCACCTCGGTCAGATAGGCGGCCAGGGCGGTATTATCGGGCAGCCGTCGCTGTTCGAGTCGCTCAATATAGGGGGAGTCAAGATGCGAAAACAGGCGTTCCAATGCCGTTAACCGCGCCTCGAACGGCAGCTCGCTGGCGGGCAGGTCGAACACCATAAAGCGGATCTGTCGCCATTCGGCCTCGTCGGGCCGGTAACGGCGTACCGCGGCCGACAATTCTTCGAACCGCCCCCGGCCCAGCCAGAGTTCGCCGTCCAGCGGCGTATCGGGAAAGCCGGCCACAAACCAGTCGGGCGCCGCAAAACGATGGCCGCCGCGGGACACCAGCTCGCGCCCGTTCCACCAGGCGCGCACCCCGTCCAGCTTTTCGCTGACCCGGTAATGGGCCACATCCTGCTGTTGATAGTCCGATGCCAGCTGCAGCGGCGGCGACGCTATGCCCTCTGCGTATCCGGTACCCGGCAACAGCGCCAACGGTAGCCATAGCGGTAATCTGTTCATGCTCAACCCTCCTTGGCGGAAACACGACTGCATGAAAATCAATCGACAATCACCAAGAATAGCCCTTAGGGCAACGGTAGGCACTGCTTCAGCTGTGCAATGTGGCGAAGCCACATCTCAACACCCATGTTTCATATATCTCCGTATTACCTGACCCCGTGCACCCGTTCGGCGTCAGGCGGTTTCTCTCTCGCCTGCCGGCCGCTCCTGATCCGGTACCACGTTGGCAGGGCGAGCGGCAGACCAGCCAAACCCACATTGCGCCAGCTGCAGCGCCATCAGCAGCAACAATGCCCACTGCCAGTTGCCGCCGATATCGCGCAGCAGGCCCAGCGACACAGGCCCCAGCGCCGCCAGCAGATAACCGATGCTCTGGGCCATGGCCGACAGCGCCGTGGCCTGGGCGGTGTTGGTCGCCCGCAGCACGAAGAACGACAGGGCCAGGCTGAGCGCACCGCCGCACCCCATGCCAATCAAGGAGGCCCACAGCAGCGGGGCGGCGGTGGGTTGCCACCAGATGCCGGCGATGCCAGTAAACGACACCACAAAGGTGCCCAGTACCAGCGAGCGCTGGCTGCGCATCTTGGCCGCCATTATCGGCACCAGCAGGTTGAAGGGAATACTCACCAGGTTGATCAGCGCCGTGGCGGTACCGGCTTCATTAGCATCCAGGCCGCTCTCCAGCAGGATTTTCGGCAGCCAGGTGGCCACGGAATAAAAGAAGAACGACTGCAACCCCATGTAGAAGGTGATGGACCAGGCCAGCCGGTCTCGCCACAGGCTGACACGCACCGGATTGACGGGCCGCCCCACCCCCTTCACCCGGAGCATCGGCAGCCAGAACAGCAGGCAGAGCAGCGGCAGTAGCGCCCACAGTGCCACCGGATAGCGCCAGCTGCCAAACTGCTCCAGCAGAGGCACCGCCAGATACACCCCCATGCCCGCCCCCAGGCTCAGGGTAACGGAATACAGGCCGGTCATCAGCCCGACCTGCCGGGGGAAAAAGGCTTTCACCAGTCCCGGGATCAGCACGTTGAGCAAGGCAATGGCCAGGCCCAGCAACAGGGTACCGAGGATCACCAGCGGATAATGGTCTACCAGCCGCAGGCCCACCCCCAGGCTTATTACCAACAAGCCGGCAATCGTCAGCCACTGGGGCGCCCAGCGGCGGGTCAGCCAGGGCACACAGACGGACATGGCGCCGAAACACAGCAGAGGCAGGGTAGTCAGCAGGCTGAAGGCACTGGCGCCGATATCCAGTGCGGCGCGAATTTCCGTCACCAGTGGCCCCACCACCACCAGGCCACCACGCAGGTTGGCGGCAGCCAGCATCAGCGCCACCATGGCCAGCAAGGCAATAACGGGGCGGCCGCGGAAGGGGCCGTCGAGCGAAGTTGTTGTCATTATTATCCCTTGGGGTGCGATGGCGGCGTCGTTGAAAACAGACCGAACGGCAAGGCGCATCGACGATGATTGTTGGCATTGGTATGAAGAACGCCCATGTTAGAATTAGCGTCCGAAGAGAGCAAGTCCCACAAAAATATCAATGACTTGATTTAGCTCCTGCCCCACGCGGTGATATGGTTACTATCAACGATAAGCTGCAATGACTGGAAATATCATGCTGGATCCAAAAGATATCACCGCCGTTATTCTGGCCGGAGGCCAAGGCCGACGCATGAGGGGCGCCGACAAGGGGCTGCTGGCGTTGTGGGGCAAGCCACTGGTCGTTCATCTGCTGGAACGGCTCGGCCCTCAGGTGGGCAGGGTGCTGATCAATGCCAACCGCAATCTGGAGCGTTACCGGCAACTGGCGCCCGTGGTGCCGGATAACGACGCCGGCTATGCCGGTCCCCTGGCCGGATTCGAGGCCGGACTGTTCCATGCGCCCAGCGAATGGGTGCTGTTCGTGCCGTGCGACAGTCCGCTGGTGCCAACCGATCTGGCACCTCGTCTGTGCGCCGCCATACGACGCCACGATCAAATCGCGGTGGTGGACGATGGCACCCGGCTCCATGCCGCCACCGCCCTGGTGCACCAGTCATTGCTGCCCTCGCTGTGCAACTACCTGGATGGCGGCGACCGCAAGCTGCAACTCTGGTATGAACGCCACCAGCTGGTGCCGGTAGACTTCAGCGATCAGGCCGACGCCTTTATCAACCTCAACACCGAAGAAACCCTGCAACAGCTGGAGCAACGAGGACAGCAATAATAAGTGACGATAATCCTGCTCCTTATCCTGCCCCTTATGCTCGCCTCCGCTCGGCTTAATTCGATGTTAACAAACCGTTAAAATCACAACCAACAAACACTTCACTTTTTTATATTAAATGGTGTAATGTGTATCGCATATGTTTTGCTGTTGTTATCTTATGTCGAACGGGAGAGGGTTATGAAGAGTATATGGATATCACTGTTTGCCGCCGCCGGACTCTGGCATGGCCAGGCTACCGCCACTACCACCATGCGGGTTGCCACCTGGCTGTCGCCTACCAGTGAAATGAATACCACAGTGCTGCCGACCTGGGGAAAGTGGATTGAGGAAGCCACCGAGGGGCGGGTGACACTCAAGCTGGAACACGATCTTGGCGCGCCTCAGAGTATGATAGATCTGGTTCAAGACGGCGCGGTAGATGCTTCATGGACGTATCATGGTTACTTTCCTGGTCGTTTCAAGCTGACCACCATCGCCGAGTTGCCCAACCTGGGTGCCGGTGCCGAAGCCGCCTCGGTGGCGCACTGGAAGATCCATGAAAAATACCTGGCCAAAGCCCACGAACATGGCGAGGTGGTCGTGGCCGGCCTGTTCACCCACGGCCCGGGCGAAATCCACATGCGCGAGCCCATCAACAGCCTGAACGAGCTGGCCGGCAAGAAAATCCGCATCGGCGGTGGTGTACAAAACGCCATCGGCGAAACACTGAACATCACCGGCGTGGCCGCCCCCACCACCAAGGTCTACGAAATGCTGACCCAGGGCGTAGTGGATGGTGTATTCAACCCCATGAACACCAAGCGCAGCATGCGCTTCAAGGAAGTGGCTCCCTATACCCTGAAAATGCCCCACGGCCTGTACCTGGGCAGCTTTGGCATCTTTATCGGTGAAGACTTCTTCGACCGCATCTCCAATGAAGACCGGGAGGCCATCATGGCGGTATCCGGCGAGAAGCTCTCGGCCATGGCCGCCCGCGCCTGGGTCAAGGCCGACCGGGAAGCCGAACAGGATGCTCTGGAATACGGCAATACCATCACCCCGGCCAGCGAGCAGGATGTACAACGGTTTACCGAGCTGACCCGGAACATTGAACAGAACTGGCTGAAGGACGTGGCCGAGCGCAAGGTAGATGCTCCCCGGGCCCTGCAGGAATTCCGCCGGATTGCCCGTGACTATCAGGCCCAACTGGACTCCCAAGGATAACCATCATGATTGCCCATGTTTCCCGGCTGTGGTGCAGCAGTGCCGCCGCCTTCAAGCGGCTGCTCAACCTGCTGGCCGGCCTGATGCTGTTGCTGATGATGCTGATCACCGCCGTCGATGTGATTGGCCGTTACCTGTTCAACCAACCGCTGGTGGGGGGATCCGAGCTTATCGAGATCATGCTGGCCGCCTCCATCTTCCTGATCCTGCCCACCATCACCTGGCAGCAGGAGCATGTATCGGTAGACTTGATTGAGCCCCGATTACCCCGCTGGCTGCGTGCCGTCCGCGACAGGCTTTACCATCTGTTCATGACGGTGGGTTGTGCCTATATGGCAATGACGGTGTGGAAGCTGGCCGAGCGGGCCGCTCGCTACCAGTCGGTGAGCGAATACCTGGCCATTCCCAGCGCTTATGCCATGTACCTGATCGGCATCAGCCTGTGGCTGACCGCCCTGACCTTTCTGGTGATGACGCTGCTCGGTGATCCCGAGGCTCATCACACCTCCGTGACCAATTCCGCCCAGGAGGCACCGGCGTTATGATGGAATCCCTGCTTGGCTTCGGCATACTGCTGTCGCTGATTTTTCTGCGCGTCCCCATCGCCTTTGCCATGGCTGCCGTGGGTGTGGTGGGCTATGCGGCCCTGATGGACTTCAACTTCAATGCCGCCCTGTCGATCAGCGCCCGACGGCTGCTGGATACCGCCCAGGATTACGGCCTGAGCGTGATCCCGCTGTTTATTCTGATGGGTAACCTGATCAGCCGCTCCGGCCTGTCCAACGAGCTGTTCACTGCGTCCCATGCGCTGGTGGGCCATCGCAAGGGTGGCCTGGCCATGGCGGCCATTACCGCCTGCGGTGGCTTTTCCGCCATTTGCGGCTCCAGTCTGGCGACCGCCGCCACCATGTCGCGGGTGGCCATACCACCGATGCGCAAATACGGCTATGCCGACAGCCTGGCGTCCGCCGCCATCGCCGCCGGCGGTACCCTGGGCATACTGATCCCGCCCAGCGTGGCGCTGATCATCTACGGTATCCTTACCGAGCAGAGCATTCGCGATCTGTTCGCCGCCGGCTTCATTCCCGGCGTGCTGGGTGTGCTGCTTTATCTGGGTGCGGTACGCTATGTGGTGTGGCGCAATCCCAAGGCCGGCCCACCCGGCAAGGCCATGAGCCGCGCCGAAAAATGGCAGGCATTCAAAGGCGTAGGAGGCATTCTCGGCCTGTTCACCCTGGTGATGGGCGGTATCTACCTTGGGGTGTTCACCCCCACCGAGGCCGCCGGCATCGGTGCCGCCGGCTCTCTGGTCATCGCCCTCAAGCGCCGTCGTCTGAGCCCGCAGGACTTGAAAGAGGTACTGATAGAAACGGCTCGTACCTCGGCCATGCTGTTCTGCGTGGTCATCGGCGCCCTCATCTTCTCGAACTTCGTCAACCGCGCCGGCCTGCCCGATCATCTGGTGGAGCTGATCACCAGCTTCTCGGTATCGCCCATGACGGTGTTGCTGATGATCATCGCCATCTACCTGGTGCTGGGTGCGGTATTCGAGAGCATGTCGATGATGCTGCTCACGGTGCCGGTGTTCTATCCCGTCATCCACAGCCTGGGCATGGATCCCATCTGGTTCGGCATTATCGTGGTGGTGGCCACCGAGATCAGCCTGATCACCCCGCCGGTGGGCATGAATGTGTTCGTGCTGACCGGCATGGTCAAGGATCTCAACAGCGCCACCGTGTTCCGCGGCGTCACTCCCTTCTGGTGCGCCGACATAGTGCGCCTGGCGCTGTTGATCATGCTACCGGCCCTTACCCTCTGGCTGCCGGAGCTGCTGTACCGCTAATACCCTTCACAGGCCCGCCGTGCCGGCCGGCCTGTTTTCATTTGTTGGCCGGCTGACTCCCGGCCACTCCTGTTCACACTTTTTCATGTTTCGGGATTGTCACTATCAAGGAGCACACCATGAACTTATATCAGGATATCTGCCAGGAACTGGACGACTTTACCGCCCTGCGCCGCCACTTGCACCAGCATCCGGAGCTGGGGTTTGAAGAGCATGCCACCGCCGCCCTGGTGGCGGACAAGCTCAGGGAGTACGAGGTGGACCAGGTGCATACCGGCATTGGCGGCACCGGCGTGGTGGGTATTATCCAGGGCCGGCCGGGGGAGGAACGTATCGGTCTGCGGGCCGACATGGACTGCCTGAGCATGACCGAAGAAAACACCTTTGCCCATGCCTCCTGCCACCAGGGCAAAATGCACGGCTGTGGCCACGATGGCCATACCACCATCTTGCTGGCCGCGGCCCGGCACCTGTGCCGGCACCGGAACTTCAGCGGTCAGGTGGTGCTGATCTTTCAGCCGGCGGAAGAGGGCCTGGGCGGCGCCCGCGCCATGATCGACGACGGCTTGCTGGAGCGCTTTCCCTGCAAGCGGGTGTATGCGTTACACAATTTTCCGCGCATTCCCCAGGGGCACATTCACCTCCGCCCCGGGCCCATGATGGCCAGCTCCGACAACTTCCATATTCGCATCATCGCCCAGGGCGGGCACGGTGCCATGCCGCACCTGGCCAACGATCCCGTGGTGATCGCCGCCAACCTGATACTGTCGCTGCAGACCATTGTCAGCCGCAATATCGATCCCATTCAGCCCGCCGTGGTGTCCTGCACCATGATGCACACAGGTGAAGCCACCAATGTGATCCCCGACTCGGCCACCCTGCAGGGTACCCTGCGCGCCTTCAGCGCCGAGAACCGGGCGCTGATCAGGGAGCGAATCGAGACCCTGGCCCACCATATTGCCGCCGGTTTCGGTGCCAAGGCCGAGGTGGGTTTTAACCAGGGCAAGCAGGTCGGCTACCCGCCCCTGGTCAATGAGGAGCAGGCCACCCGCATCGCCCTGCAGGCGGCCGAAGCCGTGGTGGGCAAGGACAGGGTGCTGGATAAGGTAGCGCCGGTACCGGGCAGTGAGGATTTCAGCTATATCGCCGAGGCCGTGCCCAGCTGTTATGTGCTGCTGGGCAACGACCGGGATCACGACAGCCCTCACAACGAGGTGTTTCTGCACCACCCCAGATACGATTTCAACGACGCCATCATTCCGGTGGGTGCCAGCTATTTCGTCAAGCTGGTGGAGCTGGAGCTGGGCTAAGCGGATTTGCCCGGATAACTCCGGGCATGCCGGCCTCAGGCCTTGTATTTGGGCAGGTAGTCGGCGTGTTCAAACAGCCGGGGGCGGTGGGGCTCCACCGCCGTCAGCGGGGTGACCGGATGCAGGCTGTGCAGGCAGCGGCCCACCAGGTCGATGTAGGTCTGGGTGCCCTGGCGTTTCCATTCGATTTCGTCTTCCCTGAGCTCGCGCAGCACCCGGGCAGGAGTACCGGCCACCAGTACCCTGGCCGGTATCTGCATCTCGGCCTTGACGAAGGAATGGGCGGCAACAAAGCTGTACTCGCCCACCCGGGCGCCGTCCATCACCACCGCATTCATGCCCACCAGGGCGTTGGCTTCCACCACACAGCCGTGCAGTATGGCACCGTGGCCCACATGGCCCCAGGGCTGCACTAGGGTGTCGGCGTCGGGAAAGCCGTGCATCACGCAGTTGTCCTGCACATTGGCGTTTTCCATCACGTGAATGCGACCGAAGTCGCCCCTGAGCGAGGCCAGCGGGCCGATATAGACACCGTGCTCCACGATCACATCGCCGATCAGCACGGCAGTGGGGTGCACATAGGCCCCCTCTTCTACCACGGGGCGGATCCCGTCTATTTCATAGCAGTGCATCTTGTTACTCCATTTATGAAAGAATTATGAAAACACTGTGAGAGCGTTGTGAAGGCGCCGCGGCTAGCGTCTCAAGCCGCCAAAACGCAGATAAAAACCGGCATCGGCCGGTGGCAGCGGCCCTTCCGCGGTACGTCCCCTGCTCCAGATGTAGTCCTCCGCCGCCGGGTACACCAGGTTGTAGATATTGGCGCACAGGGTTCGGGCCGCCATGCTCGGCCAGCCCTGGGGCAGCAGCGCCGGCGGCAGCTGCGGGTCGCGCAGCTGTAGCCGACGATAATGGTGAATAAGCAGGATCCGCAATTGAAAGGCCTGTCCCGGATCCAGCGCCGGGCTGTCTTCCAGCAGCGGCAACAGCGGCCGGTAAAGGGCCAGAAATTCCTCATATCGACGGCTGATGTCTTCCAGCGGCCAGTTGACACTGACCATGCGCGGCAAGGGTGGCGGCGCGCCCAGCCCCAGATCCAGGGTGTCGGCCTGAAACACCACCACCTGCTCACCCATCTTCAGCTCGCGCAGCAACTGACGAAGCTTGCCCTGATCCAGACCCGGATAGGCCATCAGGTTGGGGGCAATACTGGCGCAGCCCAGCCACTCCAGCTCTTTCTTCAGGTGTGCCTTGGCCTCCAGATCCAGCGAGCTGAGCAGCACCAGATCCCAGCGGCCGTCCCAGCTTTTCTGTTTCATATCGTAGATGCGCGTCTCGGCCTGCCGGAAACGGTGCGCACTGCGCTCGGTTATCCGGTAGAAACTCAGCCGCCCGATGCGTTCCGAGCTCAGCCACTCGTCCTTGGCCAGGCGAAAGACAGAGGTGCGCACAAAGCGTTCGCTGAAGCCGAAGTCGGAGAGCATGTCGATCAGGCTGGCCAGGCTGATGCAACCGCCACGGTGGGCGATGGCGTCACCGAAGATGGTCATGATAAGCGAAGTGCCGCTGACGGTTTCGTAATCCAGGGCTTGCTGGATAAGCGGATTGAGTCGGGAGTCCATAGAATCTTGATTACCAAATTCGTGAGTTGTAGGCATTGTCTGTGTCGTCGGGCCCCGGCCCGACCGTGTTTCTCATTACACCCCGTTTAACCGAGTCATATCAAACAAAAAGTGGCGTTGCCGCCACTTTTATGTATCAGTCCTTTCAGGCGCTTTGGCGCAGATCCAGTACCCGCTGGGCCTTGCCGGCGGAGCGCGGCAACTGGCCTTCGGCCACTATGTCTATCTGGGTGGAAATGCCGATCATCGCCTTGATGCGGTGCTTGAGATGATGCTCGAGCGAGTGCAGATCGGCACTGGCGTGATCGGTGCGCAGCTCGACCTTGACCCGCAGCGAGTCCATATGACCGTGACGGCTGACTTCCAGCTGATAATGGGGCGTCAGCTGGGAGAACTGCAGGATCTGCTCCTCGATTTGAGAAGGGAACACGTTGACGCCACGGATGATCAGCATGTCGTCGCTGCGCCCGGTGATCTTGTCCATGCGACGCATGGTACGGGCGGTTCCCGGCAGCAACCGGGTCAGATCCCGGGTGCGATAGCGGATCACCGGCATCCCTTCCTTGGTGAGCGAGGTAAACACCAGTTCGCCCAGCTCGCCGTCGGCCTGCACCTCGCCGCTGTGGGCATCGATGATCTCGGGATAGAAGTGATCTTCCCAGATGGTGGGGCCGTCCTTGCTTTCCAGGCACTCCATGGCCACGCCCGGCCCCATGACTTCCGACAGGCCATAGATATCCAGGGCATCGATGCCCAGTCGCTGCTCGATTTCCTGGCGCATGGCGTTGGTCCAGGGTTCGGCGCCGAACACGCCGATTCGCAGCGAACAGCGGCTGGCATCACCGCCCATCTGTTTTTCCAGTTCGTCGATGATGTTCAGGCAGTAGGACGGAGTCACCATGATGGCGTCGGGCTGAAAGTCCTGGATCAACTGACCCTGCTTCTCGGTCTGGCCGCCGGACATGGGAATGACCGCCGCCCCCAGGCGTTCGGCGCCATAGTGGGCCCCCATACCGCCGGTGAACAGGCCATAGCCGTAGGAGATATGGATCTTGTCCTTGTTGCTCAGGCCGCCGGCCCGCAGCGAACGGGCCACCACGTCGGCCCAGGTGTCGATATCCTGCTGGGTGTAGCCCACCACGGTCGGCTTGCCGGTGGTGCCGGACGAGGCGTGCAGGCGCACGATTTGCTCCATGGGCACGGCAAACATGTTGAAGGGGTAATTGTCGCGCAAGTCCTGCTTGGTGGTGAACGGAAACTTGTTCAGATCCTCCAGGGTCTTGCAGTCGGACGGATGCACCCCGGCCTCGTCAAACTTGCGCTTGTACATGGGCACGTTTTCATAGGCGTGATGCAGGGTTTTCTGCAGCCGCGCCAGTTGCAGGGCCTGCAGTTCGTCTCGTGAAGCCTGTTCGATATGTTCCATTTTAGTCATGATTGCCTCCTCCCTTTGGCTTGATTCAGTCGATATTTTCCACGATCAGCGCGACACCCTGGCCAACGCCGACACACATGGTACAGAGGCCATAACGCCCCTGGGTGCGTTTCAGTTCATTCACCGCCGCCATCACCAGCCGTACCCCGCTCATGCCCAGGGGATGCCCCAGGGAAATGGCGCCGCCGTTGGGGTTGACCCGGGCATCGTCATCCTGCAGACCCAGCTCGCGCAGCACCGCCAGCGCCTGGGCGGCGAAGGCTTCGTTGAGCTCGATCACGTCCATATCATCCAGCGACAGGCCGGTTTTCTCCAGCACGGCACGTACCGCCGGCACCGGGCCTATGCCCATGTATTTGGGCTCGACCCCGGCGCTGGCCAGGGCCAGTATCCGTGCCTTCGGCGTCAGGCCATAATCGGCTACCGCCTGGCTACTTGCCAGCAGGGTACAGGCGGCGCCGTCGTTGACGCCCGAGGCATTACCCGCGGTCACAGAGCCACCGGCCCGGAACGGGGTCGACAGCCGGCTCAGATCCGCCAGTGTCGTTTCGGCGCGGGGATGTTCATCCCGGCTCACCTCGGTGACCTTACCCTTGCGGCCCGGGATCAGCACCGGCACCATGCCCTGGGCCAGAATGCCGGACTGGCGCGCCTGCTCGGTTTTCTGCTGGCTGCGCAGGGCAAACAGATCCTGATCTTCCCGGCTGATATTGAAACGCTCGGCCACGTTCTCGGCGGTTTCCGGCATCGAATCGGTGCCGTACTGCCGCTGCATCAGCGGATTGACGAAACGCCAGCCGATAGTGGTATCGAATACCGACGCCTGGCGGGAAAACGCCGTTTCCGCCTTGGGCATCACCAGCGGCGCACGGGACATGGACTCGACCCCGCCGGCCAGTACCAGGCTGGCCTCCCCGGCCTTGATGGTGCGGGCGCCGAAGCCGATGGCATCCAGGCCCGAGCCGCACAGGCGGTTGACGGTGGTGCCGGGCACCGTGGTCGGCAGACCGGCCAGCAGGGCGGCCATGCGTGCCACGTTGCGGTTGTCTTCACCGGCCTGGTTGGCACAACCCATGATCACTTCATCGATCTTGTCCCAGGGCAGCTGCGGATGGTTTTCCTTCAGCCGGCGCAGCGGGATGGCGGCCAGATCGTCGGCGCGCACCGGGCTCAGGGCGCCGCCATAGCGGCCCACCGGGGTTCTGACCATGTCACACAGATAGGCGTCAGTCATTGTTTTCTTCCTTTAAAATGCTTCCCTTGACCTGATAGGAACGCCCCCGGAACAGGGCCAGCGTTTCTCCCGCTTCGTTTTCCAGCACCACATCGTAGGTGCCGGTACGGCCGCCCCGGTGCAGCTCCCGGGCTCGGGCCCGCAGAAACTCGCCGGCAAAGGCGGGCTTGAGGTAATCGATGGTGCAGCCCTGGCCTATGGTCACCTTGTTGTAGCCGTTGCAGGCAAAGGCGAAGGCCGAATCGGCAAAGGTAAACAGGATGCCGCCCTGTATGCTGCCGTGGCCGTTGAGCATCCAGGGCTGTACCCGCATGGTCATCACCGCCTGGCCGGGGGCCACGCTTTCGATTTCCATGCCCAGATGCCTGCTGCAGGGATCGGCCGCAAACATGGCCTCGGCGCACTGGCGGGCCAGCTCGTGACTATGCTGCTCGTTCATATTGCCTCCTCGGTGATCGCCCAGTGGCGCAACTGCAGCGAGGGCCGGTACTTTTCCTCGCCGTAGACGGCCTTGAGGTGGTCGAGCAGGGTCACCAGCCGCCGGTAGCCCACCTCGGCGCCCCAGGCCACTGGACCCTTGGGATAGTTGACGCCGAAGCGCATTGCCAGGTCGATATCGTCGGCACTGGCCACCCGGTGCAGACAGGCTTCCGCCGCCTCGTTGACCAGCATGGCGATGGTGCGCAGCACCAGCATGCCCGGATGATCCGGCAGCAGTATCACCTGC
This sequence comes from Oceanisphaera litoralis, assembly GCF_016907015.1. Lineage (GTDB taxonomy): Bacteria > Pseudomonadota > Gammaproteobacteria > Enterobacterales > Aeromonadaceae > Oceanimonas > Oceanimonas litoralis. Next base: position 20,252 of record NZ_JAFBBE010000001.1, read on the forward strand.
TTTTCCAGGCTCTGGAAGAAGCCGACCACGGCCGCCACCTGCTGCTCGGTGCAGTATTCGGACACCCCCAGGGCAATATGGCTGGCGCCTTCGTAATCGTCGGCCCAGTCCAGCGCCATGGCGGCCTGGCCCGGATGACGCAGGGCACAGCTACGGCCATCGGTCAGCTCGAGCCGCACGCCGTCGATCAACAGCGCCGGGCTGCCGTCGCGCCGCTCAAGCTCGCCCTGATAAGCAGCCAGCAGGGCCTCGATGCCCTTGAGTTCGGACCAGTCACCGAGGACCAGCACCCGGTCAGGTGTCTGCCCGACCGGCGCCGGCAAACAGCCGAGTTCGGCCTTGCCGGCCTCATAGGAATAAAAACCCTGGCCACTCTTGCGGCCGAAGCGACCCGCGTCCACCAGCGCCTGCTGTACCAGCGACGGTCGATAGCGCGGCTCGTCATGAAAGGCGCGATACACGCTGGCACTCACCGCAAAGTTCACATCCTGACCGATGAGATCGGTCAGCTCGCAGGCCCCCATGGGGAAACCGGCGCTGCGCAGCAGGGTGTCCAGCAGTTGCGGACTGCCGCAGCCTTCCTGCAGGGCGCGCAGGGTTTCGCCGTAAAAGGGGCGGGCGATGCGGTTGACGATAAAACCGGGGGTAGAGCTGGCATGGACCGCCACCTTGCCCCAGTCCCGGGCCAGGCTCAGCAGGGTGTCACGCACATCGACGGTGGTGGCCAGACCGGAGATCACCTCCACCAGCTTCATCACCGGCGCCGGATTGAAGAAATGCAGGCCGGCCAGCCGCTCGGGACGAGACAGGGCCGCGCCGATGGCGGTAATGGAAATGGAGGAGGTATTGGACGCCAGTATGCACCGCTCGCCGCAGATGCCTTCCAGCTCGGCAAACAACTGCTGCTTGATGTCCAGCCGCTCGATAATGGCCTCGATCACCAGATCAGACTCGGCCAGCTCGCTCAGGCGCTCGGCCGGGCGGATGCGGGCCCGCAAGGCGGTGGCATCCTGTTCGCTCAGCTTGCCGCGCGCCACCCGACCGGCCAGCCGGCTGGCAAAGTCGTCCAGCGCCCGGGCGGTCTGGGCCGGGTTGGTATCATACAAACGGACCGCATGGCCGGCCTGGGCCGCCACCTGGGCGATGCCCATGCCCATGGTGCCGGCACCGATCACCGCCACCTGTTGAATAGTGAAGCTGCTGCTCATGTTAACGGCCCTTGTATTCGGGGGTGCGCTTGTTGAGGAAGGCATCCACCCCTTCCCGGTAGTCTTCACTGCGGCCGGCCAGGCGCTGCAGGTCCCGCTCCAGCTCCAGTTGTTGGTTCAGGCTGTTGTCGGCGGCACTGTTGATGGCCTGCTTGATCAACCCCAGGCCATAGGTGGGCTGACGGGACAGCTGCAGGGCCTGCTGCATGGCCTCGCTTTGCAGCTGCTCATCTTCCACCACCTGCCAGATCATGCCCATGTCCCGGGCCTGATCGGCGCTGACCTTGTCGCCGCGCAGGGTCAGCGCCATGGCGCGGGCCCGGCCCACCAGACGCGGCAGCAACCAGGTGCCACCGGAGTCGGGTACCAGCCCCAGGCGGCAGAAGGCCTGAATAAAGGAAGCACTGCGAGCGGCGATGACAATGTCGCAGGCCAGGGCGATATTGGCACCGGCACCGGCGGCCACGCCGTTGACCGCACAGACAACCGGTTTGGGCATATTGGTGAGACGCTTGATCAGCGGATTGTAGTAACGGTCGATGGACTGACCCAGATCCGGCGCGGCATCGCCGCTGTTGACGGCCCGATCGCCCAGATCCTGGCCGGCGCAGAAGCCACGGCCGTTGCCGGTCAGCAAAATGGCGCGCACCTCCGGATCCTGTTCCCAGTCCTTGAGCACGGCGGCCACTTCCTGGTGCATGGCCTCGTTAAAGCTGTTGAGCTGGGCCGGGCGGTTCAGTACCAGCACGCCGACGGCGCCTTCCCGATGGCATTCGATATGTTGATATTCCATTATTTCCCCCGATACTGCGGTGCACGTTTTTCGAGGAAGGCATTGATGCCTTCGTTTCTGTCTTCGGTGCCGGCCAGCCAGACAAAGGCCTGACGTTCCTGGCGCAGTCCCTGACTCAGGCTGGTTTCCTGGCAGGCCTTGATGGCGCCCTTGGCGGCCTGTACCGCCAGCGGCGCCTGGCCGGCAATCTGCCGGGCCAGCTGGTGCGCATATTCGTCGGTCAGTGCCGGCACACACAACTGGCTGACCAGCCCCAGCTCGTAAGCGCGCTCGGCGCTGATCGGCTCACCGGTGAGCACCATCTTCATGGCGGTCTGCTGGCCAAGCTGGCGGCTCAGTCGCTGGGTGCCGCCGGCACCGGGCATGATGCCCAGCTTGATTTCCGGCAGACCGAAAAGCGCACCCTCGCCCGCCACCACCAGGTCGCAGTGCAGCACCAGCTCCAGGCCGGCGCCCAGGGCATAGCCGTTGACGGCGGCAATCAGCGGCTTGTTGAAGTCATCGATACGCTTCCACAGCGAGGGGCGCACGTCCTGCTGCAGGCCGACCGCGTCCAGGTGGCGCATTTCTTCCAGATCGGCACCGGCGGCGAAGCAACGGAGGTTGCCACCGACAACCACGGCTCTCACCTCGGGGTTGGCGGCGGCGCCTGCCAGCACCTCGCCAATCTCGGCCAGGGTCTGGTTGCGCAGCGCATTGCGTCGCTCGGGCCGGTTAAGGCTGATGGTCAATACCCCGGCATCTACCGGGCCGACGAGAATATCCTGACAGTTCATCGTTTTTCCTTAGTCGTCGAAGCTGATGCGTACCACACCGTTTCTGGGGCGGGCCTGGCAACTCAGTACATAACCCGCATCCAGCTCGTCCTGCTCCAGGCTGTAGTTGAGCGCCATCTCGACCTCGCCTTCCACCACCTTGCATTTGCAGGTGGCACAGACGCCGCCCTTGCAGGCATAAGGCAGGTCGGCACCGGCATTGAGCGCCGCATCCAGAATGCTGTCGTCTTCCGCCCGCACCTCTATCTGCATTTCCCGGCCGTCGAGGATGATGCTGACTTCCCCCTGGCTGCGGCCGGCGCGCTCCTCCGCGCTGAGCGGACGGGCCGGGCCCGTGTTGAAGCGCTCGGTATGCACCCGCTCCCGGGCCAGGCCGTGTTCCGGCAACACCAGTTCGACCGCGTTCATCATCTCTTCCGGGCCACAGGCGAAGCAGTGATCGACCTCGGCGGACAAGAGCTTGTGCTCGAGCAGGGCGCGGATCTTGGCTTCGTCCAGACGGCCGTTGAGGATGTCGCTCTCGCCCTGCTCACGGCTGAAGATACAGACAAACTGGAAGCGGGTCGGATAGGCGTCTTTCAGATCCGCCAGCTCGTCGGCAAACATGGTCTGGCCCCAGCTGCGGTTGCCGTACACCAGGGTGAAGCTGGCATCCGGCTGGCTGGCCAGCAGGGTCTTGACGATGGACAGCAGCGGGGTAATGCCGCTGCCGGCGGCAAAGCCCAGATAACGGGCGCCACCCAGTTTTTCGGCCTGCTGGAAGAACACTCCCTGGGGCGGCATCACCTCCAGCACATCACCCGGCTTGAGGTGGTCGTTGACCCAGTTGGAGAAACGACCGTCGTGAATGCGCTTGACCGCTATGGTCAGGTCTTCGTGGCCTTCCCGGCTGCAGATGGAGTAGCAGCGGCGCAGCTCTTCACCCTCATGCTGGTGTTTGAGGGTCAGGTGCTGACCGGGCTTGAACCGGAACCGGCCCTGATTGTCACCGTCCAGCTCGAAGGCAATAGCGATGGCGTCGCGGGTCTGCGCTTGTACGGATTTAACCCGCAACGAATAAAATTGATTCATGACTCTGCTCCCTGTGCGTCGAGGGTTAAATGCACTTGAAATAATCGAACGGCTCGAGACAGTCCCGACACTGGTACTGTGCCTTGCAGGCGGTCGAGCCGAATTCGCTGATCAGTCGGGTATGGCCGCTGTCGCATTGCGGACAGGGCACCCCGTCGGAGGGGATCAGGTGCGACCCGCAGGCCGGCCCCTGGGGCGGCGCTATGCCGTATTCCCGGAGCTTGCGCTTGCCGTCGGCGCTCATCCAGTCGGTGGTCCAGGCCTCGGACAAGTCAAGCTGCACCCGGGCCGGGCCCAGTCCGGCACCGTCCAGCGCGGCGAGAATATCCGCTTCCAGCATGTCGGTGGCCGGACAGCCGCTGTAGGTCGGCGTCAGACGAATACTCAGCTTGCCGTCTTCGCCGATATCCACGCCCCGGATCATGCCCAGATCGGTGACCGACAAGGCCGGTATCTCGGGATCGGACACGGTTTTCAGCACTTCCCAGCAACGGGGAAGTCGGTGATCGGAAATCTGCACCTGAAACCTCCTTACCAGCTCATGTCGGGATAGCTGCGCTGCACGCTCTGCATTTCCGCCAGCAGGTAGCCCAGGTGCTCGGTGTGCAGGCCCTGTTTGCCGCCCTGACGATAGGCCGCCTGCTCGGGCAGGGTCAGTTCTGCCTGTTTGGCCTGCTCGGCGACCCGGCTGGCCCACTGGGGCGCCAGCTCGGCCAGGCTGGGGATAAGGCCGGCCGCGGCCAGGGTGTCTTCCACCTCGTCGGTGACGAACAGCTCGCCGGTAAAGCGCCACAGTTCGTCGATCGCCGCCTGGGTGCGTCGGGCACTTTCTTCGGTGCCCAGCCCCAGCCGCTGAACCCAGCCGCTGGAGAAGCGCAGGTGATAGTTCACCTCTTTCAGGGACTTGACCCCGAAGGCCGCCAGTTGCGGGTGGCCGGACTGGCTCAGGCCGGTGAACAGCAGCTGATGGTAGTGGTCCATGAACCACTGACGAACCAGGGTCTGAGCGAAGTCGCCGTTGGGCTGCTCGCACAGCAACAGGTTCTTGAACTCCCGCTCGCCGCGATAATAAGCCAGCCGGTCTTCATCACGGCCCTGGCCTTCCACCTCACCGGCCAGGGTCAGCACGGTGCGTGCCTGACCCAGGATGTCCAGGCCGATGTTGGCCAGGGCAATATCCAGCTCCAGCTCGGGCGCATGACCACACCATTCCGACAGGCGGTGGGACAATACCAACTGGCTGTCGCCCAGACGCAGCAGGTAGTTAAAGAGTGAATCTTGCAATGTCTTGTCCATACGGCCTCCTACATGTGGCCTATGCCATCGGGGATGGTGTAAAACGTCGGGTGGCGATACACCTTGTCGTCGGCGGGCTCGAAGAAGGCATCCTTGTCGTCCGGCTGACTGGCGGTGATCAGTTCCGACTTGATCACCCAGATGCTGATGCCTTCACGGCGACGGGTGTAGGCATCGCGGGCATTTTCCAGCGCCATGGTTTCGTCGGCGGCGCGCAGGCTGCCCACATGACGATGATGCAGACCCTGCTTGCTGCGAATAAATACTTCGAATAACGGCCATTGATTGGTTTTCATCTTCTCTCTCCTTAAGCGGCTTGCTGACGGCGGGCGGCATAGGCACTGGCGGCTTCTCGCACCCAGCGGCCTTCTTCCCAGGCCTTGCGACGGGCGGCGATTCGCTCGTGGTTGCACGGCCCCTGGCCGGCGACCACCGCATAGAATTCATCCCAGTTGATCTCGCCGAATTCGTAGTGTCCGGTTTGCTCGTTCCATTTCAGATCCGGGTCCGGCACGGTCAGGCCGAGGGCTTCCACCTGGGGAACCGTGCTGTCGACAAACTTCTGCCGCAGCTCGTCGTTGCTGAAACGCTTGATCTTCCAGGCCGTGCTCTGGGCCGAGTTGGGCGAGTTATCGTCACTGGGGCCGAACATGGTCAGCACCGGCCACCAGAAGCGGTTGACCGCATCCTGGGCCATCTGCTTCTGCGCTTCGGTGCCGTTGGCCAGCGCCATCATGGCTTCGAAGCCCTGGCGCTGATGGAAGCTCTCTTCCTTGCACACCCGCACCATGGCGCGGGCATAGGGACCATAGGAAGCGCGGCACAGCGCCACCTGGTTGACGATGGCGGCGCCGTCGACCAACCAGCCGATGGCGGGCACATCCGCCCAGCTGAGGGTGGGATAGTTGAAGATGGAGGAATACTTCATCTTGCCGTCAATCAGCTTTTCCACCATGTCATCCCGGTCGGCGCCCAGGGTTTCGGCGGCGCTGTAGAGATAGAGCGCATGGCCCGCTTCATCCTGCACCTTGGCCAGCAATACCGCCTTGCGGCGCAGGCTCGGTGCCCGGGTAATCCAGTTGCCTTCCGGCAGCATACCGACCACTTCGGAGTGGGCATGCTGACCGATCTGACGGATCAGGGTCTTGCGGTATGCCTCGGGCATCCAGTCTCTCGGCTCTATGCTGATATCCGCCGCGATAGTCTGATCAAACCTCGCCTGTCGTTCCGTGTTTGGTTCTGTGTTTAGTTGTGTGTTTTCCACCACTCCGCCTCCCATACCCATTGATGCAACATTTTCAAAACATGATTCAAACTTAATATGACACCATAATCTTTTCAAGATATTTTTTTGTGAATCATATCAATACCACCATTAAACCCATAAAAAACAGCAAGTTATCTAGATTAATAATTATATTTTACGCCAAGGCATCGCGAAACACGTTGACATTCAGGGTGAATGACAACAGATTATGTAACACCAGGTTGTTAAATAGATACGTTAACTGTGTCGCATCAAGAGGGAGAGGAACCCATGGAAAAGCTGCAAAGCTATATGTCAGGCGAATGGCAGGCGGGAGCCGGAGCAGGTCGCCCGGTCAGGCATGCCGTCACCGGCGAGTCTCTGTATGAAGTAACCAGCGAAGGCCTGGATATGGCCGCCATGCTGGATTTTGCGCGCCAGGGCGGTAAGACCCTGGCGGCCATGAGCTTTCACCAGCGGGCGCTGATGCTGAAAAATCTGGCCAGCCATCTGGCGTCGCAGAAGGAAGACTTCTATGCCTTGTCCACCGCCACCGGCGCCACCCGCAAGGACGGCTGGATCGATATCGAAGGCGGCTTCGCCACTCTCTTTACCTATTCCAGCCTGGTGCGCCGCGAACTGAGTGACGAGCGCATCCTGATCGAGGATGACTGGACGCCCCTGTCCCGCAAAGGCGGCTTCGGTGCCCGGCATATCCTCACCCCCAAGCCCGGCGTGGCGGTGCACATCAACGCCTTCAACTTCCCGGTCTGGGGCATGCTGGAAAAACTGGCTCCCACCCTGCTGGCAGGCATGCCGGCCATCATCAAGCCCGCCACCGACGGCGCCCAACTGGCCCAGGCTGTGGTCAAGTCGGCCGTCGAGTCCGGCATACTGCCTGCCGGTGCCCTGCAGATTATCTGTGGCGGGGTCAACAACCTGCTGGACCTGCTCGGCCCCCAGGACGTGGTCACCTTTACCGGCTCGGCCCAGACCGGCCAGACCCTGCGCGCCCATCCCAACTTCAACCGCCAGTCCATTCCCTTCACCATGGAAGCGGACTCGGTGAACAGCGCCATCCTCGCCGAGGGTGCCGGTGAAGACGCCATCAAGCTGTTTGTGCGGGAAGTGATGCGGGAAATGACCACCAAGGCCGGTCAGAAATGTACCGCCATCCGTCGTGCCTTCATGCCGCGCGACCTGCTACCCCGGGTAAAAGACGCCCTGTTGGCCCGCCTGGGCAAGGTGGTGCTGGGCGATCCGGCGAAGGAAGGCGTGACCATGGGGCCGCTGGCCAGCCAGCGCCAGCTGAAAGACGTATCGGAGCGGGTCGAGCAGCTGTCTGCCCAGGCAGAGATCCTGTGCGGTGGCCATCTTGCCCCCTTCGAGGTGCAGGCCGACGAGCCGGAGAAGGGCGCCTTCTATCCGCCGACCCTGCTGCTGTGTAACCAGCCGAAAGAGAGCCCGGCGGTCCATACGACCGAGGCGTTTGGCCCCGTCTGTACCCTGCTGCCCTACGACTCCGAGGACGAGCTGGTCGAGCTGGTGGCCCTGGGCGAAGGCAGCCTGGTGGCGTCGGTGGTGTTCGAGGCCGGCCAGGATGTGTCCGAGCTGGTTGGCCGTCTGGGCCCCTGGCATGGTCGCCTGCATCTGCTGGATCCGATCAGTGCCGAAGAAAGCACCGGCCACGGCTCTCCCCTGCCCCATCTGGTGCACGGCGGCCCCGGTCGCGCCGGTGGCGGTCAGGAGCTGGGCGGCCTGCGCGCGGTCAAGCACTATATGCAGCGCACCGCCATTCAGGCCTCACCTGGCGCCATGAGTCAGGTCACTCACAGCTGGAATACGGGGGCGCCTGTGATCACCGACCGGGTGCATCCGTTCCGCAAGTATTTCGACGAGCTGGCCATCGGCGAGCAACTGAAGACGGCCCGTCGCACCGTGACCGAGGCCGATCTGGTGAATTTCGGCTGCCTGAGCGGCGACCACTTCTATGCCCATATGGACAAGATTGCCGCCGCCGAATCCCTGTTCGGCGAGCGGGTGGCCCACGGTTACTTTGTGGTCTCCGCCGCCGCCGGCCTGTTTGTGGATGCGGCTCCGGGCCCGGTGATCGCCAACTACGGCATGGAAGGGCTGCGCTTTATCGAGCCGGTGAAGATTGGCGATACCATACAGGTGGAGTTCACCTGCAAGCAGAAAACCCGCAAACCACAGCGCAATCCGGAAGATCTGCCCCAGGGCGTGGTGGTGTGGGATATCAAGGTCAAGAACCAGCGCGATGAACTGGTGGCCAGCTATGACATCCTGACCCTGGTGCAAGCGAAAGACTGACGTCTGGGATAGGAATATAAAGAAGGAAACATAAAAAAGGGGTCGGCGTCATTGAATAAAATGACGCCGACCCCTTTTTGTTTTTTTACTTTATGAGCCGAAGTAGCGCACGAACTGCGCCGGATCCCGTTCGGGCAGTTTGCGCACTTCCACCTGAGCCGTACCCAGATACAGGAAACCGACGATCTGGTCCTGCTCGTCCAGGCCCAGTGCCTGATGCACATGGCGGTCGAAGGCAAACCAGCCGGTGCGCCAGATACCGTTATACCCCAGCGCCAGCGCCGCCATCTGCATCGCCATCAGGGCACAACCGGCGGAGATTTCCTGCTCCAGCGGCGGCACCTTGTCGTGCGGCTTCACCTTGGCCACCACGGTAATCACCAGGGGCGCACGCAGCGGCGCAAGCCGGGCTTTCTCGACCGTCTCGTAAGACGCGCCTTTGGCTTCGGTGGCGGCGGCCAGAATATCACCCAGTTTTTCCCGCTGCTCACCGCCGAACACGATAAATTCCCAGGGGGTCAGGGCCGCATGATCCGGCGCCCGCAGACCGGCCTTGAAAATGGTCTCCAGTTGCTCGCCCGCCGGTGCCGGCTCGATCAGCCGAGGGTTGGAGTGGCGATTGAGTAACAGTTCCAGTGCATCCATGATGTAAAACCTTCTGTAACAAGCTCGAATGTCGATGGGCGCTACCTTAGCAGTACGGGACGCAGGCATAAAGTCTTTGAGACCGTGAGGGGTGAGGGGTGATTTCAGGCACCGCGCTGGTTTGCTCCCTCCCCTTAACGCTGTTTCCCGCAGAATAACAGCGGGGTGCAACGCAAGGGGAGGGTTGGGGAGGGGTTGCTGCAAGACACCCCCTCCCCGCCTCCCCCTGGCGAATATCTGGCGTCATACCTGTACCCCGCTGCCAAGGGGGAGGTGCAATTCAGAGCCAGCCTGTAAACACGAGGTGTTTTTCTTCTCTCCTCACCCCCTCACAAACCGGTCGTCGATCGTGACATTGTGCCGCCGCTGCCGTCATAATGGATTGATTCGACAATTATTCCGATTAAGGCGTTGCTATGTGGTCTGCCATCAAGTGGTTGTTTCGTACTCTGGGCCGAGTGTTGAATGCCATTCGTCTCCTGATAACCAACCTGCTGTTTCTAACCCTACTGGTGTTCATGGTACTGATCTTCAGCGCCAAGGATGACACCCCGGCGTTGCCGGCCAGGGCCGCCCTGACCCTGACCCTCACCGGCCCCGTACTGGAGCAGGACGCCGCCGCCAGCCCCCGGCGTCTGGCCGAAAAATGGCTGTCCGGCGATACCACACCCCCGCCCATGACCCTGAGTCAGATCAAGGAAGCACTGGATCGTGCCCGCAACGACCAGCGCATCGGCGCCCTGGTGCTGCGGTTACAGAACATGACCGAGTCCAGCCTGACCAAGCTGGATGAAATCGGCGAAGCCATCGAGGGCTTCAAGACCTCCGGCAAGCCGGTGTATGCCCTCGGCGACTACTACACCCAGGGTCAGTATTATCTGGCGGCCCATGCCGACGAAGTGCTGCTGAACCCGGCCGGCGCCGTCACCATTCAGGGCCTGGGCGTCTATCGGCTGCACTACAAGTCGGCCTTCGAGCGCTTCAATATTACCCCTCATGTATTCCGGGTGGGCACCTACAAGTCGTTCGTCGAGCCCTATCTGCGCGACGACATGTCCGAAGAAAGCCGTGAAGATACCCTGCGCTGGCTCGGCCAGCTGTGGCAGCATTATCAGGACAATATCGTCAAACTTCGGGACATTCCCGCCGACCGCATCAATCCGAGCAAAGAGCAGCTGCTGAGCCGCTTTGGCGCCGTGAATGGCGACCCTGCTCGCTATGCCCTGGAGCAGGGTCTGGTCGACCGGCTTGCCAGCCGTAACGAGATGCTGCAGACCGTGGCCGAACAGGTGGGCTGGGACAGCCAGGCCAACCGCTACATGAGCGTGGAGATTCCCGCCTACCTCAGCCACAGCGGGCCGCGCAAGAATGCCGCCCCGGCGGTGGGACTGATCACCGCCAGCGGCGCCATCATGAGCGGTGACACCGGCCCAAACACCATCAATGACGAATACCTCGGCCGGCTGATCAATGAAGCCCGGCTCGACGCCGACATTCACGCCCTGGTGCTGCGTATCGACAGCCCCGGCGGCAGCGCCTTTGCCGCCGAGCAAATTCGCAGCAGCCTGCTGCGCTTCAAGGACAGCGGCAAGCCGCTGGTGGTGTCCATGGGCAGCATCGCCGCCTCCGGTGGTTACTGGATAGCCGCCGACGCCGACCGGATCTATGCCGCTCCCACCACCCTTACCGGCTCCATCGGCGTGTTCGGCCTTTTCCTCACCTTCGAAGAAGCCTTCGAGAAGCTGGGTCTGCACACCGACGGCGTCGGCACCACCGACTTTGTGGGGGCGGGCCTGACCACCGGTTTGCCGGAACACACCAAGCAACTGATCCAGATGGGCGTTGAACACACCTACGATCAGTTCGTCAGCCTGGTGGCCAAGGGCCGGAGCATGAACCCCGAGCAGGTGGAACGCGCCGCCCAGGGCCACGTCTGGACCGGACAGGACGCCAAGGAGCTGGGTCTGGTGGATGAGCTGGGCTACCTGGACGATGCCCTGGCCGGGGCCGCCGGTCTGGCCGAATTGCCCGAGTTCAGCGTCAAGCCGGTGAAACTGCCCAGCTCCGCCAAAGAGATACTGCTGGAACAGCTGTTGCTGGACTCGGGCGTGCTGAGCAACTGGGCCACCGCCGCCCTGCCGGCGGTATTGCGCCCGGCCGGTGAACAGCTCAAGAGCGAGCTGTCGGCCCTGAGCCAGTTCGACGATATTCGCGGCCAGTATGTGCTGTGTGTGGAATGCCGGGAGTTTTAATGCGCCAGAAAAAAATCTACATCGCCTACACCGGCGGTACCATCGGCATGCAGAAATCCGCCAAGGGCTATGTACCCCAGGCGGGCTTCATGACCGACTGCCTGGCCCATACGCCGGAATTTCATCGCGCCGAGATGCCGGCCTACCATATTCACGAATACGATCCCCTGATCGACTCGTCGGACATGACCCCCGCCGACTGGCAGCGCATTGCCGATGACATCAAGGCCAACTACCACGACTACGACGGCTTTGTGGTGCTGCACGGCACCGACACCATGGCGTTTACCGCCGCGGCGCTGTCGTTCATGCTGGAAGATCTGGACAAACCGGTGATCGTCACCGGCTCCCAGATCCCCCTGGCCGAGCTGCGCTCCGACGGCCGCCCCAACCTGCTCAACGCCCTCTATGTGGCCGCCTGTTATCCCATTCACGAGGTGGGCTTGTTCTTCAACAACCGCCTGTATCGGGGTAACCGCGCCAGCAAGGTGCATGCCGACGGCTTTCAGGCCTTCGACTCGCCCAACTTTCCGCCCCTGCTCAACGCCGGCATCCACATCAGCCTGGAGTCGGGCAAGCTTGGCACCGCCACCGGCAAACCGCTGATCGTCAGCCCCATCACGCCCCAGCCCATCGGCGTCGTCACGCTTTACCCGGGTATTTCCGCCGAAGTGATCGGCAATATACTGCAGCAACCGGTCAAGGCGCTGCTGCTGTTGTCCTACGGGGTGGGCAATGCGCCCCAGAACGAGGCCATGCTGGCCCTGCTGGCCGAGGCCTCGGCCCGGGGCGTGATTATCGTCAACCTGACCCAGTGCCTGCGCGGCACCGTCAACATGGACGGCTACGCCACCGGCCACGCCCTGGCCCAAGCCGGGGTGATCTCGGGTTACGACATGACCACGGAAGCGGCGCTGACCAAGCTGCACTATCTGCTGAGCAAAAACCTGCCACCGGAAGCAATACGCGAGCTGATGAAGCGAAATTTGCGCGGAGAACTGAGCCGGCCGTGAGGCGTGACAAAGCCACACCGATGGCTGGATTGAGCTGTAGGTGGTGAATGAGTGCAGCGAATTCCAACATCAGGCTGCCCGTTGAGCCATCAAGGCGCCGGTACAGGCAGCCAGAGCGGCGTATGGCCGGTGCGGGCCGTGAAGGCCTGCAGGTCGGCCTTGCTCAACAGCACGGTGGCGGTATTGCGCAACGGGTGGCAGTGAAAGTCGTCGCCGGTTTTCAGCTCCAGATCCAGCCACAGCTCTACTGCCTGCTCCCGGTCGTTGACCAGCGCCAGTACCGACACATGACCGGGCTCGACCCCCAGATAACGTTGCAACCGGTCGGCGGAGGCGAAGCCGAGCCGGGACCAGCCCACCTGACGCGACAACGCTTTAAGATCCACCTGTTTGTCGGCACGGGTCAGCAAGAGGGCATGACGACGGCCGTAATTGTCGCGCAGAAACAGGTTCTTGAGCCGGGTGCCGGGGCGCGCCACCAGCAACCGGTCGGCATCGTCACAGGTAAAAAGCGGCGGGTGCTCGATCAGCGGCGGACAAATTTGCCAGTTCGCCAGTCGTGTCATGATATCCATGTTTCTCTCCAACTTCGGTTATCTCCGACCTATGTTAAGTAATGCTGCATAACAGCTGTGGCTCTGTCGTCATTCCCGCGAAGGCGGGAATCCAGGACTTGTGGCGCAGAATTTTCAGACTGCGGTTCACCTGTAAAGACACTGGCCCCCCGCCTTCGCGAGGGTGACGACAAAGGCAAACCAATCCTTGCATCCACACCTGTTACGCAAGATTACTTATGTTATCTCCGACCTATTATTATCTCCGATCATATTATCGCCGACAGCGATTCTCTCCAACTTGGCATCGATGACCATAGACCCATGGCCATTGGCAGCGAAATATGCTGTTATCGGGTATTGTGTCAAATGCGAACCCGGTAATTACCATGACTTCACTCTCTTCCGTCAAACTCTCGATACTCGATCTGGTGCATATTCGCGCCGGCCACAATACGGCCGACGCCCTTGCCGACTCGGTGGCGGTGGCCCGCCATGCCGAACAGCTGGGATTCGAACGCTTCTGGCTGGCCGAGCACCATAACCTGGACGGCATCGCCAGCTCCGCCACCGCCGTGCTGGTGGGTCATATTGCCGGCCACACCTCGCGTATCCGGGTCGGCTCCGGCGGCATCATGCTGCCCAATCATCCGCCGCTGGTGGTGGCCGAGCAGTTTGGCACCCTGGCCACCCTGTATCCGGATCGCATCGATCTGGGGCTGGGTCGGGCGCCGGGTACCGATCAGGACACCATGCGCGCCCTGCGCCGACGGCCGGAAGACGGCGCCGACTTTCCCGAACAAGTGCAACAGCTACAGCAACTGCTGGGACCGGTTCGGCACGGTCAGAAGCTGATGGCGATTCCCGGTGCCGGCACCGAAGTGCCCATCTGGCTGCTGGGCTCCAGCCTGTTCAGCGCCCAGCTGGCGGCCCAGATGGGACTGCCCTATGCCTTTGCCTCGCACTTTGCACCCCGGATGATGCTGGAAGCCGCACAACTCTACCGGCAGCAGTTCCGTCCTTCGGCGGTGCTGAGCGAACCTTATCTGACGGTGGGTGTGCCGGCCATCGTCGCCGACACCGACGAAGAAGCCGCCTTTCTCGCCACCACACCGCAACAAAAGGTGCTGTCGCTGCTGCGAGGAGATACCCGCATGCTGCAGCCGCCGGTGACCGACATGGCCCGACTCTGGCTGCCTCATGAACAGAACGGGGTCGAGAGTTTTCTGGGCGCGGCGGTGGTCGGCTCACCCGAGCGGGTGGCCCACCAGCTGGAGGCGCTGCTGGCCCGGACCGGCGCCAACGAGCTGATGATAGTATCCGACATTTATGATCAGGGTGCCCGTCACCACAGCCTGTCACTGCTGGCCGGACTGATAACATAAACGGGATCTGCAAAACACGGTGGCGTAAACGTCATACTTGAGGGGTGTGGGGTGAGGTGTAAGGTAGAGGTATGAGGTACAAGAGACCAGGCTCACCAGCGGGCCTGGTCCGGAGCCATGTCCCGGCCCGGATTTCTCTCTTGTCGTGGTTTTCCCTGCCACGGCTTTCCGTTATGGTAAGGACATCGTGCTCCGGCACTCCGACTTTGCAGTAGAGTAATCCATGTCCTTAACTACCGATAAATTAAACACCGATAAATTAAACACCGATGAACTAAATACCGATGAGCTAAGAAGTCGCCGCCTGGCGGCTCTGATCACCCCGCACCAGCTGAATACCCAATTTCCCCTTACCGACACCATGGCCGAAACGGTGCTGACCGCCCGCGCCGAGATGGAAGCCATTCTGACCGGCGCCAGTAACAAGCTGCTGGTGATAGTCGGCCCCTGCTCCATTCACGACCCGGCTGCCGCCCTGGCCTACGCCGAACGACTGGCGCCGCTGCGCCAGCGCTATGCCGATAAATTGTGCATCGTGATGCGCACCTATTTCGAGAAGCCGCGCACCATAGTGGGCTGGAAGGGGCTGATCAACGATCCGCACCTGGACGGCAGCTTCGACGTGAACACAGGCCTGCAACTGGCTCGCAAGCTGTTGTGCGACATCAACGCCCTGGGGCTGCCCACCGCCACCGAGTTTCTGGATATGGTGACCGGGCAGTATATTGCCGACCTGATCAGCTGGGGTGCCATCGGCGCACGCACCACCGAATCTCAGGTGCACAGAGAAATGGCCTCGGCCCTGTCGTGCCCGGTCGGCTTCAAGAACGGCACCGACGGCAATATTCAGATAGCGCTGGACGCGGTGCGAGCGGCCAGTCACCCGCATATTTTCTGCTCGCCGGACAAAGACGGCCAGATGACCATCTACCAGACCAGCGGCAACCCTTACGGCCATCTGATCCTGCGCGGCGGCAAGGTGCCCAATTACGACGCCGACAGCGTGGCCGACGCCGTAAACGGGCTTGCGCAGGCAGGGCTGTCCCCCCGGCTGGTCGTGGATCTCAGCCATGGTAACAGCCTCAAGCAGCACCAACGCCAGCTGCTGGTGGCACAGGACATCTGCACGCAACTGCAAAACGGCAGCCGCCATATTGCCGGCGTGATGGCCGAGAGCTTTATCGAATCCGGCCGCCAGGAGGTAGTAGAAGGCAAGGCGGACGTATTCGGCCAGAGCATCACCGACGCCTGCCTGGGCTGGGGCGACACCGAACAACTGCTGGAGACGCTGTATCAGGCGGTGAGGGAATAGGGATTAGATTGAGCCAAAACGCGCCGGCGCAAACCTGCAGCGTAGGGTCGAATTTATTCGACCGAATTAACAATGCGTTAACACCCCCACCCCGCCTCCCCCTGGCGATAACCCACCGTCATACCTGTGTTTCCGCAGCCAAGGGGGAGGAGCAGTTCGGCGCCGAACTGTAGCCACAGCGCTGGTTTGCTCCCTCCCCTAAGCTTCAGAGTGATCAGAATAACGGCGGGGTGCAACGCAAGGGGAGGGTTGGGGAGGGGTTGCTGTAGGTCCTTTGCTTTAATCTCTGCTTTTACTCTTCCGGCAGCATGACTCGGCGACCGTCCTGCTCCAGCACCCGCACTTTGACCTCGAACACCTCGGCAATAAGCGCCGGGGTGATCACCTCGGGCGCCCCCCTCGCCGCCAGTGTGCCCCGGTGCAGGCACCAGATCTCGTCGCCATACTGGCAGGCCAGGTTGATGTCGTGAATGGAGGCCACTACCGCCAGCCCCTGCTCCGCATAACGGCGCAGCAGGCGCAGGGTGGCAAGCTGGTGATGCCAGTCCAGCCCGGCCAGGGGTTCGTCCAGCAGCAACAAACGGCCATCGGCGTTGATGAGCGGATCCACCTGCAGCAGGGTGCCGGCAATCAGCAGTCGCTGCTGCTCGCCGCCGGAAAGGGTATTCAACGGACGATCATAAAGCGGCTCCAGCCCCAGGGGCCCGGCCAGCCCGGCCATGACCCGGCACACCGCCTCGCTCATGCCGCCCAATGGCTCGGCCGACAGCGCCAGCAACTCGTAACCGCGCAGGCCGTGGGGCAGCACCGGCTGCTGAGCCAGCATGGCCCTGTGCCGGGCCAGCTCGTGCAGACTGAAACCCGACAAAACCTGGCCCGCCAGCCGTACCTGCCCCTTGCCGTCGCTGTCACTCAGGCCCGCCGCCCCGGCCAGCAGGCTGGACTTGCCGCTGCCGTTGGGGCCGATCAGCAGAGTCAGCCGACCCGCCACAAATTCGCCGCTGACGGGGCCGACCCGCCGGGCCTGGATAAAGTGCTCGAGTTCAAGCATGACGACGTACCAGCAACCAGATGAACACCGGCGCCCCCAGGCTGGCGGTCACGGCGCCAATGGGCAGCTCGCCCACCGTCAGCGCCGTGCGCGCCGCCACATCGGCCAGGGTGAGCACCAGGCCTCCGGCCAGCATGGAGGCGGGTAACAGAAAGCGCTGCTTGCCCCCGACCAGCAGACGCAGCAGGTGCGGCACCACCAGGCCAACGAAGCCGATGGGACCGGCCATGGCAACGCCGAAGGCGGTGAGCAGACACACCGCCAGCACCAGCCGGGGTTGCAACCGGCGCACATTCAGCCCCAGCAGCCGGGCCTGATGTTCACCCAGCGCCAGCACGTCGAGCCGCCGGCCCTGGCGCACCAGCCAGATCAGGGTCACCAGCGCCGGCAGCCACCACCACAGCGACAGCGGCTGGCCGTGGCCCAGGCTACCCATCATCCAGAACAGAAAGCTGCGCAGCGAGGCATCATCGGCCAGATACAGCAGCCAGGTCAGCACCGCATTGGCGAGAATACCCACCGCCACCCCGAACAACAGCAAGGTCCCCGGTCCCAGTCGGCGCCGCGACAGAGCCAGCAGCAATAGGGTGACCAGCAAAGCACCGACGAAGGCGGCCAGCGACAGACTCCAGTACGGCAGTGACCAGCCCAGATGCACCGACAGCGACAACGTCAAAACCGCCGCCAGGCTGGCCCCGCTGGAAATGCCGATCAGCCCCGGCTCGGCCAGGGGGTTGTGCAACAACACCTGCAACACGGCCCCGCACAGGGCCAGACTGGCCCCCACCAGCACCGCCAGCAGGGTACGCGGCAGCCGCAAGTGCCAGAACACCTGCTGTTCCAGCCTGGAAACCGGCTGCCACAAGGCCTCTATGCCCACGCCCACCGCACCCAGCTGCAGGCTGAGCAACATGGCCGCCACCAGTGCCAGCCCCAGCCCCACCAGCCAGTAGCGGTATTTGCGTTGTTGTTGTTCAAAGAGTGTCGCCAGCATCATGATTCCGACATTCGGCACAAAGGCGCATAGACTAGCAGGATGGTAAAAGCAGCAACAGTAAAAACCTAGGGCCGGCCGTGCTTTCGCCATACAGATGAAGTGGTTAGCTCGGGTCCCGTACAGCACAGACGCATGATGCACCAGAGCCGGCAGCATAAACCGCTTTGCTCCCGAGCAAGCCGCGGCAGAAGCCGCAAGGTCGTTTAGCCTGGCTGCCGGCTGTGGTAACGTAGCCTTGTTACCCATGAGGAGAAATGTGATGACGGATTCTGTACTGAGCCTGCTACCCGGTGACTTTCCCGATGCCGACGACAGTGCCTTGCCGAACACAGGCGTGCACCGGCTGGTGCTGGCCGGCGGCTGCTTCTGGTGCACCGAGGCGGTGTATCGCCAGCTGAACGGGGTGCTGAACGTGATCTCCGGCTATACGGGCGGCACGGCCGACACCGCCAACTACGATGCAGTGTGCAGTGGCACCACCGATCATGCGGAAGCCATCGCTATCGAGTACGACAGCGCCGTCATCGGCCCCGGTGCCCTGCTGAAGGTGTTTTTCGGCATCGCCCACGATCCGACCCAGCTCAATCGTCAGGGTCACGATCTCGGGCGCCAGTATCGCTCGACAGTGTTTTATCAAAATGACGCCGAACGCCAGCTGGTGGCAGACTACATCGCCTTACTGGAGCAAAATGGCGTGTTTCGGGCGCCCATCGTCACCACCCTGGAGCCGTTGACCACCTTTTATCCGGCAGAGACCTATCATCAGAACTATGCGGCAGCTAACCCCAACCAGCCCTATATCGCCGCCGTTGCCCAGCCCAAGGTGGCCAAGGTGCAGCATTTCTTCAAACATCAGCTGAAAAAGGAGTGGTAATCATGGCACAAACTCCCAGTCCCTATGATCTGAGCCCCCCCACCGACGAGCAGTTGCAGCAGCTGGCCGAGCCACTGAGTGCGGACGAAAAACGGATTTTGCTGAGTCAGGGAACGGAAGCCCCCTTCTGCGGCGGCCTGCTCGATAACCACCAGCAAGGCAGCTACGTCTGCAAGCTGTGCGCCCTGCCGCTGTTCTCTTCCGCCTGCAAGTTCGAGTCCGGCTCCGGCTGGCCCAGTTTTTATGCGCCCTATCATCCGGATCATATTCTGGAGCTGGCGGATGACAGCCACGGCATGCGCCGGGTAGAAATTCGCTGTCGCCGCTGCGACGGCCACATAGGCCACGTGTTTCCCGACGGTCCCGCGCCCACCGGCCTGCGCTATTGCCTGAACTCGGCCTCGCTCGACTTCTGTGCCGACGGCGAGCCCAAGCCGGACCCGCTGCGCCGCGGCGAGCGGGATTTTTTGTAAACGCTCGATTGCACCGTCGGCGCCGAACTGCTCCTCTCCCTAGGCTGCGGCGATACGGGCATAACGGCGGATGTTCGCCAGAGGGAGGCTGGGAGGGGTGTCGTCACGGCCTGGCAGAATAACCCCTCCCCAGCCCTCCCCTTGCGTTGCACTCCGCTGTTATTCTGATGATACCGAGGCCAAGGGGAGGGAGCGGTATGGCGCCGTGTTCAAAGATCGGCGCCGAGCTTGCCCCTCCCCCTTGGCTGCGGCGATACGGGCATAACGGCGGATGTTCGCCAGGGGGAGGCTGGGAGGGGGTGTCGGGAGGGAGTGCCGTAGGTTGGCGATGAGCGAAGCGAATCCCAACGTTCAACAGCCAGCCTCATGTTGGAATTCGCTGTGCTCATTCACAACCTACAGCCCTGACTTGCGTCAGGATGACGATCAGAGTGCGAGGTTGGGGTTAACAGCCTCAGCTCGCCTCGAACCGCCGCACAAAATCTGCTATCACCATGTCGTAGAGCTTGTCTTTCAAAAACACGTCCTCCACGCCGTGGTCGATATTGGGATTGTCGTTCACCTCTATTACCGCCACCCGGCCCTTGCCTTCCTTGATGTCCACCCCGTAAAGACCGTCGCCGATGGGCTTGACCGCCTTGAGCGCGGCGCCGATCACCGCCTTGGGCGCCTCGAAGGTGGGCAGGGTCACAAAACTGCCGGAGTCCGCTTCCTTGCCGCCATCATTGTGGCGGTAGATCTGCCAATGGCCTTTTACCATAAAGTACTTGCAGGCGAAGATGGGCTGATGGTTAAGCACCCCGATGCGCCAGTCGAATTCGGTAAAGAAATATTCCTGGGCCAGCACCAGTGCCGAGGCATTGCGCAAGGTGGCCAGCGTCTCTATCAGCGCCGCCCTGTCCGCCACCCGGTAAACCCCGCGAGAAAAGGCGCCATCCGGGATCTTGAGCACCAGCGGATAGCCCAGCTCCTGCTCCAGCCAGCTGACGGCTTCTTTCTCTTTCGGGTTCACCATCAGCGTCTTGGGGGTGGGCACGCCGTGCTTGGTAAAGCTCTCGGCCAGAAACACCTTGTTGGCGCAGCGCAGAATGGACGTCGGCGAGTCGATCACCACCAGCCCTTCGTGCTCGGCCTTCTGGGCGAAGCGAAAGGTATGATGATCGATGGCGGTGGTTTCCCGGATAAAGAGTCCGTCGTATTCCGCCAGCCGCTGATAATCCTTGCGGGTGATCAGCTCCACATTGACCCCGGCCCGCTCGCCGGCCTTGACGAAACGCTTGAGCGCCTTGGGATCGGAAGGCGGCAGCGCTTCGTCCGGATTGACCAACATCGCCAGATCGTAACGGTAACGTTTGGTGGCCTTGGGCTTGCGCCAGATGATGCGGGAATAGGCTTCCAGCGCCTCGGCAAAGCGGTCTTCCTCCTCGCCCTGCAGTTCCCGGGGCGACAGGGTGGCCAGCCCGGTCAGCTCCCAGCGCGCACGCTTCCTGAAGGTCAGCTCCAGCACGGGGCAAGGCAGCCGCTCGAACAGCTCGCGGCACAGCGGCTCCAGACCCGGCTCGGTCACCTGGCCGAAGTAGCTTTTCAGCCTGATCTGTTTCACCTCGTCATCGGTCACCAGAGACGCCAGCGTGTCGGCCACCCCATCAAAACCGAAGGCAAACAGCCCCTTGTTACGCAGGTTGTTGAGCGTGGCCACAGAGGGAATAACATGCTGGCCCCGGGCTTCCGCCAGCAGCGAGCAGTAATAGCCATTGGACAGATACTTGCCGGTCTTGCACAGGTTGATCACCCGGGTGCGGGGCGTATTTTTGGCCGGTGCCTGCTTGAGGTAGGTTTGAAAGTCGACCAGGTTTTCGCTGGGAAAATACGGCGCCCAGGCGCTGAGTTCATCCACCACCAGAACAAGTTGAGTCATGGGATAATCCGTTAGAGTTGCAGCCGCGAGATAAGGCTTACTCTATACGCAAATGACCGCCGGCATGGTGAAATTTTCTCGCGGCCAATATCAAATTGTCGTATGTTGAAGGCTTCCGAAATACCCTGTCGGTGACCTATGTCCGCCCCCCTCGTCCGCCCCGCCCTCAAGTCCGAACTGAACGCACTGGTGGCGCTTGAAGAACGCTGTTTCAGTCAGGACAGGATCAGCCGGCGCAGCCTGCAGCGCTTTATCGAACACCCGCAAGACAAACTGCTGGTGGCCGAGCAGAACCGGCAATTGCTGGGCTATATTCTGGTGCTGTTTCGCCGCAATACCCGCCTGGCACGGGTCTATTCCATCGCGGTGGCGCCGGACGCCCGCGGCCTGGGACTGGGCCAGGCACTGATGAACGCCGCCGAGACCTGCGCCCGGGAACAGGGCGCCGTGTTCATGCGCCTGGAGGTGCGGGCCGACAATGTGTCGGCGCAAAACCTCTATCAGCGCCTGGGTTACCGCCAGTTCGGGATCTACCACGACTATTACGACGATCACCAAATTGCCCTGCGCTACCAGAAACGGGTGCATCACTATCATCCGCACAGCGGCAGCAAGGAGGTGCCCTACTATCGCCAGACCACCGACTTTACCTGCGGCCCGGCCTCGCTGATGATGGCGGTGAGCGCCCTCAACCCGGACTACCAACCGGAAATAGACGAAGAGCTGCAACTGTGGCGCGAGGCCACCACCATTTTCATGACCAGCGGCCACGGCGGCTGCGGCCCCCACGGCCTGGCACTGGCCGCCCACCGACGCGGTTTCAGGGTGGCCCTGACCCTGAATCAGACCGGGCCGCTGTTTATCAGTGGCGTCCGCACCGCCGACAAGAAGCAGATACTGGAGCGGGTGCATCAGCAGTTTCTGGCCCAGATGAAGGAGCTGAACATTGAACCCGAATACGGCCACTTTACCCTGGCGCAGCTGGAACAGGGCCTGAGCCGGGGCGGACTGCCGCTGGTGTTGATCAGCACCTATCATCTGGACGGTCGCAAGGCGCCCCACTGGGTACTGGTATGCGCCATCGACAAGGAGTTTGTCTATATCCACGACCCGGATATCGACGAAGCCGCCGGCGAAAGCCCGGTCGACAAACAGTATCTGCCGATAGAACGCCGCCGCTTCGATCGGCTGGCCCGCTATGGCCGGCAGGGTTTGCGTACCCTGGTCTGGCTGTTCAGGGACTAAAAACCCGTCAACGGTCAAAATCTGTCGGTCACGGCGGGTCGCCTGTAAACCGGTAACAAACAAAACCAATGCTAAACAATGACTTACGTTATTTCATTCCTATCAGGCTCAAACATAACCCATCCAATATCGCTTCCCTTGTTGCAGAACCTTTGTATAGTCAGGTCAAGTTATAAACAGTCTGAGAGAGAGTCTGTATCATGTTGAAAAAACAAATTATCGCCCTTGGCCTGCTGCCGATGATGTTGGCTGCCACCCCGGCCCTGGCCGGAGAAACCCTCAGTACCATTATCGGCGGCGGGGCCGGTGGCGCGGCCGGTGCCCTGCTGGGCAAACAGATGGGCGGTGATACCGGCGCCCTGGTGGGGGCCGCCCTGGGCGGTGCTGCCGGGGGTGCCGCCACCGCCAACAGAGGCAACAAGAACGAAGCCGCCCTGGGCGGTGCCGTGGGTGCCCTGGGGGGTGCCGCGCTGGGCAAGAACCTAGCCGGTGATACAGGCCAGCTGATTGGTGCCGGCATCGGCGGCGGTGCCGGCTCGGCCCTGGGCGCCAAGTCCGGTGACGGCCACCGTGAGAAAGAAGTGCATCACTACTATCACGACAAGCGTTACAATAAGCACAAGCATAAACACAAGCGCAAGCATCGCCACGATCATGACTGGGACGATTGATCGACCCTGAATCGAACAGGCCCGCCATGCAGCGGGCCTTTTCGTTTATATCACCCGCCCCCCGCTCGCATGGGCGGTATTGAAGTGATAGTTCGTATCGGCGCTCTCCATTCGTACTGTCACCTCCCCGTCATCTCGCTGTTACCAAACTGCCATTATTGACCGCTACCCTAGGCTGCATTATTGAAGTGGTCATAATCCCATGTAAACAAAGGATAAATTATAATGAGCCAGTTTGAACGGAAGGATGAACAGAATCACCCCCGCACTCAGGTGCCCGAGTTTACCCAGATGGTTGAACAGAGCCTGAGCCGCCGCCGCTTTTTGGGCGGTGCCGCCGCCCTGGGTGCCGTGGCTTTCTTCAGCGCCTCTCCGGTCTCCCGCGCCATCGCCGCCGCCACCGGCAACAGCCCGCTGCTGGGCTTCAAGGCCGTGCCTGCCAGCACCGCAGACACCATAGTGGTGCCCGAAGGCTACCAGGTAGAACGCCTGATCTCCTGGGGTGATCCCCTGTTCTCCGGCGTGGCCGAATTCAAGGACAAGGGTGGCAACACCGCCGCCGATCAGGCCAAGCAGTTCGGCGACAACAACGACGGCATGAGCTTCTTCCCGGTTGACGACAACACCGCCATCCTGGCCATCAACAACGAATACTGCAACTACGAAATCATGTTCCCCCACCAGGGAAAAAACATGAGTGCGGAAGACGTCAAGTGCGCCCAGGCCGCCCACGGGGTGTCCGTTCTTACCATCAAAAAACAGGCCGATGGCTGGCGCGTTGAAAAAGACGGCAAGTATAACCGCCGCATCGACGCCAACACCCCCATGGCCATCAGCGGCCCGGCCAAGGGCCACCCCCTGCTGCAAACCGCCGCCGATCCCAAGGGCGAACTGGCGCTGGGCACCATAAACAACTGCGCCAACGGCATGACCCCCTGGGGCACCTACCTCACCTGTGAGGAAAACGTCAACAAGTACTTCGGAACCCGCGAGCAGATCGAGATCTCCCCGGCCCTGGCCCGCTACGGCATGGCCGCCGAAGATGCCGGCTTCCTGTGGAACAGGTTTGACCCGCGCTTCGACCTGGCCAAGAACCCCAACGAACCCAACCGCTTCGGCTGGGTGGTGGAGATAGATCCGAAAGACCCCACCTCCACCCCCATCAAGCGTACCGCCCTGGGCCGCTTCAAGCACGAAAACGCCGAGCTGGTGATCGACAAGGACGGCCATGTGGTGGTGTACCTGGGCGACGACGAGCGCGGTGAACACCTGTATCGCTTTGTCAGCAAAGGCAAATACAACCCCAACGACCAGGCGGCCAACCGCGAACTGCTGGATGAAGGCACCCTCTATGTGGCCAAGTTCCACGCAGGCCAGGACGGCGAGCTGAAAGGCAAGGGCGAGTGGATTGAGCTAAGCCATGGCAAGAACGGCCTGACCAAAGAGAACGGCTTTGCCAGCCAGGCAGAGATACTGATCCACGCCCGCCTGGCCGCCACCCAGGTGGGTGCCACCACCATGGACAGACCCGAGTGGGTAGCGGCTCATCCCCATGAGCCGGTGGTGTTCTGTACCCTCACCAACAACAAGAACCGGGGCGTGAAAGACAACCAGCCGGTGGGCGGCCCCAACCCCCGCGCCGAAAACCACTACGGCCAGATCGTGCGCTGGCGCCCGACCGGTGGCAGCCACACCGCCGCCGGTTTCGACTGGGATCTGTTTGTGCTGGCCGGTAACCCCACAGTGCACGGCGAAGGCCTGTATGCCGGCTCCGCCAATATCAATGCCGACAACATGTTCAACAGCCCGGACGGCATCGGCTTTGACCAGGGCGGCCGCCTGTGGATCCAGACCGACGGCAAGTACTCCAACGAGGGCGATTTCGCCGGCCAGGGCAACAACCAGATGCTGTGTGCCGACCCGGACAGCGGCGAAATCCGCCGCTTCCTCACCGGCCCCATCGCCTGTGAAATCACCGGCCTGGCCTTCAGCCCGGATCAGAAGACCCTGTTCGTCGGTGTGCAGCATCCGGGCGAAGATCTGGTCGGCTCCCACTTCCCCATGGGCGGCGACAGCACCCCCCGCTCCAGCGTCATGATCATCACCCGGGAAGACGGCGGCATTATCGGCGCCTGATAAATCACCGGGACTCGGGATTCGGGATTCGGGATTCGGGATTCGGGATTCGGGATTCGGAAAATTGTAGGCCGGGAGTTATCCGGCCTACAAAATACCGTCACTCCGGCGAAGGCCGGAGTCCATCTCACAAACTTCATCAAACCAACAGACCCCACCCCATTCGTAAATCGAATTCATTCGACCAATGCCGTCATTCCGGCGAAGGCCGGAGTCCCTCTCACATACATCATCAAACCAACAGACCCCTCTCCGTTCGTAAATCGAATTCATTCAACCCATGCCGTTGCACTGCGGCTGACCTGGTCCATTAAAATGGTTCCTGCAACAGGCCGCCGTGTTGGTGTCTCTGGTGAGACCGGGCCGATATGTTACCCTGAGGAAAGAAGACATAAATGACCTTAAAAGGAACCGTCATGCACTATCGCACACTCGGCCATACCGACATCAAGGTGAGCCTGATTGGCCTGGGCACCATGACCTGGGGTGAACAGAATACCGAAACCGAAGCCCACGCCCAGCTGGACATGGCGCTGGATCACGGCATCAACCTGATCGACACCGCCGAGATGTATCCCATTCCGCCCCGAGAACACACCCGGGGCGACACCGAAACCATGATTGGCAACTGGCTGACCGCTCGCGGCAAGCGTGACGACCTGATCCTGGCCACCAAGGCGGTGGGACCGTCACGCGATCCGGTGCGCCCCTCCTACTTTCGCGACGGCAAGGCCTGCCTCGACAGAGCCAACCTGATTGAAGCGGTCAACGACAGCCTGCGTCGACTCAAAACCGACTACATCGACCTCTATCAGCTGCACTGGCCGGACCGCAGCGCCAACTACTTCGGCAAGCTGGGACTGGATCGGCTGGAGCAGGAAGAAACCGTCCCCATCGAGGAAACCCTGCGCGCGCTGGAAGAACTGGTAAAAAGCGGTAAAATCCGCCAGATTGGCGTGTCCAACGAAACCCCCTGGGGCCTGCACCAGTACCTGAAACTGTCCGAACAGGCCGGTCTGCCGCGCATCGTCAGCATCCAGAATCCCTACAACCTGCTCAACCGCAGCTATGAAGTGGGCCTGTCCGAATTCAGCCTGCGCGAACAGGTGGGCCTGCTGGCCTATTCCCCGCTGGCCTTCGGCATGCTGACCGGAAAGTATGAAAACAACGCCCGCCCCGCCGGCGCCCGCCTGACCCTGTACAACCGTTTTCAGCGCTACCTCAACCCCCGCGCCCAGCAAGCCAGCGCCGGCTACGTGGCCCTGGCCCGGGAGCACAACCTCAGCCCGGCGCAACTGGCCCAGGCCTTTGTGAACAGCCGCCCCTTCGTGACCAGCAACCTGATTGGCGCCACCAACCTGACCCAGCTGAAAGAAAATATCGACAGCGTAAACCTCACCCTGAGCCCGGAACTGCTGGCTGCGATTGAAGAACTGCATTTGCAGATACCCAACCCGGCGGTTTGAGCTCATTTTCCCGATAGGAGAAGCGGTTTATCCCCGTGCGTACGGGGAACGGCCCGCCTGAACGAAGGTGGCTTCCCTGTGCACCGGTTTATCCCCGTGCGTACGGGGAACGGTGCTGCTTAGCACCACGGCGGGTAGTAGGCTGCGGTTTATCCCCGTGCGTACGGGGAACGGGGTGTGTGTGCGTGCCATGTAGGTTACCGCCAGCGGTTTATCCCCGTGCGTACGGGGAACGGGCGGTCAACTTCAGCGGTACGCTTATCATCGGCGGTTTATCCCCGTGCGTACGGGGAACGGACCGGTTTGTGCTGGCGCTTGTTGGCCTTGACCGGTTTATCCCCGTGCGTACGGGGAACGGGGCCCCGCGACCCCGAGAGACGAGGGAGAGAGCGGTTTATCCCCGTGCGTACGGGGAACGGTTACCGGCCATGCCTGCAGCTATCAAAGCAGCCGGTTTATCCCCGTGCGTACGGGGAACGGCTCTTGCAGTAGGTCAGGGGCTGGCTCTTATCCGGTTTATCCCCGTGCGTACGGGGAACGGTATCACTAACCTGGGGGTTCTTGATACTCAACCGGTTTATCCCCGTGCGTACGGGGAACGGGCAGAGTGCTCTCGCATCGTTTTATCGATGTGCGGTTTATCCCCGTGCGTACGGGGAACGGAGCTTTCGCCAGATTCTGCAGGCTGGCGGTGCCGGTTTATCCCCGTGCGTACGGGGAACGGTCTATCAACCAGTCGGCGGAGCAGCCCAGTACCGGTTTATCCCCGTGCGTACGGGGAACGGTCGATAACGTCGATCTTGTGAGCTACATCAAACGGTTTATCCCCGTGCGTACGGGGAACGGAAGTGGTAAAAGATCTGTTACCGGACGCAGATCGGTTTATCCCCGTGCGTACGGGGAACGGTTGAAGCGTTCAAGGATCGGCGATTCAAGTACCGGTTTATCCCCGTGCGTACGGGGAACGGTTCTTGGCCTGCGTCCTTAGTCTTGTGTTAGGCGGTTTATCCCCGTGCGTACGGGGAACGGCCCAGCCAGCTCGGCAATACTGAAGCTGATCGCGGTTTATCCCCGTGCGTACGGGGAACGGCTGGTTAAGCAGTTTTTCCCGCATGTGACCACCGGTTTATCCCCGTGCGTACGGGGAACGGGACTGCAACGAAATGGAAAGCCTGCGCGCCACCGGTTTATCCCCGTGCGTACGGGGAACGGCCCAGCAGCGGCACCCACATATGGTTCCCGGCCGGTTTATCCCCGTGCGTACGGGGAACGGCTGGACGGGGTGGAAATATAGGTCTGCCGCCACGGTTTATCCCCGTGCGTACGGGGAACGGGACAGTATCACCGAGCACGATCTTGCTAATGGCGGTTTATCCCCGTGCGTACGGGGAACGGAGGTCGAGCACATACCCCTTGGTGCGGCCGATCGGTTTATCCCCGTGCGTACGGGGAACGGCACTACTACATCAGTGTATGGGACGGTTGCGCCGGTTTATCCCCGTGCGTACGGGGAACGGTCAATGGCGCCTGCCGTACTACTAAATGTAACCGGTTTATCCCCGTGCGTACGGGGAACGGTAGCTGGCCGGTCTTCTGGCACCGTGCGATCACGGTTTATCCCCGTGCGTACGGGGAACGGTCACCCACTTCAACTATGGCCGGGTCTGCAATCGGTTTATCCCCGTGCGTACGGGGAACGGTTGAAGTTCTGAATCTGATTATGTGCCAGATACGGTTTATCCCCGTGCGTACGGGGAACGGAACAACGGCACCCACATATGATTTCCTGCCTTCGGTTTATCCCCGTGCGTACGGGGAACGGTTAGACAAGGTATTCCTCCCTGAACTCATGGTCGGTTTATCCCCGTGCGTACGGGGAACGGGTCTCCATGGAAGCCGGTACTGACAGTTATAACGGTTTATCCCCGTGCGTACGGGGAACGGTGATTGACCACGTTCACTAGGCCGTCTAAAAACGGTTTATCCCCGTGCGTACGGGGAACGGTTGAAGTTCTGAATCTGATTATGTGCCAGATACGGTTTATCCCCGTGCGTACGGGGAACGGCGCAACTGCTGAATCAAGCCGGTGCCGCTGGACGGTTTATCCCCGTGCGTACGGGGAACGGCTGTGACACTGCACTTGCAGTACCCCAGTCAGCGGTTTATCCCCGTGCGTACGGGGAACGGATCGTCCCAGGTCACTGAATCAGTAAAAAATGCGGTTTATCCCCGTGCGTACGGGGAACGGGATTTAATCAAGTTTCGTCAGGCAGTATGTACCGGTTTATCCCCGTGCGTACGGGGAACGGGCGCACATCCCCCGCGCCGCCCTGGCCGATTGCGGTTTATCCCCGTGCGTACGGGGAACGGACGGAACACCATGCCAGTAAGAACGCCGCGACCGGTTTATCCCCGTGCGTACGGGGAACGGTGGGACTGGACCCGCTCACCCGGATCCGAATGCGGTTTATCCCCGTGCGTACGGGGAACGGTCTTTGCGTCCCATAACAAGCTCCTTTTGTGGCGGTTTATCCCCGTGCGTACGGGGAACGGTTTGATACGCCGATATTATCCAGCGTTGCGGGCGGTTTATCCCCGTGCGTACGGGGAACGGCTCTTTGGCAGCGGTAATCGGCACGTTCTGACCGGTTTATCCCCGTGCGTACGGGGAACGGCGTGGGGGTTGTGGATGATGGCATCATTGGGCCGGTTTATCCCCGTGCGTACGGGGAACGGACCCTGATGGCCGCTAGGTTGACCGTCAACGACGGTTTATCCCCGTGCGTACGGGGAACGGGCCCCAGTCGCTCAGAATGACAGATGCGCCGCCGGTTTATCCCCGTGCGTACGGGGAACGGCCACTCTGGATGCGCGTCGATGATATTTAATGCGGTTTATCCCCGTGCGTACGGGGAACGGTACGCGAACAAGCCACGGGTTTTAATCTTGCACGGTTTATCCCCGTGCGTACGGGGAACGGATCACCTTGGCGACGATACCGACCACAGCTAGCGGTTTATCCCCGTGCGTACGGGGAACGGTTTCTTTTCTTCTTCTTCCTCGTCCTCAGACTCGGTTTATCCCCGTGCGTACGGGGAACGGTGCATCCGCCGCTTGGCTACATCGTTGTTGAGCGGTTTATCCCCGTGCGTACGGGGAACGGATTTTGGAGTTGGACGGCACACAGCGTCGGCACGGTTTATCCCCGTGCGTACGGGGAACGGTCCATAATATCAGCATCGGCGGTGTATTCGGGCGGTTTATCCCCGTGCGTACGGGGAACGGGGTATGACATACACACCCAGGCGCAATGCGGCCGGTTTATCCCCGTGCGTACGGGGAACGGTAGTGCCGCCTCGTATCGCGATCGCACTGTTTCGGTTTATCCCCGTGCGTACGGGGAACGGTTGCCAGCAGCATCACAGGTCACTTGCAGCGCCGGTTTATCCCCGTGCGTACGGGGAACGGTTGCCAGCAGCATCACAGGTCACTTGCAGCGCCGGTTTATCCCCGTGCGTACGGGGAACGGGGGCGATTGACCGCCAGCCGGGTCACTGGACGCGGTTTATCCCCGTGCGTACGGGGAACGGTCGATTAGCGGGTTATCGGAGCCTTTTCTATCCGGTTTATCCCCGTGCGTACGGGGAACGGTCAACCGTTACGCCTTTCACCTGGCGCTGGTACGGTTTATCCCCGTGCGTACGGGGAACGGTGCGTCAACTTCATTCCACTCTAAATAACGAGCGGTTTATCCCCGTGCGTACGGGGAACGGCTTTTCTTGATGACTCTTCATTTTTTCGCTCCTGGTTTATCCCCGTGCGTACGGGGAACGGTGAGCAACCTGAATCCAGATCAAATCAAGCACCGGTTTATCCCCGTGCGTACGGGGAACGGGAGCCAAGAGATTGACGACGAACAAGGTGATGCGGTTTATCCCCGTGCGTACGGGGAACGGCATGTGGGCGTATTGTCGCCTGGGGCCGTACACGGTTTATCCCCGTGCGTACGGGGAACGGCGTAGGTGGTGGCGCTCAGGTCGCCATATTGCGCGGTTTATCCCCGTGCGTACGGGGAACGGTAGATCTTGCGGGTGAGAAATAATACAAGCAACGGTTTATCCCCGTGCGTACGGGGAACGGAAAATAAACTCCAGTTTCGGCGCAAAGTCACCCGGTTTATCCCCGTGCGTACGGGGAACGGTCTTGATAGGGAGTAACACCATGAAAACCGAACGGTTTATCCCCGTGCGTACGGGGAACGGAGAAACATGGTTATGCAGCGCGACCTGATGATCGGTTTATCCCCGTGCGTACGGGGAACGGTGTTCTATCGATGCAAGAGCCATGCGCCCGCGCGGTTTATCCCCGTGCGTACGGGGAACGGAAATAATGAATGTGCTCACCTGGCCGGAAGTGCGGTTTATCCCCGTGCGTACGGGGAACGGCTTGACGGCCTTAATGTTGTCAGTGAGTGCGCCGGTTTATCCCCGTGCGTACGGGGAACGGGTACCGTTACGGGTAGCCCGTTGCACCGCCATCGGTTTATCCCCGTGCGTACGGGGAACGGACGACCCTTGGCACTGCTGAGACTACATCGTGCGGTTTATCCCCGTGCGTACGGGGAACGGGTAGCGCCGCCAACCAGCGTGTAAAACTCCGGCGGTTTATCCCCGTGCGTACGGGGAACGGTACTCGGTAGGCGACCATGGTAAGCCAGACTGCGGTTTATCCCCGTGCGTACGGGGAACGGGGCTGACTGGTGACGACGTATAAATTGACCGGCGGTTTATCCCCGTGCGTACGGGGAACGGGCCTCGAACCAGTTGACGCAGATAATGATGCTCGGTTTATCCCCGTGCGTACGGGGAACGGATCACCATGAGATCGGTGGCTTCATCCAGTACCGGTTTATCCCCGTGCGTACGGGGAACGGGACGTGCGCGCCCTGTTCAACCACGACCCCAACGGTTTATCCCCGTGCGTACGGGGAACGGGTTCAGCTACAAAACCGCCGTGAGTGATATCACGGTTTATCCCCGTGCGTACGGGGAACGGCGGCGCAGCGTGGCCTGCACATCCTTTACACCCGGTTTATCCCCGTGCGTACGGGGAACGGGGCCACCGACTGCATGGCGGCGGCGTCGGGTGACGGTTTATCCCCGTGCGTACGGGGAACGGCATCAATGTCGCTGATACCCGACTCACCCGTGCGGTTTATCCCCGTGCGTACGGGGAACGGTCTGGTGCAGACTCTAGCTCCTTCAGGGCTAACGGTTTATCCCCGTGCGTACGGGGAACGGGGTTTTATAGGGAAGTGCTGGTTGACCTGGGCCGGTTTATCCCCGTGCGTACGGGGAACGGCACTGCTATTAAAGACGCTGTTCTGGCTGACGCGGTTTATCCCCGTGCGTACGGGGAACGGTGAATGGTTCCGGCGGTAATTTCCTTCTTTTTCGGTTTATCCCCGTGCGTACGGGGAACGGGTGTTAAGCAAGATACGGTCATGGCCAAAGGGCGGTTTATCCCCGTGCGTACGGGGAACGGGCGGGTTGCCCTGGCTGGCGTGTTTATCGCTACGGTTTATCCCCGTGCGTACGGGGAACGGTTTTTGTTGCAATGTCACAAAGTGCTGACTACCGGTTTATCCCCGTGCGTACGGGGAACGGATAGCTATATCGATGCCGAGGGCGAGCAGGCGCGGTTTATCCCCGTGCGTACGGGGAACGGACGCTGATAGAAGTGCTATAACTCCCCTCAAACGGTTTATCCCCGTGCGTACGGGGAACGGGGTGCCATGTGCTCGGCGTAGCGTATGCCGTGCGGTTTATCCCCGTGCGTACGGGGAACGGTGTTGTGAGGTCTAAATAATGCCTGCACCGTACGGTTTATCCCCGTGCGTACGGGGAACGGGTTGGGCATCTTGCCGCTGCCGGTTACATCCGCGGTTTATCCCCGTGCGTACGGGGAACGGACCGAACTCCCCGCCTTGACCGAGCAAGTCAGCGGTTTATCCCCGTGCGTACGGGGAACGGATTAGTGCATCCAGTGCGTCCGCTACTGTGTGCGGTTTATCCCCGTGCGTACGGGGAACGGGGATTTTACCCTGGGCAAATCGAATTCGACACCCGGTTTATCCCCGTGCGTACGGGGAACGGATCGCCGCTATGGCAAGCTGAGCCTTGCAGAGCGGTTTATCCCCGTGCGTACGGGGAACGGGGTAACCAGGTTGTTTTTCAGCAGTCGCAATGCGGTTTATCCCCGTGCGTACGGGGAACGGCGACCCTCTTCCAGTAGCAGCTCAACCTCGGTCGGTTTATCCCCGTGCGTACGGGGAACGGACTAAACATATATAACTGATTTAATTGGCTTTTTCTACAAAAGAAAAAGCCACCAGATTTCCATTTTTTTAAAGATCGCTAACTCATTGATTTTTAACAGGGTAAAAAGACACTAAACGCAGTCCGTCCAGATCCACCGGCATGCGCCGATTTTCTCCATGAGTCTGGAACTCGAAGCCGGATTCCGTGTTGGTGGCCCAGGCCATAACGACATTGCCCTGCTCTGCCAATTTGCTTATCTGTTCCCAGATCATTTCACGAATGCGTCTGGAAACATCCCCCACATAAACACCGGCCCGAATTTCCAGTAACCACACGGCCAGCCTGCCGCGCAGCCGAGGAGGTACGTTTTCTGTTACCACGACCAGCATGCTCATAAATCAGCCACTCCTGTGTCCTGCCTCGCCCAATGACGTTGGCTCGGGAATCGCAATCGGCTGGGCATCCTCGGGCGGAGGGGGTGGTTCGATCTCGCCGGCAGCCAGTACTTCTTCGATAAGAGGGATCAACCTGGCTAAAGTGTTGCTGCTGCGAAAAATATTCCTGCAGGCAATGCGAACCGCTTTATCGGGTTGTGACGGGTTGGTGCTGGCAATTTCAAATGCCTTGGGCACCACCGTCTCGAACTTGATGATATCGGCCATGTCATAAACGAACGACAGCGGTTTTCCGGTATGAATAAAACCAATCGCAGGGGCATAACCCGCCGCCAGGATAGCGGCTTCGGTAATGCCATAAAGGCAGGCTGTGGCAGCACTGATGCACTGATTGACCTTGTCCCCCTTGGCCCAGTTCTTGGGATCATAGCGACGGCCGTTCCATTTTACGCCATATTGTTTGGCCAGCATGGCGTAAGTGGCCCTGACCCGGCTGCCTTCGATTCCCCTGAGTTGATCGACCGAGCGCCGACTCGGTGCTTCCTCGCCAAAGCGCAGCTCGAACATCTTGCGTACCACTTTCAGCCGCAGATCGTCTTCCAGTGCCAGCTTGGCCTGATATAGCAACTTGTCGGAACGGGCGCCACCGGGCTGACCAGAAGCATACAGCCGTACTCCCGCCTCCCCTACCCATACCAGCAGGGTGCCCACGGTTGCCGCCAGTTTGGCGGCGGCGTGAGAGACGCGGGTTCCCGGCTCCAGCATAATGCAGGCTACCGAGCCCACCGGGATATGGGTACGAACACCGATTTTGTCGATTAACACAAAGGCGCCGTCAATCACGTCAATTTGCCCATACTGCAAAAAAATCATGGAGACCCTGTTTTTCATCGGTATGGGTTTAAGAGGAATAAAAGCCATAACAACTCCATTGCCAATGGCAGCACGGGCTAGGTGCGTCGGATCATCAGCAGGCCACAACCAAACGCCTTGGCCCGTCCAACCCCTTGATAAAGGCTGACTAGTAGTCGCTCCGGCTCTTTAACGGTCAGGGTGCCACTCAGGTTAACCGAGCTGAACACAGCACCGGTATTTTTACCTTTAATGGCATGTTGCAGATAGCCGTCGATTTGTACCCCGCCTTCCTGCTCCAGGCAACGAATCCCCATCTGAGGACTTCGCGTCTGCCACCAGTCGAGCAGTGCCTGCTCCGAAACGGTTTTCAATGCCAAATCTATCGTTGCTCCTCTGCCCAGCCGAGAAGCCAGCGCGTCACGGTACTGCCCACTGTCCACAACCGTTTTCCAGCGAGCGATGGCTTCATCGGACGCCAAATCCAGTAACTGGTGCTTCAGTTGCTTCTTGCTACCTGCGGCCGTCAAAGAACATTGTTTTGCTTCTTCCCGCAACCATTGTTGCTGAGCATCCATCAATACATCATGACGTTTACCCTGGCGGCATACGGTGGGGTTAACCCTGATCTGAAAAGCCAATTTATCACCGGCTTTGAGCTGAGGAGAAAAAGACCGGCTTTCCACATCAAACAGTTGAGATGAGTTATCCGGCTTTTCACGAGAAAGTACGTAAAACACCGGTTCCCCCGATGGTGCCAGCCGCCCGTCGCTCTGCTCATGGCGAAACAGAAAGCCACGTTGTTGCTCCTGGCTAAAAAGACGCCACAGCAACTGATGATGGCCGTAAACCCCCTTACTCATGGCGTTGACCAGCTCGCTCCTGGCAGCCTGGCTATCGCCCAGTCTTATTCGGGATAAATACATGTTATTCCTCCACCAAGGTCAGCTGGTGCTCCTGTCGGGAGCCGAATTGCCAGGGTATCCGGCTAATGGGCTCATCCCACACCTGACCACTCTGTACACCATCGAAGCTTCCCAAATCCTCGGCCTGCCCCTGCCACAGATAGGTGACCATGGAACCTAATCCCAACCAGCGCCGATCCTGGTCGTGACTGCCGAGTAGCGGCGGAAAGCGTTGATCGAGCGCCGATTTCAGATCTGTCTCCACCACTAACGGCGCGGCGGGTGCAGCAAGCGGGCAGGCTTTTCTGCCCAGATACGGAATAAAAGCAGGTTTGGCCAATGCTCTGCTCAGATCATCCAATGTCAACTCACTCTCCTGCTGTTGCCATACCGCCACCACCCAGTAGCCATCGCTGCGATAATCCCGGCTGGACAATACCGTATTCAATTTGTCCTTTGCGATGCTCAGCTCGTCTTTACGGGTATGGAAGCTTCGCTTTCTATCCTGCGAAGGCACCTGAGCGGTGTGATAATCCCGGGTCAGGCCGCCAGATGAATAGGCCTTGATGGCCACTCCCAGGCTGGTTCGCAACATCTCCAGCCGACTCGTCTCCTCACGCTTGATACCCAGGGCCGCACCAAGCAGCCCCAATACCGCCGAACGGCCAGGAGTCAGTGCCGTCGGCCTGTCTCCGCCCACGGCCGCTTCGCCCCAGCTGGCCATGGGGCCATACAGACGAAAAACCAGATAGTGCATAACGCCTCCTCAGTCGGCGACAAACGCCTTGAGCTGCTCAAAGTTCCCTTCGCCTTCCAGGGCATTCACCGTATAGCGGTCATCGGCACAGGCCCCATACACCTTGTCGAAGTTATCGACTTGCCGTTGCAGCGCCTGCACGGCATCTTCGGCCTGATTTTCGCCGACAATCGGCTTGAGGAAAGCCACCGACAGGGAACGAGGCTGCTGCTCACCCTTTTCTGCCAGCACATAAGACGCATATGCACGGGAAGCAAAGCTGTTTTGCTTGCCCTTGGGCGAGACTTTTACCGCCGCCTCCACCAGGGCGGCAATGGCGTTATCTGCCAGCTCGAGATCTCCGTCCAGATTGGCGACCAGCAGCTCCTTATCGATGCAGATGTAGCTGTAAAACAAGGCAGCCGCAAAAGCGGCTTCACCGATATGAGCCGCGCCCAGATCACTGTCGCCCCGGTTAAGATCATCTACCGCCGTAAAGTAGTCTTCTTCGACCGCAACCCCATGCACACTGATGGCGTGCGCCACCTGGCAGGCTGCCTCGCAGTTGAACTCGGGAGAAGACGCCAGCATG
Organism: Oceanisphaera litoralis; assembly: GCF_016907015.1. GTDB lineage: Bacteria > Pseudomonadota > Gammaproteobacteria > Enterobacterales > Aeromonadaceae > Oceanimonas > Oceanimonas litoralis. The sequence goes on from NZ_JAFBBE010000001.1 coordinate 56,766, forward strand.
CGGCCAAACATGGCGATATCCACGGCCTTGACGTTATGGCGCAACAAAAGCAATTCTTCTTTTTCCGGTGCCCTGTTTTCCTCCGCCAAGGTGTTGACCAGCTTGTCGACCGCCTGCATTTCCTCCGGGCTGATATGGGCAAGCTGCTCAATTTCCAGGCTGTCTTTCTTGTTCTTGCCGAATACGCCGGCTATTTCCGAGGCCCAGGCTTTCGCCTGTTTTTCCGCCACGCCCTGCTCACTGAGCTTGTTGAATACTTCGGTGCCCAGCCGCTTGGTGCGGGTGCCGATATGAGCGCCCAACATCTGTTCAAACACATCGGAAATACGCCAATTCCGTTTGAGGCTTTGCGAGCTGACCCTTAAACGTTCGGTGCCGCCCATGCGGGCGGTTTTGGGGCGACCCAGGTCATCCCGGTTAAGATTGGACGGGGCATAAGACGTCAGCAGGTGCAGTTGAATAAATTTACTCATGGTGATTCTCCTTGATTAGTCTTTGTTTTTTGTCAGGCCCTTCTCGGCAGCCTGGTAATAATCCATCGCCCAGCGCACGGCAATTTTCTTGTCGGCGCGTAATGGCGCATGAGCATGATGTTCATCAAACCAGTCCAGGATCCCCTTGGCCAAGGACACCACCCGGGTCTGCCCCTTGACCTGCTTGAGCAGCCGATGCAATCGCCGATAGAACTCCTCCGGCGTTCTCGCCCCCTGCAACTGCTGAAAGCGCAGCTCACTGACTCTGGGCTTGTCGGTATTGGCGTCTATTTTTCCCAGTGAGGCCGCAAAACTGCGGCTGTCATCCTGTACTCGTATATGACTCAACACCCCGGCCAAGGTAGCCCAGGCAAGCATCGACCAGGCTCTGCGTTGCCGGGCTGGTTCCGGTAAAGCCAACCACAAGGCCCTGAAGCCCTGGGTCATCAGTACCGCTTCGGGGGTTTCTGCCCGCTTCAGTTCGGCCCGGAATACGGTGGGTGCCGGTCTTATCTTCAAGGCGGCCAATTCCTGCTCGGACAACACCATGGCCTGCCACCAGCGCATCACTGTCGCTTCTCCGGCAAACGCTGACGTAGCCGGTGCGCCTTGTTCAATGTCTGTCATCACGCCTGCTCCTTGCTTAAGGTCTCAATTCGATAATCATTTCTGAACTGCCTGGTACGTTTGCTGCCCGCCAGCCAACCACTAAGCCGGCGCCGCGCCTGGATCTTTTTCACCATGTCCCTGTCGGGATAGAGGTTGGACAGAACATGCTCGTCGAACAGTTCCTGTCCCTGGAATGACAAAGCACGGAGCCAGCGCTGGGCAATGTCTGGGGTCAATCTGCCATCGCCCGTATTCAGCAACGATTGCACGGCAATAAAAAACTCGCTCTGGGTGCGCTGCCAGAACTGCAAGTCGATATGGCTGGTGTCGCCCTTGGCATCTGCCGGCTTGTCAAACCAGGCGGCCTTGATCTGGGTTCGGCAATGCCACACCACTTCCTGTGCCAGACTCTGCAGGGCCTTGATTTCACTGAGCAGGGTATCTCTCAAATCGGCATCAAGACGGATCAACGGGAATTCGCTGTTGTACCAGCCTCTGGCTTTCATATTGTCCATATCAAAACCAAAGGCCCACAGCCTGGGGGCTTCTCCCCACTCAAAATCGAAGAAGGCCGCTTTCTCCCGAACAAAGTCCTGTACCACTCGGGCCGGAAGGTTGCCTTCGCTCTGATCGACAAAATTCAGGCTGTGCCATTGCCGGTATTGAATGCCACCGGGCTGTCCCTTGGTGGACAGATAGTCTTCTTCCGGCTTTTTGGGGTTAAAACGGTAATGGGTCAGCGGATGCTCCCAACTGCCGGCATAATTATTGCCGTAATTGCTGGTACGGTACTGCCGACAACGCCGTGAACAGGGTTGCCGACTGAGCTGACAGACCCCCTCTTGCTCTTCAAACAACAGTTTGATCCGCCGGGGCATGGCCCAGAACATGGCCAGCGGATGCACATCATGGGCATAGATTTCACTGCCTTTGGCCTTGCTGATACGAGTGGGGCCCAGCCAGGGAAACAGCTGCTCACTGTGATAATCGGGATCTGGATATTCCCAGGACTCCCGGCTCTGAACATTCAGCCACAGTTTTTGCCACAGGCTGGCATCCGCGTCATGGGGCAGCACCAGGGTCGTCAGGGGGCCGCCGCCTCTTAACCCGGTTCTGTGCCCCTGGCCACCGGATGGCGCATTGATTTGCAGGGTAAACAGGGCCAGGGCGGCCATTTGCGGCGACAGCACTTCGGCAATGCCGCGCTTGATAAAATGATCCGTGTTCAGCTTGAGACCATTGGCTCCAGGTGCCTCGATCAGCAGGCCGGACACGGGGCCGGGGCTGACGCCATCCAGTGGATCCCGGTCCTGCATAAAACGCGGGCCGTCACCCTCCAGCTCAAAGGCATGTTCAGCCAGCGCCAGGCTGGCCGCCAGTGTCTCTTGCTCGGGAGCGTTCCGATAACGTTCATGCCACTGATATTTATCATCAGGCGCCATCATCGTTTGCAGCAGGCCAATGGCAAACTGGTAGGCGGCGCCATAAAAATCGGCCCGGGGCAAGGCAAAGTCCACCACATCCGGGTCGGCAATGGCGCTGATCGGCAACTGCCGCTCGCTGCCATCCCTGAAGCGGTAGCCAAGCCAGGGATCGGTTATCAAATTCATTCAACCTCCTTATTGCTGTCAAACACGCCTAATTCGGTTGAATAACCAAACAAGGGGTCATGGTCGGGTAACCAGGGCTGGAGAAATTTTGCCTGTGGATAGCGCTGCACTATGCGCTCAAAGGCCGCCGTCAGGTTGTCGGGCAAGGACGCCAGCCGATCGGCAAAACGCCCCTTGGCGAGCTTCACTATGCTGTTCTGCAGCGCATGGGATTCGCCTTCGGCCCATAGCTGTAGCCGCCCTTGCGGGTCAAGTTTCAGTACCAGTACCTGGACGGTTTCCCTGTCTGCAAAACGGGTACTGATCTCGATGTTGTCATCGTGCCAGGCTCGGGCACTGGTCTGGTTATAGCCTTTGTGCCAGTCTATCCGCTGACTCTGCGCCTGAGCAGACCTGCCGCGTAACTCACCGAAATAGCTATCTTCTTTCTTTTTGAATTCATCCGGCATCCGTTCATAAGCACGGTCACCGTAAACCGCTTCGATCAGCAACCTCGCCTCGACCGGCATGCGAATGGCGCCCAATTGCCGCAAAATTTCCATTCCCAGCCATAGCCGGCCGGGGGAGCGATACACGTGCTCGGTGTTGGGCAAATGACTGAGCAGCCAGTCCGCATCGGGCTGTTCCTGCCACTCGGGGGTATGAACAAGTAGCGTGGGCGCCGGCCGTTCATTTTTTTCATTATCGATGCGATTACCGAACTGATCCCTGATATGTCGGTGTTGGCGGCCTGCTCGCTGAATGAGGTCATCGATAGGGCAAAGATCGGAAATCATCAAATCGGCGTCCGCATCCAGGCTTTCCTGAAACACCTGGGTGGCAATCAGAATCTGACCTCGCCGCTCTTCCTGACCGCTTTTTTTGCCAAACGTGGCCAACACCCTGTTTTCTATGACCTTTCGATCCTTGAGGGTAAAACGACTGTGAAACAGGGTCAGGTGGTCGCTAGACTGCAGTTGCTCTGCCAGTACCCAGTAGGCGCGGATGGCGTCATCCACCGAATTGCGGATCCACACCACGCACTCGCCCCGCTGACTGGCGGCCAGTATCTGGCTGACACATGCCTGCTCGCTATGAACAAAACTCACCGCCAGCTCACGACTCACGGCCGCCCGGCTATCAACAGGAGCTTCATTCAGTCGCTGCCCAGGAATAACCTGCGTTGCCAGCGGGAAATCATTTTTTTCAGGCAGCGATATTGCTTGCACACCGGCAGCCTCCTGCCAGATGCGACATAACCGCTCCCGCTGTCGCTGTGCCAGCGTAGCGGTCAGCAGAATGGCACTGCCCCCCTGACGAAGATGCACCCGCAGCAAGTCATCCAGCAGCTCAAACATGAAACTGTCCGCCGCATGCACCTCATCAAAAATCAGGATCTTGCGGTGCAGCCCAAGCAGCCGCAGGGGCTGATGTTTGCGCGGCAAGACGGCCATCAGCGCCTGATCAATGGTGCCGACCCCCACCGCCGCCAACAGTGCCTTCTTGCGAGAGTCGGCCAGCCACTGGTTGCAATACAGACTGGCCGTTTCATCACCGTTTGCATACGCGGTATCGGCGTGTGTGTTCGCCGTCAGTGCGTCACGAAAATGATCGTTCATTTCCCTAGCGCCATGTGCCAGTACTATGCTGGGTCGGCTACCATCAACGGACAGCATCTGCTGATAATGATCCGCCACCCGGGAAAACATGGCATTGGATGTTGCCATGGTCGGCAGACCGAAATAAAAACCGTCGGCTTCGCCCTGCTGCAACAGACGGTGAGTCAACGCCAGAGCAGCTTCTGTTTTTCCTGCTCCGGTCACATCTTCAAGAATGAACAACTGTGGCCCCGATGCCAGAGGCACCGTCTCCGCCCAGGTCTGCAACGGGGTGGGCTCAAAACCAAAATGCTTCTGTACCGATAAAAAGGGTTGCACCTTAACCGGTTTGATCAGCTCGGTTGCCGCAAGCGCACGTAATGCTTTTTCTTTGGCCTGTGGCCAATACTCGGCCAACGTCAGGCCACCGATGTGATATTCAAAAAATGTCGTATCTGAGCCTATCCAGTCGCTTAAAATGGCGATGCCGGACAAATGCCAGCTGATCTGCCGCAAGCGAGCCAGCCACTCCTTATCGGCTAGCTGCTGCTCTGGCCATGTCACCTTGAGTAACTGGGCGCAGACCCGGATAAATTCACAGGCCGCATCCACATCAGATTCATGACAATAATCCTTCATCATTTTCGGCTGGCTGCCCCAGTCGATGGGATAGCCATGGTGGCCAAATACCACATCCAGCAAGGCATTCAGGCTATCGAGAGCCGGGGTGACCTGGCTGATATCGACTTGGCTCAATCCGATATCTGCTCCCTTGAGCCGTCGCCCCCGGCTGGCCATTAACCAGAAAAAATAGCCCAGTCGGTCATGACGGGCCTGGCGGCTGTCGTAGCCCGATTTGGGTTGATTGCGAACTAATGGGCTATCTGCAAACTCCGCCAGATTCTGGAACGCCGAGGCGAATTTACCCAGATCATGCAGCATCAGCGAAAAGGTAAAGATTTGCCGCAACTGGCCGGGAGCAATACCCAGAAACTCGGCCAGGTTACGGGTCAAGGGTTTGTCTTCATCCAGTAGGAGCCAGCCAACCGCCGCCACATCCAGACAGTGATAGGGCAACAAATGGTAGTCTGCTCCTTCCTGGCCATCAGCCTTGCGCGCCTTGCCCCAGTAACGGAAATAGCTGGCACTCATGCGACTTGCTCCTTTTTCCGGTTCTTCATCCATTCTCCCCTCTCCCACCAGCACTGTGCATATGAACCCGTCGCCTCACGCGACAGGGTTGTTGGAGCCAAGCAAAACAGCCAGGGGTTGATGTCATCGCTCTTGTCCAGGGTGGTGGGCACGATAATGCGCCGCGGCGATCGGGCCGGGACATGGCCATATCGCCGGAAATAAATAGATTCGGAGGGGTATTGCGCGGTCGGTAAATAGCCCTTGGCGGAGGCGAAATAAGGCAGCTTATCTGGATACAGCCGCAGATATTGATTGATATCCTTGCTGGCCTGCTGATGCCCGAGCTGAAAAAACGATGGCAGGTTGAGGCTGGTGATCCGCCCTTCCCAATAGCCAAGCAGCTCAATCAGCCAGAAACGGCGATGGAGTTCGGTTTTTATCATGGCGTCCGTGCTTTTGTTTTTAGTCATTAAAGGCATTAAGCCGGGGAATAACAAGGGGGATTGTTCACGAATGGAGCCGACGCCATAAAAACTGCCGTCTGTGACTGCTTACCTCGTTGCAATATGGCAGGCAACACCGGTATTCAAGGCCAGCTAAAGCGGCAGCCTGATCTGCTAAAAAGTGCCTTGCTGCAACAAAATCCTGACGTTCGTCAGGATGACGAGCTGAAGAAAAATGTTAACTTATCGATAAAAAAACCCCGGCAAGCCGGGGTTAAAAACCAAACTACGGGTTATTGCAATCGGTTAACGCTGTTCGCGCAGGCTCTGGATGCGTTTTTCCAGCGGCGGGTGGCTCATAAACAGCTCGCTGTGACGCTTGCCGTTGATGCCGAAGGCGGCCAGCGAGCCTTCCAGCTCTACTTCGGGGCCACGGCGCAGGCGTTCCAGGGCGGCAATCATCTTCTCTTTGCCGGCCAGGCGGGCACCGCCTTCGTCGGCGCGGTATTCACGCTGGCGACTGAACCACATCACTATGATGGAGGCCAGAACACCGAACGCCAGCTCCAGCACCATCACGATGGCAAAGTAGGCCAGACCGCCCATGCCGCCGCCTTCTTCCTCTTCATTGTTGCTGAAGAAGCCGCTGATGATGTTGGCCACGATGCGGGCGAAGAACATCACGAAGGTGTTCACCACCCCCTGGATCAGGGTCAGGGTCACCATGTCGCCGTTGGCCACGTGGCTCACTTCGTGGGCCAGCACCGCTTCGGCTTCGTCCCGGCTCATGCTGTACATCAGGCCGGTGCTCACCGCCACCAGGGCATTGTTACGGCTGGGGCCGGTGGCAAAGGCGTTCATGTCCGGCGAGTCGTATACACCCACTTCCGGCATGCCGATGCCGGCCTGCTGGGCCTGGCGGGCAACTGTGGTCATCAGCCAGTGTTCCATTTCGTTGCGGGGCTGCTCAATCACCTGCACGCTATAGGCGCGCTTGGCCATCCATTTGGAGATAAGCAGCGAAATGGTCGAACCACCAAAACCGAATACGGCACAGAACACCAAGAGGCCACCGACGCTGCTGCGATCGATGCCCAGCATAGAAAATACGATGTTCAACACCACGCCCAGCACCAGCACCACGGCCAGGTTGGTGGCAATAAACAACAGAATGCGCTTCATATCTTTCCTTACTTCAACGAGTCTGCAGTCATAATATGTCCGAATGGGCAAAATTCAAGATGGCCATGATGAATTATTTCAGCAAGGGGGCAATATCTATAAAGTTGTTTACCGACTCCATGCCCTCTTCGCCCAGCCAGGGGATCTCCCCCAGCAGCGGCGCCCTGATGCGTTGCTTTAAGGTGGCGGCGTTTTCTTCGTAATGACTCATGTGAGGGTCGACCCGGTTCAGCACCCAGCCGACCACGACCAGGCCGTCGTGACGAATGGCATCCAGCGTCAGCAGGGCGTGGTTGATGCAGCCCAGACGTGCGCCCACCACCAGGATCACCGGCAGGTGCTCTTTTTTGACCCAGTCGGATAACAGGTGCTGTTCGTCCAGCGGCAGTCGCCAGCCGCCGGCGCCTTCGGTAAAAATCCAGTCGACGGCGGTTTCCTTCATCCGGGCCAGTCCCTCGCCAATATGATGAATGCTGATCGCCTCATTGGCCTGTTCCGCGGCGATATGGGGGGCAATGGCCGGGGCAAAGGCGTAGGGGTTGTGCATGTTGTAGGGCAAGGAGATGGACGAGGCTGCCTGCAGGGCCAGGGCATCGCTGTTTTTCAGCTCGCCGTCGACAAGTTCGCAGCCGGAGGCCACGGGCTTGTAGCCCAGCACCTTTTTGCCCGCCTCGGCGGCGGCCTGCATCAAGGCCCGGGTCACGAAGGTCTTGCCCACTTCGGTGTCGGTGCCGGTAATGAAAAATGTCTTAGCCATAGATGACTCCATATGCCAGCCGATAGGTGGCCACGCTGTGGCCCTGATTGTCTTTAGGATAGATGAGATTCAGTCGCTGCCAGGCCTGTTTGCCGAGCAGCCCGGGGCGGCGATCAACATTAACCCGATTGGCGCCGATGCCCTTGAGATCGAGCAGTAGATCTTTCAGTTGCGGGTAACAGAGTCGTTCGTCCACCTGCTCCAGCTGCCAGCGGCGACCGGTAGCCGCCAGTTGCTGCTCCAGCGCCTCAAACGCGATAAAGCGGTTGATGTGGGCATGGTCGTCCAGTTGCCGCCAGCTGCTTTCCAGCTCGTGCAGGCTGCCCGCCAGCAGGGTGGAAAATACCAGCACGCCGCCGGGTTTAAGCCGGTCACTCCAGCCGCGGAGCCAGCGGGCAGAGTCGGCGCTCCACTGCAGGCAGAGGTTGGCGAAAATCCAGTCCAGGCTTTGTTTCGGCAGCGGCATGGCGTCCATATCGGCGCAAATAGTCTCTATTTCGGCTTTTTTTGCCGCCTGATGCAGCATGTCGGCCGACAAGTCCAGCGCCAGCAGCTGACCGGCTTTCTGTTTGAGCCGGGGCGCAAACCAGCCACTGCCACAGCCCAGATCCAGCCCGGTGTCGCCCCATTCCGGCAGCCGTTGTAACAGGGCGTTGCCGCTACGCCGCTGCAGTTCGTTGTGCTGCTCGTAGCTGTGGGCGGCGCGGCCGAAGGCCTGGGCCACCTTGTGTTTGTCGACCTGTTGCATCAGGCGGGTGTCTCCGGTGTTGGTGGCGCATTAATGGTCATTCCGGCCTCCGAGCCGGAATCCATTCTGCAGGCGGGAGTGCGTTCCACCCTGTACGCTGCATCATGCCCTGGACTCCCGCCTTCGCGGGAGTGACGGTACGCTTCGGGCTCCGTTTCAACGGGGCAAAGACCGATGTAAAGCGTCTACAAGGCGCTGTATGTCTGCCCGGGTGTGGGCGGCGCTCAGGGTAATGCGCAACCGGGCCGATCCTGTGGGCACGGTGGGGGGACGAATGGCGCCCACCCAGCAGCCCAATTCACGTAGCTGGGCGGCCATGGCCAGGGTACGGCTCTCGTCCCCCACTATCAGTGGCTGAATGGCGGTGGCGGACGGCAGCAGCTCGAACGGCAGCGAGGCTACCCCGTCGCGGAATTGCCGCACCCGCTCGCGCAGTTGCTCACGCTGGTCGTCCGCCTCTTGTACCAGCCGCACCGCCGCCAGAATGGCCGCGGCCTGGGGCGGCGGCAGATGAGTGCTGTACACATAGCTGCGGGCATGGTTGTGCAGGTACTCGATCAATGCCCTGCTGCCGCCGACAAAGGCGCCGCTCACCCCCAATGCCTTGCCGAAGGTGCCCATAGTGACTTGTACCTTGTCTGCCGCCACCCCCTGCTCACTCAGGGTGCCCCTGCCCTGTTTGCCCAGCACGCCCAGGCCGTGGGCATCGTCTATCATCAGCCAGTTGCGGCTTTGCTCGGCCACCTGCGCCAGCCCGTGCCAGTCGCCCTGATCGCCGTCCATGCTGAACACCCCTTCGGACACGATAAGCCCGGCCCCGGGCCTGATCTTCGCCGCCAGGGCGGCCAGGTCGTTATGGGCGAAACGCTGCATGCGAGCCGGGCTGAGGGCGCCCGCCTCCTGCAGCGAGGCATGGTTGAGCCGGTCTTGCCACTGCCAGTGCGTTTTGCCGAGCAGTGTCTTTATCACCGCCTGATTGGCGGAAAAACCGGAACTGAACAGCAGCACCGCCTCCAGCCCCAGCCAGTCGGCCAGTTCGCTTTCAAGCTCACGGTGAATGGCCTGGTGCCCCACCACCAGCGGCGAGGCCACGGCGCCCACGCCAAACTCGCGGGCGGCGGCCTCGGCGGCGGCCCCGAGTTCGGGCGCCTGACTCAAGCCCAGATAATCGTTACCGGCAAAGTTGAGATAGCCTTTGCCATCGGCCCACAGTTGCCGGCCCAGTACCCGTTCTATGACGGGCAGTGAGCGTTTAAGGCCCGCCGCTTCACGCTCGGTCAGGCTCAGGTTAAAAGGCATCATCTTCTCTCGATTTGTTGAATGACGTGCTCATTGGTCGAATGAATTCGACCCTACGAACATTCATCACGGCGCCTGTCGTAGGGTCCATTTCAATGGACCAAACCAGCTACCGAGCGGCACCATTGGTCGAATGAATTCGACCCTACGAACATTCATCACGGCGCCTGTCGTAGGGTCCATTTCAATGGACCAACCCAGCTACCGAGCGGCGCCATTGGTCGAATGAATTCGACCCTACAAAAGAAACCACCCCCAGATCCTGACGTGCGTCAGGGTGACGGAAAAAGCCAAACCCAATCGGTGTTTTGTCTTAGCTGATAGCTTCAGGCTTATGGCTTCCAGCTATCTTTTAAGCCTGGTAATACAGCGGATTGGGCTCGTTCTGGGCGGCAATTTGTTCGTGCAGCTCTATTTCGGCCATTTGGTCCGGCTTCTGACTGGCACCGCTGGGGCGTATTCCGAGCCGTTTGAACAGCTGCATGTCGCTGTTTTCATCCGGGTTAGGGGTGGTCAGCAGCTTGCAGCCGTAGAAGATGGAGTTGGCGCCGGCCATGAAGCACAGGGCCTGCATCTGGTCGTTCATCTTCTCGCGGCCGGCAGACAGGCGCACATGGCTTTGCGGCATCAGGATTCGCGCCACGGCGATGGTGCGGATAAAGTCGAAGTCGTCCAGGTCTTCCTGGTTTTCCATCGGGGTGCCCTTTACCTTCACCAGCATGTTGATGGGCACGCTCTCGGGCTGACGCGGCAGCTTGGCCAGCGCCAGCAGCAGACCGGCTCTGTCTTCCGGGCTTTCGCCCAGGCCGACGATGCCGCCGGAGCACACCTTCATGCCGGCGTTACGCACATTTTCCAGGGTGTTGAGCCGGTCGGCATAGGTACGGGTGGTGATGATGTCGCCGTAAAATTCCGGGCTGGTGTCCAGGTTGTGGTTGTAATAGTCGAGCCCGGCATCGGCCAGTTTTCCGGCCTGAGCATCGCTGAGCATGCCCAGGGTCATGCAGGTTTCCAGCCCCAGCGACTTCACTTCCTGCACCATCTGCACCAGATAGGGCATGTCCCGCTCTTTGGGGTTGCGCCAGGCGGCGCCCATGCAGAAGCGGCTGGAGCCGTTGGCCTTGGCCTCTTTGGCCCGCTCCAGCACCTTTTCCATTTCCATCAGTCGCTCTACTTCCAGCCCGGTGCTGTAGCGGGCGCTTTGCGGGCAGTATTTGCAGTCTTCCGGGCAGGCTCCGGTCTTGATGGACAAGAGGGTGCTGACCTGCACCTCGTTGGGATCGAAGTGGGCGCGGTGCACCTGCTGGGCTTTAAACAGCAGATCGAAGAAGGGGCGTTCAAACAATGCGAGCACCTGCTCACGGGTCCATTTTTGACGGCTCATGCGGGGCCTTTATCCTTGATATCCAGAGGTGTTTTTCTTGGCTAGTGTAAGCACGGATGTTAGCCTGTCAACCAACAAAAAGGATAAGGGTTTACGTTGGGTTATTTTATGAACAATAAGGTTATAGACAGGGACGTCATGAACAATCAGGCATTCGATCTGCACCATCTCTGGCACCCCTACACCTCCCTCACCAGGCCCCTGCCCTGTTATGAAGTCGCCAGCGCCGACGGTGTCTATCTGCAGCTGAAAGATGGCCGCAGGCTGGTGGACGGCATGTCGTCCTGGTGGGCCTGCCTGCACGGCTACAAGGTGCCCGAACTGAACCGGGCGGCCACCGAGCAGCTCGAGAAAATGTCGCACGTGATGTTCGGCGGCCTGACCCACGATCCGGCGGTCAAGCTGTGTCGGGCGCTAAGCCAGGTGTTGCCAACCGGGCTGGATCGGTTTTTTCTGGCGGATTCGGGCTCGGTATCGGTGGAAGTGGCGCTGAAAATGGCCATTCAGTACTGGCACGGTCGGGGCCAGCCCAAAACGAAATTCGTGACCCTGAACAAGGGCTATCACGGCGATACCTTCGGTGCCATGAGCGTGTGCGACCCCAAGGGTGGCATGCACAGCCTGTACCAGGGCTTTCTGCCCGAGCATTTGTTTATCGAGAGCCCCACAAGCCGGTTCGACGGCGACTGGAACCCGCAGGACCTGCAACCGCTGGAGCTGATACTGGAGCAGCGCCATCACGAACTGGCAGCGCTGATCCTGGAGCCCATAGTGCAGGGTGCCGGCGGCATGTGTTTTTATCATCCGGAATATCTGAAAGGCGCACGGGCGCTGTGCGACCGGTACGATGTCTTGCTGATTGTGGATGAAATTGCCACCGGCTTCGGCCGCACCGGCAAGCTGTTTGCCTGCGAATGGGCCGGTATTTCGCCGGACATCATGTGCATCGGCAAGGCGCTGACCGGCGGCTACATGACCCTGGCCGCCACCATTACCACCCAAACCGTGGCCGACACCATCTGCAACGGCCCCGCCGGGGTACTGATGCACGGCCCCACCTTCATGGCCAACCCGCTGGCCTGTGCGGTGGCCATCGCCAGCCTGGAGTTGCTGCTGGCATCGCCCTGGCAGGCGCGCATTCAAGCCATTGAAGCACAGTTGCAAAAAGAGCTGGCTTCGGCGCGGGAACTGCCCCGTGTGAATGATGTGCGGGTACTGGGGGGCATTGGGGTAATCGAACTGCATGAGCCGCTGAACGTGGCCGAGGTGCAGCAAAAACTGGTGGAGCAAGGGGTATGGATACGCCCTTTCGGCAAGCTGCTGTACGTGATGCCGCCCTACATCATACAACCGGACGAACTGAGCCAACTCACCCGGGCCATGCTGATGATGTGCGAAGAAAAGTAAAAGGGGTCAGTAAAAGGGGTCGGAGTCATTTAAATAAAATAAAATGACTCCGACCCCTTTTTTTCTGCACCACAAGTCCTGGATTCCCGCCTTCGCGGGAATGACAACATAGAACGTGCGGGAATGACAAAATAGTACGTGCGGCTTTCTTTTCAGCGTTTGTTCGCGGTCGTCATGGCTTTGGCCTGATTCAGGTTGGCCACCGCCTTGGGGTAGTAACGGGGCGAGGCATCAATGGCGCGCTGAAACAGGCCGGCGGCCTCTTCATGGGCGCCTTCCATCAGCGCTATGTAGCCCAAATCGTTGAGCGCTTCGGCCTGGGTGCCGTTTTTTCGCAAAGCCGCCAAGGCTTCGGACTTGTGCCCCCAGCGGTAATACATCAACCCCAGGTTGCTCCAGGCGCGTCTGTATTGCGGATCCTGATTCACCGCCCGGGTCAGGGCCCGCTCGGCCTGGGAGTAATCGCCTTCCAGATAATAGGAGAAACCCAGGTTGGTGTGCAGCATGGCCAGGCCGGGCTGTATTTTCAAGGCGCACCGATAATACTGCCGGGCCTGTTCACCCTGCTCCCGAATATCCGACAGCAACCCCAGGCCGTTATAACTGCGCCAGGGCGATTGATTATCGGTCACACACTCGGTCGGTTCCAACTCCGCCGGATCCGCCGGGTCCAACTCGACCGGGTCCGCCGAGGCGGCATTGAGCCGGGCCCGGTCGGCGGAAATCACCTCTTGCAGCAGGGTGTCGGCCTCATCGTGCCGCTTCATGTCCACCAGCAACAAGGCCAGCGATTCCTTGAACTCCAGTCGTTTGGTGTCACTGGCCATGGCGAGCCGATAAGCCGCTTCGGCCTGGCTGTTGTTGTTCCGCTGCTGTTCCAGTCGGGCAATATTGAGGTAAATGTCCGCCTTGTTGAACGGCTTGAACTCCAGTGCCTGGCGGTAGGCATAAATCATGGCATCCGGGTTGCCCGAGGTCTGCGACTGGGCAATCAGCATGCCGGCCTCGGTCGCATTGGTGGGTTGGATGGCCCCGGCTCCGGGGGTGTTGATATTGGATAATCCGTCATGCTGTTGATTGGTCGCGGCACAGCCACTCAACAGCAGCACCGTCATTAGCGCAAGGGTTTTATTCTTCATTATTAAGTCCTTAAACCAGTCCATGGTCGTAGAAAGAGAAGATCTATTCCAAGACTAGCCACCTCCGCAAGATTCGACCAGCCGGTTTATATCGTCACTGGCCATGGAGCTAACTTGCCTTTATCGTCACCCTCGCGATGGCCTTTATCGTCACCCTCGCGAAGGCGGGGGTCCAGTGTCTTTGCAGGCTACCTGCAGTCTGGACGTTTTTCGCCACAAGTCCTGGATTCCCGCCTGCGCGGGAATGACAGGAGAAATCGCGCGGCATGAGGGGAAGTCGCGCGGAATGACAAGTAAGGTCGCACGGGAATGTCGACGGACACACCTGTTATGCGGCATTACCTACATATTACCGAACACCTTGAACACCTTGAGTAACGCCGGTCCTATGGCCACGATGAAAAAAGATGGCCAGATACAGAATACCAGCGGAAAAATCATCTTGGTGCCAATTTTGGCCGCCATTTCTTCCGCCTCCTGCTTGCGCTTGATGCGGTATTCGTCGGCATAGGTACGCAGGGTCTCGGCAATGCTGGTACCCAGCTGTATGGACTGGTTGATGGCCACGTTCAGGCTGCGAAAGTCTTCCAGCCCGGTACGCAGTATAAATTCGTCAAACGCCTGTTTCAGGCTGATGCCGGCGCGCAACTTGGCGGAAATCAGCCCCAGCTCGTCGGCCAGCTCCACATGATTGAGACTCAGCTCTTTGGCCACCCGCTGCAGCGCCGCCTTGAAGCCCATGCCCGCCTCGGTACAGACCACCAGCAGATCCAATGCATCGGGCATCGCCAGTTTCATTTGTGTCATGCGATGATTGGCAAACCGTTCCAGCACAAACACCGGTAACACATAAGCCACATAGGCCACCACGACCAGCAGTAACAGGATGATATGATAGGCAAAAGCGGTGCTGGTCAGCATGACGGCAAGCGCCACCAATACCGACAGCATTACCACCAGCAAACGAGTACCGATGAATATGCGGTAGGCCGAGTTTTTCTGAAAGCCCGCATGTACCAACAGGGTACGAATACGGTGCCCGCTAAAGGTACCGGTGCCGCCCTGTTTGGCCAGCACCAGCCGCTGCTCCAGGCTGTCTTGCTGCTCTTCTTCCACCTGTTGCTGCATGTGATTCAGCCGCCGGCGATAGGGGTTAGTCATACCCCCGGCCACCATCACCAGGCCCCAGAACAGGGTCATGGCCGACAGCGCCACCCCGCCTATCAGCAACCACTGACGCATACTGGGATCGGTCAGGCCTGCATTGAACAATTCTGTCAGCTCTGCCATGTTACACCTCAATCCTGATAATGCGGCTGATCCACCAGGTACCCAGCGCCATGGCGATACCACCATAAATCAGCAATTGGTGTCCCTGCTCCGTAGTAACCAGTTCGGTGACATAACCGGGGGTCGTGACATACATCACCGCAAAGAGTGCGAAGGGGGTCAGCACCAGCACCCAGCCCGACATGCGCCCTTCGGCCGACAGAGTTCGGAGCTGGCGATTGAACTTGAACCTGTCACGAATAATGATGGCCAGCTTGTCGATGTTCTCCACCAGGTTACCGCCGGTTTCCCGCTGCACCTGCACCGCGCTTATCAAGGCCATGTTGGACACGCTGGGCACCCGCTCCAGCAGGCCGGTAAGGGCCTTGCGAATATCCTTGCGGTAGTTGATGTCGGCAAACACCAGGGCAAATTCACGCCCCAGCGGATTGGGCATCTGCTCGCTGATAAGCTTGATGGTATCGGCAAAGGAATAACCCGCCTGCAGGCCCCGCTTCATGATGTCCAGCGCCTCGGGCAGTTGCTGCTCATAAAGAGCCAGCCGCTGGTAATAATTGCGCTTCAGCTTGATGTGCACCAAGACAGACGGCAGTACCAGCGCCAGCAGCACCAGCAGCCAGCTGTGCCACAGCCACCAGCAAGCCACCGCCAGCGCCAGGCTCGCCAGGGCCGTCAGCAACACCAACTGGTAAGCATAAAGCCGGGATCCGGCCAGCTCCAGCGCAAAGGCCACCCGCTCCAGCAGAGGCGAGGTTTCCAGTCGGCGCAGCTGCGGCGACAGCGCATCCAGCCGCTTGGTGCGATAGATGGATACCTGTTGCTGTTCCCGGTTTTCCGCCTCCAGCGCCTCAAGCCGCCGTTTGAGCAGGGCAGAACGATTCAACCGGGGCCGAGTCACCGGCACAAACATGGCCAGGCTCAGGCAGAGAACCGCCAGCCCCACCATCGCCAGAAAGATAAGGGTATTGCTGCTCATAAGACCTCCCGCTAGAAAATGTCCCGATGCAGCTCGTCGTCACCGAAGAGGCTGCGCGGCAATACCATGCCCCGTTGGGCCAGGCGATCGTAGAAGTTGGGCATCACGCCGGTGGGACGATGGCGCCCCAGCACCTTGCCTTCGGCATCGATACCGGTACGCTCGAAGGTAAAAATCTCCGACATGGTGATGGTATCGCCTTCCATGCCGTGCACCTCCTGCATGCTGACCATGCGCCGCTTGCCGTCCTCCTGCCGCTCCAGCTGAATGATCAGATCCAGCGCCGAGGCCACCTGGGCCCGAATGTTCTTCACCGGCATGTCGAAGCCGGTCATGGACACCATGTTTTCGAGCCGGCCCAATGCATCACGCGGGGTGTTGGCGTGAATGGTGGTAAGCGAGCCTTCGTGACCGGTGTTCATGGCGGTGAGCATGTCGAACGCCTCGGCGCCCCGCACCTCCCCTACTACTATGCGGTCGGGCCGCATCCGCAGGGTGTTTTTCACCAGGTCACGCATGGCAACCTCGCCCCGCCCCTCTATGTTGGCGGGCCGGCTTTCCAGCTGTACCACATGGGGCTGCTGCAACTGCAGCTCGGCGGAGTCTTCCACCGTAATGATGCGCTGGTTGGCCGGAATAAAGCCGGACAGTATGTTGAGGAAGGTGGTTTTACCGGTACCGGTACCGCCGGAAATAAGAATATTGAGCTTGCCCTTGACCACCGCCTCCATCACCTGGGCGATGGGCGAGGTGATGGTACCGAAGTCGATAAGGGTATCTACCGCCAGCTTTTCGACCGTGAAGCGTCGAATGGACAGCACGGGGCCGTTCAGCGCCAGCGGCGGTATGATGGCGTTGACCCGGGAGCCGTCTTTCAGGCGGGCATCCACCATGGGCGACAGCTCGTCGATACGGCGGCCCACGCTGGACACGATACGTTCTATTACCCCCATCAGGTGGTCGTCGTCGGTAAAGGTGAGCGGCACCCGCTCTATGCGCCCCCGGCGTTCCACATAGATGCTTTTGGCGCCATTGACCATGATGTCTGCAATACCCGGGTCGGCCAGCAAGGGCTCTAGCGGGCCGTGCCCCAGTATTTCGTCAAGCAGCTGACGCACGATTTTCTGACGGGAGTCCACCGACAGCGGGGTGGGCGAGTCTTGCATTATCTGAAAGCACAGGCGCTCTATCTGTTCGCTGGCCTGCTCGCGGGAAATGGTTTGCAGCATGGGCAAGTCCAGCATATCCATCAACTTGCCATGCAGACGATGTTTATAGGCTTCTTCATCCGTGTTGAGAATATAATCTTCCAGGTTCATCCTTGACCCCCATTATTACTCAGTACTAATTCAGTGCAAATCGAATCAGCTACTCGGTGCTAATCGACTCAGCTATTCAGTGCCGAAAATCAGTGCCGAAAAAACCGGCTGTTCAGTGCCGGCCAAACCACCTTTTAAGCAATCCGGGCCTGGTGGCTTCTTCTTCATCCTGCGGCGTAATTTCGGCGACAATGTCGTCAAATACCCTGACCAGTTTGTGTTTTTTTTCTACTTCCACCACCAGCTTGCCCAGGTCGGTACAATTTTCCGCCATGGTGAAATCATTGAGCAAGGTGAGAATATGAGTGATCTCCGTGGTCTGCTCTATTTTTTTTAAAGATAGATCCTTCTTCTTGTCGTAACGGTTTATCAGCAAAATAATCCGGTTTTTCGGTATGCCCAGCTCGTGCCGGAGCCGTTTCAGCAGATACAGGGTTTCACGCAGGGCGGACAGAGACTGCTGCATCACCACCAGCACGTGGTCGGCGCATTCCAGCATGGGCAGGTTCCAGTTTTCGGGCCCGCGAGACAGGTCTACCACCACCTGCTGATACTGGCTGCGCAGCAGATACGTCAGCTGGGAACAGTGCTTTGCCGTGGGCTGATAATGGTCGGTAAGCGAGGCCGGCAGAGAGGGCAGCACATCCAGTCGCTCCCGTGCCAGGCTGACCATGCCCGACAGGGCCATGGCATCCATTTCCGTCGCTCTTTCCATGCCGCCGGCCAGGCTGCCTTGTTTGTCTTGTACATTCAGATAATCCGCCAGCGAGCCATAATGCAGGTTGGCATCCACCAGCAGTGTCTTGTCGTCGTCGTGGCGCCGGCCCAGCGCATAACCCAGGTTGGCGCAAATAAAGCTGGCACCGGAGCCGGGTTTGCCGTTTACCACCACGGTCACCGGCGCCAGCGAGGCACTGGCCGCCTGTTTGTCGGCCACCCGGGTCAGGGCCGACCACAGCTCCGCCGGCTGATAGTCGAAGGGCAAGAAGTCGACCGCCCCCAGCCGCATGGCTCGGCGCATCAGGGTCGTGTTGCCCGGGTCGCCCACCACTATCAGTGGCGGCGTTGCCGTTTGCCTGTGCTCCAGTTCATCAAACAGGGTGGAGATCATGGGATTATCCACCAGCAGCAACAGCTGACGCCCAGCCTTGGGCAGGGAATCCCGCTCGGACAGGCGGCGCAGCTGCAACTGGCTGGACTGAAGCTGACTTTGCAACTCTGACCATAAACGACCATCCGGATCCATCACGCTGATTTGCAACGGACAGGCCAGCGGCGAGCGAGGTGATAAAGCGCTTTCCAGTTCTACAATTTTGGCGTCTGTCATAAATCACTCCAAATCAAGGAAAGCAGGGAATGTCACCACTTGTCGTCCGTCCCAGACTCTCGGCTCTCAGGGTAGTGGTAAAATCCGGTGACTGAATAGCCAGGTTCGTAGGCAAGGGTAAAACAGGCTGAAAGGTATAACCCACGATACTGGCCTGAACATAGCGAATATCGCTCAGGTTGCTTTGCGGGTTGCTCACCGTTGCCATACCGTCTGTCAGGTATCTGATATTTATGTTGGATCCGTTGAAACTACCCATGGCAATATCCAGCCTTGCTGCTACATCATCAGCCACAGCCTGACGCTCATCCGGCATACAGACAGCCGCCAGTCTGGCTGCCTGACGGGACGACTCGTTCAGCATGGACCAGTTATATATCAACCGCCCCAGCTCCATAACAGAAAACAGCACCAGAAAAATAACTCCGGCTACAATAGAAAATTCTACCGTGGTCGTGCCCCTTTGCTTTCTTACTGTTCTTTTTTTTTCAGGTGTAATGTTCATCAGTTCGTCATCATCCTTGAAGTAATACTGGTTTCCAGAGGAAATGTCAGATCGATTTCATTACCAAAGAACGTATTGAATTTACTACCGAACACCGGTTGCCAGTTATATCTGGCGTCAACAACCATGTAAGCATAGGTACTTCCAACAGGAATCTGCTTATAACCAATTGATATATCAGAGAAAGTTAGACCAGGCAACACACTATTCACAGATACACTGTCATCACCATAAACAATCAGCTTTTTTATTTTGTCTTCCATCATTGGCCGCTCAAGGTCATCGTTATGCCAGTTTTCAGGACCAAGATGATGCGTTCCTGCACGAACTGCCTTGGTGAGTATATGATATTGATAAAGCATTCGGCCAAACTCACCAATAGCAAGCATTAGTAGCAATAACAACGGTAACACAATGGTTGCTTCAACAATCGCAATACCTCGTTGAGTGGATGGTTTTTTGATCTTATTCATCATGAGTCTCCACTATCAGTGTCATCGTACAGCACAATCCTTTCTGAACCACCTCCGTTAAATCCATTGTCATTTGGTCCACAATGTATTTTCTCTGCAACTATATACTGGGTGTTTCCTTTTCCTGTTACTTCTTGATTAAGAAAAAAGCAGCTTAATCCTATTATCTCGAATTTGGTCTTCCCATGAACCTCGTCTTTATAAAGAGGGTTACTACAGTCTGCCACTGGTACACTGACAATCCTTCTCTCATTCTCACAAAAATCATAGTTGGCATCGGGGGCATTGACATAATCACCGTATTTTTCAAGCTGATCATATTTTGGGCCTGGAGAAAGAACGATACTCCCTGGACTATCTCCGGGAATGGCAGCAAAGTCATTATCACTAAACTCAACAGGTTGTCCCCCTGTCGCCATATAAGGTGGCAGTTTGCAATCTGGATAATACCACGCAGAACTACTGCTCGTTCCTGCAACTCCTTGGGGTTCGTAACTTCCCATATCTGCATCGAACTTATTAAACCTTGTATTAACTCCTCCTTCTGAAGGTCCAACCCTACCACCAGGGAGAGTGGTGACTGAGTCTTCAATACTTACGTAAGAGTTCTGAAACAATTTTCCGGAAAGAGCATGTTTATAAAGACTGCCGCCTCCACCATTGGGATCTCCACTACAATCCGCACTAAGGTCATTTTCAAAGCACTTGAAGTCCAGCCCCAGAAAGTTGCCAGGATCTAGTGGGTTGTCTTCCTTCTTTGCAGATCTTTTAATCACAATAATATCACCGGAATTTCCAGTGCCATCCCAGTTAGCTGTTTCAAAACCAAAATTTCCGGAACCTATTTCTTCATCGCTGGTGCTTTCAGCACACATCAGCAGAGGAATAATCTGTGCATCATCTTTTTCAGATGATGTAGCCGCAACTGCAGATGCTCTGACCTGCCAAGTATCCACCACCAATTGTGAAAGAAATTGATCCACAGGTACTGTATTGAGACGTACCCGAATTGATCTGGCCGCCGTATCCGTAGTGGGTTCAAAAGGAACAGGATTTATGGAAAATTCAATATCTAACTCCGTAGCCAGATTATTCAGGTCGACGTTCACCTGCTTAAATCCAGGGCCGTTTAAGATTTCTCGCAGGGTATCCTCAACCGCATCACGTGCCTTGTCGTGTGTATTTTCGTTTTTATCTTTAAGATTTAAAGTCTTGGCCCCACTCAACGCGGCCGAATCCACCGCATCCTGCACTCGGGTCTTATTCAGCAACAAATAGCCCCCATCCAGGGCCAGGGCGGTGAAGCCGAGCAGCGTAAAGAGCGCTATCGTCACCAGGACGAGCACGGCGCCTTTCTGTTGCTTGCGGTGCGATAACGCTTTCATGCTGTTTCTCCTGCTTATTAATTAGTCTCCGAAAGTTAGTCGCCGACCTTTACTCCCCGACCTTTACTCGCCGAAGTTGAGAGTTACCTGGGTTTTGCCCTCACTGGGGGCTTCCGCCCCTTTCACGTATTTGTCGTGCAATGAGACTCCGTATTCCCCATTCAGGGTAAGGGCGGCAATTTTGCCGTCGTTACGCAGGCCGGCATCGGGGTCCATGATCTGCAGCTCGTCCAGCTCCTGAATATCGTCACCCATGGCAAAGTCATAATGCCGTTCGCCTGCACAACCGGCGACAACGCCGCTGGTCAGCATGATCAGTAGTATCCGTTTCATTCTGTGTCTCCTTGTCTGTACCGGCTGGTCATCTCTATTACAGCACTACAACGACTACTACAGCACTACAACGACTGGCCATAGGTCTGCTCCATGCCGCCTTCGGCCACCGTCTGGCTCATGCCGCTATTACCCTGCTGCGCCATCGGTGCCTGTTCGTTTTCCCGGTCGCGCTGCGACATTCTGCCCAGCAGGTAAAACTCGATATCGTTAGGCTCGATAAAGCCGTCGGTCGGCAGGCTGACCTGCTGTTTGTCGAAGGGGCGTACCAGGCGGGGGGTGACCATGATCACCAGTTCAGACTCGCCTTTGGCGAAGCTGCGGCTGGTAAAGAGATTGCCCAGTACCGGAATATCGCCCACGAAGGGCAGTTGGCTGACCGACTCGCGGGTGTTTTCGCTGAGCAGGCCGGCGATGCTGATGGTCTGACCATCGCCCAGCTCGACCGTGGTGCCGGCACTGCGCTTGCTGAGCGCGGTAATCTCGCCGAACAGGGGGATATTGGCCTGGTTGGCCACCACCGGCTCGCTGACCGACACATTGAGATTGAGGTTGATCTTGCCGCTGCTCAGCACCACGGGCGTAAACTTGAGCCCCACGCCAAACTCCTTGTATTCGATGGCAATGCCATCTTCATCGGGCACCGGCACTGGAAATTCTCCGCCGGAGAGGAACTCGGCCGACTGACCGCTGATGGCGGTAATGCGCGGCTCGGCCAGCACCCGGGCCAGGCCGCGGGTTTTGGCCAGGTCCAGCGCCACGTTAAACACGGTGTCGGCACTGGCAAAACTGCCCAACACGGTATTGGTTCCGCCCACTCTGAGGGCATCCACGCTGTCACGCAGCAGCGAAAAGCCCCAGTTGCCCGAGCTTTCGAGCAGCTCGAAGGCCGACTCCCAGCTGCGCGAGGTATCTCGCGCCACCTCGGCCACGGTCACTTCCAGCATCACCTGCTGGCCGCCGCCCACGCTCATCATGTTCATCACCTCGGAGCGGGCCACACCCCCCTCGGCGGCCACCACATAGCCCCGTCCCAGCTCGTAGGCGGCGTTCAGCCGGTTCAGATCCGACACCTCGCCGCTCATCACCAGCTGGCCCTGGGAGGTATGCACCTGAATCGGCTCGTTGGGCAGGAAGCGATAGAGCCGTTCTTTCAGCCCCTGCAGATCGTGGCTGACCTCGATGTCGTACACCTGCATCAGGCCATCGTTCATGTCCCACACCATCAGGTTGGTATGGCCGAGCGACTTGCCCACCAGGTACAGCTCCCGATCCTGCAACACCAGCACATCGGCAATGGCGGGGTTGCCCACCGATACCCGGCTGGCGGGTCTGTCCAGCATGAGCGAGCGGGATTTGTGAATGGGTAACTGCACTTCATTCCCTGCCTGCTGCAGGCTGCCCCCGGCCCATAACAGGCCGGGCGACAGCAGCAGCAGGGCTCCTAACGTAGCATTAAGCAGTGTTTTCATAGCCACCTCCGTGTGAACCTTGTTTTTGTTGGTATTCAGCTTTTTACCGGCACCTGCTGCTGATTGGTGCCCTTGATGAGATCAACCGATAACTGGCGAGGCCGGGCCCTGGGCCGCGGCTCTGCTGCTACAGACCGGGCAGGCTCCTGCGAGAGCGCGGCCACTATGTCGTTCAGATCCTGCTCGTCGTTGGGATTACGCAGTGCCAGCTGAATACGACCGTTGGAACTGGCGTTGACCAGTTTTTCGGCCTGCTCCGGGTCTACTTCCAGGGTAACGGCACGCACCAGCTTGGGCCGGTTTTCATCCGTATGCTGGGTTTGATCCACTGCCAGTACCTTGAGGTTTTTCAGCACGGTGCGGGTCATTTCACCCTCGGTAAACAGAATGTCCACCCGGTTGCCGGGTAACAGAAAGCCCGCCACCCCGATAACGTCGTTCACCCGCACCGTTACCGCCCGCATGCCCGGCTCCAGCAGCACGGAGAGGGTGCTGCCCTGCCCTATGGGCGTGAGTCGCTCCTTGCGCAGTACGTCACCTTTATAAAGGTTGTTCCGGGTTACCATGCCCTGGGTGTCTGCCAGGGTACTGATGGCACCGGGGGGCACCAGGCGGGCGTCTATCTGCTTGAACTGGACATGAATGGGATCGATCTGCACGCCGGGGGCCAGGTCCACCGACGCCACCACTACCTGAACCAGCTCGCTGCCCGACCGCTCGGCCTGGCGGGTGCTGGCGGCGCTTTGCTGTTCAAGCCAGTTATTGGCCATCCAGGCGGCACCGAGGCCGAATATTACCGACAAGAATAAAAGCATTACGGTTCGTGTTTTCATAACCCCATCCTTAGGTTTACTACAACCCTTTCAATTAACAGACCTATTAACAGACGATTATTAATAAACAGTCATTAACCATCATTAATCAGCCGTTGTTAACCAGGCTGTGCTGAAAAGCAAAAAAGTATAGTCAATGCACGCAATACATGCTCCAGGCTTTTTTCAGAATCTTTTCATCGAGCGGTTCACCGGCCTGGCCGTTAAAGTGCATTATGTCTCGGGCAATACCCAGAATATCCCGCGGATAACAGGCAATCAGCGGTTTTTCGCTATTTTCATGTAACTCGTCAACCATATATGCAAACAGTGAATCCTTGGCTACCAGCTGATATTTCTCCAGGTTCATCAGCCATATCTTCTTATATAAGTCCTGCGGCATGGCGCCCAATTCAATCTTGTAGCCAAGTCGGCGCAAAAAGGCTTCGTCGGCAATGGTTTCCGGGTCCAGGTTGGTGGAAAACACCAGTATCTGTTCGAAGGGAATATCGAAGTGCAGGCCATTGGGCAATGACAGAAAATCCCGCCGTTCTTCCATGGGTACTATCCAGCGGTTGAACAGCGCATCGGCCGCAAAGCCCTGCCGCCCCAAATCGTCAATCAAAAAGACGCCGTTATTGGCCTTCATCTGCAAGGGGGCTCTGTACTGGCGGGACTGCCGGTCGAAGTGGACCTCCAGCGTATCCAGCTTCAGCTCGCCGCCCACCATCACCAATGGCCGCTTGCAGGGAACATAGCGGCTGTCCATGTCTTCGCTCTGGTTATGCATGGGGTCGTCGGCCCGCCAGTGATAGAGGAGATCGAAGATGGGTATTATGGTGTTCTGCACCGCGATGGCATGGGGCACATAAATCGTGTCGTCGTCGAAAATCTTGTTGAAACGACGACACAGAAAGCTTTTACCGGTACCCGCATGGCCGTAGATCAGCAAGGGCCGGCGGGAGTTCAGCGCCGGCCCCAGTGTATTCACCAGTTCCTGGCTTATCACCATATCACTAAGCGCCTGCTCCAGCTGATCACGGCGAATGCAACGCTCGCCCAATGCCTGGCTCCGTACCAGTCGGTTATAGGCCTCCAGCGGTATCGGCGCCGGGCCTATGTAGCCATCACGCGCACTCAGCTCCTGGGCCTCGTATTGTCCCTTGGCGGTCAGGGCGTAGCGAATGATATCACCCGAGCGACCCGAGGCGCGTACCTCTACCAACTGCAGTATTTTCAGCTCCTGCAGCAGGGGCTCTACCACGCTGCCACGCAAGCAAAGTCGATCGCTCAGTGCCGGCATCGATAGTGTGCCCTCTTCCTGCAGGTGGCGCAGCGTCAGCCGGAGCAACAACTCCTTCGACAGGCCGGTGTCGGCCAGGGTTTTCGGTTTTGGCAGGTACATCCTTGTTACCTCCTATTTTTACAAGCCTTAAGCTGTAAGCCTTAAGCTGTAAGCCTTAATGGTAGGGTCGACTTCAGTCGACCGGGTTTCACCGAATGCCTGCGCAATATCGCCATGCTGTTCCATGCCTTGGCGCATCACGGTCGAGTGAACCTCTAATAAAGGTCGAATAACGGTCGAACAAACCTCTGATAAAGGTCGAATAAATTCGACCCTACGAGACCAGGCGGAATAAACCGAAATGGTGCAGGGCCATCGCCAGCCCGGCTCCCAGCGCCAGTGCCGGGCCGTAAGGTACCTTGAGCCCGCCCAGCTCCCCGGCCACCGGGCTCAGGTATTTTCTGCTGCCCAGAATGAAGCCGTAACGCATAAAGGTCTGTTTGAAGCCGGACCAGCCCACTTCTTTCCAGGCATACAACAGCACCAGCGGCAGCCCGATTATCAACCCGTACAGCAGCGATTCCAGAAACAACTGCCAGCCGAGAAAGGTGCCGATGCACAGCCCCAGCTTGACGTCACCCCCGGCGAGAAAGCGGCAAACAAAAACGGGAAACAATATCAAAAAAGCAAAGCCAAGCCCGGCCAGGGAGAATAATATCCCCTCGCCAAACCCGGCATGAAACAGCAGCCCCAGCGGAATAAAGGGCAGGGTCATCATATTGGGGATCTTGTGGGTTCTGAGATCCAGCCAGGAGGCGGACATCAGTAAAACAATTAATGGTAGCTGTTCCATAGCGTCACCATTTAATAAATAAAATGAGGGCAGCAATGCTGCCCTATATTATATTATCAACATTTATCCTTGCCACCTGTACTAAGACTACTAGAAGTCGTCTCCCCGACGATTTCTGAAAGGCACGTAATTCTAGATTCTACGTTACCACCTAATGTTACAAAGGCACCTGCCGCGCCGGCCGCCACCAGGGCACCCGCTACCGCATATTCCACCATGGTCAGCCCTTCTTCATCCTGCAGCAGACGATTCAGTTCGGTTAACAGTTTCATGATTATTTCCTCGTTCCATCTTTAGATAAAAGGCTGATGTATCAGCCGGGTCCCTTTAAAACTGGCATCCGGTATTGCTATACCAAACAGCATACAAGGTAACTTTAAAATAAAATCTTTAACTTCTCTTCCTTTTTCTCTTCCTTTTTTCCTTCCGGCTTACCCCCAACGCATTAAACTTTCACCCCCTTTCAACAAGCCTTGTTAACTGACCCCCTTTATTTATAACGCCTTCCGTTGAATCCCACCACTCTGAAGAACTGAAAATTTTAGAAAGGTAACAGGCAAGTTCCAATTGAAACGTTCTATTTTATGTTTTAAAAACTACCTGCCCCGATTTTCACTTGCTCCTGGCTCTGTATACCGGCCTTCATCAGCGACTCAGGCGGATGATCGCCTTGCGGATCTCCTCGAAACAGGGACCGAGAGCGGTCTCGTTTTCGGCATAGCAGTAGATGCCTTCTTTCTGGTCCGAGTTGTAATCTGCCGAGCGGGGATCATTGGCCATACGCAACAGCATGTCTTCACTGACTTCACTGTTATCCGGTCCCGTTGCCTGCTTCAACAGGGAACCCAGCCCCAGGGTAAAGACATAGATATCTTGTTCCCTGGCCCGCTCCGCCATGTCCTCCATCAGATTTCGGGATATGTGATTGATTTTTTTGTAATATTCAGCGGGGGTGGCACCGATTGACAGTTGCGATACCGGCCGCCTGGGGTGATTGGAGTCAACCAGCTTGAACTTGTCTCCATTGCCGGTGTGCAGGTTGTCTTCCACCGGTAAAGCCGCCAACTGCTGATAGAGATTGGTGCCATAAAATCCACCGGCTGAAGGCAACTTGCTATTCACCTCGTTGTGCCACCACAGGCCCGCCGTACTGCCGCTGGAGCCGTCACCCGAGCGGATGGCACCACGATAGGTGATGCCGCCCAAACTGAACTCGGACGAAAAGGTGTTGGGAGAACCATCGGTAAAGAAGACAATAACCCGCAAACTGGCCGGATTTACGGCCTTGCGGTGAGCCTCCAGCCCGGCCCACATGCCTTCGGACGAATTGGTATGACCCGAATATTTGAAATTACTTCCTATTGATGTGACCATCCCATCTTGGTCATAACCTCTTTTATCTTTAAAAGAGACCAGCTCTTTGGCGCCGTAGGCATAATGGATTAATGCCAGACGATCGTAACTGGGATGAAATTTTTGTACGAAATCCTGGGAACGTGCCGTGACCTGAGTTCCCACACTGCTCAACGAACCGGTATTATCCGCTACAAAGGCCAGATCCACCGCCCGGCGTACCGTTTGGGCATTGACCCCGACTCCGATCAATTCTTTACCTATGACCGGGAGGAAAAAGGTCGGCACATCGGCGGTCGCCGATATATCGATGGTGGCATCACCTTCGCTATTGAAGCTGATGCCAATGTCCTTTTCCTCCAGGGTAAAAGCACTGCCAAGATACTCGGGCGGCATGTTGGCGTTGAAATACTTTACTGCTGCTTTTTTGGCGTTGTCCGAACCCTCTGCCACCGCCGAGGCCGCTGCAAGGGCTGCCGCATCCACCGCCGCATAGAGCTTGGCTCTGACCCCATAGGTTTTGCCCACATCCAGTGCCAGACCCACCATGGCCAGCAAGGCCACCATGGCAACGGTCGCCAGCACCATAACGACGCCGGCACTGCGTTTTCTGCTGCATCCCTTCATGAATTATTCCTCGTCCGTTACCGTGCTGTTACGCCTCGATTGCAATTCGAAAGCGAATTTCTTCCATCACAACAGGGAGCGTGAATAAAGCTCCAGGTCGTCGGTGATCGCATAGGCGATGATGTTTTCATACTGATACATCACCTCGACCACATGTATCGTTTCTCCCTCGGTCATCTCCATATCGAAACTCGCCAATGTGGGCCGGGTATCCGGTAGTTTGCAGCTTCCATTATCCCAGTAACTACTATCGGCATCGGCACTACCACACCCACTCCATACCCGGCTCTCGCTCTTTTCACTGTAGCTACTGCCCGTCCAGCGATATTGTTCCTGTACTCGTGGCGGCTTTCCATCTGCCGTCCCCACCAGCACGGTCACGAACATGGTGCCATGATCTTTCATCACCAGCGGGGTGGCGGTGGTGGACAGCACCTCCATCACCTTTTGTTCCGGCTCTGTGGTGCGGGCCACCAGATTGGCCCCTTCCCGGCTCATGCCGATGATGATGTTGTTGGCCAGCAGCAAGCGGTATATTTCAAAGCCGCCAAACACCATCATCAGCAGCAAGGGCAGCATGATGGTCATTTCAACAACGGCCAAACCTTGTTCAGAACGGCGATGCCTGTGCATAACGGATCCTCAATAGCGCATTATCAATAGCTTTCTTATCAATAATTTTCGTTTTTCATGGTGGCACTAACGGTAAAGTCGTATTGCCCCTTGTCAAAAAAGGGTGCAATCAAGGGAGTCATCAAGGACCAGCTGCCATCGATACTGACCACGATAATCTGCCCGGCGGCACCCATGGTGCCGGAATAATCATTACCATCGATATCCTTCACCCTGACCTTGCCGTCTTCCGTCACCTGATCGTAGAACCCCATGCTGTGCTGTTTTATTTTGTTCAGCACCGCCTTTCTGCGATCGCCTTTACTTTCCGGATCCAGGTCGGTCCGCCCGGTAATGGCATAGCGAGTGCCCTCACGTACCGCGTTCTGCATGGTCATGTTGATAAAGCCGAGCATGGCCAGATCGATGATGGCAAACATCAACAGCAAGAAAAGCCCGGCCACAATGGAAAACTCCACCATGGTGGTGCCCCTGTGCTTTCGTCGCCCCGGCTTTGGCCACTGGTATGGGTTGGTGTGTATTTGCCGCAACATCATGTTCTCTCCCTGTCAGCCAAACGGCAGCATCTTCAATATCAAGTAATGGCATGCCTCGCTCTACGCCGCTTCAGCTCATTCCGTTCTTGTTATAGATATCCGGCGAAGTCACCAAACGGCCACCTTCGTCTACCCAGGCGGTGAAATACACCAGAAACACCGGTATCTTGCGATGTGCGGGCAGTATGCGGGTCTGCTTATATTCCGGCAGCGACCAGCCCAGGTTTTGCACCAGTTGGTCCGACTCGGCCAGGCGTACACAACCGTGGCTCAGGGCTCTTTGCGCCTCGGCGAACGGCCGTTTGTCCGGGGTGTCGTGCAGATAAATGTCGAAGGGGTTATTCATTTCGAACTTGAAGCGCCCCAGGGCATTGTCGGGCCCGGGGGCCTGCACCAGCCTCATGCCGGCCGGGGGCTGCTGCCAGTCGATGGTGCCCGGATCCTGCCGGCCCGCGACGCCCGGCAGCCAGACGCCGAAACCGTGGCGCGACAAAAAACCCCGGTCGCGGCGCTGGGCCGGCAGCAGGTCTTCGCGGATGATGTTGGCGGTGGGGGTCCAGTCCGGATTGACCTTGAGCGCCCTGATATGGGTACCCAGCTCGGGCGTGGGCCAGTCGGGCCGCCCGACGATCACCTTCATGCTCAGGGTCGGACCTGTTGAGTTGAACAGTGTCAGTCGGTAGGCGGGAATATTCACCAGCAGATACTGATCGGGGGCGGCGGGCGGCAGCAAGAGCCAGCGGCGCAGGTTATGGCGCAGCTCTTGGCGCAGTTCGGCGGGCGAGCGATTCAGCATGGTGCGAATATCGGCGGTGAGTCGGCCGTTCGGCGCCAGGCCATTGGCCTGTTGCAGCCCTTTGAGGATGTCGCTCAGGTTGCGATCCAGCGCATCGGCCCGGCCCCGGGGGGCTTTCAAGGAATAACCCAGCTCGGTCAGCCGTTGGCGTAATGCGGGAATGGCCCTGTCCCGTTCGCCGGGGCGCACCTCGCCACCGGGGGGCAGTGGTGTGATGTGTTTGATTTGACTCAGGGCCTGGTAATGCTGCTTGAGCTGGCGGTAGCCGGGATAGTCCGGCAATTGGCGGCGCAAATAGGCGCTCAGCTCGCCGCTGTGCAGGGCCTGCTCGAAACCGGCCTCGGCTTGATCGGGAGCAAGGGGATACTGGGCAAAGCGGGCCCGTTGTGCCAGCACCCGGCGCCATTCCCGGCTGAGCCAGGCATCTCGTTCGGCCAACGACAAGTCGTTCATGGCGGCCGGGTCGGGCAGTAACAGCTCTGTCAACATCTGGCCGGCTTCATTCAACTCGTTGTTTTCGTTGTGCCACCATATCCGTTCGGCGGCCTGCAGGGGCGGCATCAGCACCAGTAACAGCAGCATTAAACTCAACTTTAAACTCAACTTTAAACTCAACATCAGTACCCCTCCATGGGACCGCAATGAGACTAAGTATGGCCAAGAATCGCGTTATTGCGTTAAAAGATATTGCGTTAAAAAACTGGCGTTGAGCTATATCTACATGATGATACCGGGCCCGGCCGCTATGGGTCATTGCCGCCAGCCACCTCCCGGCCAGTCCAGGCCTTGTTGTACTATGTCATTTACTACGCCATTTACCACGCCATGTACTGCGCCAGCCCCGGTGCATCTTTTGCTTGAGTCCTGAGACTACAGAGGTAACATTAGCTTCCTTATCTATAGTCTGTCGGCCCTGCGCCGATTCAAGTTAAAGCTGGAGAACGATTTCACATGACCCACGCATCCATTACTGATGTGCTGGCGGGTAAATATCCTGTTGGCACCACCCTGACCGTTAAAGGGTGGATTCGTACCCGCCGCGACTCCAAGGCGGGTATTTCGTTTTTGGCAGTACACGATGGCAGCTGCTTCAATCCGGTGCAGGCCGTGGTACCCAATAGCGTAGAGAATTATCAGAATGAAGTGGTGCGTCTGACCACCGGCTGTTCGGTTGAAGTCACCGGCACCGTAGGGGCCTCCCAGGGCCAGGGCCAGGACTTCGAGCTGCAGGCGACCGAGGTCAAGGTAGTCGGCTGGGTCGATGATCCCGATACCTACCCCATGGCCGCCAAGCGCCACTCCATCGAATACCTGCGCGAATACGCCCACCTGCGCCCGCGCACCAACATGATTGGTGCCGTGGCGCGGGTTCGCAACTGCCTGTCTCAGGCGCTGCACCGCTTCTTTCATGAAAACGGTTACATGTGGGTCGCCACCCCCCTGATTACCGCCTCCGATTGCGAAGGCGCCGGCGAGATGTTCCGGGTGTCCACCCTGGATCTGCAGAATCTGCCCCGCACCGACCAGGGCGATATCGACTTTGGCGAAGACTTTTTCGGCAAGGAAACCTTCCTCACCGTGTCCGGCCAGCTGAACGCCGAAGCCTACGTCAGTGCCATGAGCAAGATTTATACCTTTGGCCCGACCTTCCGCGCCGAAAACTCCAACACCAGCCGCCACCTGGCCGAGTTCTGGATGGTGGAGCCGGAGATCGCCTTTGCGGATCTGGACGATATCGCTACCCTGGCGGAAGAGATGCTGAAATACGTGTTCAAGGCCGTGCTGGAAGAGCGCATGGACGACATGAATTTCTTCGCCCAGCGTGTCGACAAAGACGCTATTACCCGGCTGCAAAGCTTCGTGGAGCAGGACTTCGCCCAGGTGGACTACACCGATGCGGTCGAGATACTGCAAAACTGCGGCAAGAAGTTCGAGTTCCCGGTGGCATGGGGTGTCGACCTGTCTTCCGAGCATGAACGCTATCTGGCCGAAGAACACTTCAAGGCGCCGGTGGTGGTGAAGAACTATCCCAAGGATATCAAGTCCTTCTACATGAAGCTGAACCCGGACGGCAAGACGGTGGCGGCCATGGACGTACTGGCCCCGGGCATCGGCGAGATCATCGGCGGCTCCCAGCGGGAAGAAATTCTGGAAGTGCTGGACAGCCGCATGGAAGAAATGGGCCTCAACCCGGCGGACTACGGCTGGTATCGGGATCTGCGCCGTTACGGCACCGTGCCCCACGCTGGCTTTGGTCTGGGCTTCGAGCGTCTGGTGGCCTACGTAACCGGCATGGGCAACGTACGGGACGTTATCCCCTTCCCCCGTACCCCGCGCCACGCCGACTTCTGATATTTCATTACAGATAAACGCAAAAAGCCCCGTTTTCGGGGCTTTTTTTGTGCACGATTTGGGGTAATACCGATCCCATTAAAGACGTGATCAGTTGCTGATAATAATACCGCGTTTAAAGTCCAGTCATACCGGGCTTGACCCGGTATCTTCCGGCAGGAGATCCTGACTTTCGTCAGGATGACGGCCTGGGCTGTAGATACCGCTTTAGCCGGCGCAAACCCACAAACGGCCCAGTACCTGCAGAATCGGTGTTAACGGCCAGCGGAGCTGGCCCTGCCGACTGAAGTGGCAGCTACAAGGCAACGCCAAATAACGAGCTTAAATACCGAAGGCAAATTTCAGGGCGAACAGCGCCGCCAGGGCCCAGACCACGGGGCTGACTTCGGCGGCGCGGCCGGCCAGCAGCTTGACTGCCACGAAGCTGATAAAGCCGAAGGCGATGCCGTTGGCGATGGAAAAGGTAAAGGGCATTATCACCAGCACCACCACGGCGGGGACCGCCTCGGTAATGTCATCCCAGTGCAGATGAGTCAGCTGGCCCAGCATCAGCACCGCCACATACATAAGGGCGCCGGCGGTGGCATAGGCCGGCACCATGCCCGCCACCACTTCCCGGCGCACATTGGTGCCCAGCTCTTCGAGGTGAAAATATTTATCCAGCATAGGGGGAAGCGACCGTATTGATAAAAGTGCCTGAAATTATCGACTCAAAAGACCCCTTTGGCAATTACGGGGCCGGCAGCCGGCCGTCACCGCGAATAGACAGCTCCCGAACTCCTCTCATTCGCTCCCGCCTTGATCACGATCAATCTTCATTCAAATCACTGCTGTTAGCATGTGTTCGGCACTCATCGCATGCTGTTGTTTATGCGAGGAAAACATTATCTGCACAGGTATCGAGCTCATAAGCAGAATACGGGCTCCGGAACGTCAAGGGACATCACCATGCACAATACTTCTCCCACACCGGCCCGCTCCCGTCGTCGGGAATGGCTGACATTTCTATTGATTACCGTGGTTTTATTTCCCCTGCTCAGCGTCATGGCGGTGGGCGGGTACGGCTTTATCGTCTGGATGCTGCAGATCGTTTTCGGCCCCCCCGGCCACGGTGCCTGATCCCTGAAGTCTCCTAGACCCTGACACGAGAACCGCCATGCTGACTTTACTCAAAAAACTCTGGAATACCCTCAAACGCCCTCCGGTACACATCAGCCTGGGCGTGCTGACCCTGGGCGGCTTTGTGGCCGGCGTCATTTTCTGGGGTGGTTTCAATACCGCGCTGGAAGTCACCAACACCGAAGAATTCTGTATCGGCTGTCATGAAATGCAGAACAACGTCTATCAGGAGCTGCAGGACACCACTCACTGGTCCAACCGCTCCGGCGTGCGTGCCACCTGCCCCGACTGCCATGTGCCTCACGACTGGACCAACAAGATTGCCCGCAAGATGCAGGCCAGCAAGGAAGTCTGGGGCAAGGTATTCGGCACCATCGACACCCGGGAAAAATTCCTCGATAAACGGCTGGAGCTGGCCCAGCACGAATGGGCCCGTTTCTCGGCCAACGGCTCGCTGGAGTGCCGCAACTGTCACGACTACAACAGCATGAACTGGGATGTGATGTCCGACAAGGCCAGGCGTTTCATGAAGCCCGCCGCCGAACGTAACCAGAGCTGTATCGACTGTCACAAGGGCATCGCCCACCAGTTGCCCGAGCAGATGACCTTCAAGGATCCGGCGCTCGACCAGCTGGAGCAGCGCGCCCAGGGGCTGAGCCCGGATGAAGGCGGCAGCTACTACACCGTCAAGGCCGTGACCCTGTATCTGGATCCCGAACTGACCCAGGAAGCCGGCGAGCTGGAAGCGGCCAGCCCGGTCAAGCTGCTGGAAGAAGACGGCGACAGCGTCAAGCTGCTGGTCCCCGCCTGGCGCAAGACGCGCGGTTTTGGCCGGGTGCTGTATGAAGACTTCGGCATGAACATCACCAGCCTGGTGCTGGAAAAGGAAGTGGCGCAGAACGACCAGCTGGTGCAGTTAATCAGTGCCGCCGAGGTCGACGAGATGACAGGTCTGCCCTGGGAGCAGGTAGAAGTGGCCCTCTGGACCCAGTCCGGCGCCCTGCTGCCGGAAGCCGAAGACATCTGGGGCTATGCCCGGGATACCTATCGCAGCGCTTGCAGCGTCTGTCACTCCCAGCCGGCCGAAGCGCACTTCGACGCCAACACCTGGCCGGGCATGTTTGCCGGTATGGTCGGCTTCACCAACATGGATGCGGACACCCAGGCGCTGGTGCTCAAATACCTGCAGAAACATTCGTCCGATTATTCCGACGGCGCACACTGATCACGAGTTGACGAGGCAAAGATATGGCAATTTCACGCAGACATTTTCTCAAGGGACTGGCCGCCAGCTCGGCGGCGGCCCTGATTGGGCAGAGCCTGCTGGTGCGTACGGCCGAAGCGGCGGTTTCCGGTGAGGGAAGCTGGAAGATGGCCGGTTCCCACTGGGGTGCCTTCAAGGCGCTGGTCAAGGGTGGCGTGGTCAGCGAGGTCAAGGCCTTCGAACTGGACCAGCACCCCACCGACATGCTGAACGGCATCAAGGGGCTGATTTACAACCCTTCGCGTATTCGCTATCCCATGGCCCGGCTCGACTGGCTGAAAAACCGCGAGCACAGCGACCGCACCCAACGAGGCGACAACCGCTTTGTGCGCCTGACCTGGGACGAGGCGCTGGATCTGTTTCATGAAGAACTGGAACGGGTGCAAACCCAGTACGGCCCCTGGGCCCTGTATGCCGGTGCCACCGGCTGGCGCCAGACCGGTCAGTTTCACAGCTGTGGCAGCCACATGCAGCGGGGGGTGAACCTGCACGGCAACTTCGTCAACAAGGTCGGCGATTACTCCACCGGCGCCGGTCAGGTGATCATGCCCTATGTGCTGGGCTCCACCGAGGTATACGATCAGGGCACCTCATGGCCCTTGATCCTGGAGCACACCAAGACCCTGGTGCTGTGGGCCAACGATCCCTACAAGAACCTGCAGGTCGGCTGGAACTGCGAAACCCACCAGGCCTACGGCTACCTGGAACAGCTTAAGGCCAAGATTGCCGACGGCAGCATCAGGGTGATCAGCATAGATCCGGTGCAGACCAAAACCCAGGCCTATCTCGGCTGCGAGCAGCTCTATATCAATCCTCAGAGCGACGTGGCCTTCATGCTGGCCATCGCCCATACCCTGTACCGTGAAGAATTGTACGACAAGCGTTTTCTCGGCACCTACACCCTGGGTTTCGAGCCCTTTATCGACTATGTGCTGGGCAAGACCGAAGACAAGGTGGAAAGAACCCCCGAGTGGGCCGCGGCCATCTGCGGCATCGACGCCGATCACATTCGCGAGTTCGCCCGTCAGCTGGCGGCCGATCGTACCCAGCTGATGTTCGGCTGGGCCATTCAGCGTCAGCAGCATGGCGAACAGCCCTACTGGGCCGGCGCCGTGCTGGCGGCCATGCTGGGCCAGATTGGCCTGCCCGGCGGCGGCATCAGCTATGCCCATCATTACAGTTCCATCGGGGTGCCGGCCACCGGTGCCAGCGCACCGGGGGGCTTTCCTCGCAACCTGGATCCGGGCAAGAAGCCCGTGCACGACAACGACGACTTCCAGGGCGCCAGCCGCATCATTCCCGTGGCCCGCTGGATCGACTGCCTGCTCGATCCGGGCGGCAAGATCCAGTACAACGGCGGTGAGGTCACCTTCCCCGACGTGAAAATGTGCATCTTCAGCGGCTGCAACCCCTGGCACCATCACCAGGATCACAACCGCATGAAGCAGGCGTTCCGCAAACTGGACACCGTGGTCACCATCGATTATTCCTGGAACGCCACCTGCCGCTTCTCGGATCTGGTGCTGCCGGCCTGTACCCAGTTCGAACGCAACGACATCGATATCTACGGCTCCTACGCCAAGCGCGGCCTGCTGGCCATGCACAAGCTGGTGGATCCCCTGTTTCATTCCCGCAGCGACTTCGATATTTTCACCGCCCTGTGCCGCCGCTACGGCCGCCACGAGGAATACACCCAGGGCAAGGACGAGCGCCAGTGGCTGGCCCAGCTCTACGATGAATGCCGCAAGGCAAATGAGGGCAGCTACCCCATGCCCGAGTTCGATGAATTCTGGGAACAGGGCTATGTGGACTTCGGTGAAGGCAGCAGTTGGGTGCGCCATGCCGCCTTTCGGGAAGATCCGGAAGTCAACGCCGTGGGCACGCCCTCCGGCTTTATCGAGATCAGCAGCCGCAAGATCGGCAGCTACGGTTACGAAGACTGCAAGTCTCACCCGGTATGGATGGAAAAGGCCGAGCGCTCTCACGGGGGGCCCGGCTCGGACAAGTACCCGCTTTGGTTACAATCGGTACACCCGGATCAACGACTGCACTCCCAGATGTGCGAGTCCGACGAATATAGGGCCACCTATACGGTACAGGGGCGGGAGCCGGTGTACCTGAGCCCCGCCGATGCCGAGGCTCGCGGCATTAGCGACGGCGATCTGGTTCGGGTATTCAACGATCGGGGCCAGTTGCTGGCCGGCGCCCGGGTATCGGACCGCTTCCGGTCCGGGGTGATCCGCATCCACGAAGGCGCCTGGTACGGCCCCACCGATGCCGGCATAGGTGCGCTCGACACCTATGGCGATCCCAATACCCTGACCCTGGATGTGGGCACCTCCAGACTGGCCCAGGCCCCCAGTGCCAACACCTGTCTGGTGGAAATAGAAAAATTCACCGGCCCCGCGCCGGCCGTGACCTCCTTCGGTGGTCCCGACATGGTGGAGATCTGATTGATGACACACAGCACCACGGCAGGCGACAGCCTGCCCCTCAATGCAACGGAATACTGGCAGCAGCAGGCCCTGCTGTGCCAGTGGTTTTCTACCCTGCTGTCCAGAGAGCTGAGCGAGGCCGAGCTGAAGGCCTACCAAGGCGGAGACGCCGATCCCCTGCTGGACGAACTGGCCCTGCAACCGGCGCTGGCCGAGCCGACCAGCAGACTGCATCAGGCCATCGGCCTCCTGTCGCTGCTGGCACATCCACGACTGGAGCTGGCCGCGGATTTTGCCGGTCTTTTTCTGAGCGACGCCCGCCACAGCCCGGCCCCTTACGCCTCGCTGTATCAGGACAAGGGCACCTTCAATGGCCCGGCGGCCCAACGTATGGCAAGCCGGCTGGCGGCGGCAGGCTATGCGGTGGATGGCGACTTCAAGGAGCCGGCGGATCACCTGGCAGTGATGCTGGATTACCTGGCCGAGGGTTATCGGCGACTGGCCATGGCGCCCACGCCGGAGGCCGAAGCCGATCTCAAGCGGTTTGTCGGCGAAGAACTGGCCAGCTGGTTGCCCGAGCTGAGCCGCCGTGCGCAGAATACAGACACCGCCAGCGATTTCTATCCGGCGCTGGTGACCCTGATCACGGCATTTTGCCAACACGTCTGATTCATGTGTGAGGGGTGAGGGGTGAGGGAACTCCCCTCTCATTCCCTCAGTTGATCACGAACAATTCCATGAACTCGTTGACCGGTGTGGTTTCAAGCCTCGCCTGATCCAGGCACAGTTCCAGGATCTGCCGGCAGCGCGCCGGTGGAAAACGGGTCTGCAGGTTGCGCATGAACTTCTGCTCCAGCACGGGGATGGCCTCGGCCCGGCGGCGGCGGTGGCCGATGGGATACTCCACCTCCACCTTGTCGGTATGGCTGCCGTCCTTGAAGAACACCTGGATGGCGTTGGCGATGGCGCGCTTGTCGGCTTCCAGGTATTCGGCGCTGTAGCGCGGCTCTTCCACTACCTCCATCTTGTCACGCAGGGAATCGATGCGGGGATCGGCACCGTGAACCTCGTCTTCATAGTGCTCGGCCACCAAATCGCCATAAAGCAGCGGCACCGCCACCATGTATTGCAGGCAGTGATCCCGATCCGCCGGGTTGGCCAGAGCCCCCACCTTGGAGATGATGCGAATGGCGGACTCGTGGGTGCAGATCCGGATGCGGTCGATATCATCGAGTCTGTCTTTCACCAGCGGGTGCAATTGCACCGCGCACTCGACTGCGGTCTGGGCATGAAATTCGGCGGGAAAGCTGAGTTTGAACAGCACGTTTTCCATCACGTAGCTGCCGAAGGGCTGACCGACCTTAAGCTCCCGGCCGTTGAACAACACCTCATTAAAGCCCCACCTGGGCGCGCTGAGTGCCGACGGCAGGCCCATTTCTCCCTTCATGGTGATCATCGCCAGTCGCACGGCGCGGGCGGTGGCATCCCCCGCCGCCCAGGACTTGCGCGAGCCGGCATTGGGGGCATGGCGGTAGGTACGCAGGGCGCAGCCGTCGACCCAGGCCTGAGACAGGGCGTCGATAATCTGCTCGCGACTGCCGCCCAGCATGCGGGTAATGACGGCGGTAGACGCCACCCGCACCAGCAGCACGTGATCCAGCCCCACCCGGTTGAAGCTGTTTTCCAGCGCCAGCACACCCTGAATTTCGTGGGCCTTGATCATGGCGGTGAGCACATCGCGCAGGGTCAGCGGCGCCCTGCCCTCGGCCACCGCCACCCGGCTCAGGTAATCGGCGGTGGCGAGAATCCCCCCCAGATTGTCGGACGGATGCCCCCACTCGGCCGCCAGCCAGGTATCGTTGAAGTCCAGCCAGCGGATAATGCAGCCGATATTGAAGGCGGCGGTCACCGGATCCAGCTCGTGAGAGGTACCGGGCACCCGGGCACCGTGCCGCACCAGGGTGCCGGGCACGGTCGGACCCAGATGCTTGGTGCATTCAGGAAAACGCAGCGCCAGCAGGCCACAGCCCAGGGTATCGGCCAGGCAGTGGCGGGCGGTGTTGTAGGCCTCCTCCGAGCCGATCTCGGTATCGACCACATACTCGGCGATGGTGACCAGCAATGGGTCGGGCTCGGGTCTCTGGTTCAGATCAACGTTGCTACTCATGGTCGGGCTCCTATCACCGCTTCGCTATGGGTATCCACTGCTGGGGAGGCGGGCCCACATATTCGGCGTTGGGCCTTATGATGCGGTTGTGGGCGCGCTGCTCCATGATGTGCGCGGTCCAGCCGGTGACCCGGCTGAGCACGAAAAGAGGGGTAAACAACCTGGTCGGAATGCCCATGAAGTGATAGGCACAGGCGTGATAGAAGTCGGCGTTGGCAAACAGCTTCTTCTCGCGCCACATCACCTCTTCTACCCGCTCGGATATCGGATACAGCACCCGATCGCCCGCCGCTTCGCTCAGCTTTTTGGCCCAGGGCTTGATCAGCGCATTGCGCGGATCCTTCACCCTATAGACCGCATGGCCGAAGCCCATGACCTTTTCCTTGCGCGCCAGCATGCCCAGCAAGGCGGCCTCGGCCTCATCCGGCCCGCTCCACTGCTCTATCATTGCCATCGCCGCCTCGTTGGCGCCGCCATGCAGCGGGCCGCGCAAAGTGCCGATGGCGGCGGTTACCGCCGAATGCAGATCGGTCAGGGTAGAGGCGCACACACGTCCCGCAAAGGTGGAGGCGTTGAATTCGTGTTCCGCATACAGCACCAGCGAACAGTTCATGACCTTGACGTCCAGCTCGGGCGGAGCTTCGCCGCGCAGCATATGCAGGAAGTGGCCACCCAGGCTGTCGTCATCCAGCGCGGTGTCGATGCGCACGCCGTCGTGGGCGTAGCGATACCAGTAGCAGAGGATCGAGGGCAGCAGCGACAGCAGGCGTTCGGCCGCCTCCTGCTGCTCGCCGAACCTGTGTTCCGTCTCCAGGTTGCCGAGCAGGGAGCAGCCGGTGCGCAGCACGTCCATCGGGTGGGCCGAGGCCGGTATCAGCTCGAGCACGGTGCGCAGCGCCGCCGGCAGGCCGCGATTGGCCCGCAACCGGGCCTTGAAGGCGCCCAGTTCTCCCTTGTTGGGCAAATAGCCCTTCAGCAGCAGAAAGGCCACCTCTTCAAACCGGGCGTGGGCGGCCAGATCGTTAATATCATAGCCGCGATAGGTCAGGCCGGAGCCGGGCTTGCCCACGGTGCAGAGGGCGGTCTGGCCGGCGATCTGGCCGCGTAGTCCTTCTGCGTTAAGTCCTTCTGCGTTAAGTCCTTCGGCGTTAAGTCCTTCGGCGTTAAGTCCTTCGGCGTTAGTCATGCTTGCCTCCTTGCGGTTTTTTAACGGCGCGTCCGGCTGGAGCCGGGTGCGCGAACAGGGCATCCAGTCTGGCCTCGTACTCATGATAGCCGAGGGTCTGATAAAGCTGCTCCCGGGTCTGCATCTGCTCCAGCACATCACGCTGATGGCCCCGACTCAGGATCTCGCGATAAAGGGTTTCTGCCGCCCGACTCATGGCCCTGAAGGCCGACAGCGGATAAAGCACCATGGCCACGCCCGCCTCGGCCAGCTCGTGCTGACCGAACAAGGGCGTCTTGCCGAACTCGGTGATATTGGCCAGCACAGGTACTGTTACCGCCTCGCAGAAGCGGCGGTATTGCCCCAGGCTTTCCATGGCCTCGGGAAAGATAAAGTCGGCGCCGGCGGCCACGCAGGCCCGGGCTCGCTCCACGGCACTGTTCATGCCCTCCACCGCCAGGGCGTCGGTACGGGCCATGATGGCAAACCGGCTATCGGTGCGGGCATCAACCGCCGCCTTGACTCTGTCCACCATCTCGCCGAGCGAGACGATGGCCTTGTTGGGCCTGTGACCGCAGCGCTTCTGCGCCACCTGATCCTCGATATGAATGCCGGCCACCCCGGCCCGCTCCATCTCCCGCACGGTGCGGGCGATGTTGAAGGCGCCACCGAAGCCGGTATCCACATCCACCAGCAGCGGCAGCTCGCAGGCCCCGGTGATACGACGAGCGTCTTCCAGCACGTCGTTCAGGCTGGTCATGCCCAGATCCGGCAGCCCGAACGAGGCATTGGCCACCCCGGCGCCAGACAGATAGAGCGCCTGGTGTCCGGCCTGCTCGGCCTGCATGGCGCTGTAGGCATTGATGGCGCCGACGATAATCAGCGGTTGCGCCCCTTGCAGCGCCTCGTACAGACTAAGCTTCATGGCTTTTTCTCGTTATCCGCACACAGGCTAAAAGTAGCAGCTAAAACGCTTAATAAAACGAGATGTACCGACAAATAACGAGGGGCCG
Source organism: Oceanisphaera litoralis (assembly GCF_016907015.1). Taxonomy (GTDB): domain Bacteria; phylum Pseudomonadota; class Gammaproteobacteria; order Enterobacterales; family Aeromonadaceae; genus Oceanimonas; species Oceanimonas litoralis. The sequence continues at coordinate 98,018 of NZ_JAFBBE010000001.1, forward strand.
CCCCTGCTCACACTTGCCGCTTGTATCAGCATGAATGAACAGGATCGGGAAGGGATAGGTATCGGAGTCGCCTTACGCGATACGGGTATGCTGGTGCTTGCCTTGCTGCAAGAGGTCGCTCATGTCTTCGACCGGCATGGGCCTGGCCAGCAGATACCCCTGCCCCAGCTCACAGCCCAGCGATTGCAGCTGCGCCTGCTGCTCGGGTGACTCTATGCCTTCGGCGGTGACCTTCATATCCAAACTCTCGGCCAGCGAAATAATGGTTTTGACCAGGCTAACGGCCTTGGGATCCGTCGCCAGGTCGGCCACAAAGGACTTGTCTATCTTGAGTTTGTTGAGCGGTAGCTGGCGCAGGTGGCTGAACGAGGAATAACCGGTACCGAAATCATCCAGGGCTATCTGTATGCCCAGTTTACGCAGTTCCTGCAGGGTATCGAGCGAGCCGGCGGTATCCCACAGGCTGGTGTCTTCGGTGATTTCCAGCACCAGGGTCGAGGCATCGAGACCGGTGTCGAGCAGTACCCGGCTGACCGTATGCGCCAGCGCTCCGTCCATAAAGATGGTGGGGCTGATATTGACGTTCACCTTCAGCCAGTCGTAGCCGGCCTGGTGCCACCGGTGCAGCTGCCGACAGGACTGCGACAGCACCCAGTCATTCAGCCGGTGCGCCAGCCCATGCTGTTCGGCCACCGCTATTATCTCCAGTGGGCTGATGGTACCGAAGTCTCTCGAGTGCCAGCGTAACAGGGCTTCCACCGACTCGATGGCCCCGTTGTGCAGCCGATATATCGGCTGGAAATACAGCGCCAACTGATCCTGTTCAATCGCGACCTGCAAGGCCACCGCCAGTTTTTGCCGGCGCAGTCGTCGCTCGTCCATGCCCGGCTCAAACATCTGCACCATGGTCTTGCGGCTGTGTTTGGCGTAATACATGGCGGTATCCGCATGGCTCAACAATTCCGTGGCCGTAGTGCCGTGCTCGGGATAGAGGCTGGTGCCGATACAGGCCTGGGGAGACAAACAGCCGTCGGGCAATTGCACCTCGCGCGACAGCGACCGCGATAACCGCTCCGCCATCAGTCCGGCGTCTTCCGGAGACGCCAACCGCTGGACGACCACGAATTCATCCCCGCCCAGCCGGGCCACCTGGCCATCAGCACCTATGGTGTCACGCAAACGGACAGAAATCTCCCGCAGCAGGCAGTCCCCCACTTCGTGGCCCAGGCTGTCGTTGATGGCCTTGAAGCTGTTCAAATCGACCATGTGCACCGCCAGCTGTCCCTTGTCCCGCTGGGCACGGTTCAGGGCCTGGTTCATCATCTGATAGAAAAACATGCGATTGGGCAGACCGGTGAGCATGTCGTGATAGGCCAGATAGCGATTACGGCGGTTTTCCCGCACCAGAAGCCACAGCATGAGGCCGCCGCTCAGCAGCAGGCCGGCCAGATACAGGCTGGAGTGCAAACGCAGGTTCTCGGTAACATCAAGCTGGCGCCAGATATGATTGCCGGAAAAGTTGTCGACGTTGATTTCCCGGGCCAGCTTGCGAAAGTGCGACAGCTCCTGTCGCAGCGCCAGTATCCCGGCCCTGTCATCCGCCCGCAGCGCATAAACCCGATCTTCCCAGCCCTCCAGCTGCCGAGCAAAGCTGTCCAGCATCGGCATCACCCCCGGCTGCTCACGCACCGGGCGGTTTTCTTTCCCCTGCAGCAGGGTGTTAACTCGACTCCACAACAACTCGAAGCGCAGCCGGACATGGTCTTCGTCGGCGGTATGGGCTGCCAGTGCCGTCAGCGACTGATCAAACTGGAGTACTTCCTTTTCCAGCTCGGAGCTGGCCCAGCCAACGGCCTTGACGGTGGCCGACACGTAGCGCACCACTTCCAGATCCCGGTTGTAGCTGTACAGCGAGCTGGCGCCGAATAACAGCGCTATGATGGTGAGGCTAATCAGCTTGAAAGAATTCACCGTCAGCGCGCATCCAGCGTCTTCAACTGCCAGATCAGCAGTTCATGATAACGTTTGGTATTGAAGCGGGGATTATCCGACAGGGGCAACATCAGCCACACCGGCCCCTTATGCCGTATTTTCATCGGTTGGCCGTTCTGGTGCGTCGCCAGCAGCAAGGGGAGCTCTACCACCAGCTCCCTTTCGATATCATGATAGTAATCGTTCAGAGCCACCGCCCTGACTTCGCTACCCTCGGCCCCCACTCGCCGCAGCAGCTCACTCAGCAGCACACCGCGAAAATGATGTTTCTGATCCGTCCAGGGAGTCGTGGTGCTGAATTCATGCTGCGGCAAGGCCGACAGCATCTCCATATCGAATTCGGCCCTGCCGGCGGCATTGGTCACGGCAAGTTTGCCGGTCACGGTCAAGATCACCCGCCCCTGTGGCACCGGCAGGGGAGCGGCGGCAAACAACAGGGAGCTCCAGGCAGACAGCAGCAGGCCAAGGGTTAACATCGACCAGAAGCGGCGGCCCCGTACTTCAGGCATGGCTGGCTTCATGGTGCGACTCCCAAAAAAGACTCAATAACGTATTCAAACATATCAGATTTTTTGATAACAATTTTTTAATATCAATGTGGTTGATGGCGAGTCTGACAGGATTGAAAATCGATGTCGAGTCCGAGCCGCCATCGATCATGCACTCACCCTGCAGCCCGACCGGGCTTTGATTCCACTTGAATCCATCTTCGGTTTCCAGAATCAGCCGCTCAAGATCCAAACAGATCTCAACACCCTCTCGTCGATGAAAAGATGGCCACATTCGTTAACAAACAGTCTTGTTAACAAACAGTCTTTTTAACAAACAAGTCTCGTTAACCACAAGCCCGGTCTGACCGGGCTTGTGGTATTCACAGTCTGTTGAGGGTCACGCCCGATTCGGGCAATGCCGTCAGTACCGGCCGCCGCTCTCGTACATAATCGATAAAGGCCCGGGCATCGGTGCTACAGGCGACCCTGGCCGTTTTGCAGTTCAAGGGCTGATTGATGTAGTGCACCTCTATGGTCCCCTGCCCGTTTTTGCTCAGCCGAGCCACCGGAAACACCCTCGGCTTGCCATTGACAAACGCCAGATCCAGCCGGTCGGTAAACGCCTGCTGTGAATCAAACAGCGTGTGCCAACCATCGTTGCCGGACGCATGGTAGCCATTCAGCGCCACCTGATAGCGGACATCCGGTTCAATTCGCTGCCACTGGCCGTTATCCAGATATTCGATGCGGTTGAGGTAACCCCGTCCCCGGCTGGTTTCGTTAAAGGTATAACGCAGCCCGGCGCCATAGGGGAATCTGCCGGTATGCGCGGCCGAGGACAAAGCAGTGTTAATGGTTTCCAGCAACAAGCCCGCCACCTGACGACCGGTGAGCGACACCAGACTGATGGGGTTGGCGAAGGGCAACAGCTCCAGGCCGACATTGCCCTCCTTGAGCGCGCCCGGCTCCAGGCTGTTGCGCACCGAACCCGCGGCCACCAGGGCAAAATCGGCACGGCGGCCGGTCACCGCCTGTACCGGCGGGGTATTGACCCAGTACAACTGGCTGGCCGCCACCAGGGGGGCCAGCCGAGAGCCCTTGCCATCGACCGGCAGCCGCACATGCGTTAACGGAAAAGGCACATGACCGATGACGTCGCCGTAGGCTTTGCTCAGCGCCGGACGATATTTTTCATCGATATGGGCGCGCAGCGCCGGGTCTTCCGCCACCATGCTGATATTCGGCTTGGCCTCGATGGCGGCCGCCACTCGCTGCTGTTGTGCCTCGTTCAACCTGTGGTGATCACCCCGGCGAATATCACGGTAGAAGACGTTGTCCGACAACAGGGTGTTACCCCCTTCACAGTGGCTGACCCTGCCATCGGGGGTAAAGGTGACAGCCACCTGCCCCATGGCCTGGGCAAACCGGCCGGCCTGCACCACACAGGTAGTGCCGAGCCCGTCCGGATTATTGAACCGACGGGCATAGGGCTCGCCGTCATCCCAGCCGAGGTGGCTGAAGTCACCGAGCAAACGGTGAGAATGGCCGCCGACGATCACGTCGATGCCATTGACCTTCCGGGCCAGTCGCTGATCTCGCTCCAGCCCCAGGTGGGTCACCGCCACTATGTATTTCACGCCCTGCTCGCGCAGGCTATTGACGGTATGCTGAGCGCTGTTGACTTCCCGCTCGAAACGCAGATTACCGATATTAGGGCTAAAGTTGGCCATGTCTTCCAGCACCAGCCCCATCACCGCCACCACAGGACGCTTGCCGGCGTCCTCGACGCTCTCTATCCGCTCTTTTTCATGACCGTCGAAGGCATAGAGAACATAGGGCTTGAGATTGTCCAGACCATTCAGATCCGGATCCTGGCCGGCATCCAGATTGGCGGCCAGCACCGGAAAGTTGACGCTCTGGATAAAGGCGGACAGGCGGCCGTTGTCGAGATCAAATTCATGATTGCCCAGCGCCATGGCATCCAGCTGCATTCGGCTCAGCACGTCGGCGTTCATGGCACCCCGGTTGAGTGTGAAATAGCCGGTTCCCTGCCAGGCATCTCCGCCGTGTACAAACAGCAACGGCTGATCGGCCTCCTGCGCCTGCTGGCGCAGTGCATTGACATGACTCAGCAGCCGGGGGTGACCGCCCAGACGGGTAAACACCGCCGTGTTGCCCAGCGTGAGTCGTGCATCGGTCGGGTCAAAATGCGAATGGGTATCGTTGATATGGGCCAGGGTCAGGGTAAAGGGCTGCTCCGGTGGCTTGCCGGCACAGCCTGTCAGGGCCAGCGCCAGCAAGCCGGCCAATAAGGTTTTGTTCATCTGTGAAGAAGCTCCGCTAGAGATGGGATCTGTGCCCGGCTCAGTGGGTAAAAACCACCGTCTTGCCGTTATGCAGAAAGACCCGACGCTCGATATGATATTGCACCGCACGGGCCAGGGTCATGCACTCGATATCCTGGCCCCTGGCGGTTAACTGCTCCGGATAATGGCTGTGATCCACCACTTCCACCCCCTGGGTGATGATGGGGCCTTCATCCAGATCGTTATTGATGTAGTGCGCCGTGGCCCCCACCAGCTTGACCCCTTTGTCGTAAGCCTGGTGATAGGGCTTTTCGCCTCTGAAACCGGGCAGCAAGGAATGGTGAATATTGATGGCCTTGCCGGTCAGGGCCGCGCACAGCTCGGGGCTCAGTACCTGCATGTAACGCGCCAGCACCACCAGATCGGCTTCGCATTCATTGATGACGCCACGCACCTGCTCTTCCTGTTCGGCTCTGTTGTCATCGTTCACCGGCAGGTGATAGTAGGGAATATGGTGCCAGTCGGCCAGCCGCTGCAAATCCGGGTGGTTGGAAATGATGGCCGGGATTTCGATGGCCAGTTGCCCGGTGCGATAACGATAGAGCAGGTCGTTAAGACAATGATCGAGCCGGGAGACCATGATCACCACATTGGGCCTTAATTCGGTGGCGACCAGTTCCCATTGCATCTCGAATTGAGCGGCTCTGGGCTGCAGGCCGCGCTGAAAACCCGCCTCGTCAAAGGGCGTCGTCCGGGGCGGACGAAATTCCACTCGAATGAAGAAGTGCCCACTCAGCACATCGTCGAAGGTCTGCATTTCCACCACATAGCAACCCTGCTCGCGCAGGTAGCGGGTCACTACGTCTACTGTGCCCAGACTACCCGGACAATGAGCGGTCAGATAATAGGTGTCTTTCGGCTTGGCCACTGGTGATCTCCTACCCCGGAATAAATGAAATCGCCCCTCGGCGGGGGTGCCGCTATTCTGCGGCAAACGTCTGGCTGACGCCAGTATTCAGACGGTCTGCAAGGGCAATGCTTTTTCCATGACAAAGCGGGTAAATTGCTGGTCCGCCCTCACTACCAGATGTTGATCTATCAGCCGGTATCCGCGCTGCTCGAATACGGGTCGAGACAGCAGGCTGGCATCGGTGCGCAAACGGGCCACGCCACGACGAGCGGACTCCTGTTCTATGTCATCACACAGCCGTCCGGCCAGGCCGCGCCCGGCATGACCGGCCAGCACGTACAAGAGCGCCAGGTGATCATCGGGATACAGGGTCGCAAAGGCCACCGGTATCTGATAAAACGCCATGACCCGGGTATAACCGGTCTGCACCAGGGTTCTGAAGTCGGTGGGGTACAGATAGGGGAATGACGCCCATAACGATACCTGTGCATCACTGTAGCCTCGCCGCCCCTGCTCCATCACCGCATCGTGATAGATCAACTCCAGGCTGCTGAGGTCGGTTTCCTTAAAATCTCTCATCAGATACATAACAGCTCCGACAGAATATTCGTCTGACAGTCTCGTCAGTGTTTGGCAATGCGCCCGGGCAAGCCCGGGCACTGCAACCGCAGCTCGCGCCATTAACGCCGGCTCGTGAGGTCCTCGTGAAGTCGATGATATCAAAGCTCGGCGCCACTATCTGCCTGCCCTGCCGGATTAATCCGGGTGTTTTGCTTGTTTTGCTATTGTTAGGTCATGAGTCTGAGCAGGAGCATGAAATTGTCGTCTTTTCCCAACCGACGCGCCGCCGGCCAGGCACTGGCCAGGCTGGTGCTGCATTATCGCGATGTACCCGATTTGCAGGTATTGGGCCTGCCCCGCGGCGGGGTACCGGTGGCGTTTGAAGTGGCGAAGGCTCTGGGTGCGCCGCTCGATGTGCTGCTGGTACGCAAGCTTGGCTACCCCGGGCATCCGGAGCTGGCCATGGGCGCCATCGCCTCGGGCGATATCATGATACTCAACCCCGGCATCACCCGGTATGCCGATATCGGTCAGTCCGACATCGATGCCGTCATCCGGCGCGAGCAGGCCGAATTGCAACGCCGGGAACAGCTCTATCGCGGCCAGTCCGCACCGCTTGCGTTGGCTGGCGCCCATGTGCTGCTGGTGGACGATGGCCTGGCTACCGGGGCCACCATGGAAGCGGCAATACGGGCGGTGCGCAAGCAGGCGCCGGCTCATATCGGCGTGGCGGTACCGGTCGGCTCCACCGAGGCGGCGGCACGGATTAACGCCCTGGCGGACGAGTTTATCGCCCTGATCATGAGTGACGACTTCGGCTCGGTCGGCCAGTTCTACGACGACTTCGGCCAGACCAGTGACAGTGAGGTCTGCGAACTGCTGGCCAGGGCGGCCCGCCGTTAAGTCCCTTCGGCGTTCTCTGTTATCGCCTTTTGAATACCGGGTTATACACAGATAGCACCAACAGGCGACACTTTAAGTAATCCCGTATAGCAGGTGGTTCTGTCGTCATTCCCGCGAAGGCGGGAATCCAGGACCTGTGGCCCAGAACTGTCCGTCTGCGAACCGTTTGCAAAGAAACTGGACCCCCGCCTTCGCGAGGGTGACGATCAAGGTTCGAGATGGGTATGGCTATCAAACAGCTCGATTGTTTAATTGCATGGCATCAAGCAGCGGTAAAATATCCGGGGGCTCTTTCATTTTTACGGGCTTGGGATATGCTGCCGGTCACGCTGTAAATAATAACGCCAACAGACGGGAAAACATGTTCAAACGACGCTATATCAGTGCACTGGTGATCGGTGCCGCCCTCAGCGGCTGCGCCGGTCGGGCCAGTACCGCACCACAGACCGGGGCCCTGCCACAGCAAGCGACCGCCGCCCAAACCAGCCAGGCGGAGCTGGCGGCGTTTGCCGCCTGGCGCCATGATTTTCGCCGCCGCGCCCTGGCAAAGGGTATCAAGCCTGCGGTGTTCGACCGCGCCTTCGAGGGCGTATCACTCAGCCGGCAGGTTATCAAGCTGGACGGTGGTCAGGCCGAATTTACCCGACAAATCTGGGATTATCTGGATACGGCTACCTCGGCGACCCGCGTCAGTACCGGTCGCCAGAAATGGGAGACGCTGAACCCCACACTTCAGGCGATAGAAGAACGCTATGGCGTGGATGCCAAGGTGGTGATGTCCATCTGGGGCATGGAAACCAACTACGGCTCCTATCGCGGCAACACCGGCACTATAGAAGGGCTGGCCACCCTGGCCTTCGAAGGACGGCGGCGCACCTTTGCCGAGGCGCAGCTGATCGCGGCCTTGCAGATACTGCAGGCGGGGGATGTCAGCCCCGAAAAAATGCGCGGCTCCTGGGCCGGTGCCATGGGCCATACCCAGTTCATGCCCACCAGCTATCTGGAATACGCCCAGGACTTTACCGGCGACGGCAAACGGGACATCTGGTCCGAAGATCCCACCGATGCCCTCGCCTCCACCGCGGCCTATCTGTCCCGCTTTGGCTGGCAACAGGGTGCCCCCTGGGGGATAGAAATCCGGCTGCCGGCCGGGTTTGATTATGCCGCCGCCGATCAGAACCACCTCAAGCCGGTCGCCTACTGGCGCAGTCTGGGCATCACCACCGTTAACGGCCGGCCGCTGCCGGACCATGGCGAGGCCGCTATACTGGTGCCCGCCGGCGCCCGTGGCCCGGCCTTCGCCATCTTCAACAACTTCAAGGTGATCCGCCGCTACAACAACGCCACCGCCTATGCCATGGCGGTGGGGCATCTGGCCGACAAACTGGCCGGTGGCAGTGAATTCCGCTCCCCCTGGCCCCGGGATGAACGCGCCCTGAGTCGGGCAGAAAAAGAAGAGCTGCAGCGCAGACTGACCGCCAGGGGCTTCGATACCAAAGGGAGCGATGGCGTCATTGGTCCCAACACCATCGGCGCCATCCGTGCCTATCAGCAGTCTGTCGGCCAGGTGGCGGACGGTTATGCCAGCGCGACACTGCTGAAGCAACTGCGTTAATTTCCTCGGCAGGGTTCCGTTCACCGTTCACCGTTCACCACAGGACCCTGCCCCTTTTACGCCTACTGCCATATTGTTTATATTTAATGCAACTCCATGCTTTCACAGCAGTTTACTGTCACTTAATACACAATTATTCATAACCCATAACCAAATCGATTAACGATTGTGTCGGATCTACTGGTAGCATCGCCCACAATCGATATTATTTTATGTTCATGGAGTCCTTATGCTGATTGTGTTATTCAATCTGGCGGTATTTCTATTACTGATGGTGCTGCTGGGTAAACTGGCCCGTCGCGGCCAGTCCCTTTCCCGCCAGGTGCTGACCGGTCTGGTGTTCGGTGTGACCGCCGGTTTCATCATGCAGACGCTGTATGACGCCAATACCATTGCCCGCACCCTGGAATGGGTCAACGTGGTCGGTGGCGGTTACGTTCGCCTGCTGCAGATGATAGTGATACCGCTGGTGCTGGTGTCCATTCTCGGCGCCGTGTCCCGTCTGCACAACGCCACCTCGCTCGGCAAGATCAGCGTGCTGACTCTGGGTGTCTTGTTGTTTACCACCGCCATCTCGGCGCTGGTCGGCGTCTTTGTCACCCACAGCTTCGGCCTCAATGCCGCCGATCTGGTGCAGGGTGCCCGCGAACTGGCCCGCGCCGAGCAGCTGGAAGCCCGGGTAGCCAGCGTGGCCAACCTGTCGATGCCGCAGTTGCTGGTGTCCTTTATTCCGCGCAACCCCTTCGCCGACATGACCGGCGCCAGCCCCACCGCCATTATCGGGGTGGTGATTTTCGCCGTCTTCCTCGGTCTGGCCACCCTGTCGCTGCTGAAAGACGAGCCCGAACTGGGCCGCCGGGTCATCGGCGGCATCGAAGCCTTGCAGGCGCTGGTGATGCGCCTGGTTCGTCTGGTGATGAAGCTGACGCCCTACGGCGTCATGGCATTGATGACCAAGGTCATCGCCGGCTCCAATCTGCAGGATGTCATCAGCCTGGGCGGCTTCTTGCTGGCCTCTTACCTCGCCATCGCCATCATGTTCGTGATCCACGGCCTGTTGCTGACCTTTGTCGGCGTGAATGCCAAACGCTTCTTCACCAAGGTATGGCCGGTACTGGCCTTCGCCTTTACCAGCCGCTCCAGCGCCGCCACCATACCGCTGAACGTGCAGGCCCAGACCCACAAGCTGGGTGTGCCGGAAAGCATCGCCAACTTCTCTGCCTCTTTCGGGGCCACCATAGGCCAGAACGGCTGTGCGGGTATCTACCCTGCCATGCTGGCGGTGATGATAGCGCCCACCATGGGCATCGATGTGCTGGATCCGCTGTGGCTGGCTACCCTGGTCGGCGTCATTACCCTCGCCTCCTTCGGCGTGGCCGGTGTGGGCGGTGGCGCTACCTTCGCCGCCCTGATAGTGCTGCCGATCATGGGTATGCCGGTGGCGCTGGCCGCCCTGCTTATCTCCATCGAGCCGCTGATCGACATGGCGCGCACCGCGCTCAACGTCAATGGTTCCATGACCGCCGGCGCCATCAGCAGCAAGCTGCTGGGCCAGACCGACGAAGCGGTATTCAACCGGAATGACGAAGCCGACAGCGCGGTACCCGCCGCCGGTTAAGCGCAACCTTGCCTATACAACGGCGCCTGCAGGCGCCGTTTTTGTGTCTGCTCCATCACCCACGGGTGCAGGCCCGCGAAAAAATTTGCTATCATGCGCGCCCTGTCAGGTCATGCTCTGCGAGTGTGGCCACGAATCTTTGCTTGATACAGCGCATGGCCGGCGCTGGAGGAAACCATGTCTCAGTTTGTTGTTTGTGCCCTCTATAAATTCGTTACCCTGGACCACCACGACGCGCTGCGCGAGCCGCTGCAGTCGATGCTGGAAGCCGAACAGATCCGCGGTACCCTGCTGCTGGCAAGTGAGGGCATCAACGGCACCGTGGCCGGCTCCCGCGCCGCCATCGACCGGCTCAAGGTCTGGTTTGATGCCGACGCCCGTTTCAAGGGTATCGATTACAAGGAATCCCTCAGCGAAGAGCAGCCTTTCTATCGCACCAAGGTCAAGCTGAAGAAGGAAATCGTGACCCTGGGTGTGGAAGGCATAGATCCCAAACGGGTGGTGGGTACCTATGTGGCCCCCAAAGACTGGAATGCGCTGATCTCGGATCCGGACGTGGTGCTGGTGGATACCCGCAACGACTATGAAGTGGACATCGGGACCTTCAAGGGGGCCCTCAACCCCAATACCGAGAGCTTTCGCGAGTTTCCCGAGTACGTCAAAAACAACCTGGACCCGGCCAGACACAAGAAAGTCGCCATGTTCTGCACCGGCGGCATTCGCTGTGAAAAAAGCACCGCCTATCTCAAGGAGCAGGGCTTCGACGAAGTCTACCACCTGCATGGCGGCATCCTGAAGTACCTGGAAGAAGTGCCGGAGCAGGAGTCGCTATGGCAGGGCGAGTGCTTCGTGTTCGACAATCGAGTAACGGTAGATCACCAGCTGCAGCCAGGCCAGTATCAGCTGTGCTCCGCCTGCCGGGCACCGCTGTCGCCGGACGATCTGCAAAGCCCGCACTACCAGCACGGCCTGAGCTGCCCGCACTGTCATGACCAGCAGACCCCCGAGCAACAGCGCCGTTATGCCGAACGCGAGCACCAGCTGCAACTGGCCCGGGCCCGGGGCCAGGCCCATATCGGCAGCGATGCGGTGGCCAATGCCGAGCAACGCCGGGCCGAGAAGCAGGCGCGCAAGCTGGAGCAGCAACAAAAGAACAAAACGGCGTAAGGCGCCAGGCCTGAGGCCTCGAAAACTTAATGGAAGGGGTAGCGCCGAAACGCCAGCAGCTTGCGCACCCCTTCCAGCACCAGCAGGCCCACCGCTATCCAGATGGCGATGTAGGTTGGCCACTCCTCCTCGGCGATGCTCTCGCCCAGCGCCAGCGATACCAGCACCAGCAGTATCGGCTCTACATAACCGAGCAGGCCGAACAGACTGAACGTCAGGCGGCGACTGGCCAGAATGTAGCATATCAGCGCCAGGGCGCTGATCATGCCCAGCCCCACCACCAGCAGATACAACAAGGGTCGCTCGCCAAAGGCCGCCAGGGGTGCCTCCATCGAGAAGACAAACCAGGCCGCGACGGGGATCAACAACAGCATGTCACACCAGAGGCCGCCGAGGTTGTCGCTACCCAGCCAGCGGCGCCAGACAAAATACAGCGGATAGCCGATGGCCACGACCAGGGTTTCCCAGGAAATACCGCCCGCCTGCCACAATTCATTGCTCACGCCCACGGCGGCGCAGGCCACCGCCAGCCATTGCAGTCGGGTCGGCCGCTCCTGATAGACAAAGCGGCCGATCAGAACCAGCGCCAGCGGCATCATGAAGTAGCCGAGCGACACCGGCAACCCCCGTCCGTTGATGGGTGCCCACATGAAAATCCACAGCTGCACCCCCATCAGGGCGGCCGACAAGGGTAATCCTATCCATAACAGCGGGCGGTTTTTAAGCTGGGAAAACAGGGAGACCACCAAGCGCCAGTCACCGGTGTAGAGCAGAAACAGGCCGACACAGGGCATGGTCAGCAGCATACGCCAGCCGAACACGACTTCGCCGCTCAGCGGCGTCATCAGGCTGGCGTAATAGTACAGCAGCGCAAACAACACCGACGAAAATACCGACAGCGCAATCCCCTTGGTCACTCTGCATCTCCTCATTTATCTTGATGGTCAACTTTGTGAGCAGGTTAACAGTTTTCAGGTGAAATCTTGAGCTGAGCATTAAAATAAAACCAGAAAATATGCAGGGTCATTCTGCCTGCATCCAGCATGAGTGAGTTGTTTATTACTTAATTAACAGTGATATGAACGAACTTTACCTTTCGGCAACCTCGGGCCTCCTGCTCCGCTGGCAACAAGACTGGTCAGCCGGAAAAGGCGGATTCATGGCTGTCGATGCGAATGCGCACCGCGTCGTGACGCCAGATTTCCCGATCACAGTCAATAATCCGCCCCTGTTGGTCGTAATTGATACGGGTCACCGCCAGCACCGGACTGCCTTCGGCCAGGCTCAGCGCCCGGGCCGCCTCGCCACGGGCGGCGGTGGGGCAGATATCGAACCGGGAGCGACCGTAATGCAGACCATAATGACGCTCATACAGGCGGGTCAGCGACTGGCTCAGATCCTGCTCGTCGATAGCGGGAAAGTACGCGGGGATAAGATAATGCTCGGTATAGAGCACCGGCCGCCGGTCAATACTGCGCAGCCGACAGATGCGCGTCAGCCGGCTAAGCGGCGCCAACGCCATCTCGGATACCAGTTCGGCTGGGGCCAGCACCGATTCGCAACTCAACACGCGAGTGGCCGCCACCCGCTGTTGCGCGGCGACCAGCGCATGAAAATGGGAGCGACTGACCGGGTTGTAAACCAGCCGGGGCCGGGACACAAACCAGCCACGCCGCTCTTCCCGATAAATCAGCCCTTCCGCCTCCAGGTGATGCAGTGCCTCTTTCACCGTGATACGGGTGGTATCAAACAAGTCTGCCAGTTCCCGCTCGGCCGGTAGCTTGTTGCCGGCGGTCAGCGCCTGACTGGTCAGTTGTTGCCGTAGCGTCCTAATAATGGCGGCGCCCTGTGTGGTTCGTTGTTCGCTCATACTCTTGGAATAGTCCAGACAAGATTCATGCCAGTATCACCTCGCTTCATGACAGCGAAATGACATCTTTTATGGGTAAAAATATGGCTAAAAATACGACAAAAACACATTTTATCGCCATAAAACTGTCGTAACACTGTCACAAACCCCCTCTAACATCGGCTTCGAACCTGACCTAGTCCAGAGGATTGGAACCGATGAAGACACTACTGAAAACCTCAAGTCTGCTTGCCCTGGCCCTCGGCACCACGCCGGTGCTGGCCACCGACCTCGCCGAGCTGGAAAGCAAGGCCCGCGCCGAAGGCAAGGTGTACAGCGTCGGCATGCCCGACAGCTGGGCCAACTGGAAAGACACCTGGCGAGATCTGGGTGAACACTACGGCATTCAACATCAGGATACCGACATGAGCTCGGCCCAGGAAATTGCCAAGTTCGCCGCCGAAAAAGACAATGCCACCGCCGATATCGGTGATGTGGGTGCCGCCTTCGGCCCCATCGCCGTGCGTCAGGGGGTCACCCAGGCCTACAAGCCCACCACCTGGGACCAGATCCCCGACTGGGCCAAGGACAAGGACGGCCACTGGATGCTGGGCTACACCGGCACCATCGCCTTTATCGTCAACAACGAGCTGGTAACAAAGGCCCCCACCTCCTGGCAGGATCTGCTGGATGGTGACTACCAGGTCACGGTCGGTGACGTCGGTGTGGCCGCCCAGGCCAACAGCGCCGTGCTGGCCGCCGCCTTTGCCCAGGGCGGGGACGAGTCCAATATCAAACCGGCCCTGGACCTGTTTGCCGAACTGGCGAAACAGGGTCGTCTGTCACCGGTGGATCCCAATATTGCCAACCTGGAAAAAGGCGAAGTGGAAATGGCGATACTGTGGGACTTCAATGCCCTCAACTACCGGGATCAAATCGACCGCGACCGCTTTACCGTGGTGATCCCCAGTGACGGCTCGTTGATTTCCGGCTACGCCACCATCATCAACAAGTATGCCAAACACCCCAATGCCGCCAAGCTGGCCCGGGAATACATACTGAGCGATGCGGGACAAATCAACCTGGCCCGGGGTTATGCCCGCCCCATCCGCAGCACCGTCACCCTACCCGCCGACGTACAGGAAAAGCTGCTGCCCAACGACATGTATGCGGCGGCGCGCCCCATTGCCGATCAGGATGCCTGGGAAAAGAGCACCCGCACCCTGTCCCGCCAGTGGCAGTCCGCCGTGCTGATCCACCAGCAGAGGTAAGACATGAACAAGGTCATACTGGTCGTGATAGACGGCCTGGCCTACGAGGTTGCCCGGGATTGCCTGGGCTACCTTCAGGGTCTGAGCGAAGCCGGTCGCATGACCGGCTACAAGATGCAGTGTGAACTGCCGGCGGTGTCCCGCCCCCTTTACGAATGCATTCTTACCGGCACCCGACCGGTGGACAGCGGCATACTTAACAACGACATGGCCCGCCTCAGCAACCAGCAGAGCATTTTCTCGCTGGCACGCCGGGCAGGGCTGACCACGGCGGCGGCGGCCTATCACTGGGTCAGCGAACTGTATAACCGGGCCCCTTATCAGCCGGTGCGGGATCGCTTTACCCAGAACAGAGACCTGCCGATACAATACGGCCTGTTCTACTCTCAGGATCACTACCCGGACTGCCACCTGCTGCAGGACGCGGAAATACTCCGAACCCGCTTCGACCCGGACTTTTTGCTGATCCACCCCATGAACACCGACGATGCCGGCCACAAGTTCGGCCTGGACTCGCGCCAGTACCGCAACAGCGCCCGGCGTTTCGATCTGCTGCTGGCCGATTACCTGCCGCGCTGGCTGGATGAAGGCTATCAAGTGCTGATCACCAGCGATCACGGCATGAACCGGGATCACATCCACAGCGGTATTTTGCCGGAAGAGCGGGACATCCCCCTGTTTGTGGCCGGCAACGCCTTCAGCCATGACGCCCAGGCCCAACCGCGGCAACTGGATCTGTGCGGCACCATCGCCAGTCTGCTGGGGGCGGCGCACGACAAGACCGAGTGCGAGGGGCTGCTGGCATGAATGATACCGTCACCATGATGCATAACGCTGAATGCGACTCTGTAAGACCCGCCGCCTGGCGGCGTGGCCTGCCGCTGCTGTGGCTGCTGCCTTTTGTGGTGGTGTTCGGCCTGTTTCAACTGGCGCCTATCCTGTGGGTACTGATCAACAGCTTTCAGGCCGGCGGTGAGTGGAGTCTGGCCAATTTCAGGGAGATCCTCGACTCGCCCTTCTATCATCAGTCTTTCGGCAACAGCATCGATCTGGCGCTCTGGTCCAGCCTGCTGGGCCTGCTGATTGCGCTGATCGGTACCGCGGCACTGCGCCAGGTGCCGGGCAAGCTCCAGAATGCGGTGGTGGCCTTTACCACCATGGCCAGCAACTTTTCCGGGGTACCGCTGGCCTTTGCCTTTATCGTGCTGCTCGGCATGAACGGCGCCGTCACCCTGCTGCTGCGTGACGCCGGTCTGATCGAGGGCTTCAACCTCTATTCCCGCAGCGGGCTCATCATCCTCTATACCTACTTCCAGATCCCATTGGCCATATTGCTGCTCTATCCGGCCTTCGACGGCATTCAGAAAGACTGGCGCGAAGCCGCCGCCCTGCTCGGCGCCCGCCCCTGGCAGTACGGGCTGCGGGTGGTATTGCCGGTGCTGACGCCGGCGCTGCTGGGCACCTTTATCATATTGCTGGCCAATGCCCTCGGCGCCTATGCCAGTACCTTTGCGCTGATGACCAGCAACTACAACCTGGTCACCATACAGATATCGGCCCTGGTAGCGGGGGACATTTTCCTCGAACCCCAGCTGGCGGCCGCCCTGTCGTTGCTGCTGATGGTATTGCTGGTGCTGGTCACCGCCGTCAATCAATGGATCATCGGCCGGAGTCGTTATGAATAAGTCGCCCAGGGCCCCGCTGCCGGCCCGGCTCACGGTCGCCGCCCTGGTGCTGCTGCTGGCCGCTCCCATCATCATCACCCTGGTCTATTCCCTGGCCGCCCAGTGGGGGGCCCATATACTGCCCAGCGGTTTTACCCTGGACTGGTATCTGAGTCTCTGGTCGGACAGCCGCTTTCTGGCGGCCTTCGGTCGTTCGCTGCTGGTGTGTCTGGCCGCATTGCTGTTCAGCCTGCTGCTGATACTGCCGACCCTGTTCGTGGTGTTCTACTATTTTCCCCGGCTGAAAGGCGTGATGAACATGGTGATACTGCTGCCGTTCGCGGTGCCGCCGGTGGTCTCCTCGGTCGGGCTGCTGCAGCTGTATGCCGGCGGCCCCCTGCCCCTGGTTGGCGGGCCCTGGATCCTGATCTTCTGCTATTTCACCATCAGCCTGCCCTTCATGTACCGGGCGCTGGCCAACAATCTGGAGGCCATCAAACTGCCGGATCTGATGGACGCGGCCCACCTGCTGGGCGCCGGCACCACCCGCGCCTTTCTGCAGCTGGTGCTGCCCAATATCAGAAACGGCCTGCTGGCCGCGCTGTTTCTGTCTTTCTCTTTCCTGTTCGGAGAATTCGTGTTTGCCAACATGCTGGTGGGCACCCGCTTCGAAACCCTGCAGGTCTACCTGTACAGCCAACGCACCAACAGCGGCCACGTTACCAGCGCCATGGTGATGTCCTATTTCCTCTTTATCGGCCTGGCAACCTGGTTCGCCCTGCGCCTGCAAAAACGGAGCACCTGATGCATTATCTGGAAGTCGCCAACCTGACCAAGTCCTTCAACGACACGCCGGTGTTCAGCAACATCAGTTTCGATATCAGCCAGGGAGAATTCATTACCCTGCTCGGCCCCTCGGGCTGCGGCAAGTCCACCCTGCTGCGCAGCCTGGCGGGGCTGACCACCCCGGATCGGGGACAGATACGGGTGGCCGGGGAAGACATCACCTGGCTCAAGCCACAACAGCGGGGCATCGGCATGGTGTTTCAGAGCTATGCGCTGTTTCCCAACCTGACGGTGGCCGGCAACATCGCCTTCGGCCTCAAGATGCAACGGCTCGATCGGGGCGACATCCGCCGCCGGGTGGCCGAGGCGATGGCGCTGGTCGGCCTGGAAGGGCGCGAAGGCTATTACCCCGCCAGCCTGTCCGGCGGTCAGCGCCAGCGGGTCGCCCTGGCCCGGGCGCTGGTGGTACGGCCGCGCATCCTGCTGCTGGACGAGCCGCTGTCGGCACTGGATGCGCCCATCCGCAAGCATCTGCGCGAGCAAATTCGTGCCATACAACAGCAGTTGAAGCTAACCACCGTGTTCGTGACCCACGATCAGGAAGAAGCGCTGACCCTGTCGGATCGGGTGTTCGTGATGAACAAAGGGCAGATAGTGCAGGCCGGTACCGCCGAGGCGGTCTATACCCGCCCGGCCAACGACTTTGCCGCCGGCTTTATGGGCAACTACAATCTGCTCACGCCCGAGCAGGCAAAACAGCTGCTCGGGCTCGACATCCAGGGCCGGCTGGCGGTTCGCCCCGAGTCCATTTATATTCGCGAGCCCGGCCGGGACTACGGCCCCGCCATGAGTGCCCCGCTCAAGGCCATCGTCGCCAGTCACCAATTGCTGGGCAATGTGATCCGCTACCGCATTCAGGCCGCCGACTGCCTGCTGACGGTGGATCGGCTGAACCGGGGCGCCGACGCCCTGTTGCCGGCCGGCAGCCCGCTGGAACTGGTATTCAACCGCACCGAACTGAAGGAAGTCGCCTGATGCAACTGGCTATTTTTGATCTGGATGAAACCCTGATCGCCGGCGATTCCGCCAGCCTGTGGCTGGCGTTTATGGTGCAACGCAAGCTGGCCCCGGCCGACATACTGGAGCAGGAGCGCCAGCTGATGGCCGCCTATTATCAGGGCCGGATGGACATGGACGCCTACATGGCGCTGACCCTGGCGCCCATCCGGCACTGGCAAGCTCGGGATCTGGCCCCCCTGGTTGACGAGTTTATCGAGCAGGAGATACTGCCGCTGGTGTATCCCGAGGCCCGGGCGCGGCTGGCCTGGCATCGGTCCCAGAACCACGAAATCGTGATTATTTCCGCCACCGGCGAGCACCTGGTCAAGCCCATAGCACGGGCCCTGGGGGTCAATCATGCCATCGGCATCATGCTGGAGCACGACGACGGCGTCTATACCGGCCGCCCCCGTGGCGTATACAGCTACCGGCAAGGCAAGCTGATCCGGCTGCAGGAATGGCTGGAGCAGCAATCATTGAGCCCAACCCATAGCTATGGCTACAGCGACTCGCCGAACGATCTGCCGCTGCTGGAGTTTGTCGATACCCCCTTCGCCATCAATCCGGGCGAGCATCTGGCCCGTATTGCCCGGGAGCGCCACTGGTGCTGCCTGGATTGGGAGCTGTAAGGCTTAGTCACAAGTCTGTCAGCCCGTAAAATAGGCTCAGAGGCAACTGAGTAGCCTCTTCCGACACGCTAAACCGCATCCCTGCGGCGCTCAGCACATGACGTCCGACCGCCAAGGATGGCGGGAGTGTCAGCATTGCAGGAGCCTTTGTTGACCTGTCATGTGATGGTCGGCTGAGGCTATCCCAGCCGCCTCTTTTTAGGCACCAAGTCGTCGGTGACCACCACTGACAGACCACTCCGCTGCCAACGGGAGGACAAAGGGGGGAGCTCAGCCGACCATCCGCGCCACGGATGGCGCGGCTGAGCCCCCATGGATGGGTTTACGGCGTGTCGGAGGAGTTGCGCCCTTTGTCCGATTTTCTGCTGCAACCTGTCAGCGGAAGTCAATAAAAACTTGTGACTAAGAGACAGGCTGTAAGGCTGTCACAATATCTTCATGGGGTGGGCATAGACTCAAAGCTGTCTTGATGAAAGTGGTGACTTATGACGGCCTTTGCCTACCTGACCGACTCGCTCGCGTCCTTGATTGTCCAGGGACGGCTGCGCCCGCTGTTCCAGCCCATTGTCGACACACGCCAGGGCAAGGTGATCGGTCATGAGGCACTGATCCGCGGCCCCGCCGGCCACCCGCTGGAGTTTCCCGCCGATCTGTTCGCCGAGGCCAAGCGCGTCGGCATGCTGTCGGAGCTGGATCTGGCCTGCCGCGAAGCCGCCATGCGCGCCTACCGCCAGATGGAAATGGACGGTTACCTGTTTCTCAATGTCAACCCCAATGTGCTGCTGGACCGGCAGCATCCCCGGGGTTGCACCCTGCGCCTGGCCGAGAAGCTGGATATTTCCCCCCGAAATATCGTGATCGAGCTGTCCGAGCAGTATCCGATACACAATCCGGCAGACCTGCAACAGGCGGTGCAGCGCTATCGGGAAGGCGGCTTCCTGATCGCCATCGACGATCTCGGGGCCGGCTATTCCGGGCTCAAGCTGTGGTCGGAAGTGCGGCCCGACTTCGTGAAGATAGACCGTTATTTTATCGACAAGCTTGATCAGGACCCCATCAAACGGGAGTTCGTGCAGAGCATTATCACCCTGGCGCGGGGCATGCAGTCCCGGCTGATTGCCGAGGGCATCGAAACCGGTGAAGAAATGAACCAGCTGCAGAGCATGGGTATTCACAACTGCCAGGGCTATTACCTGGGGCGACCACAGGCTACTCCGCTCACCGAAACGACCCCTTTGCCCGACCGCACGCCCCGGTTGCTCCGCCACAAGGACACCATCGCCACCCTGGCCCGCCCCGGTCACACCGTCGATGTCCATACGTCGGTGCACCGGGTATTTGAAATGCTGCGTGCCAACGACAAGCTGCATTCCCTGCCGGTACTCAAGCACGGGCAGCCGGTAGGCATGGTGCGCCGCGAGCGGATCATGGAGCTGTATTCAGGCTCCTATGGCCGGGCCCTGTATGCCAACAAGGCCGTCAGGCAGGCCATGGATACCCACCCTTTGGTAGTCGACTGGCAGACCGCCCTGGAGCGGGCCAGCAACCTGCTCACCGATGATGACGACATGTCGGGGCAGCAGCACTTTATTATCACCCGCCAGGGCCGTTATCACGGCATGGCGTCGGTGCGCAGCCTGCTGCGTGCCGTGACCGAGCTGCGCCTGTTGCACGCCCGCTATGCCAATCCGCTGACCCTGCTGCCGGGTAATGTGCCCATCTACCGGGAGATCGACGAGGCACTGCAACAAGAGCGGGACTTTTATGTGGCCTATTTCGATCTCAACAACTTCAAACCCTATAACGATGTCTACGGCTATGCCCAGGGCGACAAGGTCATACAGTGGGTGGCCCGGCTGTTGCAGGAGGTGCTGGTCGATGCCGGCCAGTTTATCGGCCATGTGGGCGGCGATGATTTTGTTGCCGTGCTGGACGCCCGCATTGACTGGCAGGCCCAGTGCGAGACCATTATCCGGCGTTTCGATGCGGGTATCCTCGACTTTTACTCGGATGAAGACCGGCAGAGACAAGGTATCGAGACCGGATCCCGCCAGGGCGAGCAGACCTTTTATCCCCTGCTGGGGCTGGCTATCGGGGTAGTGGCACCGGATCATCGACGCTGCCAGTCCCATCATGATGTGGCGGCGCTGGCCAGCGATGCCAAGCATCAGGCCAAACAGCACCCACACAGCCATTGCCTGCTGAGCGCCCGCCGCTCGATGGTTTAAGCCCCGCAACTCGACTCCCACTATCATCCGCATCAACAGGTTGCTTTATATACAAAGCAACCTGTTTCATCGTATCAAACCAGCCTCATCAATATATTTCACATTTTATCAACAAAACATTTTCTTCTTTGTGCTAATACTCTAAGGAGGCATGGGTGTTTTATGCCTTTAGCGAATAACGCTATCAGCCCGACAAGACACAAGAGGAAGTGACATATGACAGGCAAAGGAAAAACGGCGCTTATGGTGGCGGCGGCGCTGGCTGCAGGACTGACCCAGGCCCAGGCGGCGACTCTGGATTCGGTCAAGGAGCGGGGCGTCCTGAAATGCGGAGTCAATAGCGGCCTGGCCGGTTTCTCAATCCCCGATGACAAGGGCGTATGGAAGGGCCTGGATGTAGACCTGTGCCGAGGACTTTCTGCCGCCATTTTCAACGACCCGAACAAGGTGCAATATATCCCGCTCAACGCCAAGGAACGACTCACCGCCCTGCAGTCGGGCGAAATCGATGTGCTGCCCCGCAACACCACCTGGACCTCGAGCCGGGACACCGATTTGGGCGTCAATTTCACCGCGGTCAACTACTACGACGGCCAGGGCTTCCTGATCAACAAGAACCTGGGGGTCACCAGCGCCAAAGAGCTGGATGGCGCGGCGCTCTGCATCCAGGCGGGTACCACCACCGAGCTGAACGCGGCCGATTATTTCCGCAAGAATGGCATCAGTTATACCGCCGTGGTATTCGACACCTCGGATCAGACCATACAGGGGTTGGAAGCCGGCCGTTGTGATGTGCTGACTTCGGACTTGTCGCAGCTGTATGCCCTGCGTATCAAGCTGTCCAACCCCGCTGACGCCGTGGCCCTGCCGGAAGTGATCTCCAAGGAGCCACTGGCTCCCGCGGTTCGTCAGGGCGACGATCAGTGGTTCAACGTGGTCAAGTGGACCCACTTTGCCATGGTCAACGCCGAAGAGCTGGGTGTCACCAAGGCCAACGTGGACAGCATGAAAGGCAGCGAAAACCCGGATATCCGTCGTCTGCTCGGTGAAGATGCCGACTTCGGCAAGGGCATGGGCCTGCCGAAAGACTGGGCCTATCGCATCATCAAGCACGTGGGCAACTACGGTGAAATATTCGAGACCAACGTGGGCCAGGGCTCGCCACTGAAAGTCGACCGTGGCCTGAACAAGCTATGGACCGAAGGCGGCCTGCAGTACGCACCTCCAATACGCTAGCCAGGCCCCATCGCCGGCAGGCACACCTTGCCGGCGATGGTTTTCTTGCTTATGCACCTTGTTGGAAAATGGGGGCGGCGCCAGGGCGTCGCCCACCTTGCTCACCTATTCGAGGATTGGGCTTATGTCCTCACCGGCGAATCATGATGTTAAATTCTGGCGGGATCCGGCCAAACGCGCCCTGCTGTTCCAGATTATATTGCTCGCCATTGTGGCCGGCTTTCTCTGGTTTATAGTCAACAATACCCTTTCCAACCTCAGTACTCGCGGCATTACCACCGGCTTCGGTTTTCTCGATGATCCGGCCGGTTTCGCCATCGCCCAGTCGCTCATTCCCTACAGCGAAGTCGATACCTACGGTCGTACCTTCGTGGTGGGTCTGCTCAACACCCTGCTGGTGTCCTTTCTCGGTATTATCGGCGCCACCCTGCTGGGCTTTATTATCGGGGTGGCCCGGCTGTCACCCAACTGGTTGATCTCCCGGCTGGCTTCCACCTATGTCGAGCTGTTTCGCAACATACCGCTGCTGCTGCAGATGTTTTTCTGGTACTTCGCGGTGCTGCGCACCCTGCCCAGCCCGCGCGACAGCCTCAATATCGGCGACAGCGTCTTTCTTAACGTCCGTGGCCTTTATCTGCCCGAGCCGCTACCGAGCAACGGTTTTCACTGGGTCTGGGTCGCACTATTGCTGGCCATCGCCCTGGCCACCTGGCTTGTGCGTTTCAACCATCGCCGTCAGGAAGCCACCGGTCTTCGCTTTCCCGCCGGCTGGATTTCATTGGGGCTGATTATCGGCCTGCCCCTGCTGACCTTCGTGCTGCTCGGCGCGCCGCTGGACTGGGGCTACCCGGAACTGCGCGGCTTCAACTTTCGTGGTGGCATGACCATTATTCCCGAGTTTCTGGCACTGTGGCTGTCGCTGACCGTTTATACCGCCGCCTTTATCGCCGAAATAGTCCGCTCCGGCATTCAGGCCGTCTCCCATGGCCAGACCGAAGCCGCCCACGCCCTCGGCATCAAGGACACGCTGACACTGCGCCTGGTGGTCATTCCCCAGGCGATGCGGGTGATTATTCCGCCGCTGACCAGCCAGTACCTCAACCTGACCAAGAACTCGTCGCTGGCCACCGCCATCGGTTATCCGGATCTGGTTTCGGTGTTTGCCGGTACCACGCTGAATCAGACCGGTCAGGCCATCGAGGTCATCGCCATCACCATGCTGGTCTACCTGACCATCAGCCTGACGGTGTCCTTCTTCATGAACTGGTTCAACAGCCGCATGGCACTGGTGGAGAGATAACATGTTCAAAGATACCCTCACCCCGCAACGTGCGGCGCCATTGGCCAGCAGCGGCCTGGTCGGTTGGCTGCGCACCAACCTGTTTTCCGGCCCGCTCAACAGCATTGCCACCCTGGTTGGACTCTATGTGTTGTATCTGCTGCTGGTGCCCACCCTCGACTGGGCCCTGCTCAAGGCCGACTGGATAGGCTCCAGCCGCGAGGCCTGTGTCAGCGGCGGCGCCTGCTGGGTGTTCATCGGCAACCGCTTGCAGCAGTTCACCTACGGTTTTTATCCTGCGGATGAAATCTGGCGCATCAACCTGACCTTCGTGCTGTTCGTGCTGCAGTTGCTGTGGTTGGCACTGCCCAGAATGCCCGCCAAGATGTGGCTGGCACCCTTCCTGGTACTGGTATTCCCCTTTATTGCCTACCTGCTGCTTTACGGCGGCTGGTTCGGGCTGACCCTGGTGCCCACTCATCAGTGGGGCGGCCTGACCCTGACCTTGATCATCGCCATCGTCGGCATTATCGCTGCCCTGCCCATCGGCACCCTGCTGGCGCTGGGGCGCCGCTCGCAGATGCCGATAGTACGCAGCCTGTCGGTGGTATTCATCGAGTTCTGGCGCGGGGTGCCGCTGATCACGGTGCTGTTCATGTCGTCGGTGATGCTGCCGCTGTTCGTGCCCGAAGAGCTGTCGCTGGACAAGCTGATCCGGGCCATGATCGGCATCATCTTCTTTCAGTCGGCCTACATGGCGGAAGTGGTGCGCGGTGGCCTGCAGGCCATTCCCAAGGGGCAGAGCGAGGCGGCCTCGGCGCTGGGGCTGAACTACGGCAAGACCATGCTGCTGATCGTGCTGCCCCAGGCGCTGAAGATGATGATTCCCGGCATCGTCAACACCTTTATCGCCCTGTTCAAGGACACCAGCCTGGTGCTGATCATCGGCCTGTTCGACCTGCTGGCCATAGTGCAGGCCGGTCTGGCCGATCCCAACTGGCTGGGTTACGCCACCGAAGGGTATGTTTTTGCCGCCCTGGTGTTCTGGGTATTCTGCTATGGCATGTCCAAGTACAGCCAGTATCTGGAGCGCAAGCTGCACACCGGCCACAAGAAACGCTAGCCATACAACCGGCATTTGGAGCTGAAGAATGGAAACACAAAACAAGGAAGCCATGGTCACCCTGCGCGGCGTCAACAAGTGGTACGGCGACTTTCATGTACTGCGCGATATCGACCTGACCGTGACCAAGGGGGAACGCATCGTGATTTGCGGCCCCTCGGGCTCGGGTAAATCGACCCTGATCCGCTGCATCAACCGGCTGGAAGAGCATCAGCAGGGCGACATCATAGTGCGGGACACCCCGCTCACCAACGACGTCAAGAATATCGAAACCATCCGCCGGGAAGTGGGCATGGTGTTCCAGCACTTCAACCTGTTTCCGCACCTGACGGTGCTGGAAAACTGCACCCTGGCGCAGATATGGGTACGCAAGACGCCGCGCAGGGAAGCGGAAGAGGTCGCCATGAAACTGCTGACCCGGGTCAAGATTCAGGACCAGGCCAAGAAGTATCCGGGGCAACTGTCCGGCGGCCAGCAGCAACGGGTCGCCATCGCCCGCAGCCTGTGCATGAATCCGGAAATCATGCTGTTTGACGAACCCACCTCGGCGCTGGACCCGGAGATGATCAAGGAAGTACTGGACGTGATGATCGAACTGGCGGAAGAAGGCATGACCATGATGTGCGTGACCCACGAAATGGGCTTTGCCCGCACCGTGGCGGATCGGGTGATTTTTATGGATGAAGGACAAATCATCGAAGAAAACGATCCCGAGACCTTCTTCCACCATCCGGAGTCGGAACGGACCAAGCTGTTTTTAAGCCAGATACTGGGGCATTGAAATATTGAGGCGTGAGGCTACATTGTAGGCGCCGCTTCAGCCGGCGCGAAGCTGAAAACAACGCCATATCTGCGGCATCGGCACCGTCTGATCCGGCAGCTGAAGCGCCGGCTACAAAAACACCCCGATGTTTGGATTGGGCTGTAGGTTGTGAATGAGCGCAGCGAATTCCAACATGAGCCCGGAACGGAAGTGGCATCTACAAAACAGCGCCAGCTCGGCCGGTAACACTGTTCTCCTCCCCCCTCCTCACACCTTCCCCCTCACACCTTCCCCCTCACCCCTTACCCCTTACCCCTCACAGTATTAACCTCAGTGATCGCAGATGCCGCCTTTGGTGAACAGATATTCCTTCAGCTCCTTGTCCAGCACCCGATCCCGGCGGCGTATCCACTCCAGCACCATGGCCGCATGCTCTTTCTCTTCATCCCGGTTGTGGGCCAGAATCGCCTTCAGCTGGGGATCCTTGCAGGCATCGACCCGCTGATTGTACCAGTCGACCGCTTCCAGCTCTTCCATCAGCGAGGTAATGGCCCTGTGCATGTCTCGGGTTTCATCGCTCAGCTCGTCGATGGGCTCATGGTAGCCTTCGTTTGACATGGTTCGACTCCTTAAGTGGCCAGAAAATATAACAATATTGACTGTTACTCAGTCTGGTAGACGATGGGGATTTTGCAAATCGAAGGGGCAGTTCAATCGGAAAAAGCCCCGCCGACTGGCGGGGCTGACTGGCGGTGGCAGTTCAAATATCGCCTTTCGGATATTTGGCAAACTCGCGAGAAATATTCCCGTACAGCTCCACCGCCCACAGTGGCAGATTGGAGGCAAAGCCGTCCAGTGGCTGACGCCGGGGGTCGTGCGGGGCTATCACCACCGAAGTGCGATGGGTACCGACGGCATTGACCAGCACAAAAAGCTCCTCCACCGCAATATCGCCGATGGCCAGACAGCCGCTGGACTGGGCCTTGCCGTGGATATAGATGTCGCCCCCGGGATTGGTACGCCCTTCTTTGGCGGCCCGCATCAGATCATAGGAATTGGGATAGTCCAGCCGCATCGACAGATGAAACTGGCTGTTGGGGTTAAGGTGAGTAATGCGGTAAATGCCTTCGGGTACCTGCTTGTCCCCTTCACGCAGCTTGGGGCCCGGGCCACCGCTGGCCTTTCTGATGGGATAGCTGCGAATAAAGGTAAAATCACCCTCATTACGCGCCCACAGTTCCAGCGCCTTTTCTTCTTTAGTAGCCAGCAACACTATGTCTTTGGGTGGGTACGTCATCTCGGCACGCATGAAGTAAGGCTTCATGCGTATTTCTGCCAAAGGCCCATAGGTGGCCAGCACATTTTCTATGGTGCCATGTTCATTGGCGGTAACGGGGGTTGAATTCACTAAAGTTGCCAAAATAAGGGCTGGAACAGTAAATCCACGTAAAAGACGCATAAATGATAATAAACCCGAACTGGAATAATACTTTAATGATAGCCCGAGTCGGGGGGGCTTGTAATCCGCTACATCGAAATAAGCCGCTCCCAAGGCTGTGCAGTGGGGGCTAACAAGGCTGCGCAATGGTGGCTAAAAAGTTGTATTGCGCCGGGCCAGATCCCACACTATGAAGTGGTTCAACAAGACGGAAGCCATCGGAGGTTTAGGATGAACCCTTATTTCAGTACCCTGTCAGCCCTGTCGGCCCTGCTGATGACGGGCTGCACCAGCATGGAATCCCTTTATTCCTACCTCGGTCAGGATGAACGGGTATCCGCCCGGACACCCGGCGTGGCCGTCACCCGGACGCTGCCCTCCCGACTGGAGAGCCTGTCGTTCTTCTCCTCGACCCGCTTTGCCGCCAGCCAGGCCGAACCCTGCGCCAGAAAGCTGATACAGACACCCGCACAAGAGCCCGGGCATATTCGCTATGTGGGAACAGACGTGCTGAACGCTCAGGGGATCATAGAAGCCGAAAAGAAAGAGCTGGGCATACTGCCCAGTCAGTATCGGATACGTTTTCAGCTGGCCGAGCTGGGCCAACAGAACGGCACCACCTACGGCTTTAGCCAGATCCGGGTGGCCAGAAAAGATGCGCTGGGTCTCAACAACCATGACTTTACCCCGATAGCACCCACCGGCCAGACTACCCAGCAGGTATACCGGGAACTGCAGCAGTTATATCAACAACTCGATGCCTGCATGGCGGGGTAGTCTGGTGCCGCAATAATGCCCAATAGGCAAGAATACGGATTGATAAGAACGGATCAAAGATATACGCTGTATATACAAGGTCGCCAGCAACAGAGCCATGCTGGCTTACTAAGGGATCTGCGCAGTGCTAAAAATATCGAGAAACATTGCTGAAAAGCTCAGAGATAAACACCAAGTAGAAAAACGCGAAATTTTAGAGTCATTTGCGAACCGTGACGGGGCCTTTCTGGAAGATAATCGGGAAGAGCATAAGTCAGATCCCCCTACTCAATGGTTCATTGCTGAAACTGACTACGGCCGAAAACTCAAGGTAGTGTTCATAGCGAAGGGCGGAGACATCATCATCCGCACCGCTTATGCACCTAACACCACAGAGCTGGCCATCTACAAGAAGTACGCCTACTAAGGCAGGAGATAGAACATGAGCACTCAACCTAAGGCAAACAAGGTACCGGCTTCCGACCAGGCGTGGGAAAGCGGGGAACTCGGTCGGGATGAGGCATCGGTAAAGGTATCCTCACAGTCCACCGAACAGAGCATCAACGATGCTCTGGAACTACAGATGATATCAATCAGGCTACAGAAAGGCCTTATCGAAGACCTGAAGATGATTGCGGAACTGAACGGCCTGGGTTACCAGCCGCTGATACGGCAAATTCTGACCCGTTTTGCAGACGCAGAGAAAAAGCGCCTGCTACGTAGTACCCTAGAACAGGTTCGGGAAGGACATGAAGTGGATCTGGGCGAAATGACCGACGAGCTTTCTCTGAAACAGGCCTAAGCCCTCGGCTATTCCATCGTTATTAAAGGTGCTGATTGCGCCTTTTTATTTTTCCGGTCACGATGAATTCAGCGAAACAGCATAAAAAAGAGAATTTCAATCTGCTTCATCCCCTAAAGGACCGTGACCGGTCACCCGGAACAAAACTGTTCATTTATGTACAAATAAACTAAAGTAAACCTTAAAGTAAACCTAAGTTGACTAACACTCCAGCGCCCAAGGCTATCGCTTCGGGCGTTACGCATTGCAGGAGGGTGGCATGATGTCACAAGTGTTACCGGCCCAATCAAAGCAAGGCCCAGACCTGAGCAAGGCGCTTCCGGTCGTCTTCAAAATTTTAGACAAATGGCACTGTTCCACCCAGGAGCAGCTGGCTCTACTGGGTATTCACTCCCGTTCAACATTGAACAAATACAAGGCAATGCATGGGGGTATTCGTCTAAGCCCGGACACACTGGAGCGTATGAGCTATATCCTCAACATCCATAAGAGTCTGCGCCTCCTGTTCACTGCCGAAGACAGTGTTTACGGGTGGGTACGCAAGCCCAACCAGCACCCCTTCTTTGCAGGCAAGAGCGCGATGGACGTGATGACTCATGGCCGGGTGGCCGACCTGTATGAAGTGTCCAAAAGACTGAATGCCTGGCGTGGAGGCATGGCTTGAGCGAAGAACTTCAGGTTGCACAGCTTCAAGGACAGGAATGCTACCGGCTGATACCCAGCAAGTACCCGCCGATAGGCCTCTATGAAGACGTGGCGACCGTTGACGAGCTGGAAGCCGTGTATGCGGTAGAAGCCATGACGAATCCGCGGCTACAAGAAGAAGCCGGCGATCTTAATCTGGTGCCCAAAGGAGATTGGCTGGTTGGGATAGCTCATGCCAGTTACGCCATGGCCGCGTTCACCCATATCAATCCGGAAGGCGCTCGCTTTACCACGGGCGACTTTGGTGGCTACTACTGTGCCCCCTCGCTCGATACGGCGATTAAAGAGACCTTGTATCACCAAGAGCGGTTGTATGGCTATACCAATGAGCCGGCTCAACGCATTCAAATGCGCTCTCTTTTCGCTCGGTTTAGTGCCGGCCTGGTAGACATTACCGATACGCAGCATTTGTCTTCCAACCTCTACCACCCAACCGATTACAGCCACAGCCAGGCGTTCGCGAACGAGCATCGTAGTAATGGTGCTGATGGATTAAAATACCGCTCGGTCAGGCATGCCGGGAATGACTGTTTTGTGCTTTTCAAGCCAAGACTTATCACCGAACTCTGCCAAGCCAAGCATTTTGAATACTGCTGGAATGGCAGTTCTATCACCAGCGTACTGGAGATGCGGCTCTATAGCTAAGTGATAACTATCCCGAGCGTTTGGCGCTGTGACCGGTCACACTTGGCACTCTTAAAAAACTGAGCCCCTGCCTGTTGAGAACCGGCAAGGGCTTGGTGTTTATGTGTCAGAGGCTTCGCTCTTCCAGTTCGTGACGGCTGGCCACCGCCAGAAAGTGACTGCGATCTTTATATTCCCCATGTGACGCTTTCACTCGGGAATCAATCAGTTGAATAAGACCATCGGGCAAGCTGACGTTGATGCGTTTCGGCTTACCCATAAACTCGGTTAAATCCACGTCCAGCAGTAACCAGCCATCGCAGTGATCGTAGTCTGCTAACTGTCGATAATGACGCGGCCCCAAATCTTTGATGCTATCGACGCTGATACCGTTACTCACCATTTCTTCCACCACTATGGCAATGGCTTCGGTGGCCATCACCTTTACTTGTTCTTCGCTGTCGGCAGCACTAAAACAGGCATAGTCATCATTGCATAGCGCAGGCACTACCAGGCCGAGCGCCTCCCCATCATGTGACGGATATTCAACACCGACTGAAAACAACATAAGTACCTCCGCTAAAACTATGTCAGGCAAGGAGCAGGGGGGATTAAATCCCCGCCGCTTTCTTAATGGATTTGAGAGTTCCCACAGGTAACGACTTTTTAGGATGCGGGACGACGAATTTTTTTCCCGTAATCGGCGAGTACCATACCTGGTGGCTCCCCTTCCCTTGCCGTTCAAGTTCGCAGCCTGCAGACTTCAATTCCTTGATCAGGTCACCTGACGTCATTTAACCTCCTAATCAAGTGTGATAACTATACACACGCGCACACACAAAACGCAACTAGTACACACCATTACACACAAAAAAGAGAGCGAACATATTAGGGCCTGTTGACGATTGTCAGTAGGTTATTGATATAAAAGAGAAAAATAGTATTACTCAAGTTCTCACACCCTAATAACACGAGTTTGCGATGCCATGAATGGCATTTCCGATCCCCCATGGGGCAGCTTGCTGCCGCATATCTTTGTTGGGTAATGGGCTGAATATCCAGTGAATATTCGCAGCCGTTACCCAGCAAAGATGGCTAGCTCAGTGGCGTGTCGAGGGAGGTGACTCTGTTGCCTCTCGTGCCCAGCTTTAAAATAGATCATATTTTTATTTA
This sequence comes from Oceanisphaera litoralis, assembly GCF_016907015.1. GTDB lineage: Bacteria > Pseudomonadota > Gammaproteobacteria > Enterobacterales > Aeromonadaceae > Oceanimonas > Oceanimonas litoralis. Next base: position 128,966 of record NZ_JAFBBE010000001.1, read on the forward strand.
GATTGGTATGAGTGTCGGCAGAAAACAGGAACGTCGGGCACAAAAAAGCCGTTCGCTGTTGGAACGGCTTTTTTGTTGAATATGGTGCCCGGAGCCGGACTTGAACCGGCACGCCCTTACGAGCGAGGGATTTTAAATCCCTTGTGTCTACCGATTTCACCATCCGGGCAGTAGATGCTTCTTGAAGAAGAAGTGGAGGCGCGTTCCGGAGTCGAACCGGACTGAACGGATTTGCAATCCGCTGCATAACCGCTTTGCTAACGCGCCATAAAAGAGGTCTTTCAGATGACGTTGCATTCTAATGATGGCCGTCGCGCAGTCAACTGTAATCTGTCTTTATTGTGCCGTTCGCACATTTTTTATGCGTAAATGCCTGTTTTACTGCAGTTTCTGGCTGCTTATCCCTCTGCCCTGCTTCATTGGTGCTCGGGCAGATAATACCGGGTCAGGCAGGGCGGGTCAGGTCGCCCCAGGCGGCTTTAAGATAATCGTAAGCCGAATACAGGGTCAGGCCGGTGGCCACATACAAGAGCCCGTAGCTGCCCCAGATCATGTAAAGGCTCTGCTGCCAGATCAGGCCGATCAGTGCCAGCATCTGAATGGTGGTTTTCCACTTGCCAATCCAGCTCACCGCCACCTGGGAGCGCTGGCCGATTTCGGCCATCCACTCGCGCAGGGCCGAAATGATAATTTCGCGCCCTATCATGATCATGGCGGGAATGGTCACCAGCGGGCTGCTGTAATCCTCGACGATAATCACCAGGGCCGCCGCCACCATCACCTTGTCGGCAACCGGGTCGAGAAAGGCACCAAAGGGGGTGCTCTGCTCCAGCTTGCGAGCGAGAAAACCATCAAGCCAGTCGGTTATGGCGGCAAAGGTAAATACCGCCGCCGCCCAAAGGTAAGCCCCCTCCACCGGCAGATAAAACAGCACTATGAATACCGGGATCAGCAGAAGTCGGAAAAACGTCAGAGAATTAGGAATATTTATCATTATTTTCAGGCCAGTGGATCATGCCGCTACATGGTGCATGATGCGGCTCAGTGATGCAACGCATCGTGAATTTTTTCTGCCAGCGCCAGGCTTATTCCCGGCACCTTGGCCAGCTCATCCACGCTGGCCCGTTTTACTTCCTGAATACCCCCCAGATACTTCAGCAGCGCCTGTCGTCGCTTGACCCCCACGCCGGGAATGGTCTCCAGGGTACTGGTGGTGCGCGCCTTGCCCCGCTGGGCGCGATGGCCGCTAATGGCAAAACGGTGTGATTCATCACGAATATGCTGAATAAGGTGCAATGCCGGCATGTCTGCCGGCAGGTGCCGTTCGTCGTGGCTGCCACCCATGATCAGCGTCTCCAGCCCCGCCTTGCGGGTCACGCCCTTGGCCACCCCTATCAATAGCGGCTGACGCGGACTGTCGGCCAGCTCACGGGCAATGACCTCTTCGGCCCTGGTCAGTTGCCCCAGGCCGCCATCGATAAACAGGATATCGGGCAGTTTATCGATATCCGCCTGATGAAAGCGCCGGCTCAGGGCCTGCTCCATGGCGGCGTAGTCGTCGCCGGGGGTAATACCGCTGATGTTGAAACGGCGATACTCGCTCTTCTGCGGCCCTTCCTGATTGAATACCACGCAGGATGCGACGGTTTTCTCGCCCATGGTGTGGGAAATATCGAAACATTCCATGCGGGTCACTGGCGGACAGGCCAGCACCTCTTCCAGCTGCAGCAGCCGTTGGCGCTGGGTGCTCTTGTGGGCCAGTCGGCTGGCCAGCGCGGTCTCGGCATTGGTTCGGGCCAGCCTGATAAAACGCGCCCGTTCCGAGCGGGTACGGCTGCGCACTTTTATGCGGCGGCCATAATGCTGGCTCAGGGTCTCGCCCAGTATCTCTTCATCGGGCAGGCTGTGGTCGAGCAGAATTTCGGCGGGGGCTTCCCGGCCGCCGATGCCGGCCAGATAAAACTGCAGTATAAAGCTTTGCAGTATTTCTTCTCCGTCGGTATCCGGCGGCATTTTGGGGAAATAACTGCGGCTGCCCAGCACCTTGCCCTGGCGAATAAACAGCACCTGCACACACGCCTGGCTGCGGGAGACCGCCAGGCCGATCACATCGAGATCGTCCAGCACATTGCCGCTCACAAACTGCTGTTCCTGCACCCGGCGCAGGGCCTGCAACTGATCCCGAAACCGGGCTGCCTCTTCAAAGCGCAGCGCCTGGCTTGCCTGCTCCATGCTGTCGGCCAGATTGGTCAGCACCTGCTGGTTCTTGCCCTGCAGAAACAGCCGCGCCAGTTGCAGCTGGTGGGCATATTCCTCGTCGCTGACCAGGCCGCTGACACAGGGGCCGGCACAACGCTTGAGCTGATACATGAGGCAGGGGCGAGAGCGGTTGGCATAGACACTGTCTTCACACTGGCGCACCGGAAACAGCTTCTGCATCAGGTGCAGGCTTTCGCGCACCGCCGCGCCGTTGGGATAGGGGCCGAAGTATTCGCCCTTTTTCTTGCGCGCCCCCCGGTGCAAACCGATACGCGGGTGGCGATGGTCCGTGATGATGATGTAGGGGTAGGATTTGTCGTCACGCAACAATACGTTATAGCGTGGCAGATGCTGCTTGATCAGGTTGTGCTCAAGAATAAGCGCTTCGGTTTCGGTGTGGGTGACCGTTACCTGTACATCATGGATCTGGCGCACCAGGGCGCGGGTTTTCTCGCCGCTGACATGGGTGCGGAAATAGGAAGACAGCCGTTTTTTCAGGTTTTTGGCTTTACCGACGTAAATAATGGCCCCGGCTTCATCAAACATCAGATAAACGCCGGGATGTTCCGTGACTACCTTGAGAAAGGCTTTGCTATCAAAGGACTGACTCATCAGCCGTTAAATCTTTTCTGCGTCCAGCATGCCGTAACGAATAGCCAGATGGGTCAGCTCCACGTCACCATTAATATCCAGCTTGCTGAACAATCGATACCGGTAACTGTTTACGGTTTTCGGGCTCAGATTAAGCTGCTCGGATATATCGGTGACCCTTTGACCCTTGGTAATCATCAACATGATCTGCAGTTCTCGTTCGGATAACTGCTTGAACGGGTTTTCTTCGTTGGAAAACTGGCTCAGCGCCATGCGCTGGGCTATTTCCGGCGAAATATAACGTTGGCCGCTGTGCACCAGACGTATGGCGTTAATCATTTCTTCCGGCCCGGCTCCCTTGGTCAGGTAACCGGAGGCTCCCGCCTGCATTACCTTGGTGGGAAAGGGATTTTCGGTATGAATGGTCAGGACGATGATTTTTACATCCGGATTAAAACGCAATATTTTGCGGGTGGCTTCCAGGCCACCGATGCCCGGCATGTTCATGTCCATTAATACGACGTCCGGATGCTGTTCCCGACACCATTGCACGGCGTCTTCGCCGCTTTTGGCCTCGCCCAGCACCTTCATTCCCTTGACGTCTTCTAATATGCGTCGGATCCCTGTGCGCACTAACTCATGGTCATCAACCAGGAATACGTTAATCAAAAGATGATCTCCGACTGCGTTAACATGCTTATCATATAACACTTTACCCAAGCTTGGCATCATAGCGAAGATGCTGATGAAAAGGAAACCTGCCGGTACACAAACAGGTCCGACGCCCCACATTGAACCTTTTGATAGTCTATAAAGCCAATTTCGTCAATTCGACAACTCTTTATTATCAAATCACATGGATATTGGCAATAAGGTTCTTCCGGACAGAGGCGGCAAGCATGAAAGAAAAAAGGCGCCGAAGCGCCTTGTATTATTAAGTGTTATCAGAAGTCGTCGTTCTGGGCTGTCGACTGACGATACTCGATATCGGCCGATGCCTTGAGCGCACCGATCAGGCTCAAATATTCGCGCTGCCCCTGCAGGCCGCTCTGCCCCTGGCGGATTTGTGCCAGCAACTCGGAGGGCGATTCCGGGGTGCTGACCGCGTTCAGCTTGAGCACCATCTGATCGCCACCGGCCAGCGCCACACCGTGCAGGCTGGGCTCCTCCTGCGGCGCCGGCATGGCAAAGAGGGCATCCAGCACCGCCGGATCCTGCTCGCTTTCGCGCGTCACGCCCTTCAGCTCTGTCACCGCCAGCCCATGCCGTTCCAACCAGGCTTGCTGCTCGCCGGCCGCCCAGGCCTGCTGCAATTCAACCGCCGCCTGTTCCGTCAGTTCGCGGGCCCTGGCGGCCAGCGTCAGTTCCCGCGCCTGTGCACGCACTTCATCAAAGTCGCGTACCGCCGCCGGACGATAGTCGGTCACGTGAATCACCAGCGCCTTGTTGCTGCCCAGCTCAATCAGTTCCGAGTTCATGCCCTGCTCACGCAGATCGATGGAGAATGCCTGAGTCAGCACACGCGGATCCTGAAGCGCAGCCGGTGCATCCTCAACGGAGAAGTAATCGGTCGAGGTCACGGTCAGACCCAGTTCCTGTGCCGCCATGTCCAGCGAGTCGGGAAACTCGAAGGCCAGCTCGGCCAGGCGCTGTTCCTGCTCGTAAAAGGCGTTGGCCGCCTGTTCCTGCGCCAGACGCTGGGCAATGGTATCGCGCACGTCTGCCAGCGGTTTGGTCTTGCTCTCGCGCTTGTCCAGCAGGGTGATCAGGTGCAGACCGAATTCGCTCTCGACCACGGGAGAAACCTCACCGACCTTGGTCAGGGCAAAGGCCGCCTGGTCAAAGGCCGGATCCAGGGTCCCCTGTTCCATCCACTCCAGTTCACCGCCTTGAGCACCGGAGAAGATATCATCCGACTCCGCCTGAGCCAGCGCTGCAAACGACTCGCCGGCGGCCAGACGCTCGCCGATGGCCTTGATGGTCTGCTCGGCATCGTCCCCCTTGTTGATCATGATGTGGGCGACCTTGCGCTGCTCGGGCTGACTATAGCTGGCCAGGTTGGCCTGGTATTCGGCCTCGATGGCCTGCTCGTCGATATCCTCGGCCGACACCGCATCGGCATCCAGCAGCAGGTAATCCACTTTCACCTGCTCGGGGCGCTGAAACTGCTGTGGCTGTTGCTGATAGTAGGTTTTCACCTGATCTTCGGTCAGCTCTATCCTGGCGCTGAAGTCGGCCAGTGGCAGGCGCACCAGTTCGGCATCCCGCTGCTGACGGCTCAGTCGATCCAGCCAGCCGGCTTCGGCTTCCAGGCTGAAGCCCGAGCCGATCAGCGCATTCAGCAACAGCTGGCGGCTCAAGTCCTGGCGCACGCTGTCGCGCAGCTGTTCGGCACTCATGCCGCTGCGAGCCAGCAGTTGCAGGTAGCGTTCGTTGTTGAAGCGGCCGTCCTGCTGAAACTCCGGCAAGGCGCGGATGGCATTGCGTACCTGCTCATCGCTGGCATAGAGACCCAGCTCCTGCACCTTCTGGTCGATCAATCGCTGTTCAACCATTTGCTCCAGTACCGAACGACGGATCTGCGCCACATACTGGGGGTCGCCCAGCAGCTGGCTGAACTGGGGCCCGAGCTGATTTTCCAGCCGGGCTCGCTCGTTGCGATAGGCGTTTTCCAGCGCCTGAGCATTGATGTCGTCACCGTTCACCACGGCGGCCACTTCCACCGTCGGCCGAGTGACATAGCTGCCTACGCCGGCCAGAGCAAAAGATAAGATAATCAATATCAGAATGACTTTGGAGACGGTGCCCTGGGCACCCGCTCTTAATTTGTCAAAAAACATAAGGTGTCGTTACTCCCGATAGAGGGTAATGCCGCCTGCCCCGAAAAAAAAAAGCGCACCTTGTGATGCGCCTTTCGAGTCATGAGCTGCCGGACCCAAAAGCCCAATAAAAGCGTCGCTTAATTAACCGCGTCTTTCAGTGCTTTACCGGCCTTGAAGGCGGGCGTCTTGGCGGCAGCAATCTCGATGGCCGCACCGGTTTGCGGATTACGGCCGGTACGGGCAGCACGTTCACGCACGGCAAAGGTACCAAACCCAACCAGAGACACCTGATCACCTTCCTGCAGTGACTCGGTCACCGCCTCAACAAAGGCGTCGAGCGCACGGCCGGCAGAAGCCTTGGTGATGTCGGCGCCGTCGGCAATCTTGTCAATCAGTTGAGATTTATTCACAGTCATTCCCCTTGTCGTTTTTACGTTGGCCGGCTGACATTGAGCAGCCGACACAAGCTTAACTTCGATATTGTTATTGATGGATGACAGCGCCCATCGGCTTATCAAGCGCCGCTCTGCCGACCCCCGGCATCGTCCATGTCGGGGGTCGGCCACATAATTTCACCCAAGGCTACTGCGAGTCAGGGCTGCTGACAAGCCTGAAACCACGGGTTACGGCGAAAAAGCTCAGGCCGTGGCCACGGAAAAGGCTTCCGGGGGCTGTTCCAGCGCCAATTCCAGTACTTCCTCTATCCAGCGTACCGGATGAATCTCCAGATCCTGTTTGACGTTGGCCGGAATGTCTTCCAGATCCCGCTCGTTTTCTTTCGGGATCAGTACCCGCTTGATACCACCACGCCGCGCCGCCAGCAGCTTTTCCTTGAGGCCACCGATGGGCAGCACTTCGCCGCGCAGGGTGATCTCGCCGGTCATGGCCACATCGGCGCGCACCGGGTTGCCGGTCAGGCTGGACACCAGCGCGGTACACATGGCCACACCCGCACTCGGGCCGTCTTTCGGGGTCGCCCCTTCCGGCACGTGCACATGAATATCCCGCTTTTCGTGGAAGTCGCTGTTAATGCGCCACTTGTCGGCGCGGGAACGCACCACCGTCATCGCCGCCTGCACCGATTCTTTCATGACGTCGCCCAGGGAGCCGGTATAGGCCAGCTTGCCCTTGCCGGGCACGTTGGCCACCTCTATGGTGAGCAGTTCGCCCCCCACTTCGGTCCAGGCCAGGCCGGTCACCTGGCCTATCTGGTTATGTTCTTCGGCCTTGCCGTAATCGAAGCGCTGCACACCCAGGTAATCTTTCAGATTATCCTGGTTGATCACCACCTGCTTGATGTCTTTATTGAGCAGTATTTCCTTCACCGCCTTGCGACACAGCTTGGAGATTTCCCGCTCCAGATTACGCACCCCGGCCTCACGGCTGTAATAACGAATGATGCCGATAATCGCCGAATCTTCCACCACTATTTCGCTTTCTTTCAGGCCGTTACGGCTGATCTGCTTGGACAGCAGGTGGTTCTTGGCAATGTTCAGTTTTTCGTCTTCGGTATAACCCGACAGCCGGATCACTTCCATCCGATCCAGCAGCGGACCCGGAATATGCATGGAGTTGGAGGTGGCCACGAACATCACGTCCGACAGGTCATAATCCACTTCCAGATAGTGATCGTTGAAACTGTGGTTCTGCTCCGGATCCAGTACTTCCAGCAAGGCCGACGCCGGGTCGCCACGCATGTCGGACGCCATCTTGTCGATTTCATCGAGCAGGAACAGCGGATTGCGTACGCCCACCTTGGCCATTTTCTGAATAAGCTTGCCGGGCATGGAACCGATGTAGGTACGGCGATGACCACGAATTTCCGCCTCGTCCCGCACACCGCCCAGCGCCATGCGCACGTATTTACGACCGGTAGCCTTGGCGATGGACTGGCCGAGCGAGGTCTTGCCGACGCCGGGCGGCCCGACCAGGCACAGTATGGGCCCTTTCAGCTTGCTGGTCCGGCTCTGTACCGCCAGGTACTCGATGATGCGTTCCTTGACCTTTTCCAGGCCATAGTGATCGGCGTTCAGAGTTTCTTCCGCCTTGGCCAGATCCTTTTTCACCTTGGATTTTTTCTTCCAGGGCACCGCAACCATCCAGTCGATGTAGCCGCGAACCACGGTGGCTTCCGCCGACATCGGCGACATCATCTTCAGTTTGGCCAGCTCGGCGTCGGTTTTCTGCCGGGCCTCTTCGGTCATGCCGGCGTCTTCGACTTTCTGCTGCAGCGCCTCGAACTCATCGGGCACCTCGTCCATATCGCCCAGCTCTTTCTGAATCGCCTTCATCTGCTCATTCAGATAGTACTCGCGCTGGCTCTTTTCCATCTGTTTCTTGACGCGGGCGCGAATGCGGCGTTCTACCTGCAGCACGTCGATTTCCGACTCCATCATCGCCATCAGGTATTCGAGTCGCTCGCCAACCTCGGCAATTTCCAGCACCTTCTGCTTGTCTTCCAGCTTGAGCGGCATGTGCGCGGCCATGGTATCGGCCAGCCGCGCCGCATCTTCGATGGCAGACAGCGACGTCAGCACCTCGGGCGGAATTTTCTTGTTGAGTTTGATGTAACTTTCGAACTGGGTAATAGCCGAGCGGACCAGCACTTCCTGTTCGCGCTCCTCCAGGGCGGCGGTCTCCAGGTACTGAGCCTCGGCCACAAAGTAACCGTCCTGTTCGCGCAAGTCCTCCATGCGGGCACGCTGGCCGCCTTCGACCAGCACCTTGACGGTACCGTCGGGCAGTTTGAGCAGTTGCAGTATATTGGCGATGGTACCGACCTGATAGAGGTCATCGGCCTGTGGATCGTCGGTAGCCGCCTCTTTCTGTGCGATCAGCAGTACCTTCTTGTCCTGCTCCATGGCTGCCTCGAGACAGCGGATGGATTTATCCCGTCCCACAAACAGCGGGATCACCATATGAGGGTATACCACCACGTCACGGAGAGGCAGAACAGGGGTTTCGATGCGTTCGGAACGCTCTAGGGTCATAGTGTCCTCTCGGCTTGAATGCAATATGTTAGCGCTTGGGCAGTATATGGGGGCGAGATCATCAGATTCAATCACCAGGCACGCAAAAACAGAAAAAGGGGCATAAAGCCCCTTTTAATCGGTCAAAAATAACGCACTCAGTCGCCAGAGGCCGCCTGAGTCTCCCCTTTCTGATAAATCAGAAGAGGAGCGGATTCACCCTTGATCACGGTTTCATCCACCACCACCTTGGCGACCTCGTTCTGTGTCGGCAGATCGTACATGGTATCGAGCAACACGGCTTCCACGATGGAGCGCAGACCACGAGCACCGGTTTTGCGTTCCATCGCCTTGTGGGCAATGGCGCGCAGCGCATCGTCACGGAACTCCAGCTCTACGTCTTCCAACGCAAACAGGGCGCCATATTGCTTGGTGAGCGCGTTCTTGGGCTCGGACAGTATCTGTACCAGCGCATCTTCATCCAGCTCGGTCAGGGTGGCGACCACCGGCAGACGACCGATAAACTCGGGGATCAGGCCGTACTTGACCAGATCCTCGGGCTCGACCCGGGTAAAGATTTCGCTCAGGGAAGAACGATCGTCCTTGGCTTTCACCTCGGCACCGAAACCGATGCCGGTGCCCTTGTCCATGCGCTGCTCAATCACCTTGTCCAGACCGGCAAAGGCACCGCCACAGATAAACAGGATCTTGGAGGTATCAACCTGCAGAAATTCCTGCTGCGGGTGCTTGCGTCCGCCCTGGGGCGGTACCGATGCCACCGTGCCTTCAATCAGCTTGAGCAGCGCCTGCTGCACCCCTTCGCCCGACACGTCACGGGTGATGGAGGGATTGTCGGACTTGCGGGAAATCTTGTCGATTTCATCGATATAGACGATGCCGCGCTGGGCTTTTTCCACATCGTAGTCGCATTTCTGCAGCAGCTTCTGGATGATGTTCTCGACGTCTTCCCCCACGTAACCGGCTTCGGTCAGGGTGGTGGCATCCGCCATGGTGAAAGGTACATCCAGCAAGCGAGCCATGGTTTCGGCCAGCAGGGTTTTGCCGCAACCGGTCGGGCCGATCAGCAGAATGTTGGACTTGCCCAGCTCGACGCCATCGGTCGCGCCCACGTTGTGCAGCCGCTTGTAGTGGTTGTAGACCGCCACTGCCAGTACTTTTTTGGCATGATCCTGACCGATGACGTAGTCATCCAGGTTGGCGCGGATTTCGTGCGGCGTCGGCAAGGCATTGCCTTCCCGCTTCGGCGAAATATCCTTGATCTCTTCCCGAATGATGTCTTCGCACAGCTCGACACATTCGTCACAAATGTAGACGGAAGGGCCGGCAATGAGCTTGCGTACTTCGTGTTGGCTTTTACCGCAAAAAGAACAGTACAGCAACTTGCCGCCATCCCCTTCGCCCTTGCGTTTATCAGTCATTCACTCACCTCGTATGCGTACAGGCTGAGGAGTGCCTACTTACCTCTTGTTCAAAGAGTGTACAGCACCCCACCCCGCTTTGCTCAATCGCGCTTGAACAGCACCTCGTCGACCAGACCGTATTCTTTGGCCTGTTCGGCGGACATGAAGTTGTCACGGTCGGTATCGCGCTCGATAATCGACAGATCCTGACCGGTATGCTCGGCCAGCAGACGATTGAGCTTTTCTTTGATATACAGAATTTCCTTGGCGTGGATCTGAATGTCCGACGCCTGGCCCTGAAAACCACCCAGCGGCTGATGGATCATCACCCGGCTGTTGGGCAGCACAAAGCGCTTGCCGGCAGCACCGCCGGCCAGCAGGAAAGCCCCCATGGAGCAGGCCTGGCCCATGCACACCGTGCTGACGTTCGGTTTGATGAACTGCATGGTGTCGTAAATCGACATGCCGGCCGTGACCGAGCCGCCCGGAGAATTGATATACAGATAGATATCCTTCTCCGGATTTTCCGACTCCAGAAACAGCAGCTGGGCGCAGATCAGGTTGGCCATGTGGTCTTCGACCTGACCGGTCAGGAAGATCACCCGCTCTTTCAGCAGGCGAGAATAGATATCGTAGGAACGTTCACCCTTGGCGGTTTGCTCCACCACCATGGGGATCAGGGCAGCCAGGGGCCCGCTCGTCATCGAATCATGGATATTTGACATAAGATATTGTCCCCAAAACAAAATGGCCCAAGTGCACTCACACTGGGGCCATTATACGCAAGAGCTTGATGCCTAAGTCAAATGGTTCTTAAGCGCCAGTGCCCGGCTTGTTCATCACGTCGTCGAAGTTGACCTGCTTGTCAGACACCTTGGCCTGGCTCAGTACGAGCTCGATAGCCTGATCTTCGATGGCCAGGTTACGCACGTTTTCCAGCAGCTCCGGATTGTCGTTGTAGTAGGCAACCACTTCGGACGGATCTTCGTAGGCAGCGGACATTGAGGCGATGATTTCCTGCACCTTGGCGTCGTCGGCCTTGATCTCGTTGGCCTTGATCACTTCGCCCAGCAGCAGACCGACGCGTACGCGACGCTCGGCCTGTTCCTGGAACAGCTCGGCCGGCAGTTGCGGTGCATTCTTCGGATCCATACCACCGAAGCGCTGCAGCGCCTGCTTGCGCAGGGTTTCGATTTCGTTGTCGATCAATGACTTGGGTACGTCAACCGGGTTCTGCTCCAGCAGACCGTCGAGCACCTGCTCTTTCACGGAGGCTTTCAGGGCCTGAGCCAGCTCGCGCTCCATGTTCTTGCGTACTTCGGCCTTCAGGCCGTCGACGGCGCCATCGGCAATGCCGAAACGCTGGACGAATTCTTCGGTCAGCTCGGGCAGCTGCTGCGCTTCAACCTTGGTTACGGCAATGGCGAACTGAGCCGGCTTGCCTTTCAGGTTTTCGGCGTGATATTCCTCGGGAAAGGTCACTTCCAGGGTGAAGTCGTCACCGACTTTCTTGCCCATCAGGCCTTCTTCGAAGCCCGGGATCATGCGGCCGGAGCCCAGTACCAGCACGAAGTCTTCGGCGGCGCCGCCTTCGAACTCTTCGCCGTCAACGGAGCCCACGAAGTTCATGGTCACCCGGTCGTCGGTGGCGGCTTCGCGCTCAACGGCAACCCAGTCGGCGTGCTGCTTGCGCAGGGTGTCGATCATCTTGTCCAGATCGGCATCGGTCACTTCAGCCTGGGGCTTCTCGACGCTGATGGCGTCCAGACCCTGTACCGCGACTTCCGGATACACTTCGAAGGTAGCGGTAAAGGTGAAGTCTTCACCGGCTTTCAGGGCGGAAGGCTCCATGCTCGGCATGCCGGCCGGGTTCAGTTTCTCGCTGATCACCGCTTCGAAGAAGTTGCGCTGCATCAGTTCGCCGGCCACGTCGGCTTCAACGGAGGCACCGAACATTTTCTTGATCACGGTCAACGGTGCCTTGCCGGGACGGAAACCGTCGATACGGCGGGTCTTGGCCAGTTGACGCAGGCGGCTGTTCACTTCGCCTTCTACCTTGTCGGCAGGTACGGTAATGGTCAGGCGGCGCTCCAGGCCTTGAGTCGTTTCTACTGAAACTTGCATTCTTCTACCTCAATTTTCTTCAGCACCGTGGTGCTGACCCTGTGATTGATTTAAAACAGCCTGGGCTGCTTGCTTGAATCCTGGTGAAGACACTGGTCTTCGCGACCGCAGTGTTGTTGCAACAAGTGTTTGTGTAACCCCTGTATTCGCAACTTCTGTGCTTTCGCGACAAACAGCGCCTTCGCGGTAAATTAGACGCGGCATTATAACGGGGCAACCCAGCAGCGTCGAGGGTCGCTACGACTCAGGTTAAGCAATATGGGGACGAACTCGTGCTTTTCAATAAAAACCCCGTCACAAAATGGCGTTGTCTTCCACCCCAGGAGCAAACAAGGCATGCCGCGGCATGCCTTGATGTCGTCTTCGGCGTTCGTCTTAGAAAGTGACGCGACGGTACTTGCGGTATTCCGGCTGCCAGAAGTTGGCTTCAATCGCCTCATCCAGCGCGGCGTCGGAAATCTGCAACGCCTGCCCCTGTAACTGGGCGGTTTTGGCGACCATCTTGGCTATTTGACGGCTCACATTCTGGATTTCTTCCAGCGGTGGCAGCAGGGCGCCCTCTCCGTTCAGCGCCAGCGGCGAACAGGCGGCCAGGGCCCGGCTGGAGGACATCAACATGGCATCGGTCACCCGTTTGGCGCCGCAGGCCAGTACGCCCAGGCCGATGCCGGGGAAGATGTAGGAGTTGTTGCACTGGGCAATTTCATACAGCTTGCCCTTGTGCTCCACCGGGGCGAAGGGGCTGCCGGTAGCGACCAGTGCCTGGCCGTCGGTCCAGTTGATGATGTCTTCCGGCGTCGCCTCTACCCGAGAGGTGGGGTTGGACAGCGGGAACACGATGGGTCGCTCGCAGTGGGCATGCATGGTCTGGATCACTTCTTTGGTGAACAGACCCGGCTGGCCGGACACCCCGATCAGGATATCGGGCTTGCCGTTCTGCATGACCTCCAGCAGCGAAATGTTCTCGCCGGCGGTCTCCCAGTCACCGATGTGATCGAGCGACTGGGCCAGCGGGCGCTGAAAGTCCACCAGGTTGGGCATGTTGTCGGTGATAAGACCGAAACGGTCGACCATGAATACCCGCTGGCGGGCCTTTTCATCGCTCAGGCCTTCGGCCTTCATCTGTGCCACTATCTGCTCGGCGATGCCACAACCGGCGGAGCCGGAGCCGAGGAAGGCCACTTTTTTCTCGGACAACTTGCTGCCGCTGGCCTGACAGGCGGCAATCAGGGAGCCAAGGGTCACGGCGGCGGTGCCCTGAATGTCATCGTTGAAGCAGCACAGCTCGTCCTTGTAACGGTTGAGCAACGGCATGGCGTTTTTCTGCGCGAAGTCTTCGAACTGCAGCAGCACATTGGGCCAGCGACGCTTGACCGCCTGAATAAAGGCATCCACGAACTGTTCGTACTCTTCACCGGTGACCCGCGGGTTGCGCCAGCCCATGTACATGGGATCTTTCAGCAACTGCGGGTTGTTGGTGCCCGCATCCAGTACCACCGGCAGGGTATAGGCCGGAGAAATGCCGCCACAGGCTGTGTACAGGGACAGCTTGCCGATGGGAATACCCATACCACCGATACCCTGGTCGCCCAGACCCAGAATACGTTCACCGTCGGTCACGACGATGACCTTGACGTTGCGCTTGGTGGCGTTCTGCAGTATGTCGTCGATACGATCCCGGTCCGGGTAGGAAATGAACAGGCCCCGGGCACGGCGATAGATGTTGGAAAACTCTTCACAGGCCTGCCCCACGGTCGGGGTATAGATGATGGGCATCATCTTGCTCAGATGGTTCTGCACCAGACGGTAAAACAGCGTCTCGTTGGTATCCTGAATGTTGCGCAGGTAAATATGCTTGTCGAGATCGTTCTGAAAGGAGGTGTATTGCTTATATGCCCGGGACGCCTGTTCTTCGATGGTCTCGATATTGTGGGGCAGCAGGCCTTCCAGATTAAACGAAATACGCTCTTCCCTGGAGAAGGCTCCCCCCTTGTTCAGCAGCGGGGTTTCCAGCAGGGTCGGTCCTGCATAGGGTACATAGAGGGCACGTTTTTCATGATGCTCTTGGGGCATAGACATCTCGCTCAAGTTATAGTCCCGGAGGGAAGAATATGATTCAAATAAGGGAGTTGGGGGGCTCGCCGGCCAGTATAAGCCAAGCCCCGCTCTCAAACCACCATCGGCGGGTGCTTATACGGCCGCTGGACTACGGATGTGCCACCACACAATTGCGACCCCGGCTTTTGGCTCGATATAACGCCTCGTCGGCGAGACGCAACACCTCGCTGGTGGCGCTGTCGTGGTGGCCTTCGACCACGCCGGCACTGAGGGTCACCATGACTTCACTTTCATCCAGCGGGCTTTCCACCGGCTGTGATTCCACGGCCAGGCGCAGGGTTTCGGCCTGCCGCACGCCCTGATCCAGCCGGGTCTCGGGCAGCAGCACCATGAACTCTTCACCGCCATAACGGGCAGCGATAGCCTGCTGACCGAAGATATCCATGATGGTGGTGGCCACGCTGACCAGTACTTCATCGCCCATCAGGTGCCCATGGTCGTCGTTGAGGCGCTTGAATTTATCGAGGTCGAGCAGGATCAGGGTGTAGGGCTGACCCGCACCGCTATCGTGACGCACCGCTTCCAGCTGACGTAAAAACAGCCGACGATTCATCAGGCGGGTCAGGGGATCCCGGGTCGACTCCCGATACAGGTCCAGCAGCATGCGCAGCTGCCCGGCCTGTACCCAGATCATCGTCAGGCTGAAACACAACAACAGCCAGATGCGGTCGATCAGCTCGCCGTTGTCCAGGGTACGGTCGTCGAGCCAGTAGTCGGTGCCCAGCACCGCCAGTATCACCACCACCGCCACCCGCAGGCCGAAACGAATCGGTAACGGCAGCGCCGCCAGCAAGGCCAGCAGAAAATAGGGGAAGGCCAGGTACCCCACCGGAATGGGGACCCCGTCCCGGAAACTCCACAGACTGACAAAATTGAACAGCAGCAGAATTCCGAGCAGGGTGTATAACGACATCACCATCCAGCGACGGTCAAGCTTGCACAGATAACTGAGCGGCAACAGGGGGGTCAGCATGACGCCGGTGATCAACCGGGCCTTCCACAGCAGCTTGAATTGCGCCGGATCCAGTACCCACCAGTCGACGGCAATCCAGCCGGCGATACCGATGATAAGCAAGGCCACCAGCCAGCGAAAGCGAACGGCCACGACACCGATGCGGATGAGCTTAAAATCCCGGGAGTGATCGCTATCGCTCCAGTATTCCTTGAGTTCCAACCCCTTCCCCTTTTCTTTGATGGTTAAGCGGCAAACTGACTAAAGCGTGCCGGTCAAGCCAGTGCCGAAACAGCCTCGGGCCGCGACAGAAATCTCAAAAAACGATCACCTTACCCAAAGCCTGCACCGGGCGCCAGTGTATATTGCCGACGGGTAAGAATCATGGCGCCGGCCCAGGTTTGATGTTTCCCGCTGGCCTGTTGCAGGGGCCGGGGTTAAGTGACAGAATTCCGCCTATGCATCAGACCACGCACTGACAGGACCCCATCTTGACCATCAAACTCTACGGCATCAAAAACTGCGACACCGTCAAGAAAGCCCGCAAGTGGCTGGATCAGCAGGGTATCGACTACCGCTTCGTCGACCACAGGGCCGACGGCCTGGACTCGACCGAACTGCAACACTGGCTGGAACGACTCGGCTGGGAGCAACTGCTCAACAAGCGAGGCACCACCTATCGTGCCCTGCCCGAGGCCGACAAGGCAAGCCTGGGCCCTGACACCGCCGCGGCCCTGCTGCAGGCGCATCCGGCCATGATCAAACGGCCCTTGCTGGCACTGGACGACGAGCTGCATCTGGGCTTCAAGCCCGAACTGTATGCCCGCCTATTTAATAAGTAGCCAATAAGTAATCAATTAATAATCAATAAATAATCAATAAATAATCAAGGATTAGAATGACTGACTCTGCCGTGCTGGCCCTGACCCGGGACCTGATCAACCGTCCCTCCGTGACCCCCGAAGACGAAGGCTGCCAGGAGCTGATGGGCGCGCGCCTCAAGGCCCTCGGTTTTGAACTGGAAACCATGGTGTTTGATGACACCACCAATTTGTGGGCCCGTCGGGGCAGCGAAGGTCCGCTGTTCTGCTTTGCCGGCCATACCGACGTGGTGCCCCCCGGCCCGCTCGACCAGTGGCACACCCCGCCCTTCGAGGCTACCGACATCGACGGCTACCTGCATGGCCGGGGCGCAGCCGACATGAAGGGCTCGCTGGCGGCCATGGTCGTCGCCACCGAGCGCTTCATTGCCGAGCACCCGGATCACCAGGGCTCCATCGCCTTTCTGATCACCAGCGATGAAGAAGGCCCCTTTATCAACGGCACTACCCGGGTTATCGACACCCTGGAAGCCCGCAACGAAAAAATTACCTGGTGTCTGGTGGGCGAGCCCTCCTCCACCCATGAAGTCGGTGACGTGGTCAAGAACGGCCGTCGTGGCTCCCTGACCGGTGATCTGACCGTCAAGGGCATTCAGGGTCATGTGGCCTACCCGCATCTGGCCGACAACCCGGTGCACAAGGCGGCCCCGGCGCTGACCGAACTGGCCAATACGGTATGGGACAAGGGCAACGACTTCTTTCCGCCGACCAGCTTCCAGATTGCCAACGTACAGGCCGGCACCGGCGCCTCCAACGTGATCCCGGGCGAGTTCAAGGTGCAGTTCAACTTCCGCTTCAGCACCGAGCTGAACGAAGACACCATCAAGGCCCGGGTACACAGCATGCTCGACGCCCACGGCCTGGACTACCACATCGACTGGCTGCTCAACGGCAAGCCCTTCCTGACCGACAAAGGCAATCTGGTCGAAGCGACCGTGGAGGCCATCAAGGCGGTCAAACATCAGGAACCGGCCCTGCTGACCACGGGAGGCACCTCGGACGGCCGCTTCATCGCCCAGACCGGCGCTCAGGTTATCGAACTCGGTCCGGTCAATGCCACCATTCACAAGCTCAAC
The DNA here is from genome assembly GCF_016907015.1 of Oceanisphaera litoralis. Taxonomy (GTDB): domain Bacteria; phylum Pseudomonadota; class Gammaproteobacteria; order Enterobacterales; family Aeromonadaceae; genus Oceanimonas; species Oceanimonas litoralis. The sequence continues at coordinate 146,179 of NZ_JAFBBE010000001.1, forward strand.
GAATGCGTGAAAATTGCCGATCTGGAGCTGCTTACCGACATGTATGAAGGCATTCTGGAGCGTCTGCTGGCATGAAGCCGCTCTGCCTGCTTGGCCTGAGCGAGGCGCACCTGGTGGCCCTGAACGAGCCGGGACACCGGCTGCAGGCCGAGGCCAGAGACGCCTTCATGGCCATGCAGGCGGCGGCCGCCGAGGCCGGCTTTCAACTGATGCCGGCCTCCAGCTTTCGCAGTTTCGAGCGGCAGCTGGCCATCTGGAACGGCAAGTTCGAGGGCAGCCGACCCCTGCTGGATGCCGACAGCCGGCCACTGGATGCCCTGGCCCTGAGCGCACCCGAACGGGTGCACGCCATATTGCACTGGAGCGCCCTGCCCGGCACCAGTCGCCACCACTGGGGCACGGATCTGGATATTTACGACCCGACCCTGCTGCCCCCGGGGAAAAAGCTGCAGCTCGAACCCTGGGAATACGAGCCGGGCGGTTATTTTTATCCGCTCAGCCAGTGGCTGGCCGCCAACAGGGCCCGCTTCGGCTTTTATCTGCCCTATCAGCGAGACCTTGGCGGTGTGGCCATAGAGCCCTGGCACCTGAGCTACCGGCCGCAGGCCGCCGACTGTGCCGGCCTGCTGACTCCCTCATTGGTGGCCGACACCCTGCGACGGCAGCCAGTGGCGGGAAAAGCGCATATCCTTAAACAACTGGACGAGATTTTTGCCCGTTATATCACCACTACACCCGAGGATTAAGCCATGAGCACCTGGCTCTGGATTGCCCTGCCGTTATTGTTTGTCGTCGGCCTCTTTGTCGGCGCACTCAAAGACACCAAGCAGGTTGAAAGGTCGGTCAAGAAAGACCGCGACAAGATGAAGCTGAAAGACTGGGACACGGAAGAACGCAAGGAAAAGGAAGACGACTGGGGCGTGCCTCCCGGCAGCTATCATGCCGACGACAAGAAAGAAAACGACAAGAGCAAGGATTGAGACTTCCGCCTTCCCTGAACTACAGATCTCGATTGCACCCTCCCCTTGGCCTCGGCATCACCTGAATAACAGCGGGGTGCAACGCAAGGGGAGGGCTGGGGAGGGGTTACTCCGCTCAACCGTGACGACACCCCCTCCCAACCTCCCCCTGGCGCAAACCCGCTGTCATGCCTGCATTTCCGCTGCCAAGGGGGAGGAGCAAGTTCAGCGTCGATGCTAACGAAGAAGACGAAGGGATCTGCTCAGCAGACGTACAGCCAAGAAAACCCATCAAAACAACCCGAGTTGCTGTCCGATTAATGCATCAAAGCTCAGGCCCGCGAAGGGCAGTATGGCATCGGCCACCGGCTTGAGCTGGCGGTCGACGTAATGCTGATAATCGATGGCCGAGTGCCGGTATTCCAGTGGCTCGGGTCCGTTCACCGTGATCAGGTAACGGATCACCCCCTTCTGCTGATAACGCAAGGGCACGCCTCGCCGGGCATTGTGCTCGTCCGCCAGGCGCGCCGCCCGCACCTGGGGTGGTTGCGACTTTACATACTGGGCCAGCGGCCGACGCAGGCGCTTGCGATACACCAGATCCGCATCCCGCTCCCCGGCCAGGGTCTGCGCCAGGGTCTGGCGAATAAAATCGCTCGGGTCCCGGTCAGCGAACACCAGCCGGTACAGCTCGGTCTGAAACTGCTGCGCCAGCGGCGTCCAGTCGGAGCGCACCGTCTCCAGCCCCTTGAACACCAGCTCGCCGACGCCCTTGCTGATGCTCAGGCCCGCATAACGCTTCTTGGAACCCTGCTCCCGACCGCGAATGGTGGGCATCAGAAAACGGGCGTAATAGCGTTCGAACTGCAATTCCAGGCAACTGTCCAGTTGCAGCTCCGTCGCCAACCGCCGTTGCCATTGTTCGGTCATCAGCGCGGCCAGCCGCTCTCCCTCCCGGCTGGCCGTGGCTTCGTCGTGATGGCCGGTCAGCAGCACAAACACCGAATCGGTGTCGCCGTAGATCACCTCGTGGCCTTCGGCTTCGATCCAGCGGGCGGTCTGCTGCATGATTTCGTGACCGCGCAGGGTAATGGAGGACGCCAGCCGGGTATCGTAGAAGCGGCAGCCGCCGGAGCCGAGCACGCCGTAGAAGGAGTTCATCAGTATCTTGATCGCCTGGGAACGCGGCGCGTCACCCTCGCGCTTGGCCTGATCCCGCTCCTGCCACAAACGCGCTATGATGGCCGGCAGAAAATGCCGGTGGCGAGAAAACCGGGCCCCACGAAAACCGGGAATCGCATCCTCTTCCTGCAAGCCCAGCACCAGCCCCAGCGGATCTATCCGGAACGTGCGGATAATGGCGGGATACAGACTCTTGAAATCCAGCACCAGCACATGGCGATAGAGTCCGGGACGCGAGTCCATCACGTAACCGCCGGGACTGGCCAGGCCACCACCTGCGGGCAGGTTGGGCGCCACAAAACCGGCCCGGTGCAGGTGCGGCAGATACACCTGGGTAAAGGCGGCCACCGAGCCGCCAACCCGGTCCAGCTCCAGGCCGGTCAGCTGACTGCGCAGACGCAGAAAGTCGAGCAGCCGGGTCTGCTCGAAAATATCCCACACCAGGCGGCAGTCTTCCAGATTGTAGGCGGCGAGTTTCGGCTTGTTGTGGCGAAAGTCCCGGCTGATGGCCGCCAGCCGATGCTCCACGTCTTCGGTCTGCTTGCCCCGCCCCAGCAACTGGCGAGACACCGACTCCAGACTGAAGCTGTCGAACTGGTAACAGGCGGTCTTGAGCGCTTCTATGCCGTCTATCGCCACCCGTCCGGGCAGGGTCAGAAACACCTGGCCGGTGTGGGCCGACTCCCGCAGAAAGGCCGCCTCGCCGCCCCGCCCCAGCCGCAAGCGCAGGCCGTGCAATGCCGCCCGCTGCAGCAACAACCGAATGTCGAAGCCGACCAGGTTCCAGCCGATGATGATATCGGGATCCTGGCCGTTCAGCTCCTGCTCCAAGGCTTGCAACAGCGCCAGCTCGTCCGCCACCCAGCGAATGTCGGTGTCAGCCGGCTCCGGCTTGCCTATCATCAGCACCCGCGCCAGCGCATCACTCTCACCACTATAGAGGCCGATGGAATAGAGTTCGCCCCGGGCCGAGCATTCGATGTCGAGAGACAGCACCCGAAAGCGCGGGCTCCAGTCACCGGGCTTGAGCCGTACCCGGCTGAACTGTCGATAACCGGCGGCCGGTTGAGGTTGAGGTTGAGGTTGAAGTTGCCCGATAAAGTCCACCGAGCCCCGGATAAAACGACTGAGCAAAAAGCGTTCGTGCAGCCGCAAGTCATCTTCGAACACGCCGATGCCGTCGCGACGCAAGCACTCGGCGGCGGCCCGGTGATCGGCGATGGTCGTAAAATAGAGTACCGCCACCGGTTGATGCTCCAGGGTCTGCAAACCGGGCTCGGCCCATTGATGACCGATGCCGGCCTGTACCAGGCTCTGCACCACCGCTTCCCGCCGTTCGGTGGGCACCATCAGCAGCGGCCGCTCGCCGGACAGCAGCAAGCGCACCGGGCCCTGTGGAGTACAGAGCCAGTAGATGATTTCGGTGCTGCCGGCCCGGTCACGGCTATGACGGGTCAGGATAAAGCCCGGTTCGATGTCGGTCATGGCGGCATTATACTAAAAAGCCCCGTCACTGCGGGGCCTGTCATCCTGGGTAAAAGCCGGTCGGGGCTTAGCGGATCAGATCGGTGCGCTGAAAGGCATCGTTCAGGGTGCGCGCCAGCTGGCTCAGAATGTCGGCAGACACCGGCACCTTGTTCTTGTCGCTCAGGGTAATGCTGCTCTGCTCGCCCAGATCGCCGAGCTGAATACGATATTCCTGCTCGGGAATATTCAGCGCCGGCAGTCCCAGATCGCGCCACTTGCCTTTACTCAGACCATCGAATTCCACATCCACATAGCCCAATGCCTGCTGGCGGTTGGTCAGCTCGAAGCCGAGCTGCGGCAACAGGGCGACCAGTCGTTTCCAGCTTCTGTCGTAGCCTTCATCGGTCAGTAAACGACCTTCAACCTGATCCAGGGTCAGCGTGATGGGACTGCGGTCAAGCAGGTTCTGCTGCTTGGTCAGCTCACGCTGATAAGACAACGAGAAGGCATTCAGCATAGCCGCTTCCGCCCGCTGTCGGTCCTGCGCCCGCTGGGTGTCACCGCCCTCGATACGGATCTGCACGGCCACCGCCCGGCGAACCTCATCCGGCACCAGCTGCCAGCTGAAGTGCTGTTGTTCGCTGCCGATGGCCCGGCCATCGCTGCGCCAGCCCTGCGCAGTCCGACTGAACTCGGCCTTTTGTCCCTTGAAGAAGGCGTCCAGCGCCTGACTCAGCTCCTGCTCCAGCGGCTGTTCCAGCCGTTGCTGATAGAACCAGAGGCCGCTGCCGCCGTCCATGACTTCGGTGCCGCGCACCAGCGGCAGTACCTGGGTGGGAGGACGAACATCCACCGCCTTGCCGGTCACACCGCCAATGGCCCCGTCGGTGGGGGCCGGGATCACGTATTCGCGGTTGAAGTCCGGCGCTTCCAGCCCGGCCGGGATCAGCAAGGGGGTGGTTCTCAGCCTGGCGTCTTCGTAATCAAAGCCCCGATTAGCCTGCGCACGGGTCTCGGGATTACTGCAGCCTGCCAGCACACTCATGGCCAGCAGGCCCATTATCATTGTTTTTGAATTCAAAGGTTTATCCACGCGCTGTTAACTCCGCTTTAAATAACGCTTCCCTTACCTGGTCCTGCCCCGAAGCGTCCAGGGGGATCAAGGGCAAACGCGGCATTGAGGTGTCGATGAGCCCGAGTTCGGCACAGGCCCACGTCACCGGTATGGGATTGGTATCACAAAACACATGCCGATGCAGTGGCAACAGGCGCCGACAACCGGAATACGAGCGTCCGCCTACCCGAGCTGTCGCTTCAGGCTGCCGGTATCGACCTCGCCTATCGTCGTCATCACCGTCATCGGCGTGATCGGGGCTACTATGCTACCGCTGAACAGAGTCAATTTCGTTAAGGTTCAAGTCCGGCTATGGTAGTGGCGGCCCCATCGGAATACAAGAGAGGCGCTGGAGCCCCTTGCAATTTGTGCTACCATGACGACCCTCTTCCCAGACCTTTCGGATAGCCAGATGACGCATCATCTTGTGGTCACCGCCATCGGTGAAAACAGAGCCGGCATCGTGAACAAAGTGGCACGCCAGATCACCGATAGCGGCTGCAATATCGTCGACAGCCGCCTCGGCATCTTCGGCAATGAATTCACCTTTATCCTGTTGCTGTCCGGTAGCTGGAACCAGATCACCCGGCTCGAAACCACACTGCCGTTGTTCGGCCAGAGTCAGGCGCTGATCACCATGATGAAGCGCACCCAGGTACTGAGCCAGCCGAGCTATGCCCTGAGCGCCGATATCGAACTGGTGGTGGCCGACCGGCCCGGCATCGTCAATCGCTGCACCCAGTTTTTCAGCGACGGCGGCTGGGATCTTCAGGCCATGCAGAGCCAGACCCTGGCCGGCATCGAGTCCGGCAAGTTCCAGGCGCATTTTCAGCTTAATCTGCCCGAGCAGTTGACCGACGGTGAAGTAGAAAACGCGGTCGACCGCTTATGTCGCGAGCTGGAATGCGAGCGACACCGCCTTCGTCTCAAACGAAAATAATCTCAAGGAGTCCGTCGATGACCTATTTACCCGCAGGAAGTCCAGCCCCCGCTTTTACCCTGCACGATCAGAACGGCAAGCCGGTCAGCCTGGCCGACTTCAGCGACAAGAAAGTGCTGGTGTATTTTTATCCCAAGGCGATGACACCGGGCTGCAAGGTACAGGCCTGCGGCCTGCGCGACAGCCGGGCCGAGCTTGAGCAGCAGAATGTGGTGGTGCTGGGCATCAGCCCGGATCCGGTGGCCCGGCTGAAGAAATTTGAAGAAAAAGACCAGCTGAACTTTACCCTGTTGTCCGACGAAGACCACGCCGTGGCCGACGCCTTCGGGGTCTGGGGTCTGAAAAAGTTCATGGGCAAGGAATACGACGGCATTCACCGCATCAGCTTTCTGATTGACGAGTCCGGCACCGTGGCCAAGGTGTTCGACAAGTTCAAAACCAAGGATCACCATCAGGTGGTGATGGATTACCTGAACGGGTAATCACCATGTCTAATCCAGACTACAGACCAGATCTTCTGGTGTTAATGTTCACAGAAGGCCAAAGGGCCAGCTCCGCCGACTCGCCGTAAACCCCTCCCTGGGGGCTCAGCCGCGCCATCCATGGCGCGGATGGTCGGCTGAGCAGATCCCTTTGTCCTCCTTGGTGCATCGGCGTCGCCTGTTGGCGCTGTCTGCGGGCAACTCGGAGCTCAAGAAGAGGTAACGGAGGCGACCTCCCACGACCGTGAAATGCCAGGGATGGCATTTCCGAGCCCTCAGGGATGAGTTTATGGCGTGTCGTGGGAGGCGGCTGTGTTACCTCTGAACTCGGTTTAAATTTAAAGCACAGGCCAAACAGTCTATTTCAAGACTGCTTATTGAAGCGCCCCACCAGCCAGAAACCGGCCAGCATGGCGGCGATGAAGAGCCCGGCCTGCCATTGCAGACTGGCGCCCAGCCCCAATGCCGGCCCCGGACAGATGCCCGCCAGCCCCCAGCCGATACCGAACAGCGCCGACCCCGTTAACAATCGTTTGTCGATACGTGGCGCCGGCACCGTCGGCAGCGCGCTACCCAGCACGCAATGGCTGCGCCCTTGCCGGCGCCACAGCCAGTAACCGGGGGCAAACACCGCCAGGCCACCGCCCATCACCAGCGCCAGGCTGGGATCCCAGTCACCGAACAGGTTGAGAAACCCCTGAACCTTGGCCGGATCTATCATGCCGGAAATCACCAGCCCCAATCCGAACAGGGCACCCGATAGCAACGCAATCAATATCAATGCAATCCATTTCAACATGCTTATGCAACTCCCAGCAGGGTCACGGTCGCGATGCCGGCCGCCATGAAGATCAGGGTCGCCACCAGGGACCGCCACGACAAGCGACCCATGCCGCAGATGCCGTGGCCGCTGGTGCAGCCGTTACCAAGCCGGGCGCCGATACCGACCAGCAAGCCGGCCAATAGCAGCCTGATCGCGGAAAAGCGTTCCAGTGACGGAGCCGTCACCCAGTCAGCGCCGAACAGAATAAAGGGCATCAGTATCAGCCCGGCCACGAAGGCGATGCGCCAGGCCTTGTCAGGCTGGGTGCCGATGCCTGCCACTATGCCGCTGATGCCGGCAATGCGGCCGCCGGCCAGCAGCAACAGCAGGGCGCCGGTACCTATCAGCATTCCCCCGAACAAGGCCGTCCAAGGGGTAAAGTTCACTATGGTCATCACAGACTCCATTTAGATTAGAAAATGCTAATAATAGTGAAGAACTTTAAATTAGCAACATCTTATGTAGCTATAGCCTTGAATCTGCCCCCCTTTATTTACAATGCGCTTCACAGCCGTCAAGATGGGCGCCATCCGGCAAGTGCGTACTAACAAGGAAGAAAGCACCATGCAACTGCCCGCAGTAAAGCGCCCACAGCATCATCTGTGTTTTTTCAGCCTGGATCCTCGGTTTTGTCTCGCTCCGTTGACGGCTCTCCCCGTCGACGATATTCGCCTGCCCGATGCGGATCGCTCTCTGCTCTGTCAGCTTGATGATAACGACCGTCGCCAGCTGGAACGGCAGTGTGCAACAGGACATGCTTTCCGTATCGGTCTGACCATAGAAGGCCGCCGCTGGCAATGCCATCTGGCCCCAGCCGAAAACAGCCACTGGCTGCTCAGTGCCGAGATGGGGCAGACGCGGCATGACGACAGCCTGGGGCTGCTGGAGTGGCAGCTACAGCAGCACTGGGAGCAAGAGCCCTTGTCACTGGCGGCCCGAATACCGATGCTGATGGACACCCTCGTCGGTCAGCAGGAGGCCGATCGGGTGATATTGTGGCGTCACTATCCGGCAGAAGAGCTACTGCGACCCTTATACAGTCAGGGGCTGCCCTTTTCGCTGCAGCCGGTCAAGGCCGAACGCCGCTACCTGCGCACCCTGCAACAAAGAGGGGGCTTGAGTTACAGCCACTGTAGCCAGCAACCCTTGCTCGGCGCCTTCTCTTACCTGACCGAAGACGGCATCCAGCACCGGCTCGATGTCCCCCTGCTGGTCGATAACACCATAGTGGGGCTGCTCAGCCTGGAATGCCGCCGGCAACGGTCGCCGGTCACGCCGTCGGACATGCAGTTCGTCTCCATGATTGCCGACCGCCTGGCAGAAGTCATTGCCGCGCCTTCTGCACCAGAACCCGTATCCGATCTCGATATCGATATCGACCGCCTGACCCCGGTGTTGTCGCGCCACACCGGACAAGACTTTTTCAACCAGCTGATGCAACAGCTGGCCACCCTGTGCGGGGCCGATATCGCCCTGGTGGGGCTGCAACATTATCGGCAGGACAAGGTACGGGTGCTGTCCTGTTATATGGACGAGCAGTTGCAGCCACCCTTCAGCTATCAGCTGACCGGAAGCCCCTGTCATTTCAGTGTCGAGCCGAGCCGAAGAGCCTGCGTTTTTCACAATCGGGTCGCCGAGCAGTTTCCTGACGACCAGATGCTGCAGGACAAAGGCATACGGGCCTATATCGGTTTGTCGATAAAGGGACCGGATAAGCATCCCATAGGCATACTGGCCTTGCTGTTCAAACAACCGCAGACTCGGGCCGCCGCCGTGCAGAGCCTGCTGGAGCAACTTGAAAGCAGGGTAAGAGACGAGTTGTTGCGCCGTCGGGATCAGGAAGCCTTGATGGTGGCGGCGGCGGCCTTTGACGCTCAGGAAGGACTGGTTATCGCCGACAGTCGAATGCAGATCCAGTGCGCCAACCGGGCCTTTTCCCACCTCAGTGGCTATGAGCGCGAGCAGTTGACCAACCGTTCGTTCCTGAGCCTGAGAGCCGAGGACCCTGATAACCCCACGGTAGAAGTCATATTTAATGCCATGGAGCAGCAGCATCGATGGCAGGGAGAACAACGTCTGCTGCGCGCCGATGGCCGGGAACTGCCGGTCAGCATACGTATCAGCCAGGTTCGGGATGGATTGGGCATCACGCATCATGTGTGCTGCGTCGAAGATATCTCCGGACAGAAAGCCGACAAGCAGCGCATCGAGCAGATGGCCTATTTCGATGAACTCACCGGGCTGCACAATCGCCGCTTCATGGTGGCCCATATCGCCGACACTGTCATCCAGGCAGAGCTGAATGCCAGCCGGGGGGCCCTGTTGCTGCTCGATCTGGATGACTTCAAGAATATCAACGACTCGCTCGGCTATGCCACCGGCGACGACCTGCTGGTGCAGGTTGCCGAGCGGCTGAATACCTTTGCCGGGCAGGTGGAAGGTGCCAGCCTGGCCCGCATTTCCAGCGACGAGTTCGTGCTGCTGTGTCCCGACCTGAGTCACGGTTACACCGGCACCAAAACCCGGGCCGAACAACTGGCCCAGAGCCTGCGTGAACTGTTTATATTACCCTTCCAGCTCGGCAAGCTGCGCCTGCATCTCAGCGCCAGCATCGGCATCAGCCTGTTTCCGGTGGCCAATCTCGAGCTGGAAGAATATATGCGCCAGGCCGATACCGCCAACCACATTGCCAAACGTGTCGCTCCCGGCAGCCATGTGTTCTTCAGCCAGGAAATGGCCGACGAGGTGAAAGAACGACTGCGTATTTCCAATGCCCTGCAACAGGCGCTGGCCAACAATGAACTGGCGCTGTATTTTCAGCCCCAGCAACAGGTAAAGGACAACCGGCAGCTGGGCATAGAAGTACTGCTGCGCTGGCTGCCGCCGGGCAAGCAACCGATTTCGCCCGCCCACTTTATTCCGATAGCGGAAGAAACCTCGCTGATCTGCGATCTCGGTGACTGGGTACTGCAGCAGGCCTGCAGCCGTATTCAGGCCTGGCAGGCCGGGGGACTTCAGCCGGGCCGGGTATCGGTCAATATCAGTGCCCGCCACTTTCACAACGCCAGCTTTGTCTCCCGACTCTCGATACTGCTGCTGCAGTACCCGGCCTGTCGCAACACGCTGACGCTGGAGGTGACCGAAGGGGTGATACTGGAAAACCTGCAGGAAAGCCGCACGCGCATGACACAGATAAAGGCGCTGGGCGTGAACCTGTCCATCGACGACTTCGGCACCGGCTACTCTTCCTTCGCCTATCTGCGGGAGCTGCCGGTGGATGAACTGAAGCTGGACCGCTCCTTTATTCAACATATCGACAAGCGACCGCAAGACAGGGCCATCATCGCCTGTCTGCTGGAGCTGGCCCGTACACTGCAGCTGAGCGTGGTGGCGGAAGGGGTGGAAACCGAGTCGCAACTGGCGACCCTGGCCGAACTGCACTGCCCGGCCTATCAGGGGTATCTGCGGGCCAGACCCATGCCCGAAGCCGACTTGCTGCGCTGGCTGGCAAACCAGTAACGACAAGCCCTTATCGGGCCTGCCGTTATTGGTTATCGTCATCTTGTTCCGGCCACGCTGACTCTGACGAGAGTTACTTCAATACCGCCTTGATGGCCGCCTCGGCACAGGCCTGATCCAGATGGCCCCCCGGGGCACCGCCCACACCAATGCCGCCCACCAGCTGATCACCCATACGCACCGGCAGTCCACCCCCCAGCATCAGAATATCCGGGTGCATGTCCCGCAACCCGGCCAGGCCCGGTTTTTCGGCAATCAGGTTCGCCAGCTCGGCGGTGGGTTCGCCCAGAGAAGCCGAGGTATAGGCTTTCTTGCGGGAACTTTCTACCGTGTGCGGACCGGCCAGCTCATGCCGGGCCAGCGCCTTGAGCACACCGGACGGATCCACCACCGCCACCGTCACCCGATAACCGTCTTTGGCACAGTGCCTGAGACCTTCGGTCACCATCTGCTGGGCGGTATCGGTATTGAGCATGGGCGTGCTCAGGGTCTGCGCCTGAGCACCGAGACTGGCCAGCGCCAGACATAGCAGATATTTTTTCATCCATTGTTTCTCCGGGCTACACCTCGTGCCCACTATAGCTATTTCCACTTGTATCCGCATAGCGGCTTCATTACCGCACAGAAAGCAGGCTGCACGGCCTCGGCCTGGCGCACCATGGCGGTCATACCGGTTCGTATAAAGATCTGATCGTTTTTGAACCCGAGCACAGAGGAAACACAGCCGCCTCTGCAGACAAGGCGACGTTCAAGAATAAACGCCTATATGATCAGATGCTTAACGGGGTTGGTGTTACCTCGGCAAGCATCGAGTGATAGAATGCAGACATCTCAACATCAACAGGATAAACAATGAAATTTGTCATTTTGGCGGTCGTCATTCTGGTCGTGGGCTTTTATATCATCAGAAATTCAAACCACAAGAAGGCGGCGGTTGAAAACATCGCGGCAGGCATCGAGTTTTTAGCCACCAACAAAGCCAATGACGATGTGCAGGAAACCGCTTCCGGCCTGCAGTATCAAATATTGACCAAAGGCGACGGCACGGCTCACCCCGCCGCCAGTTCCACGGTAACGGTGCATTACCATGGCACCTTGCTGGACGGCACCGTATTCGACAGCTCCGTGGATCGTGGCGAACCCATCAGCTTCCCGTTAAATCGGGTCATAAGAGGCTGGACCGAGGGCGTACAATTGATGGTAGTGGGTGACAAGTTCAAGTTTTTCATCCCCTCCAAACTGGCCTACGGCAACAGCCCCGCCGGCACCATAAAACCGGGATCTCTGCTGATATTTGAAGTAGAACTGCTGGGAATCGAATAACTTCAATAGCGTGCGGATGACAATCTGATAAAAGGGCTTGGCTGATCAACCGGCATCATCCGCTTGGCCAGCCAGCGTCCTCATCGATTCAGTTATGTTAGCTTAACCAAGTTCGGAGACTGAACAGACCGAGCTATCTGTATAACGCCGAGTTCAGCGGCAGTTTTTAAGTTGTGGTTTTTATGGAAAACTTTTGCGAAGAAAAACCATAAAACCGCGACTTAAAAACTGTCCAGCATACGAAGTGTGCGAGCTGCAACGACTTGTTAGCTTTATGAATTGAGAAAACCAATTTCTGCTTTAATAAAGGAGTATAAACTTGTTCCAGGAATATACTTTTTTAAGTCAATAATTTTGCCACTACTATTTTCTTTTGCCCGCTTCAGCGCTTTTTTGCCGTCACAAGTTATAACAAATGAGTGCAATGACCTTGCCGCAAGAGATACGTCTGCTTCATTCTTCAATAAACCTGTGGGCCTTTTACTTGGGCCAATAGTTTCGCCTTGAATTAGCCGTGCCTCTTCTGGATCTATGAACCTACCAACATCGAAACCTCCGTTTCTCTGCTCGTTTGGAGGTAATGATTCATCGTAAAACCCAAAGAATGAATCTGTTTTTATTGTTTTTTGACTGATATATCTTTCTACGTATTCTCTTTTTTCTTTGGGCATTTGAAGGATTTCGAACTCAGCCTCCCGTGTAATCTTCAAATTAAATTCCTCAGGAGGAAGCTCAACTGAAAGATCAAGGTTTTGATCTACGAATATGTCCCAAGCATTATTGTCGATAAAAATATTTGTTTTCATTTTCACTCCTGTGAAGCTAACATTTTTAATACTGAGCATGCGCATATACGCTCATGCTCATATTGATCCTTGGTTATGCTCGATATCAACGGACACACCAGCGATAACGCGTTGTTCATTATCACCTTTGAATACATCACCGAGCACATGTAAGCACGAGGCTGTAGCAATGCAGGCAGTCTGCCCAAGCCATAAAAATATCCGCTATAAAGCATCAAGTCTTCAGGCTGCTACTTCCTGCACATTCATTCACATGATGCATTAATTTCATATGAGACCATTCTGGACGGGGTGACTGTGAAGTGCAATTAAAAAACCACGGAAATACTGCCGTAAGCGGCGGACTCTGCCAACAGGCTATTCCGGAGCATTGGGGAGGACAAAGGGATCTGCTCCGCCGACCTTCTGTTTCAGGGATGAAACAGAGAGCGTACACGGATGTATTTATAGCGAGTCGGCGGAGCGGGCCCTTTGTCCGACGTTTACGCCGAGATGAAAGAGATCATTTGTTTAGTCCAGAGCTTAGGTTCTGCTGCGCAGAACCGGCCGGCCGAAGCGGCCGCTACAAAAGACTGCTCCGCTCTACGCTTACTACAGACACAAAAAAACCGGCCGCAGCCGGTTTTTTCATTCAGGACTAACGCGCGGCTTTAGGCCAGCAGGGCGTTCGCCTTTTCTACCACGTTGTCGACGGTGAAGCCGAACAGCTTGAACAGATCACCGGCCGGGGCCGATTCACCGAAGGTGGTCATGCCGATGATGTCGCCACCGAAGCCGACATACTTGTACCAGTAGTCCGCAATGCCGGCTTCCACTGCCAGACGCTTGGTCACGGCGGCGGGCAGCACGCTTTCCTTATAGTCGGCAGACTGGGCATCGAACACGTCGGTACAGGGCAGAGACACCACTCGTACCTGCTTGCCGTCGGCACTCAGCTGCTCATAAGCAGCCACGGCCAGCTCGATCTCGGAGCCGGTGGCGATGATGATCAGCTCGGGCGTGCCGGCACAGTCTTTCAGCACATAGCCACCCCTGGCCACGTCGGCCAGCTGGGCCTCGGTGCGCTCGATCTGACCCAGGTTCTGACGAGAGAAAATCAGCGAGGTCGGGCCGTCCTTGCGCTCGATGGCCGCCTTCCAGGCCACGGCAGACTCCACCTGATCACAGGGGCGCCAGGTGCTCATGTTCGGGGTCAGGCGCAGCGCAGCAATCTGCTCTACCGGCTGGTGAGTCGGGCCGTCTTCACCCAGACCTATGCTGTCGTGGGTATAAACGAAGAGGGAGCGTTGCTTCATCAGTGCCGCCATGCGCAGGGCGTTGCGGGCATATTCCGTAAACATCAGGAAGGTGCCGCCGTAAGGCACAAAGCCGCCGTGCAGGGCGATGCCGTTCATGATGGCGCTCATGCCGAACTCGCGTACACCGTAGTGCAGGTAGTTACCGCTGGCATCTTCGGCGCTGATCGGCTGGGAGCCCTTGTGCATGGTCAGGTTGCTGGGGGCCAGATCGGCACTGCCGCCGAGCAGCTCGGGCAGAATGGCACCAAAGGCGTCCAGCGCATTCTGTGACGCCTTGCGGGTGGCAATCTTGGCCGGGTTGGCCTGCAGCGTCTTGATGAAATCGGCGCTCTGGGCGGCCCAGTCGGCCGGCAGCTCACCGTTGACGCGACGCTTCAGCTCGGCAGCCAGTTCCGGATGCGCGGCGGCGTAGGCGGCAAACTGCTCATTCCAGGCGGCTTCGGCGGCGGCGCCCTTTTCTTTGGCATTCCAGTCGGCATAGATGTCGGCGGGAATCTCGAACGGCGCATGGGTCCAGCCCAGCTGTTCGCGGGTGGCGGCAATTTCCGCCTCGCCCAGGGGGGCGCCGTGACAGTCGTGGCTGCCGCCCTTGTTGGGCGAACCGAAACCGATCACGGTTTTGCAGCAGATCAGGGTCGGACGGGCGGTATCGGCACGGGCGGCGTCGATGGCGGCGGTCAGGGCCGCGCTGTCGTGGCCGTCTACACCGGCGATCACCTGCCAGCCGTAGGCTTCGAAACGCTTGGGGGTATCGTCACTGAACCAGCCGTCTACTTCGCCGTCGATGGAGATGCCGTTGTCATCCCAGAAGGCAATCAGCTTGCCCAGGCCCAGCGTACCCGCCAGGGAGCAGGCTTCGTGGGAGATACCTTCCATCAGGCAGCCGTCACCCAGGAAGGTATAGGTGTGGTGGTCTACCACCTCATGACCGGGACGGTTGAACTGGGCGGCCAGGGATTTTTCGGCGATGGCCATGCCCACGGCATTGGTGATGCCCTGACCCAGGGGACCTGTGGTGGTTTCGATACCCGGCGCATAACCGTACTCCGGGTGGCCCGGGGTCTTGGAGTGCAGTTGACGGAACTGCTTGAGATCGTCGATGGACAGCTCGTAACCGGTCAGGTGCAGCAAAGAGTACAGCAGCATGGAGCCATGGCCGTTGGACAGAATGAAGCGGTCGCGGTCGGCCCAGTTGGGGTTGGCGGGGTTGTGCTTGAGGTAATGGCGCCACAACACCTCGGCGATATCCGCCATGCCCATGGGGGCGCCGGGGTGACCGGAATTGGCTTTCTGTACCGCATCCATACTGAGTGCGCGCACGGCATTGGCCAGCACTTGACGAGAAGGCATCGACATCTCCTGAGAACATTAACTTGAAAGGGGTGAAGAAAACGGCGGTATTGTCCCAAAGACGGCCTGAGGGCGCAAATCTAATCTCCCATAGATGAACCTGGACAAAGGAGGCGGCCAGGCGACTTTTTACTGGCAATCGGTGCGACGGCTCTCTAGAATAGCCATCCAGATGTTAATACCGCCATCAAGGCGCGTCATTACACCCCAGATTAATTCAAGTTAGGAACGTATCATGGCCAGACTGTTTACCTCCGAGTCCGTATCCGAAGGTCATCCGGACAAAATTGCCGATCAGATCTCCGATGCGGTGCTGGACGCCATCATCGAGCAGGATCCCAAGGCGCGCGTGGCCTGCGAAAGCTTCGTAAAGACCGGCATGGTGATCGTGGGCGGTGAAATTTCCACCAGCGCCTGGGTCGACATCGAAGAACTGGTACGCCGCACCGTGCGCAACATCGGCTACACCAGCTCCGAGATGGGCTTCGACGGCGAAAGCTGCGCCGTGCTCAACGCCATCGGTAAACAGTCTCCGGATATCGCCATGGGCGTGGATCGGGAAGATGAAGACCCCTACGCCCAGGGTGCCGGCGATCAGGGCCTGATGTTCGGTTATGCCTCCAACGAAACCGACGTGCTGATGCCCGCCCCCGTTACCTACGCCCATCGTCTGGTCAAGCGCCAGGCCCATGTGCGCAAGGCTCAGGAGCTGCCCTGGCTGCGCCCGGACGCCAAGTCCCAGGTGACCTTCGTCTACGACGACGCCGGCAAGCCGGTGGGCATCGACACCGTGGTGCTGTCTACCCAGCACGGTCCGGACATCGATCAAGCCACCCTGCGTGAAGCCGTGATGGAAATGATCATCAAGCCGGTGCTGCCCGCCGAATGGCTGAGCAAAGACACCAAGTACCTCATCAACCCCACCGGCCAGTTCATTATCGGCGGCCCCATGGGTGACTGTGGTCTGACCGGTCGCAAGATCATCGTCGACACCTACGGCGGCATGGCCCGCCACGGCGGCGGTGCCTTCTCGGGCAAGGATCCGTCCAAGGTGGATCGTTCCGCCGCCTATGCCGCCCGCTACGTGGCCAAGAACATCGTCGCCGCCGGCCTGGCCGACCGCTGCGAAATTCAGGTTTCCTACGCCATCGGCGTGGCCGAGCCCACCTCCATCAGCGTGGAAACCTTCGGCACCGGCAAGGTGGCAGAAGAACTGCTCGACGCCCTGGTGCGCGAGCACTTCGATCTGCGCCCCTACGGCCTGATCCAGATGCTGGACCTGAACCGGCCCATCTACCAGGCCACCGCCGCCTACGGTCACTTCGGTCGGGACGAATTCCCCTGGGAAGCCACCGACAAGGCCGAACTGCTGCGCGACGCCGCCGGCCTGAAGTAAGTGAGAAAGGGGAAGCAACTGCTTCCCCTTTTTGATCGTGCACATTTTACAGCCGCTGGCACACATGTTGGGATTCGCTTCGCTCATCGCCAACCTACGCCCAAAAGCATCGGTGTGTTGTAGGATCGGGTTTAGCCGGCCATGAATGTTAAAGTGCCTGAAAACGACGTTGCTGCCATGAAACCTGACGAAGCCCTTTGCCAGCGCGTACTCAACCGGGTCACCGAGTGCATGGCACTGGCCGCTCGCCACACCGGCCGGGACTTTGACCCGCCCACGGTGCGCTTCAACCAGCGTGGTCGCATCGCCGGCTCGGCCTGGCTGGAACGCTGGGAGTTACGCTTCAATCCGGTATTGCTGGCCGACAACGAGGCCGACTTCATGGCCGACATCATTCCCCATGAAGTGACTCACCTGGTTGCCTTTGCCTGTTTCGGCAAGGTCAAGCCGCACGGTCGGGAATGGCAGCACATCATGCGGTCGGTGTTCGGGCTAGAGCCGCGCACCCGGCACCGGCTGAACACCGCCAGGGTCGCTCCCACCTTTGCATACGACTGCGGCTGTCGCCGGCATCAACTGAGTTTGCGCCGCCATAACAAGGTTCAACGCGGCAAACAGCGCTATCAATGCCTGCATTGTAATACACTGTTGTCGCTATCCGTGACCGACACCACCAGAAGGAAAGTCCCATGATCAAGATTGGCGATAAGCTGCCCGAACAGACCTTTACCTTTATCACCGACGCCGGTAAAAACAGTGCCGACAGCGCCGCGCTCTTTGGCGGCAAGAAAGTGGTTATCTTTGCCGTACCCGGCGCCTTTACCCCCACCTGCTCCAACGCCCATTTACCCGGTTTTGTGGCGCTGGCCGACCGGTTCAAGGCCAGGGGCGTGGAGCTATTCTGCCTGTCGGTCAACGATGCCTTCGTAATGCGCGCCTGGCAGCAGGTCCAGCATGCCGATGCCATCACCATGCTGGCCGATGGCGCCGGTACCTTCACCCAGGCATTGGGCCTGGCGAAAGACACCGGTGACTTCGGCGGCCTGCGGGCCCGGCGCTTTGCGCTGGTGGCAGAAAATGGCGTGGTCACCGCCCTGCAACTGGAAGCGCCGGGCAAGTTTGAAGTCTCTTCCGCCGAGGCCATGCTGGCTCTGGTGTAATACCAGTGCGGGGACGGGAGATCGAAACCACTCCCGTCCCTAATCCCCGTCCTTTTCCTCCTCACTTTCACCCCCTGCACTCCCGCCATGCGCCCTTTCCCCGCCCCCGCCGCGGGTGGTAAACTCGCCTTATTACAAGACCATAAAAATAACGAGTCGTGCGCTATTTCATTTTATGTTTGGGCTTTTGCTCCTGGCTGGCCTATGGCGAAGCCTTGTCCTTTCGTCAGGCCAAAAAAGTGGCCCCCGGTATTTATACCGACTATCCGGTGAGCTTTTACTGCGGTTGCCCCATCGGTGCCCAGGGCAAGAAACTGGTACCTGATCTGGAGCGCTGTGGCTATCAGGTGCGCAAACAGCAGAAGCGGGCCGGCCGCATCGAATGGGAACATGTCGTTCCGGCCTGGGAATTCGGCCATCAGCGCCAGTGCTGGCAGCAGGGTGGCCGCAAGAACTGTACCCGCAGCGATGCCCTGTTCAAACAGATGGAAGGCGATTTGCACAATCTGGTGCCGGCGGTGGGCGAGGTCAACGGCGACCGCTCCAATTACCGTTTTTCCGAGTGGAACGGCAGGCCAAACCAGTATGGCCGCTGCCAGATGCTGGTCGACTTCAAGGGCCGAAAAGTACAGCCTCCCGAGGCCAGCCGGGGCGCCATTGCCCGTACCTATCTGTACATGCAGCAGCAATACCGGCTGAACATCGCCTCCCAGCAGCTGAAACTGTTTGCAGCCTGGAACCGGCAATATCCGGCCAGCCAATGGGAATGCGAGCGGGACAAACGCATCGGCCGCGTTCAAGGCAACCACAACCCCTTTGTTCAGGAGCAGTGCAAACATTATGCGTATACCTCGAATCCATGAGCCAAGCCCGCTTGCCACCGGCCAGGAGCTGAACCTGTCAGAAGACTGCGCCAACCACGTGGGCCGGGTGCTGCGCATGCAGGCCGGCCAGACCCTGGCGCTGTTTAACGGCGAGGGCGGCCAGTACGCCGCCGAGATAGTGGAAGCCGGCAAGAAAAGCGTGCGGGTAAGAGTGGGCCAGTTCAGCGCCGATGAGCTGGAGTCTCCCCTGCACTTTCACCTGGGCCAGGTGGTCAGCCGGGGCGACAAGATGGAGTTCACCATTCAGAAGTCGGTCGAACTGGGCGTGAATGTGATCACCCCGCTGTTTTCCAGTCGCTGCGGCGTCAAGCTGAGCGGCGAACGGCTGGAAAAAAAGCTGCAACAGTGGCAGAACATCGCCATTGCCGCCTGCGAACAATGCGGCCGCAACCGGGTGCCCGTCATTCGCCCGGCCATGTCTCTGGAGCAGTGGCTGGCGGAAGACACGGCCGAGCTCAAGCTCAACCTGCACCCCCGCGCCGACCATAGCGTGAATACCTTGCCGCCCCCCGAGGCCGG
The DNA here is from genome assembly GCF_016907015.1 of Oceanisphaera litoralis. Classification (GTDB taxonomy): domain Bacteria; phylum Pseudomonadota; class Gammaproteobacteria; order Enterobacterales; family Aeromonadaceae; genus Oceanimonas; species Oceanimonas litoralis. The sequence continues at coordinate 165,401 of NZ_JAFBBE010000001.1, forward strand.
CGTGCGCCTGCTGATCGGCCCCGAAGGCGGGCTGTCGGACGAGGAAATTGTCACCGCCCGTGAGCGCGGCTTTATTGATATACTGCTCGGTCCCCGGGTACTGAGAACCGAAACCGCGGCCCTGACCGCCATCACCGCCCTGCAATGCCGATTTGGAGATCTTGCATGACCATTAAACTGGGAATCGTGATGGACCCCATCCAGTCCATCAACATCAAGAAAGACACCAGCTTCGCCATGCTGCTGGAAGCCCAGCACCGTGGCTACGAGCTGTGGTATATGGAGATGAGCGACCTGAGCCTGCGCGACGGGGAAGCCTTCGGCCACATGGCCCGGCTGACCGTAAAGGAAGACGCCAGCCAGTGGTTCACCCTGGAAGAGGCCGTGCGCCAGCCGTTGAGTTCGCTCGACGTGATCCTGATGCGCAAGGACCCGCCGTTCGACACCGAATTCATTTACGCCACCTACCTGCTGGAGCGGGCCGAGGGCGAAGGCACTCTCATCGTCAACAAGCCCCAGAGCCTGCGTGACGCCAACGAAAAACTGTATACCGCCTGGTTTTCCGAGTTCACTCCCCCCACCCTGGTCAGCCGCAAGGCCAGTGATATCCGTGCCTTTCATCAGGAGCACAAGGACATCATCATCAAGCCGCTCGACGGCATGGGTGGCGCCTCGATTTTTCGGGTGAAACAGGACGACCCCAACCTGGGCGTGATCATCGAAACCCTCACCGAGCACGGCAGCCGCTATTGCATGGTGCAGGCGTATATTCCCGCCATTACCGAAGGCGACAAGCGGGTGCTGGTGGTGGATGGCGAGCCGGTACCCTACTGCCTGGCCCGTATACCCCAGGGGGGAGAAACCCGCGGTAACCTGGCCGCCGGCGGCCGGGGCGAGGCTCGCCCCCTCAGCGACAGCGACCGCCGCATCGCCGAGGCTCTGGGCCCGGTGCTCAAGGAAAAGGGGCTGATCTTCGTGGGGCTGGATATTATCGGTGATAAACTGACCGAGGTGAATGTCACCAGCCCGACCTGTGTGCGGGAAATCGAGGCTGCCTTTCCGGTCAACATCGCCGGCATGCTGATGGACGCCATCGAAAAACGTCTATCCTGACAGTAAGGCTCCGACCCGTACCCCCGTCTGCCTTGTGCCGGCGGGGCCATTATCGACCCAAGACGAGATGACATGGACTCATTGCAACATCATTTTCTTATTGCCATGCCCAGCCTCAAAGACCCCTTCTTCGCCGGCTCAGTGACCTATATTTGCGAGCACAACGACGAAGGCGCCATGGGGCTGGTGATCAACATTCCCATCGATATGCCGCTGCATGAGCTGTTGCATCAGCTGAAGATGGCACCCGATGACGAGTCTGAACTGGACAAGCCGGTGCTGCAGGGTGGCCCTGTGGCCGCCGATCGGGGCTTTGTATTACACAGTCCGGTGGAAGGATTCAGTTCGAGCCAGTTGCTGACCGATAACCTGATGATTACCACTTCTCCCGACGTGCTGGAAACCCTGGGCACAGAACAGGCGCCCGAGCACTATCTGGTTGCCCTGGGCTATGCCGGCTGGACCCCGGGGCAGCTGGAACAGGAATTGACCGAAAACAGCTGGCTGACCATTCCCGCCGACACGACGCTTATCTTCGATACTCCCCTCGCCCAGCGCTGGCATCAGGCCATCGCCCGGTTAGGGATAGACGCCCGTCACCTCTCGTCTCAGGTAGGTCACGCATGAGCCTGACCTTGCTGGGCTTCGACTACGGCACCAAGAGCATCGGTGTGGCGATAGGGCAGCAGATCACCGCCTCGGCTCGCCCCCTGCTGGCGCTGAAGGCCAACGAAGGCGTGCCCAACTGGGATCAGATAGCGGCCTTGCTGAAAGAATGGCAACCGGCGCTGCTGGTGGTCGGCCTGCCACTCAACATGGACGGTACCGAGCAGGACATCAGCCGCCGCGCCCGCAAGTTCGCCAACCGGCTGCACGGTCGCTTCGGCATCAGGGTCGAGCTGCAGGACGAGCGCCTCACCACTACCGACGCCCGCGCCCGCCTGTTCGAGGCCGGTGGCTACAAGGCCCTGGGCAAGGGCGCGGTCGATGCGGTGTCGGCCCAGTTGATCCTGGAGTCCTGGATGGAGAGTCACGGCGAGGGGTGAGGCGTGAAAACTCCCCTCACCCCTCACGCTTTACTCCTCACAGACTACAAAAAACAAAAAACCCGCCGAAGCGGGTTTTTTTAGGTCTTGAATTACCGAAGGGTAATTACAGAACCTGAATCTGTGAAGCCTGCGGACCCTTGGCACCTTCGGTAGCGGTGTAGGATACGGCCTGGCCTTCTGCCAGGGTTTTGAAGCCACTGCCGACGATTTCGGAGAAGTGGGCGAACAGGTCTTTGCTGCCGTCAGCCGGAGTGATGAAACCAAAACCTTTTGCTTCGTTGAACCATTTTACGGTACCGTTAGCCATTTTATCTTACCTTTATATTAGTGACGAGCTTATGCTCGGAAAATGCAACAAATATCAAATAAGGGAAGCTTGGTGACTGTAGTGCCATAAGGAACGAACAATGTACAACGGCCGCGCTAACTTGAATCTTTTGCTGAGGTGCACTCTACGGGAGTCGTGGGGTGGCGTCAAACACTATCGTGAATATTTTTGTGTGTTATTTGACCAATAAAAAAGGCGCCTCTCGGCGCCTTTTTTCTCATTACACTATTTTTTGCATTGGACTATTTCGATCGCCAGGTCGCTTATTCGCCCTCGGTGATACGGGCATGCATTTCCTGCACCGAAATCACCGATGCGGTCGCATCGTGCGCCATTGCCATCACGGTAGCAAAGGCACCGTTCAGGGTAGTGGTGTAGGCCAGTTTCTGGGCCAGGGCACCACGACGCAGCTGACGCGAGTCTTCGATGGCCTGACGACCCTCGGCGGTGTTGACGATGTAGCTGTACTCGTTGTTCTTGATACGGTCAAGAATATGAGGACGGCCTTCATGCACCTTGTTCACCAGACGCGGGTTGATGTTGGCTTCGCCCAGCACCACGGCGGTACCGTGAGTCGCATCCAGCTGATAGCCCGCCGCCAGCAGGCTGGCGGCCAGGTCAACCACCCGCTTCTTGTCGCTGTGACGCACCGACAGCAGGGCGCGGCCCTCTTTCGGCACGGCCTTGCCTGCACCCAGATGGGCCTTGCCGAAGGCTTCGGCGAAGGTCTCACCCACGCCCATCACCTCACCGGTGCTGCGCATTTCCGGGCCCAGCAGCGGATCCACACCGGGGAACTTGTTGAACGGCAGCACCACTTCCTTGACGGAGTAGTAAGGCGGGATGATTTCCCTGGTGACACCCAGCTCGACCAGCGACTTGCCGGCCATGACCCGGGCGGCCACCTTGGCCAGCGGGATACCGGTAGCCTTGGACACGAACGGCACGGTACGGGCGGCACGCGGATTGACTTCGATAAGATAGATATCGCTGCCCTTGACCGCGAACTGGATGTTCATCAGACCGACCACACCCAGCTCCAGGGCCAGCTTGCGCACCTGCTCGCGCATCTCGTCCTGAATGGCCTTGCTCAGGGTATAAGGAGGCAGAGAACAACCGGAGTCACCGGAGTGAACGCCGGCCTGCTCGATGTGCTCCATGATACCGCCGATGACCACGTCTTTACCGTCGCAGATGGCGTCCACGTCCACTTCGACGGCGTCGTCGAGGAAACGATCCAGCAGGACCGGCGATTCGTTGGAGACGGTCACCGCTTCGTTGAAGTAACGGCGCAGGTCCTGTTCGTCATAGACGATTTCCATCGCCCGGCCACCCAGTACATAGGAAGGACGCACCACCAGCGGGTAACCGATTTTCTCGGCCAGAGACACCGCCTGCTCCATGGCCGTCACGGTCGCGTTCTGGGGCTGTTTGAGCCCCAGGCGCTCTACCGCCTGCTGGAAGCGCTCGCGGTCTTCGGCCCGATCGATGGCATCCGGGCTGGTACCGATAATGGGCACGCCGGCCGCTTCCAGGGCGCGCGCCAGTTTCAGCGGCGTCTGACCACCGTACTGCACTATCACCCCCTTGGGCTTTTCGATGCGCACGATTTCCAGCACGTCTTCCAGCGTCACCGGCTCGAAATAGAGACGGTCGGAGGTATCGTAGTCGGTAGACACGGTTTCCGGGTTACAGTTGACCATGATGGTCTCGAAACCGTCTTCCCGCAGGGCGAGCGAGGCATGCACACAGCAGTAGTCGAACTCGATGCCCTGACCGATACGGTTGGGGCCACCACCCAGTATCATGATCTTGTCTTTATCGGACGGCTTCGCTTCACACTCGTCATCATAGGATGAGTACATGTAGGCGGTGTCGGTCGAAAATTCGGCGGCACAGGTATCCACCCGCTTGTAGACCGGGAAAATATCAAAGCGATGACGCAGCTTGCGCACTTCATCTTCGGACAGACCCAGCAGCTTGCCCAAACGGATGTCGGCAAAGCCCTTGCGCTTCAGGTTGCGCAGCAGCTCGGGGGTCAGGTCGGTGGTGGACAGATCTTTGACCTGCTCTTCCAGCTTGATCAGCTCTTCAATCTGCACCAGGAACCAGCGGTCCACGTTGGTCAGCTTGAAGACGCCGTCAACACTCATGCCGGCACGGAAGGCATCGGCGATATACCAGATACGCTCGGGGCCCGGCTCCTGCAGCTCGTGGCGAATGCGCGACAGGCTGTCTGCATCGTTGAGATCCACCACGGGATCGAAACCGTGCTGGCCGGTTTCCAGGCTGCGCAATGCCTTTTGCATCGACTCCTGGAAGTTGCGACCGATGGACATGACTTCACCCACCGACTTCATCTGAGTGGTCAGACGATCGTTGGCACCGGCAAATTTCTCGAAGTTGAAACGCGGAATCTTGGTCACGACATAGTCGATGGCCGGTTCGAACGACGCCGGGGTCAGGCCGCCGGTAATGTCGTTCTGCAGCTCGTCCAGGGTGTAACCGATGGCCAGCTTGGCCGCCACCTTGGCGATGGGGAAACCGGTGGCCTTGGACGCCAGGGCAGAAGAACGAGACACCCGGGGGTTCATCTCGATGATGACCATGCGGCCGGTCTTGGGATCGATACCGAACTGTACGTTGGAACCGCCGGTTTCCACGCCGATTTCGCGCAGTACCGCCAGCGAGGCGTTACGCATCAGCTGGTATTCTTTGTCGGTCAGGGTCTGGGCCGGTGCCACGGTAATGGAGTCACCGGTGTGTACGCCCATGGCATCGAAGTTTTCGATGGCACAGACGATGATGCAGTTATCGTTACGATCCCGCACCACTTCCATCTCGTACTCTTTCCAGCCGATCAGGGATTCGTCGATCAGCAGCTCGTTGGTCGGCGACAGATCCAGACCACGGGTACAGATTTCTTCAAACTCTTCCCGGTTGTAGGCGATGCCGCCGCCGGTGCCGCCCATGGTGAACGAAGGACGGATGATGCAGGGGAAACCCACCTCTTCCTGTACCTTGTACGCTTCTTCCATGGTGCGGGCGATACCGGCACGCGGACAGGCCAGGCCGATGCTCTTCATCGCCTGGTCGAAACGGCTGCGATCTTCGGCCTTGTCGATGGCATCGGCGGTGGCGCCGATCATCTCGACCCCGAATTCGGCCAGTACACCGTGCTTTTCCAGCTCCAGGGCACAGTTCAGTGCGGTCTGGCCACCCATGGTGGGCAGAATGGCATCGGGGCGTTCTTTCTCGATAATTCTGCGTACCACCTGCCAGTCGATCGGCTCGATATAGGTGGCATCGGCCATCTCCGGATCCGTCATGATGGTGGCCGGGTTGGAGTTCACCAGTATGACCCGGTAACCTTCTTCACGCAGGGCCTTGCAGGCCTGAGCGCCGGAGTAGTCGAATTCACAGGCCTGACCGATCACAATCGGGCCGGCGCCCAGGATCAGAATGCTCTGTATGTCTGTACGTTTTGGCATGACTCTTCCCTACTCCTTACGCGCGGTACTGCTTAATCAAATCGATAAAGTGGTCGAACAGGTCGGCCGCTTCATGCGGGCCCGGGCTCGCCTCGGGGTGACCCTGGAAGCTGAACGCCGGCTTGTCGGTGCGATGAATACCCTGCAGGGTGCCATCGAACAGCGACACATGGGTGGCGCGCACGTTGTCGGGTAACGAGCTTTCGTCCACCGCAAAGCCGTGGTTCTGGCTGGTGATCATCACCACATTCTTGTCCAGATCTTTCACCGGATGGTTGGCACCGTGATGACCGTGGCCCATTTTCATGGTTTTGGCGCCGCTGGCCAGGCCCAGTAACTGGTGACCCAGGCAGATGCCGAATACCGGAATATCGGTTTCCAGGAAGCTTTTTATGGCACTGATGGCGTAGTCGCAGGGCTCGGGGTCACCGGGGCCGTTGGACAGGAAGATACCGTCCGGGTTCATGGCCAGCACCTCGGCAGCCGAAGTCTGGGCCGGCACCACGGTCAGGCGACAGCCGCGGTCTACCAGCATGCGCAGTATGTTGCGCTTGACGCCGTAGTCATAGGCCACCACATGATAAGGCAGCTCGCTCTCGGCCGGTTGGCTGTGGCCTTCGCCCAGCGTCCAGCTGCCTTCATGCCAGGCATAGGCTTCACCTGTGGTGACTTCCTTCGCCAGATCCATGCCTTTCAGGCCAGGGAACGCCTTGGCTTCTGCCAGGGCCGCCGCCTCGTCCAGATTGGCACCGGCGATGATACAGCCGGCCTGAGCGCCTTTTTCGCGCAGAATGCGGGTCAGCTTGCGAGTATCGATATCGGCAATACCCACTATGTTATGGGCTTTCAGGTAGTCAGACAGGGAGCGCTGATTGCGGAAGTTAGAGGCGAATATGGGCAGATCACGAATGATCAGGCCCTGGGCATGCACCCGATCGGACTCTTCATCTTCAGCATTAGTGCCGGTATTGCCTATATGAGGATAAGTAAGCGTAACGATTTGACGGGAATAAGACGGGTCGGTGAGGATTTCCTGGTATCCCGTCATCGACGTATTGAATACCACTTCACCGACGGAACAACCGTCGGCACCGATGGCTGTACCGCGAAAGACTGAACCGTCTTCCAATACGAGCAGCGCTGAGTGAGTCAAGACAACCTCCAAGTTAATTCTTATAAATCAACAATTTACCTGGCTGTCCCGGAATACAGACAAAAAAAATATTACTGCATCCCGGCTAATACTGGGCAAATTCTGCGTATCTTATATAAAAGCGGCGTTTTCGACAAACTTTTTCGTTAAAAACCTTTCATGTCGCCGGATAACAGAGAAAATCGAAATAAAAACCGACAAAAAATGCATAAAGAACAAAATGAAAGAGATTTAGCTGTATAAATTCACGATTGGAATAAAATATGAAAGAAAGGTATGTAAAACAAAAAACAATCAAATAAACGCTTAAAAATCAGATTGTTACAATTTCAATTAAAGCGACGAAACCGGCTTCAACTCATGTTTTACTGGGGGTAAAACATGCAGGAAGAGCCGGATTCATCGCATAAACACATTACTTCAGGTTCAACACGTGCTGCATGTCGTACAGACCCGGTTGCTGGTTGGCAATCCAGGCGGCGGCCCGCACGGCACCATTGGCGAAGGTCAGGCGATTGGACGCCTTGTGGGTGATTTCGACCCGCTCGCCGATGTCCACAAACATGGCGGTATGTTCTCCGACGATATCCCCGGCACGCACGGTGGCAAAGCCGATGGTGTTGCGGTCCCGCTCACCGGTGATGCCTTCACGACCATACACGGCGCATTCTTTCAGGTCCCGGCCCAGGGTATCGGCAATCACCTCCCCCATGCTCAGCGCGGTACCGGACGGCGCATCCACCTTGTGTCGGTGATGGGCTTCGACAATTTCGATATCGGTGTAATCGCCCATCACTTTGGCGGCCTGCTCCAGCAACTTGAACACCAGATTGACGCCGACGCTGTAGTTGGAGGCCATCACCATGGCGGTATCGGCGGCGGCGGCGTGAATGTCGGCCTTTTGTGCCTCGTCGAAGCCGGTGGTACCGATCACCAGGCGCTTACCGTGCTGCCGGGCCAGGGCGATATTGGCCAGGGTCGCTTCCGGCCGGGTGAAATCGATGATCACATCCACCTGCTCGATCACCGCCGCCAAACTGTCGGTCACCATCACCCCCAGGCGACCGACATTGGCCAGCTCACCCACATCGACACCCAATACCGTCGAGCCGGCATGTTCGATGGCGGCGGTCAGGGTGACACCCTCAGTATGGGTCACGGACTCCACCAATACCTTGCCCATGCGTCCGTTACAACCAGCCACGGCGATGCGAACCGGATTTGTCATGCTGTTATTCCTTTCTTCGTAATACTAGGGTAAGCCGAAAGTTTGCCAGATAAGCGCTGGCTTTAAAACGAAAAAGCAGTAAGGAGTAAGGCGAGAGAGGATCATGACTAATCACGCCTTACTCCTTACTCTTCACCTTCTTTCAAAGGCATAAAAAAACCGGCGGCTGCCGGTTTTTTCAAAATCAGGCGATTTCGAGCAGTTCAACCTCGAACACCAGAGTAGAGCACGGCGGAATGGAGCCGGCACCCTGTTCGCCATAGGCCAGCTCGTGGGGCACATACAGCTTCCACTTGGAGCCAGCCGGCATCAGCTGCAGGGCTTCAACCCAGCCTTTGATCACGCCGTTCACCGGGAACTGGGCCGGTTCGCCACGCACGACAGAGCTGTCGAAAACGGAACCGTCGATGAAGGTGCCATGGTAATGCACGCGCACTGTGTCGGTGGCGGCGGGCTTGGCGCCTTCGCCCTGAGTCAGCACTTCATACTGCAGGCCGGATTCGGTCTGCTGTACTTCGGCACGCTCACCATTGGCGGCGAAGAACGCAGCTTCTTCTTCCTTGGCCTTGGAAGACTGGGCTGCCTGCTGCTCCTGCATGCGCTGGGTGATCACCTGGAAGGCACCGTTGATGTCTTCGCGGGACACGGCGAAATCGACCCCGGCGAGGGCATCGGCCAGGCCTTGCTGTACGGCGGACACTTCCAGACCTTCAAAGGACTGCTGGCTCAGCTGGTCACCGATTTGACGACCAACACCGTAGCTGGCCTGTTGCTCTACTGTCTCATATGACGACATGATATTCCCTTCGTTTGGGTACAAAAAAGGCATGCTAACAAAATAAGCCGGTCAGCTAAATGGCAAGGCCGCACACCTGGCCAATAATGCAGCACCCCGTACCCCGCCACTGCCGCCAAACACCGGTGGCCGCATCGGCACCGGCGTCACTCCTGTCATCAGGTATTCGGGCACCCGATGCGCCAGCTCCCGGTATAACCAGGCATATTCCCCAAGCCCGCCCCCCAGTACCACCACATCCGGATCCAGCTGGGTCATCAAGGCTCCCAGTCCCGCCGCCAGAATATCCAGATAGCACGACAGAGCGTCTGTGGCCTCTTGTTCGCCCCGTTGCCAGGCGTCGATAATCGCCGGTCCCGACAGGGCCGCGCCACCGGCATGACGATAAAGCCGCGCCAGGCCGGTACCGGAGACATAGGTTTCCAGGCAACCGCGCAGACCGCAACCACAGGGAAACAGCGGCAGCCCCCGATGACGTTCGAGCAGGGTGGCATTGATCCCCCCATGGCCGAATTCGGCACTGCCGCCACGGCGACTGTTCACCAGCTGCCCCTTGTGCAACAAGGCGCCGCCAACCCCGGTTCCCAGGGTCAGCGCCAGGGCCAGCTCGGCGCCGTCCGCCGCCCCCTGCCGATATTCCGACAGCAGAAAACAGTTGGCGTCATTGTCGGCGTATACCGGTCTTTTCAGCTGCTGCTGTAAGTCGCCTTTCAGGTCTCGGCCGTGAATGGCGGGAACATTGGGCGCCAGCATCAGGCCATTGTCGTCCAGTACGCCGGGAAAGCCGATGCCGATGCTACCGGTTGTCTGCCAGCGAATATCGGCCGCGTTCACCCACTCCGTCAGCAAGGCCATAAAGGCCCCATACGAGGCTTGTGGAGTCGGGTGTACCCTGCGTTCACACTCGTGACCCTGCTCATCAAAAACAGCGAAGGCTATCTTGCTGCCACCGACATCAACACCGTAAAACATGGGAAAACCTCTGGGCACAACAAGGGGAAATGATATCACTGGGTCAGTCATTGCCGATACCGCGAAGAAGTTACCAGCATCGCGGTATGGAGGAAGATGCATTCAGGGGCGCTATATGAACATGAAGACGCGGATAGCCGCTGTCTTGATGTTAGTCGGAGGCCTGCTCCGGGCTCACCTGACCGACACTGTCGATGGTGGTGTCAGACAACAACCAGAGGGTATAGCGGTGCAGCTCGGGATGCTGTGCCAGGGCCACCAGAAAAGCGCCGCCCACTTCCCGGTATCCCAGCTCGTAGTTTTTCAGGGTGGTGGGAGGGACCTGAAGCAGCTCGGCAAACTTTGGACGGCTAAGCCCCATTGCCTCGCGGATTTGCCGGATTTTTTTTCCGACCAGGCTGGTATCTGGGTTCATAATATTGCTACTCCTATCGAAGAATTCCGATAACCACTAGTATCGCTGTCTTATTAGTTTAACACCGGTAAAGAGACTCGTTATGCTCTGGTTCTGTTTTACCGAAAATAATTCTGATTTAGACTCACATAGCACCATGCGGCGCTATATAACGCCAATTTTTCCGCAAACTGCAGCACTATTTTGCAAATACCAGTGCAAACCGCGTCGAGGCAGGGTGCCGGCTGCGACAAGTTTGGCCTTTTCGGTTACTCGCCTGCTTGTGGGGCTCAATGAAACCCGCTAGTCTGCTATTCGTGCGGATGTACAGGTACAGGAGGAATGAGTTCCATCAGGTTCTCTCTGGACAATAAAAATACAAAAGGGACTTTCCGCACTTCACCGCCTTTCAGCCTGCGGTGATACATCCATTTCGGCCTGTATGCCGAAAGCTCGTAACATGAGGAAGACAATTATGAAAAAGACAGTGGCTCCTTCTCTGATTGCAATGGCGCTCGCAGCTGCCGGTATCTCTGCCAACGCCCAGGCCAATGACTGGTACCTGGGTGCCGGTGCCGGTTACGCCCAATATGAAGATATCGACAAAAACAACAGCAACCTCGACAAGGATGCCGAAGCCGTCAGCCTGTTCACCGGGTATAACTTCAACCAGTACTTCGGTGCCGAGCTGGGCTTCAATTACTTTGGCGATGATGCAGACACCAAGGCGCTGAACCTGTCCGCCATCGGCCGTCTTCCTCTGAGTGAGCGCGTCTCCCTGTTCGGCGAACTGGGTGCTTTGGGCTGGGATACCGACACCGGCGCCGGTGACGATGGTGTTTCTCCGCTGGCCGGCCTGGGTGTGGCCTACCGTGCCTCCGATCTGGTCGACGTACAGGCCCGCTACCGTCGTGTCGAAGACATGGGTGATCTGGGCAACAACGGCTTCGAAACCGACGTAAACAACTTCATGCTGGAGCTGGTGCTGCACCCGAACCGCGGTGTTGCTACCCCGCCTCCGGTGGCCCCGGTTGCGCCTCAACCGGCTCCCGAAGTGACCTATGAGACCCGCACCGTCACCGCCGATGGCTCCATCTACTTCGCCTTCGACAAGTCCGACCTGTCTGGCGACTCTCGTGCCACCCTGGACGAAGTGGCACGCTTCGCCCAGCAGAACCCGGATCACCAGGTTGAACTGGCCGGTTATGCCGACCGTCTGGGTAGCGCCGAGTACAACCGCAAGTTGTCCGAGCGTCGTGCTCTGGCCGCCAAAGACTACCTGGTTCAGCGCGGCGTTGCCGCCCAGAACATCCAGACGGCCTGGTACGGCAGTGAACTGGCCGAAGGCGTGACCGAAGCCGAGCGTCAGCGCGATCGTCGTGTTGATGCCAAGGCTCAGGCCACCATTCAGGTTGAAATCATCGAATAACATCGCTTCGATTACCGTTTCAATTACCGATGTTAAAAACGGCTCTTCGGAGCCGTTTTTCTATTTTTACCTTACTGCGGTCATGGCATACTGTTTTTCTTTTTATCCCGGAATCCCCTCCCCATGCGTTGCTATTGCCACAGTCAGCAGCCCTTCGCGCTCTGCTGCCAACCCTATCTGCAGGATGTTTCACCGGCGCCGACGCCCCTGGCCCTGATGCGTTCCCGCTACAGTGCCTTCGTGCTGGGTCTGGGCGACTATCTGCTGCAAAGCTGGCACCCGGATACCCGGGGAGCGCTAACCGTTGATGAACTGGCACACACAGGACGCGACACCGACTGGCTTGATCTGACCATTGTTTTTGCCCGTGGTGCGTCCGCCGATGAAGAAGGCGCGGTGGAATTCAAGGTCCGCTACCGAGAAAACAACCGGGTGGTGACGCTGCATGAACGCTCCCATTTTGTGCAAGTGCAGGGCCGCTGGATGTATCATTCCGGCCAACTCAATCCGCCCAAAATCGGTGCCAATCAGCTCTGCCCGTGCGACAGCGGAAAAAAATACAAACAGTGCTGCGCCAGACGCTGATCCCTTTTACCTAACCAGCCGACAGACCCCTTATCATGGAAAGAAAAATACTGCTGACTCACTGTCCCGATGCCAAGGGACTGATTTCGAAGATCACCAACATCTGTTACCAACACCAGCTTAATATCATACGCAATGACGAATTCGTGGACTACGATAACGGTCATTTCTTCATGCGTACCGAACTGGAAGGCTATTTCAACGATCATACCCTGCTCGCCGATCTGGACGGTGCCCTGCCCGCCGGTAGCCAGCGCCGACTGGTGCCCGCCGGCAACAAGCGCGTGGTGATACTGGTCACTAGGGAAGCCCACTGCCTGGGCGATATTCTGATGAAGCGCTTCGCCGGCGCCATGAACATCGACATTGCCGCCGTGGTAGGCAACTACGACACCCTGGCCGGACTGACCGAGAAGTTCGACATCCCCTATCACACGGTATCGCACGAAGGGATGAATCGGGCCGAACACGAGCTACAGCTGGCGGAGATCATAGACCGCTATCAGCCCGATTATGTGGTGCTGGCCAAGTACATGCGTATTCTCAGCCCTGAATTCGTGGCCCGCTATCGCCAGCGGCTGATCAATATCCACCACTCCTTCCTGCCGGCCTTCGTCGGCGCCAGCCCCTATCGTCAGGCCTTTGAACGCGGCGTGAAGATGATTGGCGCCACCGCTCATTTCGTGACCGACGATCTGGACGAGGGCCCCATCATCGAGCAGGACGTCACCCACGTGAACCACATCTTCACCGCCCAGGACATGGCCAAGGCCGGCCGTGACGTGGAAAAATCGGTACTGAGCCGGGCGCTCAACCTGGTGCTGGAAGAAAGGGTCTTCGTCTATGGCAACAAGACGGTGGTGTTCAAGTAATCCCCCTTCGGGGAGCTTTAAGCCTGTCTCTTAGTCACAAGTCTGTCAGTCCGTAAAATAGGCTCAGAGGCAACTGGGTAGCCTCTTCCGACACGCTAAACCGCATCCCTGCGACGCTCAGCACATGACGTCCTGTCATGTGATGGTCGGCTGAGGCTATCCCAGCCACCTCTTTTTAGGCGCCGAGTCGTCGGTGAGCACCACTGACAGACCACTCTGCTGCCGACGGGAGGGCAAAGGGTGTCTGCTCAACCGACCATCCGCGCCAAGGATGGCGCGGTTTGAGCCCCCAGGGAGGGGTTTACGGCGTGTCGGCTGAGCAGTGCGCTTTGCCTGATGGCCTCATTAAGATCAACAAAAACTTGTGACTAAAGAGACAGGCCGTAAGCGATCAGCTGTAAGTGGTGGGGGTTGCAGGTTCTGAGCTGTGCTTGTAGGTAGAGAGTTGTCTGCAGAATCGATTCCGGGCCCGTCATGCTGAACTTGATTCAGTACCGGAATGACTAAAGCATAAAATCTGCAGGTACAACGCCATACCTGCAGGAACAACCGGGTTACTTACAGCTTAAAGCTGACCGCTTACAGCTATTACTTGCTGTTATTTGTGGCTTTTCTCGAAGGCGGCCTTTTGTTCGGTCGTCGCCTCCTGCTGGTATTTCGCCTTCCACTCGTCGTAAGGCATACCGTACACCCGCTCCCGGGCCTGATCGTAATTCATCTCTACCCCCTGCTTTTCGGCCGCAGCCAGATACCACTTGCTCAGGCAATTGCGACAGAAGCCTGCCAGGTTCATCAGATCGATATTCTGTACATCCTTGCGTTTGTCCAGATGTTCCAGCAGGGTACGAAAGGCGGCGGCTTCCAGTTCGGTCCGGGTTTGCTTGTCCATGTTGTCTTCTCCATTGGGGTCGGTTGATGTCATTATAACGATATCGCCCCCGACAACACAGGCACGCCCATGAAACGCAGTCACTTCTTCGCCCACATGGCCCGTATGAAGCTTATCCAGCGCTGGCCGCTGATGCGCAGCATAGAGCAGGAAAACGTCGCCGAGCACAGTCTGCAGGTGGCCATGGTGGCTCACGCGCTGGCGGTGATCAGAAACACCTTTTTCAACGGCACCCTGGATCCGGCGCAGGTGGCCATGCGGGCCTTGTTTCACGATGCCAGCGAAGTACTGACCGGTGACCTGCCCACCCCGGTCAAATACTTCAACGAAGACATAGCCCGGGCCTACAAGGATATCGAGCGCAACGCCGAGCAAAGCCTGCTCAAGATGCTGCCCCCCGAACTGCAGGCCGCCTATGCGCCCCTGCTCTGCGGACACCAGCAGGATGACTACAGCCAGCTGGTGAAGTCGGCGGATATTCTCTGTGCCTACCTGAAGTGTGAAGAAGAACTCAGCGCCGGCAACCGGGAGTTTGCCCAGGCCAAGCAACGGCTCACCGACATGCTGGAAGCGCGTATGAACGATGAAATCCGCTATTTTCTCGAGGTATTCGTGCCCAGTTTTTCCCTGTCGCTGGACGAAATCTCCAGCCCGGAGTTTTAATAATGAAAGCGCCGAGCGCCCGGCTCCTGGCTCCTGGCTCCTGGCTCCTGGCTCCTGGCTCCTGGCTAAAAGATACCCCCCCTTTTGTTAGGCTTGGCGCTTGGCGCTAGATTTTACGCTCTATCCACAGGGTGACTTCGCCGATCTTGAAACCCCACTTGGTCATTTCGGCACGGTTGAGCACCCGGTTTTCGTCAAGCAGATACATCCAGTCGTTGAAGTCGATATTCCAGACCTCGCCGTCGATCGGCACCGCCAGGGTATAACGCCAGTTCAGCGCAAATCCCCGGGTCTGGCCGATGGCCGGCACCACCACATCGGCGGCGCTACCGCTATACTGGCCGTCTGGCCCTTTTTCCAGGTGCCAGACGCGCCGCTGCCGCTCGCCATCGTCATAGACGAAGTCTTCTTCCAGCACGCCCTGGTTGCCGTCCCAGCGGCCGAGCATCTCGACCGTAAAGCGGCGCAGCACCCGGCCGGATCTGTCCTGCACCATGCCGTGGGCCACCAGCTCGCCGTTGAAGAAGCGATCCAGCTCGAACCTGGGCTGGGTATCCGCATAATCATGAATGTCGCTACTGCACGACATCAGCAGCAGGCTTGCACACAGTGACAGACTCAGTAACAGAATGCGCATATCAGTTTCCTTTCAATTGTCGGGTCAAACCGGGATCCCGGCTGTTAGGCGACAGCCAGATAGCCAGAAAAGCGGGGCCAAAGGCGGGATCGGACACCTCCCCCAGTGACTGCCAGTTGAAGTAAAAGCGGCTGACCCCCGTTGGCTCCACCCGCACGACCAGCTCATCGCCGTTGCGCACCGAGGGCCATAACGCATCCAGCTGGTTGCGCCATTGGGGCTTCCAGTCGATACCGAGGCGCTGCCACTCGGTCACGGTGGCGTCGAGCAAGTCCTCCTTGCCGATATTGCGCCGATAGCGCAGGGCCAGCGCCTGGGGAAAATCACCGGCTCGGTACGCGCCGTCTGCGCTGTAAAAGCGGGCCTGATACAGCTCCCAGAACAGCCAGCGCATGCTGCCCTGACCGACCTGATTCAAATCGGACGTCGGGGTCGCCCACAAGGGTAACGGCATGGCCAACAGCCACAGTATCCACAGAACTTTTTTCATCATGCTTCCCTCCGCAAACGCTGATCGAGCCGTACCAACAACGGCAACAAGGCCGACCACAACAACGCCAATATCACCGCACTGGTCCAGAATCCCAGCGGCAGGCTCACCGCACCCAGTTTCCAGCCGGCCAGATAGGAGCTGGCACCGGCCAGCGCGCCGGTTATCATCAACAGCCAGCATGAGAATTGCCTCATCCAGTGCAGGCTGTGTCCCAGGGTCAGCACAAAACCAACCCACAGCAGCCCCAGCCACAGCGGCCACTGCTCGAAAACAAACACCCCCATCAGGGTCAGCAGCAGGTCAACCAGCATCCCCAGCAGCGCCAGCCACAGCACCCGAATATCGGCCCGGCGACTGGGGGTAAACACAAAGTGCAGCCCAAGCAGGAGTACCGTCAGCAGACTCCAGCTATTTTGTCCCGCCACCGCCAGCAGCCAGAACCCTTCAAAGGCTAGCAGTTGAGTCCACTGCCATTTAGACATCGGCGTGCTCCCGGCTTGGCTGCTTCAAAATGCACCAGACCTATGGTGCCCTCGCGAAACCCTCCCTCGCAGTAGGCGAAGTAAAAGGCCCACAGCCGATGAAAATCCTGGCTGTAGCCCAGGCTCTTCAACGCCGGCTCCAGCTGATGAAAACGCTCGGCCCATATTTTCAGGGTCTCGGCGTAATGCTGGCCGTAATCCTGCAGCCGGGTCAGGGTCATGTCGGTCTGCTCTTTCAGGTGCCGGCACATTTCACTGACCGAGGGCAGACAGCCACCGGGAAAGATATAACGCTGAATAAAATCCACGCCCTTGCGATAGGGTTCATAACGCTGATCGGTCATGGTAATGGCCTGGATCAGCAACTTGCCTTCGGGCTTGAGCAAACGATTGAGGGACTCGAAGTAGGTTGGCAGATATTCATGTCCCACCGCCTCAATCATCTCCACCGAGACCAGCTTGTCATACTGACCGCGCAGATCGCGATAATCCTGCTGCAGCAGTGTCACCAGCCCGCTCACCCCCTGCTGCTCTACCCGTTCGCGGGCATGCTTGAGCTGTTCGGCCGACAGGGTGGTCGAGGTCACCCGGCAACCGTAATGACGGGCGGCAAAACAGGCCAGTCCGCCCCAGCCGGTGCCGATTTCCAGCAGATGATCAGCGGGCTTCAGCTCGAGTCGTTCGCAAATCAGCCGTAGCTTGTGTTCCTGCGCCGTTTCCAGGCTGGCATCCCTGGAGGGAAACACCGCCGAGGAATACTGCATCAGGGGATCCAGAAACAGCCGGTACATGTCGTTGCCCAGATCGTAGTGGGCGGCGATATTGGCCCGGCTGCCGCTGAGGGAGTTACGATTGAAGCGATGCTTGAGCCTGTGCAAGGGAAAGGTCAACCAGCCCAGGCGCTGCTCCAGCCGGTCCAGCACCGGGATATTGCGGGCAAACAATTGCACCACGGCCGTCAGATCCGGGCTGTGCCAGCTGCCGTCCACCCAGGCCTCGGCCGCTCCTATGCTGCCGCCGAGCATCAAGCGCCGATAGGCACCGGGATCGAGCACCCTGATCCTGGCCTGCAATAGGGCCTCCCGGTCACCAAATTGAACGGTTTCCTGGCCTTCTTCTATGGTCAGTCCCGCGTCTTTCAGCCCGGCCAGCAGGGAAAAGGCCAGACGGCGTGTCCAGCGTTCCAGCAGTCTGGGCTCCGAGCTGTTGAACGTCGTTTCCATCTTGGCTTCCTTCAAGAATGTGAATGATAGGGAATGCGTTTTAAAAACAGCCGTATCGCCTGCCAGTAGATACCGCGCACTATGGTCAGGGTCATCATCGGCCACTGCAGCAAGGCCGCTTTCAGCGCAGTGCGATTAAAAGGGTGCCGTTGCAGACTCAGGGTGGCGTCAAACAACAGCGCCGGATCCCGGTTTTCGATGTGCACCAGTGCACGCAGTGCCGGTGGTGTTATCCGCCAGTGATACTGCATATCCAGGCTCATGAAGGGCGAGACATGAAACGCTTTTTCGGTCGGTGTCGTCTGCGCCAGATCCACCAGGTAACAGTGCCGCTGGTTCCAGGGCGTGTTGTGCACCTCCGCCAGCAGGTAACGGGCCCGGTCGCCGCGATAACAGAAAAACAGATTCACCGGGCTGAAATAGAGCCCGAAGCAGCGCACCTGCCCCAGCATCAATACTCGATCCAGCTCGCCGGTGTCGCCACCCAATCCCTCGACTGCTTTCAGTACCGCCGTTTTCAACGGCAGGGCCGGATCGCCCAGATAATCGCTGCGGCGAAAGCTCAGGGGCGCAAAGCGTTCGCAGGCGAATAACCGGCTCTGGGCGGCCAACTGTTCTACCTCGTCCAGATCCAATGCCAGCATGTAGAGGCCGTAGCTGAAGCCATGCGCACGGGGGGCATAACGACGGTGGCGCACCTGGCCTCGATAGATGGCGCTATGGAACCTCATAGGCTGACTCCGAAGCGGGCACAGACATCGAGTGCACTGCTGACACCGTCTTCATGAAAACCGTTGTACCAGTAGGCGCCACAGAAGTGAGTCTGCTGCCGGCCGCAAATCTCGCCACGTCGGTGCTGAGCGTCGATGGCCTCGCGGTTATACACCGGATGGGCATAGGTGAAACGACGCAATATTCTGTCCGGATCGATGGCGTGACTGCGATTGAGGGTGACACAGAAGGTCTCTTGCGCGTCCAGACCCTGCAGTATGTTCATGTTGTAGGTGACCGCCGGCAGGGCATCCTCGCCGCCGTCCAGCCAGTAGTTCCAGCTGGCCCAGGCCCTTGGCTCACGCGGCAGCAGCCGGATGTCGGTATGCAACACTACCTCGTTATCGCGATACGCCAGCCCGCCCAGCACCTGCCGCTCGGCTTCGGAAGCATCCCCCAGCAATCTCAGCGCCTGATCCGAATGGCAGGCGAAAATCACCTCGTCGAAATGCTCGACCCCATCGGCGGTTTCGATACTTACCCCGGCCGAATGACGACGCACGGACAGCACCGGCGTCTTGAGCCGTATGTCCCCGAGCGGTGCGGTCAGCGCCGGTATATAGCTGCGCGAGCCGCCCTGCACCACATACCACTGGGGGCGGTTCACCAGATTGAGCAGGCCGTGATGATTGAAAAAGCGCAGAAAGAAGGCCAGCGGAAGCTCCCGGCTGTCGGCCAGCGACGAGGACCAGATGGCCGCCACCATCGGCAATATGTAATGTCCGCTGAAGCAGTCGGTAAAGCCGTAGCAGTCCAGAAAGTCGCCCAGGGTTTCGCTATCACTCAGGGTGCCGTCCTTGATCATTTTCTTGCACAGCAAATTGAAGCGCACTATTTCGGCCAGAAAGCCGTAGAAACGCGGTCGCCACAGGTTGGTCCGCTGGGCAAACATGGAGCCCAGGGTATGACCCTTGTATTCAAGCCCGGTCTTGGCCTGATGCACACTGAAGCTCATCTCGGTGGCCCGGGCTCCTACGCCGATGCGCGCCAGCAGCCGCTGAAAATTCGGATAGGTTCTGTCATTGAACACGATGAAGCCGGTGTCGATCGCCCGTGATATGCCACCCAGCTGCACATCGACGGTGGCGGTATGACCACCGAGATAGTCGTTGGCTTCAAACAGGCTGATTTCGTGCTGCCCGCTCAGCAGCCAGGCGCTGGTCAGGCCGGAGATGCCACTGCCAATCACGGCAATGCTGCTCATTGGTCATTCCTTACCGTGCGCCGCGCCAGCCGGGTCCAGAGCCAATGGGGCAACCAGGAGAGCAGGCGCAATACCGTGATGAAGCCAAAGGGAAAACTGATCTCGGATTTGCCTTTGGCGAGTCCCTTGCGAATGGCCGCACTGGCCTGCTCCGGTGACACCCGGCCGGGCATGGGAAAATCGTTTTTGCGGGTCAGCGGGGTGTCAACGAAGCCGGGCCGGATCAGGCTGACCGCGATATGATGCGGCGCCAGATCGATAGCCAGGGTGCGGGTCAGATAATCCAGCCCGGCCTTGGAGGCACCATAGGCCTCGGCCCGGGTCAACGGCAGAAAGGTCACCGAAGAACTGACCACCGCTATCCGCCCGCCCCGTTTTATCCTCGGTATCATTGCCGCCAGGCAGTTGGCGGTGCCGATCAGGTTGGTATTGATCACCCGGGCGAAGAGTTCGGCATCAAACCGGCCGGCATCGTCGATGTATTCGCAATTGCCCGCGTTGAGGATCACCAGATCCAGCGGCGACAGCTCGCTCGCCGCCTGCTGTATCGACTCGGGTTGCAGCATGTCGAACACACAGAGCTCACCGTCGATGCCCGCCAGCGCCTGCTCCAGCTTTTCCCGGTGGCGGCCGCAGGCCACCAGTTGCCAGCCATCGCGGTGATAATCCCGGGCCAGTTGCAGCCCTATGCCCGAGTTGGCTCCGGTAATCAGTACCCGTTTCATTGGTCAAGCCTCCGTTTCAATGCCCGGATAACGCCACCCAGCAGCGGTAACTGCTCGTACAGCATGGCGCCCATGTCGAAATAATCGGTGTGCTCATACACCTGCTCGGCGAAACGCAGATGGCTGACGCCGGGCACCCGTACTTCCTTGCCGCCATTCAGACGAGGATGGGAAAAGCACATCTGCCAGCGTACAAAGGCTTCGTCGCCCTGCTCCATCACCTGTTCGATGTTGAAGCGACAGCGGGTTAGCCGGCTGAAAAGGCCTTCGAAATAAGACAACAAGGCCGCTATGCCCTGAATATGATGAGCCGGATCGCTGAAGCAGATGTCGGGGGCATAGATATCGCGCAGCACTTCGAGATGATCAGCCGACAATCGCTGGTATTCCCGGCAGAACACCGCCAGCGCCGGGCTCATACCGCCTCCCGGTCTTTCAGGGCATCGAACATGGCAATGGCATGCAACCGGGCTCTGGCATGATCGACCATCGGTTTGGGGTAGCTGTGTCCCGGCTGATGCGTATCCATCCAGTCGTGCGGCGCATGAATCACCCTGGCCGGCACCTCGGCCAGCTCCGGCAGCCAGCGGCGGATGAAGTCGCCCTCTGCGTCGAAGCGCTCGCCCTGAGTGGTGGGATTGAATACCCGGAAGTAGGGTGCGGCATCGGCGCCGGTGCCGGCGGCCCATTGCCAGCCGCCGTTGTTGGCCGCCAGCTCGCCATCGATCAGGCGCGCCATGAACCAGGCTTCGCCCCGGCGCCAGTCGATGTGCAGATCCTTGGTCAGAAAGCTGGCCACTATCATCCGCAGCCGGTTATGCATCCAGCCGGTCTGCTTCAGGCAGCGCATGGCCGCATCGACGATGGGGTAACCGGTCTGCCCCGCACACCAGGCCCGAAATCCGTCGTCGTCCCGGCTCCATTGCAGTGCTTCGGTATCGGGCTTGAAGGCCCGCCCCATCGACAGCCGCGGAAAGGCCACCAGCAGATGGCGATAAAAATCCCGCCAGATCAGCTCATTGAGCCAGACAAAGCCCGGCTCGCCACGGCTGAACGGCAGTTGTTCCAGCTCGGCCTCGATGGCCGCCAGACACTGGTTGGGGGACAGAATGCCAAGCGCCAGATAAGGCGACAGGCTGCTGGTGCCGTCCTCGGCCGGAAAATCCCGTCGCTCGCCATAGTCGCGCAGCGACCGCTGGCAGAATTGCGTCAGTCGTTGGGCGGCGGCGGCCTCTCCCGCCGGCCAGGCCTCACTCGATACCCGCTCGCCACTCAGACTCAGGGGCTCGCAAGACAGCGGCTCCCCCAGCGCCGCCGGCGCCGGCAACAACCGATAACCGCTGGCGCCTACCCGGGCCAGCCAGCTTTTGGCGAAGGGGGTAAACACCTTGTACATGTCGCCACTGCGGGTTGTCAGGCTACCGTGATCGACCACGCAGTCGCCGTTATACACGCGACAGGGCATCGTCAGTGTCTGCTGCACCGCCTTGTCGCGCCGACGCTCATCGATGCCGATTTCCCGATTGGCGTAAAGGGCATCGAAACCGCGCGCTTCCACCCACTCGGCCAGCAGGGCCGGCACCTCGACAAAACGATCTGCGGTCAGCACCGTCAATGCAATCCCCAGCTGTGCCAGCTGCTCGTTCAGTGCCTGCAGGTTGCGGGAAAGAAAATCACGCTGCATGGCCGATTTTCCATGGTCCTGCCATTGCCCCGGGCAGTCGACATACACAGCGGTCACCTCGGCGCCGTCGGCGGCAGCGTCATACAGGGCGGGGTTATCCGCTACCCGAAAATCAGTTCTGAACCAGACCAAATGACGCATTATGATTCCTCGCAATCTCGCTGGCCGTGACGGCAAAAGGCCGGTTCAACCAGCCTTGCTGCCGATAAAGCGTACCCAGTTCACCGATAAAAAAGCAGTCCCGCGGAAAGACAGAGTCCATGTCGTTGAACCAGCTCTGACTCAGGCCCGCCCCCAGTATCACCACCAGGACGTCAAATTTGAGTCTTCCCTCCGCCAGCGGCAAGGTCAAGGGATCGAGCACGCCCAGATCCAGGCTGCGGCATTCCAGCCCCTGCAATTCATACTGGGACAGTATCGCCTGCTGTTCTCTCACCTGACCGACTCGTGCTACCGCTATCACGGGCCCGGTTTTGATGGTCAGCAGCTGGTACATCAGCCGCTTCAACAATGACAGGGCACTCTGTTCGATAAGCTGGGCATCCGGCCGCTGCAGACGGGCCAGGGCCAGCAGCCAGGGCTCTATTACCCGGCGTAACACCAGCTCGGCCGGATAGAGACTGGTCAGCTCCAGCAGCTCGGCTTCCAGCCGGCCAAGGTTAAGCTGTTGCGCGGCTGTCATCAGTTGCTCCCGGGCCTGCTCCCAATGGGAGCCACTGGCTACAGGCGCGGGCTCGGCCAAGAGGCCTTTTACCTGACCGATGCTGACGCCCTGATCCAGCCAATGCAGTATCTGGCGGATCAGGGCGATATCGTCCTCGGAATACAGCCGATGGCCTTTATCGGTACGGGCCGGCTTCAACAGGCCATAACGACGTTGCCAGGCGCGCAGGGTGACCGGATTGATACCGGTCAGGCGGGACACGTCCCGAATCGGATATTTGGGCTCAGATGCCATAACGCAGTCGCAATGCCTCCGGATGAGGATTGAGATAGACCTGCTGGTGCAGATAGTCGTTGGGGTACTCTGCCAGGTAATGGCGCAGCAGGGTAATGGGCGCCAGCAAGGGCAATATGCCTTCCCGGTATTGATGAATGGTGCGAGTCAACTCCTGGCGCTGGCGGGAACTGAGTTCCTGCTTGAAATAGCCCTGCAAATGTTGCAGCACATTGGTATGGCTGGTGCGACTGGCGTTATTGCTCAGCGCCTGCATCATGCCTTCGATATAGGCATTCGCCTTGGGCTCGAGATCGACAGACAAGTCGGACAGCAGCTTGCCCAATCGCAGGTAGCTGTCTCTATGATGCGCCATCAGCAGATACTTGTAACGGCTGTGAAAGGCGATGAGCCGGGCGGCGGTTATTCCTTCGTGACGCAGACACTGCCAGTCATGCAGGGCAAAGACCCGGGTCACGAAGTTTTCCCGCAGCACCGCATCGTTGAGCCGGCCGTCTTCTTCCAGCGGCAATAAAGGCTGCGCCCGCATCAGCTCGGCGGCATAGATACCGGTGCCTTCCTTGGCATTGCCCTTTCCCTTGCCCTTGCCATTGGCATTGCCATGGTAAACCCGTACCCGTTCCATACCGCAGCTGGGCGATTTGGCACAGAGGATATAGCCACTGAGCCCATCAAACTGCGCCGCCATCTTCTGGCCGTAAGCGCGCAGGGCAGCAGTGACGTCTTCGCCCTTCGCCGTTTGCGCCAGTATCTCGCCGCCTTGATTGATCAGCCGAATGCTGGGTCGGGGCGTGGCCAGGCCGATGGCTATCTCCGGACACAGGGGAACAAATTCCACGAAATTGGCCAGCTCTTCGGTACAGAAATCGGAACGCTTGTGGCCACCGTCGAAGCGCACCGCTTGTCCGGTCAGACAACCGCTGATGCCGACGCGGATCACCTCTGGAGCAAACTTGTACATACCTTTCCTTTTTGTACAACCATGCCTTAAAAGATAGACGTAGTTGTACAATTAGATCAAGTTTGTACAAGTAAAAATTCGGGGAGGGAGAAAAGTGAGGAGTGAGGAGTGAGGAGTGAGGAGTGAGGAGTGAGGAGTGAGGAGTGAGGAGTGAGGAGTGAGGAGTGAGGAGTGAGGAGTGAGGTGTGATTTTACTCCCCTCTCCCTTCACAACACCGGTTAATTCAGCTTCTGGCGGGTGATCTCGGCTTCATCGCGGAACTGGCGGCGCAGCTCGGACTTGCTTTTCATCACCAGCTCGCCCCCCTTGCCGATGGTCATATGCTCGGGATTGTCATTGTGCATCGCCTGCCAAAGCAGCACCGCCTGCATACTGCTTTCCTTTTGCTCGGGGGTCAGCACCGAGCCGTCCGGCCACTTGCCGAGCTCGACCGCAGTCCTCAGCTTCCGATACACCTCTTCGGGCATATGTTTGATCGCTTGTTGCAAAGATGACATGACACTTTCTCCTCTGGCGCAGTACGGATATTATCGCCGTGAAAACAATAAGGGGCAGCCCATGGCCGCCCCTTCCCACTGTTACGGCACTGTTTGCCTATATCGTTGCCGGTATCAGTCTGTACCCGCCCTCAGGCGGGCAGATCCATCAGCTCGATGCCGGCCATTTTCTGCATTACGCGTACCACCTGGCAGCTGTAACCGAACTCGTTGTCATACCAGACGTAGAGCACGGCCCGATCGCCTTCGGCGATGGTGGCCAGAGAGTCGACGATACCGGCGAAGCGAGAGCCAACCATGTCGGTGGACACCAGCTCGCTACTGGTGCTGAAGTCGATCTGGTTGTGCAGCGGTGAGTCCAGTGACACCTTGAGCAGGTACTCGTTCAGCTCATCGGCGGTGGTGGCTTTATCCAGATTCAGGTTGATCACCGCCATGGAGACGTTCGGCGTCGGCACCCGGATGGCGTTACCGGTCAGCTTGCCCTTGAGCTCCGGCAGTGCCTTGGCCACGGCAGAGGCGGCGCCGGTGCTGGTCAGTACCATGTTCAGTGCGGCACTGCGACCACGGCGATCGCCCTTGTGGAAGTTATCAATCAGGTTCTGATCATTGGTGTAGGAATGCACGGTTTCCACGTGACCATTTTTCACACCGTAAGCATCGTTCACCGCCTTCAGCACCGGAGTTATGGCGTTGGTAGTACAGGACGCCGCCGACATGATGCGGTCTTCCGGCAGTATCATGTTGTCGTTGACACCGAAGACGATGTTCTTGATGTCGCCTTTACCCGGCGCGGTCAGCAGCACCTTGGCGACGCCCTTGGCCTTGAGGTGCAGACCCAGGCCAGCTTCATCGCGCCAGATACCGGTGTTATCAACGATCAACGCATCGTCGATACCGTACCGGGTATAATCGATGTCTTCCGGGCTATTGGCGTAAATTACCTGAATATAGGTGCCATTGGCGATAATGGCGTGGTTTTCGGCGTCGACTTCGATAGAGCCGTTGAAAGGACCATGCACGGAATCACGACGCAGCAGGCTGGCGCGCTTTTCCAGATCGTCAACCGAGCCACGTACCACTATGCCACGCAGACGCAGGCCATGATTGCCACCGGAGCGCTCGATCAGCAGCCGCGCCAGCAAGCGGCCGATGCGGCCAAAGCCGTACAGCACCACGTCGGTCGGCTTGTTGTCATGAGTGGTGTTCAGGGCCGAAGCCAGCTCACTGCGCAGAAAATCGTCCAGACCGGATTCGTCCTGGTA
Source organism: Oceanisphaera litoralis (assembly GCF_016907015.1). Classification (GTDB taxonomy): domain Bacteria; phylum Pseudomonadota; class Gammaproteobacteria; order Enterobacterales; family Aeromonadaceae; genus Oceanimonas; species Oceanimonas litoralis. Next base: position 191,264 of record NZ_JAFBBE010000001.1, read on the forward strand.
GTCTTTCCAGTAACTGACGGCCAGTTTACCCAAATCGATACTGGCCGGTGTCAGATCCAGCTTGCCCAGTGCTTTCAGCACCGGATAGCTCTGGCTGACCAGCAGGGCCTTCCCTTCATGGCGACTCACCACACGATGAGCCTTGATAATCTCAATGGTAGAGGCATTCAACAGGGGGCGCGCATGGACGTAAATTTCCACCCCCTGGTTGCGATACAGCTTGCCGATCAGGGGCTGCATGGACTCTGCCAGCTCCTGGCTTTGCTGCCAGGCGGAAAGGTAACTTTCGTGGGTCATCGACCGAATCCTTTTATGTCAGGTAACTGTCACTAGTATTGAAGCGGGCAAAAACCACGCCGCATCAGCTCTATTTAAGTGCGCCCATTTTAGTGGATAGGGGGTATGATTACCAGACTAAGGCAGGTAATGAGATATTCAAATGGATACCAAAACCGCTTTCTTGGTACTCACTGCACCGCTCTTTTTGGCAGCTTGTGAGCAAGATCGCATCCAAACCATCTGTGAAACAAGCCCGCAATTCTGTACCGAGCTGCATAAGGACAGCTGGTGCAACCTCGAACGATCGAGTCTCATCAGGGCGCGACACCAGCAGGCCGGTACACCGGATGATGCCAATCATTATGCACTGATGGTCAATATCAAACGCTACCACGATTGCCTGGATCCGCTGCTGAGCATTGAATACACCAAACGCAAAGAACGTAAAAACGACAAGCTGGAAGCCGTGATCAAGGCCAAGGCCGCTCTGACACAGTTGGAACAGCAGACCCTGGATTCCGATTACCCTTACCTGCTGCTCTGGCACTGGCAACACAGGGGAGACAGGCTGGCCAAGGCCCGTTTCATCAAACAGGCCGACATGCCCGAGATGCAGCAACCCGACCTGCAGAATGCCCTGGCCGAATTGCTCATTATTCGTGATGGCCCGGCTGCAATGCGGGCGCTGCACCGCGCTCTGAGTCTTTATGAGGCCGAGGCCACTGTCGATACCGATATTATCGCCAACCTGCTGACGCTCTATATTCGAGAGCGGCGCTATCGCGATGTCTGGATCTGGAGCCGGGTGCTGAGCCGCCTGGATCACTCGGCCACGCTGAATATGGAGCGTATAGACACCTATGCCCGCTTCAACAAGGCTCAGCAACAGCAAATGCAACAGGAGGTCGACACCATCATCCATCAGCTGGCAACCGGGTCTTATAGCCGGAGCTGATCCCCTCGTTGCTTTCGTTCTTCTGAGGGCCGTACCGGTTCCGCTTCAGTCCCCGATGGCCACAACCACCAAAAAAGAAATAAAATTTCAAAATATATTGGTAAATTGCAATTAAAAACGAGTTAACGATTGACGGATCGGTTATTTTTTGTAATTTTATAACCATAAAGTTTAATTCCACCATTTAATCCTCTATACATCGGGTGAATTTATGACGATAAAGGTAGCTATCAACGGTTTCGGACGTATTGGTCGACTGATGTTTCGCGCCGCCTGTGAGCGTAACGATATGCAGGTCGTTGCCATCAACGATCTGCAAGACGTGGACTATATGGCCTATATGCTGAAGTACGACTCTACCCACGGTCGCTTCAAGGGCGATGTAGCGGTGGAAGGCAACCATCTGCTCGTTAACGGCAACCTTATCCGGATCACCGCCGAACGCGATCCCGCGGCCCTCAACTGGGGCGAGCTCGACGTGGATGTCGTGGCCGAAGCCACCGGTATCTTCATGACCGATGCAACCGCACGCAAGCATATTCAGGCCGGCGCCAAAAAAGTGGTGATGACGGGGCCGTCAAAAGACAGCACCCCCATGTTCGTGATGGGCGTCAACCACCACCGCTATGGCGGTGAAGATATCGTCTCCAATGCCTCCTGTACCACCAACTGCCTGGCCCCGCTGGCCAAGGTGATCAACGATAGCTTCGGTATCGCCGAAGGGCTGATGACCACGGTACATTCCACCACTGCCACCCAGAACACCGTCGACGGCCCCTCACATAAAGACTGGCGTGGTGGCCGCGGGGCCGGCCAGAACATCATCCCTTCCGCCACCGGTGCCGCCAAGGCGGTCGGCAAGGTGATCCCCGAGCTGAACGGTAAACTCACCGGCATGGCCTTCCGGGTACCCACCCCCAACGTGTCGGTGGTGGATCTGACGGTACGGTTGGAAAAACCGGCCAGTTACGAGGCTATCTGCGCCACCCTCAAGGCGGCGGCCGCAGGTGAACTGAAGGGCATTATCGGTTACACCGAAGATGCCGTGGTCTCGACCGACTTCCTTGGCGAAACCTGTACCTGTGTGTTCGATGCTTCCGCCGGCATCGCCCTCAACGACAACTTCGTCAAGCTGGTGGCCTGGTACGACAACGAAGTGGGTTATTCCCACAAGGTGCTGGATCTGATCGCCCATATCTCCAGATAACAATCTGGCAGCACCATGTGGCTGGCCGCCGTCGCCGTGACCACAAACAACCGGGCCCGGGCCCGGTTGTTTGTCTCTGCTCGAAATCGGGAGCCCGAGAGCGTAAAATAGCGACCCCGGCCGCCATCAGGTGGCGGCCCTCTGACCTGACATCAGACGAGATCCCATGTTGACCACAGAACTGTTGACCACTGAATCGTTCAAACCCGAATTGCTCTCCCCCGCCGGCACCCTCAAGAATATGCGCTACGCCTTCGCCTATGGCGCCGATGCGGTCTACGCCGGCCAGCCCCGCTATTCGCTGCGGGTACGCAATAACGAGTTCAATCACGAAAACCTCAAGATTGGCATCGACGAAGCCCACGCCCTGGGCAAGAAGTTCTATGTGGTGGTCAATATTCAGCCCCACAACGCCAAGCTGAAAACCTTTCTGCGCGATATGAAACCGGTGGTGGAAATGGGTCCGGATGCGCTCATTATGTCCGATCCGGGACTGATCATGCTGGTGCGCGAGCACTTTCCCCACATGCCCATCCACCTGTCGGTGCAGGCCAACGCCGTCAACTGGGCCTCGGTCAAGTTCTGGCAGGACTACGGTATCGAACGGGTCATACTGTCGCGCGAGCTGTCGCTGGAAGAGATTGAAGACATTCGCGCCCACTGCCCCACCGTCGAGCTGGAAGTCTTCGTACACGGCGCCCTGTGCATGGCCTATTCCGGCCGCTGCCTGCTGTCCGGCTACATCAACAAGCGCGATCCCAATCAGGGTACCTGTACCAACGCCTGCCGCTGGGAATACAAGGTACACGACGCCAGGGAAGACGATGCCGGCCAGATAGTGCACAAGCAGGAGCCTATTCTGGTGCAGCCGGTAGAGCAGGTGCAACAGGTCGAACCCACCCTGGGTGCCGGTGCCCCATACGATCAGCCGGTGCTGCTGGAAGAAAGCAATCGCCCCGGCGAGTACATGCCCGCCTATGAAGACGAACATGGCACCTACATCATGAACTCCAAGGATCTGCGGGCGGTGCAGTATGTGGAGCGACTGACCCAAATGGGGGTGCACTCACTGAAAATTGAAGGTCGCACCAAGTCGTTCTATTACGTGGCACGCACCGCCCAGGTGTATCGCAAGGCCATCGACGATGCGGTGGCAGGCAAGCCCTTCGACGCCTCCCTGATGAACACCCTGGAAAACCTGGCCCACCGTGGCTACACGGAGGGTTTTCTCAAGCGCCATGCCCACAGCGACTATCAGAATTACAACACCGGTTATTCGGTCTCCACCCGCCAGCAGTTCGTGGGCGAAATCACCGCCCGCAATGGTGACTGGGTAGAGGTGGCGGTGAAGAACAAGTTTGTCGTCGGTAACCGGCTGGAACTGATGACACCAAAGGGGAATCTGACCTTCACCCTCGCACAGCTGAAAAACCGCAAGGGTGAGGCCATCGAAGTCGCCCCCGGCAGCGGTCATGTGGTCTGGCTGCCGCTACCCGAATCGGTAGACGCCGGCTTTGGCATACTGCTGCGGCACCTGGACACGCAACAAGACAGCCATCAGCCTGATGCCAGGCCGCTGACTGCCTAAAGTTTCGATAGCGCCTGACATACGAAAAAAGCCGGGACTCTCGTCCCGGCTTTTTCTATTTGTGCCTTGGCCTGTCAGGCCATGGCTGCCGTTACTCGGCCTTGTCGGCCGGTGCCGCTTCGACCTTGGCTTCTTCGACCTTGGCTTTTTCAACCTGGGCTTCTTCAACCTTGGCTGCTTCGGCAGCGGGAGCTTCGGCGACTGCCGGCTCCTTCGTTTCCTTGATGGACAGACGAATACGGCCCTGACGATCCACTTCCAGTACCTTGACCTTGACCATGTCGCCCACGGTCAGGTGATCGGACACGTTCTTGACCCGCTCTTCGGTGATCTGGGAAATATGTACCAGACCATCCTTGCCGGGCAGAATGTTCACGAAGGCACCGAAGTCGGCCAGACGCACGACCTGGCCTTCGTAGATGGTACCGGCTTCCACTTCTGCGGTCAGCTGCTCGATGCGGCGAATGGCCAGCTTGGCGGCCTCGCCGTCCACGGCAGCAATCTTGACGGTGCCGTCGTCGTCCAGCTCTATGGTGGTTCCGGTTTCTTCGGTCAGGGCACGGATGGTGGCGCCGCCTTTACCGATCACATCACGGATCTTCTCGGGGTTGATCTTGATGATGTGGATACGAGGCGCGAAATCGGAGATCTCGGCACGCGGTGCCTGCATCGCCTCATCCATCACCTTCAGGATATGCAGACGAGCGTTGCGCGCCTGTTTCAGCGCCACTTCCATGATTTCCTTGGTGATGCCTTCAATCTTGATGTCCATCTGCAGGGCGGTAATGCCCTGAGTGGTGCCGGCCACTTTAAAGTCCATGTCACCCAGGTGATCTTCGTCACCCAGGATGTCGGACAGGACCACAAAGCCGGCGTCTTCTTTTACCAGACCCATGGCGATACCGGCCACGGACGCCTTGATCGGCACACCCGCGTCCATCAGCGCCAATGAAGTACCACACACGGAAGCCATGGAAGAAGAACCATTGGACTCGGTGATCTCGGATACCACACGCACGGTATAAGGGAATACGTCCGCACTCGGCATCACGGCGGCAACGCCGCGCTTGGCCAGGCGACCGTGACCGATTTCACGACGCTTGGGGCTGCCGACCATGCCGGTTTCGCCCACACAGTAGGGAGGGAAGTTGTAGTGCAGCATGAAGCGGTTGGTGCGGGCGCCGGTCAGCTCGTCAATCAGCTGGGCGTCACGCTCGGTGCCCAGCGTCGCGGCCACCAGGGCCTGGGTTTCACCCCGGGTGAACAGGGCTGAGCCGTGAGTACGCGGCAGCAGACCGGTGGCCACATTCAGGGCGCGAATCATGTCGGGTTCACGGCCATCGATACGGGGCTCACCGCGTACCACGCGGCCACGTACAATCTGCTTCTCCAGCTTGCCCAGCTGTTCCTGCACTTCCTTGATACCCTGCTCCGGGTGAGTGGCCAGCACGGCCGACAATACCCTGGCCTTGATGGCGCCAATGGCGTCACGACGAGCGCTCTTGTCGGTGATGCGATAGGCTTCGCCCAGCTCGGTGGTCGCCAGTTCGGCCACCTGGGCTTTCAGGCTCTCGTTTTCGGCCTTCGGCTGCCAGTCCCAGGGCTGGGTGCCCACTTCGGCGGCAAATTCATTGATGGCCTGAACGGCGGTGTTCAATTGCTCATGACCGTAAACCACGGCGCCCAGCATGACTTCTTCGGGCAGAATATTCGCTTCCGACTCCACCATCAGTACTGCGTTCGCGGTACCGGCAACCACCAGATCCAGCTCGCTGTTTTCCAGCTCGCTGATGCTCGGGTTCAGCACGTACTCGCCATTCATGTAACCGACACGAGCGGCACCGATAGGACCGGCAAACGGAATGCCGGAAATGGCCAGAGCGGCCGAGGTACCCAGCATGGCGATGATGTCGGGCGCGATATCGGGGTTGACCGAAACCACGGTCGCAATCACCTGTACTTCGTTTTTGAATCCTTCGGGAAACAAGGGACGGATCGGACGGTCAATCAGTCGCGAGGTCAGAGTTTCACCTTCCGTCGGGCGGCCTTCACGCTTGAAAAAGCTGCCCGGAATGCGGCCGGCAGCGTAGGTCCGCTCCTGATAGTTCACGGTCAGCGGAAAAAAGTCTTTGCTTTCATCGGCTTCGCGCTTGCCAACGACCGTTACCAGAACGGCGGTATCATCAATGCTGGCCATGACGGCACCATTCGCCTGACGTGCTATGACGCCGGTTTCGAGGGTGACAGTATGCTGGCCATACTGGAAGGTTTTCACGATAGGATTCACGTTGTCGATTCCTTAATATGTTTGGTCTTTTAATTTACCGGCCCAGTATACTTGATTCCCGTTTAAAGGACAGAATCGCAAGGGAAAACGGGCAGGGAAAAGTGAGGAGTGAGGCGAAAATCAGGCAACAAAAAAGGGGCCTAAGCCCCTTTTTCTTGAACCGGATGAGTCGATTAACGACGCAGACCCAGTTTGGCGATCAGTGCACTGTAACGCACAACGTCTTTACGCTTCAGGTAGTCCAGCAGGCTACGACGCTGGGATACCATGCGCAGCAGACCACGACGGCTGTGGTGGTCGTGGATGTGCTGCTTGAAGTGACCTTGCAGGTGGTTGATCTGGGCGCTCAGCAGGGCAACCTGAACTTCAGGTGAACCGGTGTCGCCTTCGGCACGGGCAAAGTCGGCAACGATCTGGGCTTTGGTTTCAGCATTTAGTGACATCTTATTACTCCAAAGAGATGAATGTTTTTTCCAGCCGATCACTAATTCAGCCGGAAAGCGAGCTGCGCATTCTACCAGTTAAGCCGATGTTGGCAACCAGAAAATGCCGCCGGCAGCAACGGCCCTGATCAGGCCCGTTGCTGCCGGCAACGTCAGGCGTTTCAGCGCACCAGCCGCTTGGGGGCCACCTTGCCGTCGTCGTCGATTTCACCGACGCCGATAAACTGGTGCTGGTCGCCCATGGTCATGCGGACAAACCCTTCCAGCGGCGCGCCGGAAACCTGCACCGCCTGCCCCTGATTGATGTAACCGGCCACCAGCTCGGACATGTTCACTTCCGGCAGGGTGGAAACGGCGGTGTCCATCGGCAACAGCAGCGGATCCAGCTCCAGCCGAGGCGCTATTTCCTGCGTCCGGCAGTTTTCGAGAATACACTCCAGCTGCTCCAGGGTCAGCATGCGGTCGCTCGGGTAGCCCGCCACTGCCAGCCGACGCAGCACGGTCACGTGTGCGCCACAGCCCAGCACTTCGCCCAGATCATCGACGATGGTCCGGATATAGGTGCCCTTGCTGCAATGCACTTCCAGCTCGACTTCATCCCCTTCAAAGCGAATGAGCGTAAGCTCATAGACGGTGATGGGTCGGGATTCCCGCGGTACTTCGATGCCTTCACGGGCATACTGGTACAGGGGCTTGCCCTGATACTTGAGCGCCGAATACATGGACGGGATTTGCTGGCTCTGGCCGCGAAAGCGATCCAGTGCCTCGATCAGGTCACCCGGGGCCACCTTGACCGGCCGGGTCTCGACCACTTCGCCGTCCGCATCGCTGGTGTCGGTGCGCTCGCCCAGCTTGGCGACCACCCGATAGCGCTTGTCCGCTTCCAGCAAAAACTGGGAAAACTTGGTCGCCTCGCCCAGGCAAATCGGCAACATGCCGGTGGCCAACGGGTCCAGCGCACCGGTGTGCCCCGCCTTGGCGGCGGCATAAATACGCTTGACCTGTTGCAGGGCATCGTTGGAGGTAATGCCGGCAGGCTTGTCCAGCAACAGAATGCCGTCTACCTCACGGCCACGAAATCGACGCTGACGCCCCATCTTCAGTCCTTCTTCTCTTGATCTTGATCCTGGTCTTGATCGGCTTCGCTGCGACCGCTTTTCTGTATCCGGCGATTGTCTTCGGCAATGGTGCTGGAAACCAGGGTAGAAATTCGCACACCTTCCACCAGACTCTGATCGTAGGCAAACCGCAATTCGGGCGTCACCCGCAGACGCATGGCTTTACCCACCAGGCTGCGAATAAAGCCGCTGGCGTCTTTCAGTACCTTCATGCCCTGCTCGATCTTTTCCGGATCGTTTTCCAAAAAGGTAACGAACACCTTGGCGTAGTTCAGATCCCGAGACAACTCGACCCCGGATACCGTCACCAATTTGAGGCGATCGTCTTTGATTTCCCGCTGCAGGATCATCGCAATTTCTTTTTGCAATTCCTGGCCTACCCGGCGGGATCGGCTGAATTCTCTGGCCATAATTCTCTTTCCAAGACAAAGGGGGCCAAAGGCCCCCATTTATATATCAGTGCTGAAACCGGGGTTCCTGGTACAAGCCGCCCTTACAGGGTGCGCTGTACTTCCACGATTTGGAAGACTTCTATCTGGTCGCCCACTCGTACATCATTGTAGTTCTTCACGGCGATACCACATTCCATGCCGTTACGCACTTCCTGCACATCGTCCTTGAAGCGACGCAGAGATTCCAGCTCGCCTTCGTAAATGACCACGTTGTCACGCAATACCCGGATCGGGTTGCTGCGCTTGACGTTACCTTCGGTGACCATACAACCGGCCACGGCGCCAAACTTGGGTGAACGGAACACGTCACGCACCTGGGCCAGACCGATGATTTCCTGCTTGAACTCGGGAGCCAGCATGCCGGTCATGGCCTGCTTGACTTCGTCCAGCAGCTCATAGATGACGCTGTAGTAACGCAGGTCTATTTCTTCCGACTCGATCATCTTGCGGGCAGAGGCATCGGCACGCACGTTGAAGCCCACTATGATGGCGTTGGAGGCGGCAGCCAGGCTGGCGTCGGTTTCGGTGATACCACCCACACCGGAGCCGATGATCTTGACCTTGACTTCGTCGGTGGACAGCTTCTGCAACGACTCGGAAATCGCCTCGATGGAGCCCTGAACGTCTGCCTTCAGTACCAGGTTGACTTCGGCCACTTCGCCTTCGGTCATGTTGGCGAACATGTTCTCCAACTTGGCTTTCTGCTGACGCGCCAGTTTCACTTCGCGGAACTTGCCCTGACGATAGAGTGCCACTTCACGGGCCTTCTTCTCGTCACGTACCACTGTGGCTTCATCACCGGCTGCCGGCACGCCGGACAGACCCAGAATTTCAACCGGAATGGACGGACCGGCGGTCTTGATTTCGCGACCCAGCTCGTCCTTCATGGCACGAACACGGCCATATTCCAGACCACAGAGCACGATATCACCCTGGTTGAGGGTACCTTCCTGTACCAGTACGGTAGCAACCGGACCACGTCCCTTGTCGAGACGGGATTCGATGACCACACCGGACGCCATGCCGTCGTATATGGCTTTCAGCTCCAGTACTTCCGCCTGCAGCAAAATGGCTTCAAGCAGCTCGTCGATGCCCTGACCGGTTTTGGCCGAGATAAAGGCGAACATGTTTTCGCCGCCCCAGTCTTCCGACATGACGCCGTGCTGAGACAGTTCGCTCTTGACCCGGTCGATATCCGCTTCCGGCTTGTCCATCTTGTTGACTGCAACAATCAGGGGAACGCCGGCGGCCTTGGCGTGCTGAATGGCTTCAACGGTCTGCGGCATGACGCCGTCGTCCGCCGCCACCACCAGAATAACGATATCGGTCGCGCTGGCACCACGGGCACGCATGGAGGTAAAGGCCGCGTGACCCGGGGTATCCAGGAAGGTGATCATGCCGTTGTCGGTTTCGACGTGATAGGCACCGATGTGCTGGGTAATACCACCGGCTTCGCCGGCGGCCACCTTGGCCCGACGGATATAATCCAGGGTCGAGGTCTTGCCGTGGTCGACGTGACCCATGATGGTCACCACGGGGGCACGGGTCTGACGTTCGGCATCGGTATCCCGGTCCGACAGTACCTTCTGCTCCAGTTCGTTTTCACGACGCAGAATCACCTTGTGGCCCATCTCTTCCGCCACCAGCTGGGCGGTTTCCTGATCGATCACCTGGTTGATGGTCACCATGGCGCCCATCTTCATCATGGTCTTGACGACGGCGGCACCCTTGACGGCCATCTTGTTGGCCAGTTCGGCCACGCTGATGGTCTCACCGATCTCGACATCGCGGTTAACCGCCTGCGCCGGCTTCTGGAAGCCATGCTTCATCGAGTTGGGCGTCATCACCTTGGCGCGCTTGCCTTTTCTCAGGCGTTCATTGCGGCTTTCGCGATTTTCGCGATCTTCCTTGGTTTTGCCACCCTTGCGCTTCTTGCCACCGGTGCTACGACGCGCTTTCTGCTCTTCGGTCTTGTCGGCTTCGTCTTCGGCGGCCTTGGCATGCTCGTTGGTCATGACATGGTAATCCGCATCTTCCGGCTTCTTCGCTGCGGCTTCTTCTGCCCAGCGTTTTTCATTTTCTTCTGCCAGCTTGCGTACTTCTTCGGCCTTTTTCTGGGCGTCCAGCTCGGCCTTGCGCAAGGCTTCCTGCTCACGCTGTTGCTTCAATTTTTCTGCTTCGCTCTTCGCCATATCATCCGCCTTTTTCTGCTCTTTGCTTCGGGGCTTGCTTGCCCCCTGCTCTGTGGTGTTCTGAGCTTGCAGCTGAGCCTGGCGGGCTTTTTCTTCCGCGTCACGCTTGGCTTGTTCTTGCGCCTCACGCTTGGCCTTGTCTTCGGCTTCACGCTTGGCTTGCTCTTCGGCCTCACGCCGGGCCTGTGCCTCTGCTTCCAGACGCGCCTGCTCTTCTGCTTCCTGTTGACGCTGCTGCTCTTCCAGCGTGTCACGTCTTACGTAGGTGCGCTTCTTGCGCACCTCGACCTGTACGGCTTTGCTCTTGCCGCCGACCACCGGCACACTCAGGGTGCTGATGCTCTTGCGCTGCAGCGTCATCCGCTTGGGCTCTTTATCGTCGGCGCCATGCTGTTTCTTTAAAAACGTCAGCAAGGCGGCCTTTTCGGTTTCCGATACGGTGTCGGCACTGGATTTCTCCATGCCGGCTTCGCGAAACTGCTGGACAAGACGGTCAACCGATGTATCGATGTCGCTGGCAAGCTGCGTTACTGTAACTTCTGCCATTCATTTACCTCCGCTGATCTTATTCTTCGTTCTGGTCTCCGAACCAGCAGATATTCCGGGCCGCCATGATCAGCTCCCCTGCCAGGGTTTCATTCAGACCTTCAATTCCTTCAAGATCGTCAATGCCCTGCTCTGCCAATTCTTCCAGATCCGCAACACCACGGGCGGCAAGCGAATACGCCAGCTCCCGGGTCATGGAGGGCAGTGCGAGCAGATCTTCTGCCGGCTCCACCCCTTCGAATGATTCTTCCTGTGCCAGGGCCCGAGTGGTCAGGGCATCCTTGGCTCTATTACGCAACACCTCCACCATCTCTTCATCCAGGCCTTCGACGCTCAACAGCTCGCTGACCGGCACATAGGCAATTTCTTCCAGGGAAGAAAAGCCTTCTTCCATCAGCAAGGCGGCGAAATCTTCGTCGATGTCCAGGTCCTGGACAAACAGATTCATGATCTTGTCGCTTTCTACCTGATGCTTGCTCTGCAAATCTTCTACCGTCATCACGTTCAGTTCCCAGCCGGTCAACTGAGCCGCCAGACGTACGTTCTGACCGTTTCGGCCGATGGCCTGAGCCAGGTTGCCGGACTCCACCGCGATGTCCATGGAATGGGCATCTTCATCGACGATGATAGAGGCCACGTCCGCCGGTGCCATGGCGTTGATCACGAACTGGGCGGGGTTGTCGTCCCACAGCACGATATCGACCCGCTCACCGCTGAGCTCGCCGGAGACGGCCTGTACCCGGGCGCCACGCATGCCGACACAGGCCCCGATGGGGTCGATGCGGCGGTCGTTGGTCTTGACCGCAATCTTGGCACGGCTGCCCGGATCCCGGGCGGCAGCCATGATCTCGATGATTTCTTCACCGATTTCCGGCACTTCGATACGGAACAGTTCTTTCAGAAAGTCCGGATGACTGCGGCTGACGAACAACTGGGCGCCACGGGCTTCGGGGCGAACCGCATACAGCAAACCGCGAATACGGTCACCGGAACGGAACGATTCCCGTGGCAGCAGGTCTTCACGGAAGATCACCGCCTCGGCGTTGCTGCCCAGGTCCAGAATCACGTTATCCCGGGTCGCCTTCTTGACCACACCGGTAATGATTTCGCCTTCCTGATCCTGGAACTGCTCCACCACCTGCATCCGCTCGGCTTCACGTACTTTCTGTACGATAACCTGTTTGGCGGTCTGGGTGGTGATGCGGTCGAAGGTGACCGAATCAATCTCGTCTTCCACATAATCGCCAACCTGGATATCCGGCTCGTCGATCTGTGCCGCTTCCAGGGTAATTTCGCCATAGGGGTTGGTCAGGGCTTCCTGATTTTCCACTACCTGCCAGCGACGGAAGGTCTCGAAATTGCCGCTCTTGCGATCGATTTCGACCCGCACCGCGATCTCGCCTTCGTATTTTTTCTTGGTGGCCGTAGCCAGGGCGGTTTCCAGTGCCTCGAAAATCTTTTCGCGAGGCACGGCCTTTTCGTTAGAAACGGCATCAACAACCAGCAATATTTCTTTATTCATGTCCGACTGCCTCGTTAGTCAAAGTTCGGAACCAGATGCGCTTTTTGGATATTGGCGAAAGCGATGGGAAACTCGGTTCCGTTCACTTCCACCCTGATCATGGTGTCGTCTACCGACACCAGAAGCCCGGTCAGTTTACGATGATTGTTCACCGCCATGCGCAGGGACAATTCTACCTGCTGACCGATAAGGGCCTGATAATGAGCCGGCTTGAACAGGGGGCGAGCCATACCCGGAGAAGACACCTCCAGATCATATTCGGTAGAAATGGGATCTTCCACATCGAGCACGGCACTGACCTGCCGACTGACTTCGGCACAATCGGTTACTTCAATACCGTTTTCATGGTCGATGTACAAACGTAAGGTCGAATGCCGGCCGGCGCGTACAAATTCGAGCCCCAGCAATTCAAAGCCCAGAGCCTCTACGGGCTCTGACAGCATCTCGGTCAATCGTTGTTCCAATGTAGCCAAAGCTACCCCTCCGAAAACAAAAAAAGGGCTCGCAGCCCAGTGAATGTGCACCGATGATACCGGCGCTGAAGTGCAGATAACAAAAAGCCCCGATCTTCAAATCGGGGCTATTCACCTGGACCCTGACTGTCGCCTCGCAGCGACCATTTACCGCACTTACCATTAAATAATGTGCAATAAACGTGAGGATTGGTTGCGGGGGCCGGATTTGAACCGACGACCTTCGGGTTATGAGCCCGACGAGCTACCAGACTGCTCCACCCCGCGTCCGAACCGTGCGAGAGTATAGTTAATTCGAGCTTGAATCTCAACTTAACTATGACTTGGTGCCGAGAGCGGGACTTGAACCCGCACGCCCATACAGGCACTACCCCCTCAAGATAGCGTGTCTACCAATTCCACCACCTCGGCAAAAACCTTTATTCGGGAACGTCGCTACCGTTTACGGCAGGAACATCACCCGGGATAACACTTTCTTCTACCTGAGGTACAGAAAGATCTTCCCATTCACTTCCCTGCTTGGTCACGTTACTGGATAAATTACCCAGAACCAGACTCACCACAAAGAAGCCTGCTGCCAGTAGCGTTGTCGCCTTGGTCAGGAAATTACCGGACCCACTGGAGCCAAAAACCGTATTGGACGCACCTGCTCCGAAGGAAGCACCCATGTCGGCGCCCTTCCCTTGCTGAATCAGCACCAGACCAATCAAAGTCAGTGCGATAAGCAGATACACCACTAAAAGAATTTCGTACATCAGCCTTACCTTTGCTTGACGTCTGAGCCCCGCATCAGACTGCTGTCCGGAGCGGGGCTAATACTAGCCACACCCTTGGCGGGATACAAGCGCAATTTTAAAAAACAGCCTCAAGTGAATAAAAAGACGGCAAAATGATGATTGTACAACCGTTTTCTTCAGCTAAAAGCCATAAGCTGTCAGCAACCCGGCGGTATTTTCAGTGTTGGTGCAGCATCCGTAACTCATGACCCGCATGCTGGACTTTCAAACAACTCAGGCAGTTGATCGCTGACAGCCTGTCACTTAGTCACAAGTTTTTGTTGATCTTAATGATGTCATCAGGCAAGGCGCACTGCTCAGCCGACACGCCGTAAACCCCTCCCTGGGGGCTCAAACCGCGCCATCCTTGGCGCGGATGGTCGGTTGAGCAGACACCCTTTGCCCTCCCGTTGGCAGCGGAGTGGTCTGTCAGTGGTGCTCACCGACGACTCGGCGCCTAAAAAGAGGTGACTGGGATAGCCTCAGCCGACCATCACATGACAGGACGTCATGTGCTGAGCGTCGCAGGGATACGGTTTAGCGTGTCGGAAGAGGCTACCCAGTTGCCTCTGAGCCTATTTTACGGACTGACAGACTTGTGACTAAGAGACAGGCTAACAGCTTATAGCTACGGCGAAGCCGTTAAAGCTCCGGCGAAGCCGTTAAAGCTCCGGCGCAGCCGGTATGGCATCGGCAATATATTGGGCCAGACGCTGTACCTGCTCCGGCTCGGCGCCCTCGACCATCACCCGGATCAGCGGCTCGGTGCCGGACTTGCGCAACAAGACCCGACCCGCGCCGGCCAGCTCTTCTTCCGCGGCGGCAACACGCTGCTGTACTTCGCTGTCGGCCAGTGGGTCCGTACCCGCCTGAAAGCGCACATTGATCAGTACCTGGGGATAGAGCACCAGCTCTTTGCCCAATTCATGCAGGCTGCGCCCCTCATCCACCATGGCACGCAGGATCTGCAGCGCCGCGACGATACCGTCACCCGTGCTGTTGTGATCCAGGCTGATGATGTGGCCCGAGTTCTCTCCCCCCAGCTTCCAGCCATGCTCCTTGAGCAGCTCCATCACATAGCGGTCACCCACCTTGGCGCGAACAAAGGGGATTTCCAGACGTGACAGGGCCAGCTCGAGCGCCATGTTACTCATCAGGGTGCCCACCACGCCACCATTCAGGGTGCCTCGGCGATGGGCATCTCGTGCCATGACGTACAGCAGTTGATCACCGTCGAGCAAGGCGCCGGTATGATCCACCATCGCCAGGCGGTCGCCATCACCGTCGAAGGCAATGCCCAGATTGGCGCCATGCTCCTGCACGGCGGCCACCAGTGCCGCCGGTGCGGTCGAGCCGACCTTGTCGTTGATGTTGATGCCGTTCGGCTCGCCACCAGTGCGGATCACCCTGGCACCCAGCTCTTCAAATACCGCCGGCGCTATGTGATAGGTGGCACCGTGAGCGCAATCGAGCACTATGGTCAGGCCATCCAGATGCATCTCGGAGGGAAAGGTGCTCTTGCAGAACTCGATGTATCGTCCGGCCGCATCGTTGATGCGGCTGGCCTTGCCCAGCAACTCGGAGGCCACGCAGTCCATCGGCTGATCAAGCATGGCCTCGATGGCCTGCTCGACATCATCCGGCAACTTGGTACCGTCATGGGAAAAGAACTTGATGCCGTTGTCGTAATAAGGATTGTGGGAAGCACTGATCACGATACCGGCCTCGGCCCTGAAGGTACGGGTCAGGTAGGCAATGGCCGGGGTCGGCATGGGACCAAGCAGCGCCGCCTGAATACCGGCCGCAGACAGGCCCGCTTCCAATGCCGACTCCAGCATATAGCCGGATATGCGCGTATCCTTGCCAATCAGTACCTTCTTGGTGCCGGTGCGAGACAGCACCTTGCCGGCGGCCCAACCCAGCTTCATCACGAATTCCGGGGTGATGGGGTAGTCCCCTACTCGTCCACGAATGCCGTCGGTGCCAAAATATTTTCTACTCATTCAATTATCCCTGATGTTTATCCCTGTTGTTTATCCCTGATATGCCGCTGCTTGTTGCCATACCCGCATGGCATCAGCCATTTCTTTTACATCATGCACTCGCAGTATCTGCGCGCCCTGACTCAGCGCAAACAAATGCGCCGCCAGGCCGCCGGCCAGACGTTGCTCGACCGGGCGATCCAGCAACTGCCCCAGCATCGACTTGCGCGACATACCCACCAGCAACGGCAGGCCCAGCGCATGCAGGGCGCCGACCTTGCCCAGCAGCTCATAATTGTGTTCGAGTCGCTTGCCGAAGCCATAGCCGGGATCCAGGCAGATGCGCTCACGGGGGATGCCCACTTCATCACAGGCTAACAGCCGTTGCCGCAGAAAATCCGCCACCTCGAGCGTCACATCCCGATAATCCGGTGCCTGCTGCATGGTTCTGGGTTGGCCCTGCATGTGCATCAGACAGACGGCGGCACCACTGTCGGCCGCGGCCTGCAAGGCACCCGGCTCGCGCAGGGCACAAATATCGTTGATCAGATCCGCGCCGGCCTTGACCGACTCCTGCATCACCACCGCCTTGTTGGTATCGATGGATATCCAGCAATCCAGCTCCCGGCGCAACAGCTCCAGCACCGGTATGACCCGATCCAATTCCTGTTGCTCTGGCACCGCAGCAGATCCGGGCCGGGTCGACTCGCCACCCACGTCAATCAAAGTCGCACCGTCTTCGACCATCTGCAGAGCATGGCGCAAGGCGGCGTCTCTGCCCACAAAGCGGCCGCCGTCCGAAAAAGAGTCCGGCGTCAGGTTGAGGATCCCCATGATACGGGGGGAAGATAAATCCAGGCTTCTGGACGCACTTGATAACAGCATAATGACTGGTTCCCACAAAATAAAAAGCCCCGGACAGCGATGTCCGGGGCTTAATTTATCATAAATTATCAGTTGCTGGTGGCATCACCGGGCTTATTCAGATCCGGTGCCGCAGACTTGGGCTCATCGGCTTGCTCTGCATCCTTCTCACCGGTGCTGGCGGTCGGCCCCTTGGGCTTGTCGTCAAACTCTTCTTTCCAGTCTGCCGGTGCCCGCACATCGCGACGCGCCATCAAATCGTCGATTTGCTTGGCATCGATGGTTTCGTACTTCATCAACGCATCTTTCATGGCATGCAGGATATCGATGTTATCCATCAGTATCTGCTTGGCGCGCTCGAAGTTGCGATGAATGACGTCTTTCACCTCGGCATCGATGGCGTTGGCGGTTTCATCGGACATGTGCTTTACCTTGGCCGCGGTACGGCCGAGGAAGACTTCGCCTTCTTCATCCGCATACAGCAAGGGACCCAGTTTTTCCGACAGACCCCACTGGGTCACCATCTTGTGGGCAATTTCTGTCGCCCGTTCGATGTCGTTGGAAGCACCGGTCGTGACCTTGTCGAAACCATAGATGATTTCTTCTGCCAGACGGCCGCCATACAGACTGGAAATCATCGACTCCAGATGCTGCTTGCTGTAACTGAAGCGATCCTGCTCGGGCAGATACATGGTCACACCCAGGGCGCGACCACGAGGAATAATCGATACCTTGTACACGGGATCATGCTCGGGAACCATGCGACCGACGATGGCGTGACCCGCTTCGTGATAGGCGGTCATCGCCTTCTCGGACTCGGACATCACCATGGAACGGCGCTCGGCGCCCATCATGATCTTGTCTTTGGCTTTTTCAAATTCTTCCATCGATACCAGTCGACGGGCAGAACGAGCCGCAAACAGGGCCGCCTCGTTCACCAGGTTGGCCAGATCCGCACCACTGAAACCGGGAGTACCACGGGCAATGACGCTGGCGTTGACATCGTCACCCAGCGGTACACGACGCATGTGCACCTTGAGGATTTGTTCGCGACCACGCACATCGGGCAGACCCACCACCACCTGGCGGTCGAAACGACCGGGGCGCAGCAGTGCCGGATCCAGTACGTCGGGTCTGTTGGTGGCGGCGATGACGATAACGCCTTCGTTACCTTCAAAGCCATCCATCTCAACCAGCATCTGGTTCAGGGTCTGTTCGCGTTCGTCGTGACCGCCACCCAGGCCGGCACCACGCTGGCGACCGACGGCGTCGATTTCATCGATAAAGATGATACAGGGGGCAGACTTCTTCGCCTGCTCGAACATGTCACGAACCCGTGATGCCCCCACACCGACAAACATTTCCACGAAGTCGGAGCCGGAGATGGTAAAGAAAGGCACCTTGGCTTCACCGGCAATGGCCTTGGCCAGCAGGGTTTTACCGGTACCGGGCGGGCCCACCAGCAGAATACCGGTGGGAATACGCCCGCCCAGCTTCTGGAAACGGCTGGGATCACGCAGATAATCCACCAGCTCTTTCACGTCTTCCTTGGCTTCATCACAACCGGCCACATCGGCGAAGGTCGTTTTGATCTGATCTTCACTCATCAGCCGGGCCTTGCTCTTGCCGAAGCTCATGGCCCCCTTGCCACCGCCGCCGCCCTGCATCTGACGCATGAAGAACACCCAGACGCCGATCAACAACAGCATGGGGAACCAGGAAATAAAGATGGACGTCAGCAGGCTTGGTTCTTCCGGCTTTTCCCCCACGACCCGCACGTTGTTGTTCAGCAGATCATTCAACAGCTGAGGATCCTGCGCAGGCAGGATAGTCGTGAAACGATCACCACTGCGCTTTACGCCATTGATGGTATTGCCATCCATGCGCACTTCACGAATTTGCCCTTGGGCTACTTCCTGTACAAAAGTGGTATAGTCCGTCTGGCGTCCACTCGGCTCACTCGGGCTAAAGCTCTGGAATACCGACATTAACACCACGGCTATGACCAACCACAGGATCAAATTTTTCGCCATGTCACTCAAATTACTAACCTCACCGGCTGACAGTTTATGACTTTGACAGAGTACTACAGTTTAAAACCCGTAGCCACAATGTAGACTTCTCGCGAGCGGGGCCGCGACGAATCGGGTTTTCTTACCCTTACCGAACTGAAAGACCGGCGAACTTCCAGCAGAAATTCATCGAAGCCGGCCCCCTGAAACACTTTTACAACAAAACTCCCTTTGGGTGCCAGCACCTGACGGCACATATCCAGGGCAAGCTCCACCAGATACATGGATCTGGGCTGGTCGACCTCGGGGGTACCACTCATGTTGGGCGCCATGTCCGACAGCAGGACATCGACCTTGTCTTCCCCTACTCGTTCCAGCAGCGCATTCAGCACCGCCTCGTCACGAAAGTCTCCTTGCAGGAAGTCGACCCCGGCAATGGGGTCCATGGCCAGCAGGTCACAGGCAATGACCTTGCCCTTCAAACCGACCTGTTCAACCGAGTACTGGCTCCAGCCTCCGGGGGCCGCCCCCAGATCCACCACCGTCATACCGTGTTTGAGCAGACGATCGCGCCCCTGCAGTTCTTCCAGTTTAAATACGGCACGCGAGCGCAGGCCTTTTTTTTGCGCCTGTTGTACATACTTATCGTCAAAATGCTCTTTGAGCCAGCGCGTCGAGCTGGCCGAGCGTTTCTTCTTCGTCATTAAATTATCGCTCTGCTATTACCATTGAAGCTTAGATGGGGGTACAATAGCCCCCTTTCAACCTATTAACTGAAGCATTTTGCAATGACCCTGACTAATAAGCAAAGACAATACCTCAAAGGCATGGCCCACAGCCTGAAGCCGGTGGTATTGCTTGGCCAGCATGGCCTGACTGAAGGCGTACTGGCCGAGATCGATCTGGCCCTGAATTTCCACGAACTGATCAAGGTCAAGGTTGCCGCCGAAGACAGGGAAGTCAAAACGCTGATCATGGACGCCATCGTCCGTGAAACTGCCGCGGTAAAGGTACAAAGCATCGGCCATATCCTGACGCTGTATCGTGCCGGCGAAGAGAAAAAAATCAGCCTGCCCAGAGCCTGAGCCGTCTGTAAGGGTCGGGCACGCCGCCCCGCCCTTTTGCCTTTATTGCTTCCCTGCCCCGATATTTCCCTCTGTTTTTCCTGTTCGGTCGTCGGGACAGACCTGGCTCCTGCCCAATGCTCGGCGCCAGTCGTTCAGCCAATCCTGCCGTTTAGCCTATTTTGCCGTCCAGCCCGTCCTGTGGCCGGCCACTGGCGGCGGAAATAAACGCGCTGTCTGCCAATAGCATAACAGATAAGCAAAAGGCAGGAGCATGGCTCCTGCCTTTGTTTTGGGCCCTGATGGCCGGGCGTCGTTATCGTTACGCCGTGTATTACAGGTACTGGACCTTGATCACTTCGTACTCGACTTCGCCGGCCGGTGTTTTAACCACAGCCACATCGTCCACTTCCTTGCCGATCAGCGCACGGGCAATGGGCGAGTTGACCGAAATCATGTTGGCCTTGATGTCCGACTCGTCATCACCCACGATGCGATAGGTGATTTCCTTTTCGTCATCCACCTTGAACAGGTCTACGGTGGCACCGAAAATCACCTTGCCGGTATTCGGCAGCTTGGTGATATCGATGATTTGAGCATTGGACAGCTTGGCCTCAATCTCCTGGATACGACCCTCGCAGAAACCCTGCTGTTCACGCGCGGCGTGATACTCCGCATTTTCCTTCAGATCGCCGTGTTCTCGGGCATCGGCGATGGCTGCAATGATTTGCGGGCGCAGAACCGACTTCAGGTGATCCAGTTCTTCACGCAGTTTCTGCGCACCGCGGACGGTCATCGGTGTTTGCTTCATAGTAGAAACCCGGTTCCTTTCAGACAATAAAACAACAAGAGCCCTGCCGGAAACCGGCACAGGGCTCGTATCATAAACAATACCGTTTCAGCCATTTCAGGCTGCCAGACTAATACAGCCGGCTTAACGGGTCAAATCATCGAAGAAGCGTTTCACCCCTTCGAAAAAGCCTTCCGTCTTGGGTCTGTGTTTCTTGGCCGCCAGACCGCCACAGGAGTCTTCCAGCTGACGCAACAGCTCTTTCTGCTCTTCGGTCAGGCTGACCGGCGTCTCGATATACACCTTGCACACCAGGTCGCCCATCTGACCGCTACGGGCCGAACGCACGCCCTTGCCCTTCAGGCGGAACAGACGACCGGTCTGGGTTTCTGCCGGGATCTTGAGCTTGACCCGACCATCCAGCGTCGGCACTTCCACCTCTCCGCCCAGGGCGGCGGCGGTAAAGCCGATCGGCACCTCGCAAAAGAGATTATTGCCGTCGCGCACAAATATTTCATGGTCGCGCACATGCATCTGTACATACAGGTCACCCGCCGGCGCGCCGGATTCACCGGCTTCGCCTTCACCAGACAGGCGAATGCGATCACCGGTGTCGACACCCGCCGGGATCTTGACCGACAGCGTCTTGGTTTTCTGGTAACGGCCTTCACCGTGACACTTGTGGCAGGGATCCGTGATGATCTTGCCCTGACCCCGGCAGGTGGGACAAGGCTGCTGCACGGTGAAGAACCCCTGACGCATCTGTACCTGACCATGACCATGACAGGTCTGACAGGTCTTGGCCTGGGTGCCGGCTTTGGCACCGCTGCCGTCGCAGGCGTCACAACCGACCAGGGTTGGCACCTTGATCTCTTTGGTCACGCCCCGCACGGCTTCTTCCAGGGTCAGCTCCATGTTGTAGCGCAAGTCCGAACCACGGGCGGCACGCTGCTGACGACGCTGACCGCCACCGAAGATATCACCGAAGACATCGCCAAAAATATCACCGAAGTCGGCACCGCCGCCACCAAAGCCGTGACCGCCCTGCTGGCCGTTCACGCCATCGTGACCAAACTGATCATAGGCGGCCCGCTTCTGGGCGTCGGTCAGCACTTCGTAAGCCTCGGTGGCTTCCTTGAACTTGTCGCCGGCGTCGGCATCGGTCTTGTTACGGTCGGGATGATATTTCATCGCCATCCGCTTGTAGGCTTTCTTTATCTCGCGCTCGTCGGCTCCCTTGGAAACCCCGAGCACTTCATAATAATCTCGTTTCGACATAGGCTGATTGCTTACCTGAGTCCTGTTCACACAAAGGCGGGCGTTGGAGTCCCAACGCCCGCCACTGGCAGCGTTAATACGCTGGGGTTAGCTTACTTTTTGTCGTCTTTGACTTCTTCGAACTCGGCATCGACCACATCGTCATCGGCCTTGCCGGAAGTACCCTGCGGCTGGGCACCCGCCTCGGACGCATCGGCCTGAGCCTTGGCCTGAGCCACTTCCATCAGCTTCTGGGACGCTTCCATCAGCGCCTGCTGCTTGGCTTCGATCTCGGCCTTGTCTTCACCGCGAACAGCCGTTTCCAGTGCGCTCAGGGCAGACTCGATGGCGCTCTTGTCGTCGGCGGCCAGGGCATCACCGGCTTCTTCCAGCTGTTTGCGGGTGGCGTGCACCAGGCCATCGGCCTGGTTACGGGCCTGTACCAGCTCCTCGAACTTCTTGTCGTCGGCGGCATTGGCTTCGGCGGCACGCACCATGGCTTCGATCTCTTCCTCGCTCAGACCGGAAGAAGCCTGAATGGTGATCTTCTGCTCTTTGCCGGTGTCCTTGTCTTTCGCAGACACGTGCAGGATGCCGTCGGCATCGATATCGAAGGTCACTTCGATCTGCGGCAGGCCGCGCGGTGCCGGACGAATACCTTCCAGGTTGAACTGACCCAGCGACTTGTTGTCACCGGAGCGCTTGCGTTCACCCTGCAGCACGTGAATGGTCACGGCAGCTTGATTGTCGTCGGCGGTGGAGAACACCTGAGACTTCTTGGTCGGAATCGTGGTGTTCTTCTCGATCAGCGCCGTCATCACGCCGCCCATGGTTTCGATACCCAGTGACAGCGGGGTCACGTCCAGCAGCAGTACGTCTTTCTTGTCGCCGGACAGTACGGCACCCTGAATGGCGGCACCCACGGCCACGGCTTCATCCGGGTTCACGTCTTTGCGCGGCTCCTGACCGAAGAAGTCACTGACGGCCTTCTGCACCAGCGGCATACGGGTCTGACCGCCCACCAGGATCACATCGTCGATATCGGATACGGACAGACCGGCATCTTTCAGTGCGGTGCGTACCGGATCCAGTGACTTCTTGACCATGTCTTCTACCAGCGACTCCAGCTTGGCGCGGGTCAGCTTGATGTTCAGGTGCTTGGGACCGGTCGCATCGGCGGTGATATAAGGCAGGTTCACCTCGGTCTGCTGGGCGGAAGACAGCTCGCACTTGGCTTTTTCGGCCGCTTCTTTCAGACGCTGCAGCGCCAGCATGTCGTTACGCAGGTCGAAGTTCTGCTCGCGCTTGAACTCTTCCACCAGGTAGGTGATCAGGCGGTTATCGAAGTCTTCACCACCCAGGTGGGTATCACCGTTGGTCGCCAGTACCTCGAAGGTCTTTTCGCCATCCATGTCATCGATTTCGATGATGGAGATATCGAAGGTACCACCACCCAGATCGTATACCGCAACCTTGCGGTCACCCTGTGCCTTGTTCACCCCATAGGCAAACGCAGCAGCCGTCGGCTCGTTGATGATGCGCTTGACGTCCAGGCCGGCGATACGACCGGCATCTTTGGTGGCCTGGCGCTGGGCATCGTTGAAGTAGGCGGGAACGGTAATCACCGCTTCGGTCACCGCTTCACCCAGATAGTCTTCGGCGGTTTTCTTCATCTTTTTCAGCACTTCGGCAGAAATCTGCGGCGGCGCCATTTTCTTGTCTTTGGCTTGAACCCAGGCATCACCGTTATCGGAATTGATGATTTTGAACGGCATGATCTTGATGTCACGCTGTACTTCTTCATCTTCGAAGCGACGGCCGATCAGACGCTTGATGGCAAACAGGGTGTTGTGCGGATTGGTCACCGCCTGACGCTTGGCCGGCTGACCGACCAGGGTCTCACCGTCATCGGTATAGGCGATGATGGAGGGAGTAGTACGAGTACCTTCGGCGTTTTCTATTACCCGAGGGGTATCCCCGTCCAGAATAGCAACACAAGAGTTGGTGGTACCCAGATCAATACCGATGATTCTACCCATAACTTCCTCTCTCAATATCTTGAATTCAATCGTAAGCGTTTGGTGTTTTGCTTTAGAGCCTATATGTGGTTTCCACTCGCGGCTTTCAAGACACACATCACATTTTTTTTAGGCCAAAGCCCATATTCGGTTCGCATTAAGCCTGAGTATCGATGGCCGGCCCCTTGGCCACCATGACCATGGCGGGGCGCAGCACCCGACCGTTCAACTCATAGCCTTTCATCATGACGGCCAGCACCGAATTGGGCGCTACCTCGGCACTTTCCACCATGCTCATGGCCTGATGCTTGTTCGGATCGAAGGCTTCCCCCTGGGGATCGATGGGCAGCACGCCAAACTTTTCAACCGTGCTCAGCAAGGATTTCAGGGTCAGCTCCACGCCTTCCATCACCGACGCAAAGGCGTTGTCTTCCTTATCGGTATGCTCCAGCGCGCGTTCCAGGCTATCGATCACCGGCAGCAGTTCGCCGGCAAATTTTTCCAGCGCGAACTTCTGTGCTTTTTCTACATCCTGTGCCGCACGGCGGCGCAGGTTTTCCATTTCGGCCAGGGCACGCAAGGCGTTGTCTTTCTCGGCCTGGGCGCTGGCAGTGGCCTCGGCCAGCTGTTGCTCCAGCCCGGCGACATAAGCGGCATCCGGTTGGGTCGGCTCGGGGCCGGCGCCTGCTTCGGTCTCTACCGTCAGCGGTTCCTGCTCGGCGGCCTGTTCCGTGTCAACCTGATCCTGATGTTGTTTTTTGCTCATGTTGTCTCCCGTATATGTTTACCAGCTTGCAGCCTATATGGGGGCTCTGGATCAGAATTCAAGAGAATATTTTGACGATAGCGGTCACGTCGGTGGCACACCGCCACCGGGTTATTTAGAATGGGGCCATTAATCGGTCAGGGAATAAATGACCGCATTGCCTACTCAGTCAGGTCGATATATCAATGGAAACCGAATTCAATACCATAGCCCTGATCGGCAAGCCCGATCACGAAGGCGCCAACCAGACGCTGGTGGCACTGTATAATCATATTGTCAGCCTGGGTCTCAGGGTGGTGATTGAACGCAGGGTGGGCGAACAACTGCGCCTGGACCAGGCCGAATTGCTGGAAATGGTCGAACTGGGTGAACGGGCCGATCTGGCCATTGTGGTGGGTGGCGATGGCAACATGCTGGGGGCCGCCCGGGTGCTGGCCCGCTTTGATGTGGCCGTGGTCGGCGTGAACCGCGGTAACCTCGGCTTTTTGACCGACTTGTCACCGGACAGTTTTGAACAGCCACTCGAACGCCTGCTGGCCGGCGACTACCAGGCCGAGCAGCGCTTTCTGCTGGAAACCCAGGTGCACCGTCATGGCCAGCTCAAGGCCAGCAATACCGCCATGAACGAAGCGGTACTGCACCCGGGCAAGATTGCCCACATGATCGAATTCGAGGTCTATATCAACGGCCACTTCATGTACAGTCAGCGCGCCGATGGCATGATAGTCGCGACGCCCACCGGCTCCACCGCCTATTCGCTGTCTGCCGGCGGCCCCATAGTGACCCCAAATCTCAACGCCATTACCCTGGTGCCCATGTTTCCTCATACCCTGAGCTGCCGCCCCATCGTCATCGATGCCGACTCTCAGGTTAAACTGGTGTTGTCGCCCAACAACAAGACCGAGCAGATGCTGATCAGCTGTGATGGCCATGTCTCGCTGGCGGTGCAGCCCGGTGACGAGATCCACATCAACAAGAGTCCCTACAAGCTGAAGCTGCTCCATCCCCGTGGCCATAATTACTTTGAAGTGCTGCGCAGCAAACTCGGCTGGGGCAGCAAGCTGTTTTAACTCCGTTAGGGATGAGGGGTGAAGGGTGAGGGGTGAGGAGTAAAACCGGACTCACCTCACTACTCACTCTTTACGCCTCACCTGCTCCCGCCTCTTGAACTGTATAAAACAACAGTATACTGTATTCCCATACAGCATCTTTTTTGTTGCGGGGAATCACCATGTTGCTTCAGCTCACCATCAGCAATTTTGCCATTGTTTCCTTTCTGGAGCTGGACTTGCGTCCGGGCATGACCAGCATTACCGGCGAAACCGGCGCCGGTAAATCCATCGCCATCGATGCCCTCGCCCTGGCACTGGGCGACCGGGCCGATGCCGACTCGGTACGTCCCGGTGCCGACAAGGCCGACATCAGCGCCCGCTTTCGCATCGACAAGCTTCCCCGGGTCAAGGCCTGGCTGCGCGAGCAGGAGCTGGATGAGCAGGGCGAATGTATTCTACGCCGTACCCTGAGCCGCGAAGGACGCTCTCGCGGCTATATCAACGGCACCCCGGTTCCCCTGTCTCAACTCAAGGCCCTCGGTGCCTTGCTTATCAATATTCATGGCCAGCACGCCCACCAGGCATTGCAAAAATCCGACTACCAGCGCGGCCTGCTCGATGCCTATGCCGGCCATCATCAGCTGATGCAGCAAGTCGGCAAGCAATATCAGCAATGGCGCCAGCTCAGCAACGAACGCAAGCAGTTGCAAAGCGAGCAGGCCCAGTGGCAGGCCCAGCGCCAACTGCTGGAATACCAGGTGGCCGAGCTGGACGAGCTGGCCCTGGCCGAGGATGAATTCCCGACCCTGGAAGCCGAGCACAAGCGTCTGGCCAACGGGGCCGAGCTGCTCAACGACTGTCAGCTGGCCCTTAATGTGCTGGCCGACGGCGAAGAGACCAACGCCTTGCAGTTACTACGCCAGGGGCTGAAGGTATTGATTGAACTCAACCAGATGGATAACCGGCTCGGCCCGGTGCAGGAAATGATAGAAAGCAGCCTGATCCAGCTGGAAGAAGGTCACGGTGAACTGAGCCGGTATCTGGACAGGCTGGAGCTGGATCCGGAACGGCTGCATGAAGTGGAATCGCGACTCGGCAAGGTAATGGAACTGTCCCGCAAGCACCACGTACAGCCGGTTGCACTGCATGACTTTCATCGGGAGATCAAAACCCGGCTGGCCGCGATGGACCATAGCGACAGCCGCCTGCAGGAGCTGGATGACGAAGTCGAACAAGCCAAGGACCTGTTTCTGCAGGCGGCCGAACGGCTCAGCCAGAGCCGTCAGCGCTATGCCCAGTCCTTGAATCAGCAGATCACCTTGAGCCTGCATCAACTGAGCATGGAGCACGGTCGCTTTGAAATTACCGTGACCGCTGATAACGGGGCGGGTTATTCCCCGCTGGGTATCGACCGGGTCGAATTTCTGGTCAGCACCAACCCGGGCCAGCCCATGAGCCCATTGGCCAAGGTGGCCTCGGGGGGCGAACTGTCGCGTATCAGCCTGGCCATTCAGGTGATCACCGCCCAGAAGGTCGAAACGCCGACGCTTATCTTCGACGAGGTGGATGTGGGGGTCAGCGGCCCGACCGCGGCTGTGGTCGGCAAACTGCTGCGCCAGCTCGGCGACTCTACCCAGGTGCTGGTGATCACCCACCTGCCCCAGGTGGCCGGCAATGGCCATCAGCATTATTTTGTCAGCAAAGACAGCGCCGACAACGACACCCAGACCCGCATGCAGGAACTGGATGAGCACAGCCGGCTGCAGGAACTGGCCCGTCTGCTGGGCGGCAACAAAATCACCGCCAACACCCTGGCCAACGCCCGTGAGCTGCTGGTTAGTTGAACGCCGGAAGCGTGAGGTGTGAGGTGTGAGGTGTGAGGTGTGAGGTGTGAGGTGTGAGGTGTGAGGTGTGAGGCGTGAGGTGTGAGGTGTGAGGTGTGAAATTGCAGGCTCGAATATATTCGAGCCTGCAAAAAGTGTTTCTTTACTGTCAGCTTATCGCTTGCGACTTAACATTGTCTTTCGTCATACCAGGCGGCGAGCCGCCCCGATAACGATATCAATAGCCTGTTGCTCGGCCGCTTGCAGGGTGACCTCGTCGGGAATCTCCTGTTGGGTACGGTTGACGATCACCCCGGCAACGCACGCCGCCTTCAGCCCCTGGCTGGAACACATGGTAAAGAGGGTGGCCGATTCCATTTCGTAATTCAGCACCCCCATGCCCTGCCATTCTTTCATGCTGCCCTGAAATTTGCGCAACATACGGGCAGAATAGGTATCGTAACGCTCCTGGCCGGGGTAGAAGGTATCCGACGAGGCGGTGATCCCGACATGGGGTGCAATACCCAGATCCCGAGCCGAATCAACCAGTGCACAGGTACAATCAAAATCGGCGACCGCCGGAAACTCCATGGGGGCAAAATGGCTGCTGGCACCATCCAGACGGACCGAGGCCTGGGTCACTATCATGTCGCCGACATTGATATGACTCTGAATCGCGCCGGTGGTCCCGATACGCAGGAAGGTCCTTACCCCCAGCTGGGCCAGTTCTTCCACCGCAATGGAAGTGGAAGGCCCACCGATACCGGTAGAGCAAACCACCACCGGCTTGCCGTCCAGCTCTCCGAGCCATGACGTGAATTCCCGCTTGCTGGCCAGATGCCGGGCATTTTCCAGCTGGCTGGCAATACGCCCTACCCGCTCCGGATCCCCCGGAATAATGGCAAGCGTTGCGCCTTGCAGATCCTCATCGGTTATCCCTAAGTGAAAAACGTGCTTTGCCATTGTCTTACTCCCGAAGAAAGCGTTAAAAACGAAGATGATAGGACAGTGGCTACCGAATGACCATCGCCGGCAACACTGAACCTATGGCCTGTTGGCGGGTCAGACCTCTGTCATCGGAAACTTGAGAGGGTGCCGGCTTTTACAAGCCCATCGTCAGCGGCTATCATGCCCAACAAGTCACACAGGATATAATGCAGCCATGCAACTCAAAACCTTGATTTTACCCTTGTTATTCTCTCTTCCTCTGGCCGGTTGCGGCCTGGTTTACAAGGTCGACATTCCCCAGGGAAACTACATTGAAGCCAAGCAGGTTGCCCAACTGCGCCAGGGTATGAGCCAGGAACAGGTCCGTTTTCTGCTGGGTAATCCCATGAGCCTGGATGGCTTCAACCATGACCGCTGGGTATATCTTTATTACCTGAAACCGGGCCGTGGTGAAGTGGAACAAAAGCAGCTGATCCTGGACTTTACCAATGATGCACTGATCTCGATCGCCGGAGACTATCAGACTCCCGCTGCCTTCGAACAGGGCCTTTGACAGACCCGCAGGCCCTGCGGTGTGAACCGCATGGCCTGTTATTTTTTGGCTCTCTTCGGATCAGGCCGGCCACCGGTCACCTTGTCCGCCCTCCCTTCTTCCTTGGCTTGCTCGGCACGACGCCGCCTGATTTCCTTGGGATCGGCCAATAGAGGACGATAGATTTCAATTCTGTCGCCATCGTGCAAACCTTGATCCAGTTTAACCTGCCGCCCGAACACGCCGACCATATTGTTATCCAGATTAATCTCGGGATATTGCTGCAGCATACCGGATTGCTCGATGACCTGTCTGACGCTATCCCCCGCCGATACTTTCATGCTCAGCACCGTCTGCTGCTGTGGCAGCGCATACACTATTTCAACCCGAATAAGATTCACGACCGTATACCTCTCTAGCCCGCTCACTGAAGGAATGCACCATGGCATTGGCCAGTTCCTTGAATACACCGCCAAACGCCATTTCTACCAGGCGGGAGGTAAATTCGAAGTGCAGCTTCAACTCGACCTTGCAGGCATCGACATCCAGCGGCGTGAAGGACCAGCCCCCACTGAGGGACTTGAACGGGCCATCTACCAGCTCCATACTGATATGCCGATGAGGCTTGAGTTCATTGCGCGTGGTAAAGGTCTTGCGAATTCCCACCTTGGCCACCTCCAACGCCGCCGTGATGGACGTGTCCGACTCGGATACAATACGACTGGCCACGCATCCGGGCAAAAACTGCGGGTACGAGTCGACATCGTTCACCAATTCATACATCTGTTGTGCGCTGAACATCACCAACGCACTGCGGGTAATACTGGGCATAACCTCTCCTGGCAGCAGAACGGCCTGATTTTAACATTAATCCAGGCCGGGCTCACCGTCACTATCGTACGAAAAACAAGCAGTTGCCGTATCGGCAATTCCAAACCTACGGCAGGGCCCGTATAATGACGTCACTATGACAAAAAACAAAGCCAAGAAAAAAGTCGGTTCCAGCACCATCGCCCTCAACAAGAAGGCGAGACACGAATACTTCGTAGAAGAAAAATACGAAGTCGGGCTGGAACTGCAAGGATGGGAAGTAAAATCGATGCGTGCCGGCAAGGTAGACATCGGTGATGCTTACGTATTCATGAGAAACGGTGAAGCCTTTTTATTTGCCGCCACCATAGTGCCTCTCAACGTAGCCTCCACTCATGTGGTGTGTGACCCACATCGCTCTCGCAAGCTGCTGATGAAGCGGCGCGAGCTTGATCGCCTGTCCGGCCTGCTTGAGCGCGAAGGTTATACCCTGGTGCCCCTGGCGCTTTACTGGTCCAAGTCCTGGGTGAAGGCCGAAATCGGTCTGGTGAAAGGCAAAAAGCACCACGACAAACGCCAGGACGTGAAGGAACGCGACTGGAAGCGGGAAAAAGACCGTATGATGAAGCATAAAAATCGCTAACACTTGTGATTTGGCAGTAATTGCCATACCATAAGGTTACTTGGGGCTGATTCTGGATTCGACGAGATTCTCGAACTCCTAGGTGCATGCCGAGGTGCGATAGGCCTCGTTAAAAAATCGCAAAAAAATAGTCGCAAACGACGAAAACTACGCACTAGCAGCTTAATAACCTGATAGAGCCCTTCTACCCTAGCTTGTCTGTGACTTAGGGAATTGGAAGGTCATCCTTCACAGAATCGCGTGGATGCCGTGCCTAACGGTTGAAGCGTTAAAACCAATTTAGGCTAGTCATTTTGTGGCGTGTCTGTCCGCAGCAGGTGGCGAATTCAATGACTGACTAAGCATGTAGTACCGACGACGTAGGTTTTTCGGACGCGGGTTCAAATCCCGCCAGCTCCACCAATCGATTGGAAAGGCCCCTAACGGGGCCTTTTTCGTTTAATATCAGGCGGTTACGAACCTGCGTCCCTGCCAATCTTGAGCCAAAATCACGTTAAGTATCCCATCGGTATCCCACTGTGACAACCCGCCCTTCCACCGTATCTCACCCACTAGCTTCCTTCTTGCACTAATCACCGGCAGCCTGTCCGGCCACTACTCCCGCCATAGCAGAACTGATAGCCAAACATGGGATAGCAACTCCGAACAACACTTGCATGACTAAGACTCATGCCCAAATTGGACTCGTTGGGGTATATTCAACTTCAAGCTTTCTCAAATACCCTATACGACATTACCGTTGCTGTTTTTTGCGTTTTTCGGTTAGCACTTTCATCACTGATTAGGACATGATAATGGCAAGAAGACGCAGGCAGTCCCTCATCGAAGACATGATCGACATTGCAGCCAAGTTGCCCTGGTGGCTAAGCCTACTGCTTGCGATCATCAGCTACCTGATCCTCGAACACTTTGCCGCTGGGCCTTTCGAAGTAGAAGTCACTCCGGGTTCCACTGTGCCTGCCAATCTGACTGAGCTGATGCTTCGGCCATTCTTCATGGCTATGCAGTTCTTTATTCCGCTGGCGTTCACCTTTGGGGCTGGTCTTTCTGCCATCAAGGCTCTCAAAGGACGCAGCCTTGCCCAAAAGTATATTTCCATCTCACTTCAACAACCCAGAACCGGATCAACAGCCAAGCCAACCGATGATATGAGCTGGCAGCAGTTTGAACTGCTGGTGGGACAAGCGTTCCGGCAGCAGGGTTATCGAGTCATAGATGGTGGTGAGGCAGGTGCAGACGGTGGTGTAGATGTTCATCTGAAAAAAGATGGTCTGACTTACTTCGTGCAGTGCAAGCACTGGAAGGCGAAGAGCGTGGGTGTGTCCGTGGTGCGGGAACTGTATGGCGTTATCGCTGGCGCTGGAGCAGAAGGAGGCTTTGTCGTCACCTCCGGGAATTTTACGGAAGAGGCCGAAGCGTTTGCCAGAGATAAACGCATCAGCCTGCTCGATGGCAAGGCACTGGATGATATGCTGCTGCACGCGAAGATATCTCTGGCCGAAGGCGCACTGAGAGCTTCCCAGCACACCGCGACAGCCGTGACAGTCCCGCCAGCCACTACAACACCAACAGTAAGCTGCCCCAGCTGCTCATCTTCCATGGTGAGGCGTAAAGCCCGACGAGGTGCCAATGCAGGCCAGGAGTTCTGGGGCTGCTCACAGTTTCCCAAATGCCGGGGAACACGCTCAATATAGAAGCACCAACTTATGACGTCAGCAAACAGCTACGCCTCATAGCAAGAAGCAACATTTTTGCCGTGATTTTCATCACAGTAGGCCGCCACACCTACCCTCGGCCAACATCTGTGCAATCCTTTATACTATGTTATCATCACGATAACTTGACGAGCACAACAGGGAGGCATCATGCGTTACAAGCGTAGAGCATTAAAAGCTGTTGGTTCAATTTTGGATATTGCCCCGAAAGGCCAATACCGCCGTAGGTTTGTAGTCGTTACGTCCGACACATCACGGCTAGCAAACGACTGGTCTGCCATTGGTAGCGATCTCAAAAATGCCATAGAGAAATACAATGAACAAAGTAGAGACGAGCGAAGCGCAATCGAATCCGTCTGACCTATCCACTCCCAGCCTGGATGAAAAGCAGATTGAAGGGGAGCTACTTCAGCATCCAGAGATACTTGAGCGGTTACTGAACAAACCAGAATTCCAAGCTGTCGTTCGCAAGGAGGTCTTCTCGGGGCCTCTACCGCCGCCTAAGGTTTTAGCTGGTTATGACAAGATTGTTGATGGCGCTGCTGAGCGCATTCTTGCCATGGCGGAAAAAGAGCAAAACCACAGGCACAGCATAGATCGCTCGGCCATTGAGGGCGAGATCAGCAAGGACAAACGTGGGCAGAGGTACGGCTTCGCAATAGCGATATTCTTCGGTATTGCCGCCTTGATTCTTGGTTTAACGGGCCAGCCGTGGCTTGGAGGCATACTCGGCACTGTAGATCTAGTTGCACTTGTGACCGTGTTTGTTCTTGGCCATCGTAAAGAAGAGTAACTCTGTATGTCGCATGGGAATGGGGAAATTTCAATCCGCCCCAGTCTTCAGAGAAGGCAGATTTTTGGCAAATGTTCAATCGGTCTTGCTTGCTCCAGCGTCGGTTAGTATCATCCCCTTCAGATGTACGGAACCCCATACAAAACTCACTGGCTTGCTCATGTAAGTCCTTGATATATCGTATTGGTCAAGAGATGGCAGCGAACTCCGCCAGCTCCACCAATCGATTGGAAAGGCCCCGCAAGGGGCTTTTTTATTGGGTAATCAACAGGTTAAAAAGCATTAGCAAGGCCTGAAATACTGTAAAAATCCCTTACTGTCACCCTAACTGTCACCCCTGTGCAACGACAGCAGTGCTCAGCCTCGCTCTATACTCTACTGCGTATCCTTCGGTTTTCCATCGCCGGCATCTTGCCTCTGCTCTGTCACATACTGACCTGACCCTCTCCAATTCACTATGCTGGCAGTGTTTCGGCTACACAGCGTCTACAGGCTACCCACTCAAAACGTCATAGGTTATCGCCTACACTAGAGCTTATTATGCAGCTGGCGGAGACTTCATGGCGCTGCAGCTACCTTATATACTGCCCGAACTCAATGAACTGGCCCGCCTTGCTCAGGATGCCGGTGCTTATGCCCGGCTGGAGACGCTGGGCCTAGTCCATTACCGCAACCATGAACTCCCGCTGCAATTACTACAACTCGGCAGTCGGTCAAAACATGCCCCTGTGCTGGCATTATTTGGCGGTGTGCACGGTATTGAGCGAATCGGCACCGAGGTGGTGCTCGCTTATTTGCACTCCCTGGTTGCCAGCTTATGCTGGTCCAGCCTGACCCACCGCTTGCTGGAACGGGTCAGCCTGGTATTTATGCCGGTGGTTAATCCTGTCGGTATGTTGCGGGCTACCCGCTGCAACGGAAACGGAGTGGATTTAATGCGTAACAGTCCGGTCAACGCCACCGACAAGGTTCGCTGGCCTCTGGGGGGGCAGCGCCTGAGCCGGCATTTTCCCTGGTATCGGGGAGATCAGCTGGAACCGGAAGCCAGGGCGCTCTGTCTGGCCGTAGAGCGTCACCTGAGCGGTCGCCCCCTGGCGCTTGCACTGGACTGCCATTCCGGCTACGGCTATCGGGATCGACTCTGGTTTCCCTTCGCCGGCAGCAAAAGCGCACCTCCCCATCTGGCCGAGATCATGGCCCTGCGCGCCCTTTTTTTAAACACCTACCCCCATCACAGTTATTACGATATCGAGCCGCAGTGGCTGCATTACCTGACCCATGGCGATCTCTGGGATCACCTTATCCTGCAACATCAACCGCAGCCCGGACGCTTGCTGTCCTTTACCCTGGAAATGGGCTCCTGGCTGTGGATACGTAAAAATCCGGTACAACTGCTTCGGCTCTCCGGTCTGTTCAATCCGCAGAAACCCCATCGTCACCAGCGGATACTACGCCGTCACCTGATCCTGTTCGACTTTCTGGCTCGGTCAGTGGAAAGCCATGCACTCTGGCTGCCCGACCGCAGCCAGAGCGAACGGCTACTGCAGGAAGCTCAGTCCCTTTGGTTCAAGCAACCGGCATAGGCGACACCATGACCCACACGCCACCAGAGCCGGGCCGAGCCAACCGCTGGATATGCCTGCGCGGCCTGATGCGAGAACAACGCCACTGGGGGGACTTTCCCGATCTGTTCCGACGGCGGTTTCCACAAGACACCCTGATACCGGCGGATTTACCCGGTTTCGGTACCGAGTATGGCAGCCGCAGTCCTGCAACCATCGAAGGCATCACCGAGCGACTGCGGCAACGATACCAGTCGAGATTACAGCAACAACCTGTCTATCTGTTGGCGCTGTCACTGGGTGGCATGGTAGCCATTGACTGGGCCAGTCGTTATCCGCAGCAAATCGCCGGTGTCGTGCTGATGAACAGCAGCCTGAGCGGCTTCAGTCCTTTTTATCGGCGGCTGTCTCCTGCCGTCTGGCTGCCCCTGTTGAAGTTGCTGTCGTGGCCACGCCATCCATGGCATCAGGAGGCCACTATTCTCACACTGACCAGCCATCTTCATCCTGATGCTCCCGAACTGCTGGAACACTGGGTACATTATGCCCGCCAATACCCGGCACGCCGGCTCGATATATTACGCCAGCTACTGGCTGCGCTGCGCTATCGCGCACCGAGACGGCGTCCTCCCGTTCCCATGTTGCTGCTCGGCGGACAACAAGACCGGCTGGTCAGTCCCTCTTGCAGTGAAGCCATCGCCACTCGCTGGCAGCTACCCTTGTACCGCCACACGCTTGCCGGTCACGATCTGACCCTGGATGCGGGTGACTGGGTCTGCGAGCAAATCGCAGCCTGGCTGAATGGAGCCTTATCTTCAACCGCTGGCTGAATGGTGCTCTCGGCTGCAAACCTGTGGTTATTACGTAGACAAACTTGACGACTGTGAGTCTCTGGCCAATAACTAGTTAGAGGAAAACACGGGCATGGCCCGTTTTACTCTTGTTCGGCCATTGTTCAGCTACTGCTCAGCCACTGTTCGGCTACCTGGAAGGAGCCGTTTGGCAGGAGTTGTTTGGCGCTAGAGCTATTTAAGGGGATCACGCTATGATTTTAAACCATATATGGGGTCTTTATGCGCACCCCAAAGAAGAGTGGCATACCATAGACCACCACCACGAAAGCCTGAGCTACAGCCTGGTACACCTGATGTTTATCGCCCTGATACCCTCGGTATGTGCCTATATCTCCGCCACCATGATTGGCTGGAACTTCGGATCCAGTACCAGCAGCACCATCATGCTGACCACCGAGAGTGCCCTTGTGATGTCGATCGGTATGTACTTCACCCTGATCGGCGGTGTCTTTGCTCTCTCTTATCTGACATTCTGGATGGCCAAAACCTTCGGTGCCAATCCGAGCTTTACCCAAAGCATGGAACTTGCCGCCTATACCGCCACCCCTCTGTTCATGACCGGATTGGCCCTGTTTTATCCCGAGCCTATCTTTCTGATGATGGTGGGGCTGGCGGGGCTGAGCTATTCGGTCTACCTGCTGTATTCCGGCGTACCCATCATCATGCATATTCCCGAAGAACGCGGTTTTATCTACGCCAGCTCGGTGGTGACCTGTGGCCTGGTGCTGCTGGTGTGCATCATGGTCGGCTCCGTTATCGTCTGGAGCCTCGGCTTAGGGCCCATTTACACCCACTGAATCATGTTATTGCCGCATTGAAAAAGGGGTCCGCAGACCCCTTTTTTGTGCTTTCTTTTTTGTGCTTTATTGCCGGTCGTTATTACGACTGACCTTCGTTATAGATTTCCAGATGACTGCTGTCGAGGCTGTCATTCTGCTTGCTATTGTCGTTACGCAACGCATTCAGTTCATCCAGATAGGCCTGGTTCACGTCCTGAGTCACGTACTCACCGGTAAACACCGAGGTCTCGAAACGGCGCAGTTCCGGGTTGAAGTGACGTACCGCATCTTCCAGATCTTCCAGTTCCTGGTAGATAAGGCCGTCGGCACCAATCAGCTGACAGATTTCTTCCACTTCCCGGCCGTAAGCAATCAGCTCGTTCACGGATGGCATATCGATGCCATAAACGTTGGGGAAGCGAATTTCGGGGGCGGCGGAAGCAAAATATACCTTCTTGGCACCCGCATCCCGCGCCATCTGAATAATCTGCTCGGAGGTGGTGCCGCGTACGATGGAATCATCTACCAGCAGCACATTCTTGCCGGCAAATTCCGACGGAATGGCATTGAGCTTGCGGCGCACCGATTGCCGACGTTGCTGCTGGCCGGGCATGATGAAGGTACGACCTATGTAGCGGTTCTTCACAAAACCCTGACGATAAGGCAGTTGCAGGTTGTGGGCAATTTCCAGCGCTATGTCACAGGAGGTTTCGGGAATCGGGATCACCACGTCGATGTCCAGGTCTTCCCACTCCCGGGCAATTTTGGCACCCAGTTTCTGACCCATGCGAACCCGGGCCCCATAGACAGATACCTTGTCGATAAAAGAGTCGGGGCGCGCAAAATACACATATTCAAAGATACAGGAGTGGTACTGCGGCTCGGCGGCACATTGCTGGCTGAACAGCTCGCCCTGTTTGGTGATATATACAGCTTCACCCGGAGCCACGTCACGGATCAGGCTGAAGCCCACCGCATCCAGTGCCACGCTTTCGGACGCCACCATATATTCGGTGCTGCCGTCTTCGGCTTCACGCTTGCCCAGTACCAGCGGACGAATACCATTAGGATCCCGAAATGCCAGCATGCCATTGCCGATAATGACCGCCACGGCAGCGTAAGCACCCCGCACCTGTTCATGTACCTTGCTCACGGCAGCAAACACATGGCCCGGCTCGAGGTGCAGGGTTTGCGTCTGTTGGTCCAGCTCATGCGCCAGCACGTTCAGCAGCACCTCGGAGTCGGAAGTGGTATTGATATGGCGGCGTGCCACCCGGAATTGTTCTTCTTTCAGCTCCCGGGCATTGGTCAGGTTGCCGTTGTGGGCCAGGGCAATACCGAACGGTGAGTTCACGTAAAAAGGCTGCGCCTGGGCCACGCTGCTGCTGCCGGCGGTGGGATAACGCACATGGCCGATCCCCACGTTTCCGCTCAAACGCTCCATATGACGCTCTTCAAACACGTCCCGTACCAGACCATTGGCCTTGCGCTGGCGTAAGGTATCCCCCGAAATGGTAACGATACCGGCCGCATCCTGGCCTCTGTGTTGCAGTACCGTCAGGCCGTCATACAGCGCCTGATTTACCGGGGTCGTACCTTGAATACCGACAATCCCACACATGTCCTAATTTCCTCAATTCATTATGGCTTGGGGGGTAAAAAGCTGGATGAATTTTGCACCAGGCTGAAAAACCACTGGATCACGATACCAAACTCCGGGATCAACCGGGATTCGCGCCACCACACACTCTGCGAGAAGGCGGTCATGGTATCGATAAATAACAGCAGGGCCGCCACGATAAGCACGCCCCGCACAGCCCCGAAACAGACGCCCAGTACCCGGTCGGTACCAGAAAGCCCGGTTTTGGTCACCAGTTCACCGATAACGTAATTAATCAGTGCGCCCAGAATCAGGGTTAATACAAACAGGATGGCAATGGATGCACCATTGCGGAATAAGGGATCGGAGATCTCGAGATGAACAGCCAGATCGGCGTAAAAACGACTGGCAACGAAAAAAGCGGCCAACCAGGTAGCCAGCGACATTGCCTCTTTCACAAATCCCCTGACCAGGCTGATGAGTGCAGAAAGGCCGATAATGCCGAGAATTACGTAGTCTATCCAAACCATCATGTAGTGCCGGGAACCTCTTGAATGCCGCGCATTCTACCAAAGGAGGGCGGCAAAAGGCGAAGAAAAAGCGGATAAATTTCATTCAATATGAAACTAACTGCTGTCGGAGTATCCCGTAAACAAGCAAGCCGGGGCATGGCCCCGGCTTGTTTAATACCAATTCCGTTAAAGACGTGATCAGTTGCTGATAACAATACTGCGTTTAACGTCCAGTCATACCGGGCTTGACCGGTATCTTCCTGCAGGAGATCCTGACGTTCGTCAGGATGACGGCCTGAGCACATGCTTAATCCGATTGGTATAACTCAGCTCATCAGACTCAGCCGATGAACTTCAGGCCGCCCATATAAGGCTGCAGGATCTCGGGCACCGCGATGCGGCCATCGGCCTGCTGGTAGTTTTCCAGCACCGCCACCAGGGTACGGCCCACCGCCAGGCCGGAGCCGTTAAGGGTGTGCAGCAGCTGGGGTTTGCCATCGGCACCCCGTACCCGCGCCTGCATCCGACGGGCCTGGAAGTCGCCACAGTTGGACACAGACGAAATTTCCCGGTAGGTGTTCTGGGCCGGCAGCCACACTTCCAGATCGTAGGTCTTGGCGGCACCAAAGCCCATGTCGCCGGTGCACAGGGCCATTACCCGGTAGGGCAGATTCAGGCCCTGCAGGACTTTCTCGGCGTGGCCGACCATCTCTTCCAGGGTATCCCAGGCGTGATCCGGGTGAACCAGCTGCACCATTTCCACCTTGTCGAACTGATGCATGCGCACCAGGCCGCGGGTATCCCGACCATAGGAACCCGCTTCGGAGCGGAAGCAGGGAGTATGGGCGGTGAATTTCAGCGGCAGTTCCTTGGCATCGAAAATCTCGTCCCGGCCGATGTTGGTCAGCGGCACCTCCGAGGTGGGGATCAGCGAGAAACGGCGGGTCTTGCCTTCTTCGTCCCCTTCGCCCTCGATGGCGGTGTGGAACAGATCGGCAGAAAACTTGGGCAGCTGGCCGGTGCCGTACAGGCTGTCGCTGTTCACCAGATAAGGCACATAGCATTCGATGTAGCCGTGCTCGTTGGTGTGCAAATCCAGCATGTACTGCGCCAGGGCCCGGTGCATGCGGGCAATCTGCCCCTGCATGATCACGAAGCGGGAGCCGGATATCTTGACCGCGCCCTTGAAGTCCAGACCGGCCAGGGCTTCGCCCAGCGCCACATGGTCGAGTGGTTCAAAATCGAAGGCGGTGGGCTCACCCCAGACGCGAACCTGCAGGTTGTCGTCTTCGTTTTTACCGACCGGCACCGACTCGTGCGGCAGGTTGGGAATGGCGGCACAGAAGGCTTCAATCTCGCTCAGCAACCGATCCAGCTCGACCTTGCAACCGTCCAGCTCGTCGTTAATGGCCGTCACCGCCGCCTTCAGCGGGGCTATGTCTTCACCATTGCGCGCCGCCTGGCCGATGGCCTTGGAGCGGGCATTACGTTCGGCCTGCAGTTCCTGAGTGCGGGATTGCAGAGACTTCCGCTTGTCTTCGAGGCTGTTGAACAAGGCGATATCGAGTGTAAAGCCACGGCTTTCCAGTCGTGCCGCCGTGTCGGCGATATCGCCGCGCAGGTATTTGGAGTCCAGCATGAGTTACCTTATTTTATGCTTGTACTGCGTGTCACACGCAGGGTCGGAAGTCACTAAATCGTCGTCAAGTTTACCAGCTTAGCGGGGGGGGAGCCAACTAGCCACCGGCCTGCTCGTCGAGGCTTTTCAGGTAATCGAGCTTGGCCCCGAGCTTCTGCTCGAAGCCCCGCTCGCTGGGCTCGTAATAACGTCGTTGTGCCAACGCCTCCGGCAGATACACTTCGCCGGCGGCATAGGCACCCGGCTCGTGGTGGGCGTATCGATATTCGGCGCCGTGGCCCAGCTCTTTCATCAGTCTGGTCGGCGCGTTGCGCAAATGTACCGGCACCTCATAGTCGGGCAGCTCGCGGGCATCCTTCAGCGCCGCCTTCCAGGCGGTGTAGAGTGCATTGCTCTTGGGCGCACAG
Source organism: Oceanisphaera litoralis (assembly GCF_016907015.1). GTDB lineage: Bacteria > Pseudomonadota > Gammaproteobacteria > Enterobacterales > Aeromonadaceae > Oceanimonas > Oceanimonas litoralis. The sequence goes on from NZ_JAFBBE010000001.1 coordinate 231,524, forward strand.
GCGAGATAGACAATGGCCTGGGCAATGGCACGCTCCCCTTCCGCCGGACCGACCCGGGTAAAACAATCCCAGGCGGCCAGCGCCACCTCCATCGCCCTGGGGTCGGCCAGACCGACATCTTCCGAGGCGATGGCCAGCAGACGACGGGCGATATAGAGCGGATCGCAGCCGGCACTGATCATGCGCGCATACCAGTACAGGCCGGCGTCCGGGTTGGAGCCGCGAATCGACTTGTGTACCGCCGAAATCAGGTCGTAATAGAGATCACCCTGGTTATCGAAGCGGGCCAGCCGCTCACCGGTCACCTCCGCCAGCAGCACCTTGTCGATACGGCGCTCCCCTTCATGCTGCTCGGCCATGTCTGCCAGCAGTTCCAGATAATTCAGCGCCTTGCGCCCATCGCCGTCCACCAGCTCGGCCAGCGCCCGTTGCACCCCCTCGGCCAGTGCTATGCCCTGCCCGGCCAGCCCGCGTTCGTCGGTCAGCGCCTGGGCAATCATCTGCTCTATGTCTGCCGGCTCCAGTCGCTTGAGCAGATAGACCCGGGCCCGTGACAGCAAGGCGTTGTTCAGCTCGAAAGAAGGGTTTTCGGTGGTGGCGCCGATAAAGGTCACGGTGCCATCCTCGATATGAGGCAGAAAGGCATCCTGCTGGGATTTGTTGAAGCGGTGTACCTCGTCCACAAACAGTATGGTGCGCCGACCGGCCAGCTTGTGCTCCCGCGCCCGCTCGATGGCGGCGCGGATTTCCTTGACCCCGGAGGTCACCGCCGATACCCGCTCGACCTGGGCATCACAGTAGTGAGCAATCAGCTCGGCCAGGGTGGTCTTGCCGGTGCCCGGCGGCCCCCACAGTATCATGGAATGACAGTGGCCGGCTTCCAGTGCCCGGCGCAGCGGCTTGCCCGGCCCCAGAATATGCGCCTGACCCAGGTATTGCTCCAGCCGCTGAGGCCTCATCCGTGCCGCCAGCGGGCGAAAGTCGTCCTGTTCAAAGTCCAGACTCAGGGTGCTCATGTCATTTCATCCCCATAAAACAAAGCGGTAAGCGTTAAGCTGTCAGCCATAAGCTGCCCGAGTGTTCTGTGATCTTGCAAACCACCATCCGCGCTTGCCCGGCCTCAAACCTTGTTGGTCGAATGAGTTCGACAAAAAACGGCGCCTCGCTGGCGCCAGTTTATTCGGCTCAAACCTGTAAGCAGGGGCAACAGAAATACGCAGTCTCAACATCCTCGATTGTTTTGCTTATAACTGACCGCTTAGAGCTTAAAGCTGTTAGTTACTCACCGCTGGTCGTCGACCATGACCCCGGCCGGGGGGGTAAAGGTAAAGGTGTCGGCTCCGGTGGCGGGTTGGGTATTCACCTGCTTCAAGGTAAATTCGCTGCGCTGGCCGCCGGATTCGATCACCGTGAAGCGCTGAATGCGGTTGCTGCGGTCGAAACGCAGGCTGAACTGACTGATCAGCTCGCCCGGATCCTTGCTGGTCACCACATAATCGGCCCCCTTGCGGGCCACATCGTATTGCTGCCAGCGTCGCCCGTCACTGCCCGCTATCAGCAGAAACGGCGTGTTCTGTATCGCCTGCTCCAATGGCGCTATGCTCACCTGCTCCACGAAGGGGTCGTACACCCAGACATCATGGCCGTTGGACACAATCAGACTCTCGTCCGGCGACACCGTGTGCCAGCGAAAACGATCGGGCCGGGCCAGTTGCATGGTGCCCTCGGCACTTTGCATCGGCGCCCCCTGCTCATCGAATACCTGCTGGCTGAAGCGGGCAGAAAATCGGTCGAAGGAGGCCAGCTTCTGCTGCAGTTCGGTGCGCGCATCGGCCAGTGCCACGGCACTCACCGACCACAGCAGTATTCCCAAGGTTGTCAGTTTTTTCATGGTTACTCCCTGGCTGGCGGAGGTGCCAGCACTTCACGTTGACCGTTGCCGCCTGCGGAACTGACGATACCCTGATGTTCCATCTGTTCTATCATGCGGGCGGCCCTGTTGTAGCCTATTTTTAACTTGCGCTGCACGCTGGAGGTAGAGCCACGACGACTCTCTACGACAAAAGCCACCGCTTCGTCGAACAGCGGGTCCAGCTCTTCGTCACCGCCTTCCGGCGCTTCGCCGGGCAGCAGGCCGTCGGCACCCACATCGCCGTTCAGAATATCCTCGATATAGTCGGGTTCGCCCCGCTCCTTCCAGGCCGCCACCACCCGGTGCACTTCGTGGTCGTCCACAAAGGCGCCGTGCACCCGGGTCGGGTTACTGTCGCCGGCAGGCAGATAGAGCATGTCGCCCATGCCCAGCAGCGATTCGGCCCCCTGCTGGTCGAGAATGGTGCGCGAGTCGATTTTGCTCGAGACCTGAAACGACATCCGGGTCGGAATATTGGCCTTGATAAGGCCGGTGATCACGTCCACCGAGGGGCGCTGGGTGGCCAGAATCAAATGAATACCGGCCGCCCGCGCCTTCTGGGCGATACGGGCAATCAGCTCTTCCACCTTCTTGCCGACGATCATCATCATGTCGGCAAATTCGTCGATCACCACCACGATATGGGGCAGCTTTTCCAGCGCCGGCGGATAGGTGTCCATCGACTGGGTCGGCTCCCACAAGGGATCCCGCAGCGGCTCGCCGGCATCTATCGCCTCCTGCACCTTGGTATTGAAGCCCTTGAGGTTACGCACCCCCATGGCCGACATCAGCTTGTAGCGGCGTTCCATCTCGCCCACGCACCAGCGCAGGGCATTGGCGGCTTCTTTCATGTCGGTGACCACTTCGGTCAACAGGTGCGGTATGCCTTCGTAGACCGACAATTCCAGCATCTTGGGATCGATCATGATGAAGCGCACTTCATCCGGCGTGGCCTTGTACAGCATCGACAGTATCATGACGTTGACTCCCACCGACTTGCCGGAGCCGGTGGTACCTGCCACCAGCACGTGGGGCATCTTGGCCAGGTTGACGATCACCGGCTCGCCGGCGATATCCTGCCCCAACACCAGGGTCAGCGGATGCTCGTTGCGCGCAAAGGCGTCGCTGTCCATCACCTCGCGCAGATAGACGGTTTCGCGCCGGGTGTTGGGTAACTCCAGCCCCACATAGGGTTTGCCGGGAATCACTTCCACCACCCGCACGCTGATGGCGGACAGAGAGCGGGCCAGATCCCGAGCCAGATTGGTAATTTTGCTGACCTTGACCCCGGGGGCCAGATCCAGCTCGAAGCGGGTGATCACCGGGCCCGGATAAACCCCGACCACGTTGGCCTGCACGTTGTAATCCGCCAGCTTGGCTTCCACCAGCCGGGCAATGCGATCGAGTTCCGCCTCGCTGACCGTATGTTGCCGGGGCTTGGGCAAGTCCAGCAGTTCGACCGAGGGCAAGGGAGACAGGTCTTGGCGTGTCGACGGCACCAGTGCCGACGCTCGCGGCATAGGTACGGGGGCGGCCGGGGCCTCGCCCTCGTTTACCCAGGGCAGATCCAGTTCTTCATCGTCATCATCATCCAGCGCCCAACCGTTGGCTTCGGCGAGGGTGGCAATGGCAGCGTCCTGTTCGGGCTCGGCGCCCAGTACCGGTTCTTTGCGTGCCGGCGGGGCTTTTTTCTGTATCGGGGCCCGTTTTTCTGTCTTGGCGGCGACCGGAGCCAACAGCGGATCTTCCTGCTCGGTTTCCCGCTCCATTTCCCATTCCGGCTCCGGATCTGACGCCAACTGACCACCGAGACGCTCCTTGAACCGGCGCCAGCCCACAAATCCCGCGTCGGACGAGGGCGGCGCAACCTCGGCAACGGCGGTTGTCGGTGCCGGCGCCTCGCCGATGCCCTGACGGCGACGCCCCACGCCGCTCTGCCAGTCGACCAGTCGTTGCGGTATCTGGCTGAACCAGTGAGGCGCATTCAATACCACAGCGCCCAGACGCTCCACAATCAACAACCAGGACCAGCCGCTGAAGAAGGTGACGCCGGTGGCAAAACCGCACAGCAGCACCAGGGTGGTGCCAAGAGAGCCAAACATGGCATTCAGGGCCAACGCCAGCATATCGCCGATGAGCCCACCGGAAGAAAAGTAATAGATATTGCCCACGTTCATGCTGGCCAACGCCAGCAGGCTGAGCAACAACATCAGAAAGCCGATAATGCGCAGGCTCAGGGTCAGATAGCAGATATCACTCAAGGCCTTCGGCCGCCACAGGGTCCCCCAGCCGATCAACACCAGGAAGAACGGCATCAGATAAGCCGAGAAGCCGAAGGTAAACAACAGAATGTCTGCCAGCCAGGCACCCGTTGGCCCGGCGGCATTACGAATGTCTCCGCCCCATGCGGTTTGCGACCAACCCGGATCCGAGGGGTGGTAGGAGACCAGCGATAACATCATGAAGATCGCCAGCAAAATAATGGTGATCAATCCGGCCTCAAACAGACGCTGTAAACCAGACATGGGAGTAAACAGCTTTTTCTCCGCCAAACGCCCGCTCCTCGCTCTTGTATTATGTGGTGTCACGCAATGAAAATGCTGCGACAGGGAAGGTCGTCAGTCATCAAACGACAAACGAGCGGCCGGGGCCGCTCGCAGAGTCAGGTTCATCTCGGTCCCCGCCCGGCATAAAAATACCAGAGCCGGACACAATAGCACAGCTTATCGGGTATTTATCACCAGACGGTTACTCTGCTTCACTTCTTCCATCACCACATAGGTGCGGGTGTCGTTCACCCCCGGCAGCCGCAGCAGGGTTTCGCCGAGCAGCTTGCGATAGGCGGACATGTCCGCCACCCGGGTCTTGAGCAGATAGTCGAAATCTCCGGATACCAGATGGCATTCCTGGATTTCTTCCAACTTCTGCACCGCGTCGTTAAATTCGTCAAACACGTCCGGTGTGCCGCGGTTAAGGGTAATTTCGACAAAAACCAGCAGCGATGCATCCAGAAACTGGGGGTTGAGAATGGCGGTATAACCTTCGATATAACCCTGACGCTCCAGACGACGTACCCGCTCGAGGCAAGGCGTGGGGCTTAGCCCGACGCGCTTGGACAGCTCCACGTTGGAAATACGGCCGTCTTGCTGCAGCTCATTGAGTATGTTGCGATCGATACGGTCGAGTTCTTTGGCCGGCCTGCTGTTCAAATCCAACACTTCATCCATCCTTTGGCTCATTTTCGATACATTCCACTATGAACATTAAATCTATATGGCATAAAACCACAAAATCTATATGGCATAAAACCACGCATCTATGCAATAGACCTTTATCCGGAAACAGGCTGTCGACCGACTGCCGACTCGGCGACAGTGCCCAACCTTGCATCCGGCAGGTCAAGAGTAAATAAAAAAACACAAAAAACGATTATATATACAATCGAAGTGATCAGCAGCTTAACATGACAAACCGCAAACAGATAGCACATACGTTTGATATGTATATAAAATAGCTATCATTATCAAATTTTTATGCCTGTAACTGGCTATTTTAACTACCAAGATGTTACCTTTTGATGAATTCACCATAAAATATGGCTAATCATCCACCCGCCAGCCTCAACACCGATACTACACCTGTGAATTGATATAAAAAATTATTTTATGTTGATTTGACCCTCGAATTCAACTCTCACGGCGAAAACTTTATATTGCATAACTATTCGTTATAAGCTGCCATTTTCACCATAACCCTCCAAATGAAGCCCTTCCGCATCATGCCGATGGCGACAATCGCCTTGTTACGCTTTATTCCATCAAGCCTATCCCCTACAATCGAGCCCACTTTTTATCTGCCTATTTGCCAAGGTTGGAGAGACAAATGAGCCAAGCCAAACACGCCAAACTCCTTATTCTGGGTTCTGGCCCTGCAGGGTATACCGCCGCCGTTTATGCGGCCCGCGCCAACCTTAATCCGGTGCTGGTGACCGGTATTCAGCAGGGTGGTCAGCTGACCACCACCACAGACGTGGAAAACTGGCCGGGTGACGCCGAAGGACTGACCGGTCCGGCGTTGATGGAACGCATGAAAGAGCATGCCGAACGTTTTGAAACCGAAATTCTGTTCGACCATATCAACAGTGTGGACTTGCAGCAACGTCCGTTTCGGCTGAAAGGCGACGACGGCGAATACAGCTGTGATGCCCTGGTCATCGCCACCGGCGCCTCCGCCAAATACCTGGGCCTGCCTTCCGAAGAAGCCTATCAGGGCCGCGGCGTGTCGGCCTGTGCCACCTGCGACGGTTTTTTCTATCGCAACCAGAAAGTTGCCGTGGTCGGTGGGGGCAACACCGCGGTAGAAGAAGCGCTGTATCTGTCCAACATCGCCGCCGAGGTACATCTGGTACACAGACGCGAGCAGTTCCGCTCCGAAAAAATCCTGATCGACCGACTGATGGACAAGGTGGAGAACGGCAACATAGTCCTGCATACCAACCGTACCCTGGACGAAGTGCTGGGCGACGAAATGGGCGTGACCGGGGTTCGCCTGAAGGACACCCAAACCGATGCCACCGAGCAGCTGGATCTGGCCGGGGTGTTCATCGCCATCGGCCATCAGCCCAACACCCAGATTTTTGAAGGTCAGCTGGAAATGGAAAACGGCTACCTCAAGGTACAGTCCGGTCTGCATGGCAACGCCACCCAAACCAGCATCGAAGGCGTGTTCGCCGCCGGTGACGTCATGGATCACGTTTATCGCCAGGCCATTACCTCAGCCGGCACCGGCTGCATGGCAGCACTGGATGCCGAACGCTACCTCGACGGTCTGAAGTAAGTCGGCAGGCCATCATCGGCAAAAACGGCGCCGTATCAACAGCGCCATTTTTGATCAACAAACCAGATAAAAAAATGTGGTGGCTATTATTCCCATGGCCACACAATAAAGCCCGGAGCTCCGGGCTTTTTCATTCAACTAATTTCATTCAACCGATTTCATTCAACCGATTTCATTCAACAAACCGATTCAACAAGCCGATTCAACAAGCCGGTGCCATCAGTGGCCGGGTGCCATGGCGGCGGATGCCACTCCCTGGGTCAGCTTGCTCACCGCTATATAGATGACGCTGGACGCCAGGCAACCGTAGAGGGGCCCTTCTACCCAGCCCACATCGGTGAACAGCAGAAAGCTGCCACTGGTGACCAGACCGGTAAACATGGCGGCCAGGGCGCCATAGGCGTTGCCCTGCCAGAAGGAAGAGATAAACACCGGGCCTATCATCACCGCCAGCAGGGTACCGGAGCCGAGAATACCCAACCAGGACAACATGAAGGGCGGCGCGAACAGCATCATCAGGAAACCGATCACACCGAGAATGGCCACCCAGCTACGGTTGATCCACAGGATACGCTGGTTGCTGGCGTGACTGTCGGGAAACAGGGCGGTACGCAAGTCGTGAGACGCGGCGCTCGACACCGTATGCAACAGCGAGTTGGCGGTGGACTTCATCGCGAACAGAATGAACAGGGTGATGATCCCGGCCAGCGCCGGATGCAGGAAGCTAGCCAGATAGACCGGCATGGCCTGATCCGCGTCGGTCAGTTCGGGATGAGCGATACGTACATAGAGGCCGATAATCGGCACCAGGCTCAGCAAACACCCCAGGGGCGCAACCCAGATAGCTACATGATGCATCTTCACCGTCGGTTTGAATGCCAGGAAGCGCACCGCCATATAAGGCAACACGGCGGTAAACAGGAAGGCATAGGGCAACACCAGAAATACCGAACTCTTGCTCTCGCCATAGGGCGCCGCCGTGTATCAGTTCACCGGGAGTAGCTTGACAGTAAATAATGGGACGATCGTCTCTTGATCCACTTTGGGTGCTTGCACGTTCCTGTTTGTTAGCCATG
>NZ_JAFBBE010000002.1 GCF_016907015.1 Oceanisphaera litoralis
GATGCCATGGGTTGCCAGACCAGGATAGCGGAAGCCATTATCAACCAAGGTGGAGATTACCTGCTCGCGGTAAAAGATAACCAGGAGCGGCTGCATCGAGCTGTACAGCGTGAGCTTCGCCCGGTACACAGTGCGGGGACCAACCCGGACAATGTCACTATCGAGCAGGGACATGGCCGCATCGAAGCCCGGGAGTACCATGTATTGCCAGCTGATGCACTGCTTGACGATTTTCCCGAGTGGACGGGCATCAAGACACTGGGCGTCGCCATCGGTTATCGCCAAGATAAATCAGGCAAGTCTTCTCTGGAGTACCGTTACTACATCAGCTCGGCGGAGTTGGACACAGCACGGTTTGCGGCTGCTGTTCGTGGTCACTGGGGCATTGAAAATAGTCTGCATTGGGTACTCGACGTGTCAATGAAGGAAGATGCTTGCCCCATTTATCGTGAAAATGCAGCAGAAATCCTCGCTGGCTTCCGGCATATGGCTCTGAACATGCTCCGTGCAGACACCTCGAAAAAGGCCAGTATCCGGCGAAAACAAAAGATGGCGAGCATGAACAGTGCCTATCTGGAGCAGGTGATCATTGCCGGAATGGCGTCATTGGGTAAAAAGTAAACATACGTGCTCTCGCCCTGCTGAAAATACCGATCGAAATTCTTTAATGTCATAACGATGAAATATTCGCTTATACTTGCAACCTTCAGTAAATAGGCTAGCCTTAATGGGCTATACGAAAGTTGTTCTGTTTTTATTCGTTGTCTGAGGACATTTTTCTCGGTAGCAATGAAAAATAAAGGAGACAATGATGTTGGCCAGAAAGTGTCGTTATCTGCTGCAAAGTGATACTTCCCTTTATGTCAATATAACCATTAATCCGTGTTGTACCATCGAAATTGATATACCGGATAGGCGACAATATATCTGTAGTGAGTTAAATCTTATTGAATTTACGCTCATTAAACAGGGAATATTGTTAGTGTGTCATGCAAAAGACAGTGGAACTCCCAAAGAGGTTCGGTTGGATCTCTCTCACAGGGACGCACTTGAGCTGTGTGAGATGATTGATGAGGTACATGCAGAACATGAAGAGCTAATGTCGATTTTATGTTATTGAAATACTGCGCCAGCAATAAAAAACAAGGCGACGGTGGTTGTGTGGTTCCATATAAAAAATGATCGTTTCAGGGCCTGGCCTCGCCAGGCCCATGCTTTACTTATCGCATTCACCCACAGCCTGTTCTATCGCGACTTTCAAGCAGGCCACCCTATGCCGGTCGTTGCCTTCCAGCAGGGGCTTTATACGGGCACAGTTGTCATCGACGAGTGGGCAGCGGGTACGGAATACGCAGCCAGACGGCGGCTTGAGCGGTGACGGCTGCTCACCTTGCAGGATCTGCACCTGTTTGTTGCGTTCATAGTCCGGATCCGGCACCGGCACCGCGCTCATCAGGGCCCGGGTGTAGGGGTGGGCGGGATGCTCGAACAAGGCCCGGCTTTCCCCCAGCTCCACCGGCTTGCCCAGATACATCACCAGCACTCTATCGGCAATATGTCTCACCACCGACAGATCGTGGGCGATGAAGATCAAGGATAAGCCCATGTCCCGTTGCAGCTCCTGAAGCAGGTTGACGACCTGAGCCTGAATGGAGACATCCAGCGCCGACACGGGTTCGTCGCAAATCACTAGCTTCGGCTCCAGGATCAGGGCTCGGGCGATGCCGATACGCTGGCATTGGCCGCCGGAAAATTCGTGGGGATAGCGGTTAATCATATTGGGGATCAGCCCCACTCGGTCCATCATGGCCCTGACCTTTTCTTTTATCTCTTCCTTCGGCATTTTCGGGTAGAAGGTGCGCAGCGGCTCGGCGATGATGTCACCTATGGTCATGCGAGGATTGAGCGAGGCCAGCGGATCCTGAAAGATCATCTGGATGTCTTTGCGGGTTTCCCGCCGTTCCTTATGGTCAATTCTGGTCAGATCCCGGCCAAGCCAGAGCACCTCGCCGGCGCTGGCCTGCACCAGGCCGATGATGGCCCGGGCCAGGGTCGATTTGCCACAGCCGGACTCGCCCACGATGCCCAGGATGTCGCCCTGATACAGCCGGAACTTGATGCCGTCCACGGCCTTGAGGGTCGCGGGGGCGGACCAGGGCCAGGACTGCCTGGGCTTGATATTGAAGTGAACCTTGAGGTTGTTTACTTCCAGCAAGGGTTTTTTATCACTCATGGCTGTTCTCCGTTTCGCGCAGCATTTTCCCGATGACCCTTAAGGCTGTTCCAGTGACAGGCGCGGCGGCGCTCTTTCCCAAAGGCGGTCAGCGGTGGTGTCTGACGTCGGCAGATGTCCTGTACCCGATGGCAGCGGTCCTGAAAGGGGCAGCCGGGCGGGAGCTTCAGCAGGTTGGGCGGGTTGCCGTCAATGGTCGGCAGCACCTCGCCGTCTGCATCCAGTCTGGGAATCGCTTTCAGCAGACCCTCGGTGTAGGGATGGCTGGGCCGGTAGAAGATGTCGTCAACAGAGCCTGCTTCCATGGTGCTGCCCGCATACATCACCAGCACCCGGTCGCAACTGCCGGCCACCACACCCAGATCGTGGGTGATCAGTATGGTGGCGGTGTTGAACTCCCGTTTCAGCTCGTTGAGCAGGGCCATGATCTGCGCCTGTACCGTCACATCCAGCGCCGTGGTCGGCTCGTCGGCGATCAGCAATTTGGGGCGACACAGCAGCGCCATGGCGATCATGACCCGTTGTCGCATGCCGCCGGACAATTCGTGGGGAAACATGCCCATGCGCTGCCGGGCATCGGGGATTTGCACCGCGTCCAGCATCTGCGCCGATTGCTCGACCGCCTGCTGTCTGCTCATGCCCTTGTGCAGTATCAGCACTTCCATCAACTGGGGACCTATCTTCATATAGGGATTGAGCGAGGTCATGGGATCCTGAAAAATCATGGCGATCTGCTCGGCACGAATCTTGTTTAGCGCCGGTTCCGGCAAGGCAAGGATCTCCTGGTCCTCGAAGCATACCGAGCCGCTGGCGTGGCCGTTTCTGGCCAGCAAACCCATGATGGCGAAGGCGGTCTGGCTCTTGCCCGAGCCGGACTCGCCGACAATGCCGAGCGTTTCGCCTGCATTCAGTGAAAAGTCGAGGTCGTTCACGGCCACTACCGCTCCGTCCGGCGTGGTGAATTCCACCCGCAGATCCCGGACTTCCAACAGCTTGGGCATCATGACTCCTTAGCGGTCTTTCGGATCCAGGGCGTCGCGCAGACCGTCCCCGAGAAAATTGAAGCAGAACAGGGTGCTGATCATGAAGCCGGCCGGAAACAGTAGTTGCCAGAGGGCAATTTCCATCGACTTGGAGCCTTCATCCAGCAGGGCCCCCCAACTGGTCATTGGCTCCTGCACGCCCAGGCCGAGGAAGCTGAGAAATGACTCGAACAGTATCATGCCCGGCACCAGCAGGGTGGCGTATACCGCTACTATGCCGAGCACATTGGGCACTATGTGGCGGCGAATGATGGTCGCCTTGCCGACGCCACAGACCTCCGCCGCCTCGATAAATTCCTTCTTTTTCAGGCTCAGGGTCTGTCCACGCACGATACGGGCCATGTCCAGCCAGCTGACCGCGCCGATGGCGAAAAAAATAAGCAGGATATTGCGGCCGAAGAAGGTCACCAGCAGGATCACGAAAAACATGAAGGGAAAGGAATAGAGAATTTCCAGAATCCGCATCATCACCCTGTCGGTGCGCCCGCCGATAAAGCCGGAGGTGGCGCCGTAGAGGGTGCCGATCATCACCGCCACCAGGGCGCCCATCAGTCCCACCATCAGCGAGATACGTCCTCCCACCAGAGTGCGCACGAACAGATCCCGGCCCAGGGAGTCGGTGCCGAAGTAATGGCCACTTTCGATACTTGGTGCCGCCATCATGGCGCCCCAGTCGGTGTCGTCATAGGCGTAGGGAGAAAGGTAGGGTCCTGCCAGCACCAGCAGGGTGATCAGACCTAGGATGACCAGGCTGGCCAGGGCCGCTCTGTTGGCAAGGAAGCGGCGGCGGGCGTCCATCCACAGGGAACGGCCTTCCACCTCCGGTTCGTCGGACGCCAGCCGGTCGGAAAACTGCCCCAGTGCCTCGCGCTTTGCCTTGTTGACGACCATGACGGGACTCCGGTTAATAACGAATTCTGGGATCGATAACCGCATAGAGGATATCGACCAGGGCATTGAAGGTGATGGTGAGGCCACCGACCAGAATGGTCAGTCCCAGCACCATGGAGTAGTCCCGGTTCAGGGCACCGTTGACAAACAGCTGACCGATGCCGGGCAGGCCGAAGATGGTCTCGATTACCACGGATCCGGTGATGATGCCCACGAAGGCCGGCCCCAGATAGGACACCACCGGCAGCATGGCCGGGCGCAGTGCATGACGCAGTATGATATGGCGCAGGGGCAGTCCCTTGGCCCGGGCGGTGCGGATGAAGTCGGCGCTCAGGGTTTCTATCATGGAGCCGCGGGTGATGCGCGCAATGGCCGAGATATAGTGCATCATCATGGCCACCACCGGTAAAATCAGGTGTTGGGGGGCGCCGCCGTTCCAGCCGCCGGCGGGCAGCCATTTGAGGGTGATGGCGAATACCAGCACCAGTATGGGGGCCAGCACGAAGCTCGGGATCACCACCCCGACCATGGCGGTGGACATGGTGAGATAATCAATCCAGCTGTTTTGCCTGAGCGCCGCCACTACACCCAGGGTCACTCCGAACAGCAGGGCCCCGAAGAAGGCATAGAGGCCGATTTCTGCCGACACCGGCAGTGCCTGGGCCACCAGCTCGTTGACGGAGAAGTCCCTGTACTTGAACGAGGGCCCCAGATCCCCCTGCAGCAGATTGCCCAGATAACCGAAATACTGCTCCAGTACCGGCTTGTCCAGCCCGTATTTGGCCTCGATATTGGCCAGCACCTCGGGGGGCAGGCTGCGTTCCGAGCTGAACGGATTGCCCGGCGCGAAGCGCATCATGAAGAAGGAAAGGGTGATCAACACCAGCAGGGTGGGAATGGCTTCCAGTACCCGCCTGACGATAAATTTGAACATCTTGATATCTCCCTGGCCCCGGTCGCAAACCGGTCGCCAGTATCGCTCTGATCAAGTGGCGACTATCACAACACAAGCCGTTAGTGCGCCAGAATATACATGTCTCTGGAATAGAGGTTGTCCAGCGGGTTGTCGGGGTAACCGCCCACATACTGCTGCACCAGCCGCGCGGTCACATACTGGTAGATGGGTGCTATGGGCATGTCTTCGGCCAGGATTTCTTCCGCCTGGGTATATTTGGCATTGCGCAGCGCCGGCTCGACAATGGCGCGGGAAGCCTGCATCAGCTGGTCAAACCCGGGGTTGGAATACTTGCCATCGTTATTGCCGTGGCCGGTCAGCAACAGATCCAGCATGGACGAGGCCTCGTTGTAGTCGGCAATCCAGCCGGCACGGGATACATCGAAGTTGCCCTGGGTCTTGGTATCCAGGTAGGTTTTCCATTCCTGATTGACCAGCTCGGCCTCTACTCCCAGATGCTTCTTCCACATCGAGGCCACCGCCACCGCCACCTTCTTGTGGTTTTCGCTGGTGTTGTAGAGCAGCTCGAATGCAAGCGGATTCTGCCGGTTGAAGCCTGCCTCGGCCAGCAGCTCGCGCGCCCGGTGGTCGCGCTCTTTCTGGGACCAGCCGGCCCAATCCAACACCGGTGGGGTAAAGCCGTCGACGATCTCCGGCGTCATGGTATAGCCGGGCTTCTGCCCCTGGCCCATCACCAGATTGGCGATCACCTCCCGGTCGATGGCATAGGACAGCGCCTTGCGCACCCGCACATCGTCGAAGGGGGGCTTTCGGGTGTTGAACTGGTAGTAATAGGTGCCCACATAACCGGTGACCCTGACCTCTTGCGGGTGCTCCTTTTGCAGGCGTTTGAAGTGTTCGATGGGCATTTCGTTGGTCATGTCCAGCTCGCCGGCCAGAAAACGGTTCATGGCCGCGTTCTGGGAGGTGATGGGCAGATAGCTGACCCTGTCGAGCACCGTCTTGTCGTTGTTCCAGTAATGGGGGTTGCGCACCAGCTCGACTTTTTCGTTCACCACCCAGTCTTTCAGAACATAGGCGCAGTTGGACACCAGGTTGCCGGGTCTGGTCCAGTTGTCGCCGTGCAGCGCGATCACCTTGCGGTTGACCGGATAGGTGGTGGTGTGGGCCAGCATGGTGACGAAATAGGGAACCGGCTGTTCCAGCCTGATCTCCAGGATACGCTTATCCAGCGCGGTCACTCCCAGGCTGACGAGATCCTGTTCACCCTTGCGGATGGCGGAGGCATTGATGATGGTGGGAATTTCCAGATACCAGGAATAGGGCGAGGCGGTTTCGGGGTCGATGGCCCGCCGAAAGCTGTAGACAAAGTCTTCGGCGGTGACCGGCTCGCCGTTGGACCATTTGGCATCGGCCCGCAGATGAAAGACGAAGCGCATGTTGTCGTCGGTTTCCCAGCGTTCGGCAACGCCCGGCAGGGTTTCGCCTGTGGGACCGGACACCACCAGCCCTTCGAACAGATCCCGCTGGATATTCGACTCGGGCACCCCTTCGGTCTTGTGCGGATCCAGGGTCGCCGGCTCGGCGCCGTTGCCCTTGACCAGATGCTGCACCTTGGCCAATTGTACGCCGGCGGGCACCTCGGCGGCCCAGCCCGGGCCGGCCAGTAGCGTACCGCTCAGCACCGTCATGGCCAGGGTCGTCTTTTTCCGTGTCATGTCGCTTACTCCATCAAGAACCGTGTTCCAGGGCCACCGTTGTGGTGGAACAGGACAATCCGATTAACAGGGTGCACAGAATATTTGTCGATTAAATCGGTAAAAAACTCAAATAATCAAAGTATTGAAAGCAGATTTCGAGAACTGACACAGCTGAGACGATAGGCGAGTTGCAACAAAAATACAACAAGCGGGCTCAGATTAGCGGAAGGGGAAAAGGGGTAATACTGGCTACGACGGCCCGTTTTTTTTGTGCATTTTGCAAGCAATGAAAGCTGAACTAACCTTAAGTTGGCTGGATGAAAATATCATCACCTCCGTCGGTTTGTTTTTGACGGGGGTTTGGTTTGTGTGAAACAGGACTGGGATAAGTGAGGATCGAGATGTTAGCCAGAAAGCGCAGCTACACCCTGAAAAGCGGTGATACTCTTCATGCCAATATCATCATTCAACCCTGCGGCACCATAGAGATAGATATACCGGAAAAACATCAGCATATCACCAGTGAACTGGAACGAGTTCACTTTAAACTAAGCGGCGAGGATGTGCTGTTGGTCTGCAATGAAAAAGGCTGCAGCTCTATCGATGATATTTGTCTGCATCTGTCACGCAGAGACGCATTTGATCTTAATGCAGTGATCGATGATGTGATCAAGGAATACGAAGAGCTGATGTCGGATCTGTAACGCTGCTGGTAATACAGTAGATAACATGAAGGCCCCTGCGCTAGCAGGGGCCTTCATGTTTCAGGCCACGCAATCCACGAAGTAGCGGGTTTCCCCCTGCACTTCTTCGGATACCAGACCGTGAATATAGGTTTCGAAGCCGGGGAAGCGGCTATTGAACTCGCGGGCGAATTTCAGGTAGCTGATGATGGTCTCGTTGAATACCTCACCGGGGATCAGCAGCGGAATACCCGGCGGGTAGGGTGCCACCATCACCGCCGTGGTGCGGCCGGCCAGATCGTCCAGCGGTACCCGCTCCATTTGCTTGTGCGCCATCTTGGCGAAGGCATCGGCGGGCTTCATCGCCGGAACCAGATCCGACAGGTACATTTCCGTGGTCAGCCTGGCCACGTCGTTTTCCTTGTAGATCTGGTGGATTTGATCGCACAAATCGCGCAGGCCCACCCGCTCGTAGCTGGGGTTACCCTGAATGAACTTGGGTAACACCTTCCACAGGGGCACGTTGTTATCGTAATCGTCCTTGAACTGCTGTAATTCGGTGACCATGCTGTTCCAGCGGCCCTTGGTGATGCCGATGGTGAACATGATAAAAAACGAATAGAGGCCGGTTTTTTCGATCACGATACCGTGCTCGGCCAGGTACTTGGTGACCACCACCGCCGGCATGCCGCTGTCGGAAAACTCGCCCTGCATGTTCAGGCCCGGCGTCAGTATGGTTGCCTTGATGGGGTCGAGCAGGTTGAAGCCCGGCTCGACATCGCCAAAGCCGTGCCAGCTTTCGCCGGGGTGCAGCATCCAGGCATCGCGATCATCCAGGCCGTCATCGGTCAGATCGTCCGGTCCCCAGACCTGGAACCACCAGTCGCTGCCGTATTCATCCCCTACCTTGCGCATGGCGCGTCTAAACTCCAGTGCTTCCGCCAGCGACTCTTCCACCAGCGCGGTGCCACCGGGCTCTTCCATCATGGCCGCCGCCACATCGCAGGAGGCGATGATGGCGTACTGCGGACTGGTGGAGGTATGCATCAGATAGGCTTCGTTGAACACGTCGCGGTCGAGACGATTGGCCTCGCCGTCCTGTATCAGTATCTGTGACGCCTGCGACAGGCCGGCCAGCATCTTGTGGGTCGACTGGGTGGCAAACACCATAGAGTCCTGACAGCGGGGCCGGCCTTCGCCGATGGCATGGTAGTCGCCGTAGAAGTCGTGGAAGGCGGCGTGGGGCAGCCAGGCTTCGTCGAAGTGCAGGGTTTCTATTTCACCGTCGAGCAGATGCTTGATCTCTTCCACGTTATAGAGAATGCCGTCGTAGGTGGACTGGGTAATGGTCAGTACCCGCGGCTTGAGATCCGGATTCTTGGTCAGCAGCTCGCGGCAGAAGGGGTTGGCTTCCATCTTTTCACGGATGCGGGCCGGCTCGAACTCGCTGCGCGGTATGGGACCGATAATGCCGTAGTGGTTGCGGGTCGGCATCAGGAACACCGGCACGGCGCCGGTCATCATGATGGCGTGCAGTATCGACTTGTGACAGTTACGGTCGACCACCACTATGTCACCGGGCGCGACCGTGGAGTGCCACACTATCTTGTTGGAGGTGGAGGTGCCGTTGGTCACAAAAAACAGGTGGTCGGCGTTGAAGATGCGGGCGGCATTGCGCTCGCTGGCCGCCACCGGGCCGGTGTGATCGAGCAACTGGCCTAGTTCGTCCACCGAGTTGCAGACATCGGCCCGCAGCATGTTTTCGCCGAAAAACTGGTGAAACATCTGTCCGACCGGGGATTTCAGAAAGGCGACCCCACCGGAGTGACCGGGGCAATGCCAGGAGTAGGAGCCGTCCTGGGCATAGTGGGTCAGGGCGCGGAAGAAGGGCGGCGCCAGGGTATCCAGGTAGCCCTTGGCTTCGCGAATAATATGCCGGGCCACGAAGTCGGGGGTATCTTCGTGCATGTGAATGAAGCCATGCAATTCGCGCAGTATGGCATTGGGAATATGACGGGCGGTGCGGGTCTCGCCGTAAAGATAAATGGGGATATCCGGGTTGCGATGACGAATTTGCTCCACGAAGCGGCGTAACTGCTCCAGCACCGAATGGGCTTCTTCATGGCTGCCGGCCAGCTCTTCGTCGTCGATGGACAACACAAAGCCGGCAGCCCGGCTCTGCTGCTGGGCGAAGGAGGTCAGATCACCATAGCTGGTGTAACCCACCACATCCATACCGGCCTTCTCGATGGCGGCTGCCAGTTCACGAATGCCCGAGCCGCTGGTGTTCTCGGAGCGAAAATCTTCATCGATAATGATGATGGGGAAATAAAAGCGCATCGGGTTTCCTTGAGTTTCCGGTAAAGATGCTCGATAGCCGAGCCCGTCCTGAGCCTATTCTACTGCTTAGTGTCGGGGCTGACAAAAATGGTTATGCACTACAGTTGATTAAAAATGAGGAACAAGTGGAAGGAGCCGGTCCACTGGAAATCCCGGTGAACTGCAGGCACTATTTGCAGCCACCCTTCCCTGATGATGACGAGCTTCGATGAACTTGATGGCTAACGCCGCCGGCGGGCTGCTGGCCGCGGTGGTACTGACCGGCTGTGCCGCCTCTCCGCCCCGCAACCCGGAAAATATCTGCGCCATTTTCGAGCAGCACGACAACTGGTACCAGGCGGCCACCGATACGCGGGAAAAATGGGGCGCGCCGGTACACGTCACCATGGCGATGATGTATCAGGAAAGCAGCTTCATACACGATGCCCGGCCACCGATGCGTTATTTTCTGTTCATTCCCTACGGTCGGGCCTCCAGTGCCTACGGCTATGCCCAGGCCAAAGACGAGACCTGGGCCGATTATCAGCGCGAAAGCGGCAACGGCTGGTCGAGTCGAGACGACTTCGACGATGCCATGGATTTCATGGGCTGGTACATGAGCAAGACCACTAAAATCAACGGTGTGTCGAAGTGGGATGCCTATGGCCAGTACTTGAACTATCACGAAGGCTGGGGTGGCTACCGTCGCGGTAGCCACCAACGCAAAGGCTGGCTGCTGAAAACATCACGCAAGGTCGAGGCTCGCGCCAAACGCTACGCGAGCCAGTACTGGCAATGCAAAGACAGCTTAAACCGCGGCTGGTTTGGCTGAGGCGGCTTGGGTCAGGTAGCGGGCCATCTCCGCCTCGGGCACCATGCCGCCGCCGGTGGCCCACACCAGGTGATGAGCCCGGGCCATCCGCGCCGGGGTCAGTCCCTGCCGCTGACGGTAGCCTTCGGTCTCGCTCGATACCCTGATAGGTCCCGGCATGCCGGCAAGGGCCGAGGGCTCCAGGCGAATGTTTTCCTGTTCGCTCAGTAAGCCCAGCAGGCTCAGCATCTCATCATCGCTCAGGGTATAGAAGCCGTCGAGCATGGGCGCCATGGTGCGACCGACAAAGCCGGAGGCGCGGCCCACGGCCAGGCCGTCGGCGGCAGTGCGATTGTCGATACCGAGATCCTGTACCGCTATATGGTCGTGCAGGCCGGTATAGACCCCCAGCAACATGCAGGGTGAGTGGGTCGGCTCGGCAAAGATGCAATGTACCGCGTCGCCAAAGGCCAGTTTGAGGCCAAAGGCCACGCCGCCGGGGCCGCCGCCCACGCCACAGGGCAGATAGACGAACAGCGGATGCTCCTTGTCGACCCTGATATGTTGCTGGGCCAACTGGGCCTTGAGCCGCTCCCCGGCGACCGCGTAGCCCAGGAACAGCTGTACCGAGTTTTCATCGTCCACAAAGTGACAATTCGGGTCCTGTTCGGCTTCCGCCCGGCCCTGGGCCACCGCCACCGAGTAGTCACTCTCGTATTCCACCACGGTTACCCCGTGGCTGCGGAGCATGTCCTTTTTCCACTGGCGGGCATCGGCCGACATGTGCACGCTGGCCTTGAAGCCCAGTTTGGCACTGATGATGCCGATAGAGAGCCCCAGGTTGCCGGTGGAGCCGACCGCGACACTGTAGCGGCCGAAGAACTCGCGAAACGCTTCGCTGTGCAGCCGGGCATAATCGTCGTCCAGATGCAGAAGACCGGCTTTCAGTGCCAGTTTTTCCGCGTGTTGCAACACCTCGTAGATGCCGCCGCGGGCCTTGATCGAGCCGGAAATGGGCAACTGACTGTCCAGCTTCAGCAGCAGGGTGCCGTCGATGGACTGCTCGTATCGTTCGGCCAGCGCCTGTTGCATGGCCGGAATGGTCTGCACCGGCGATTCCAGCAGGCCGCCGCCGGCCCGGGTCTCGGGAAAGGCGGCGCAGAAATAGCGGGCAAAACGGCTCAGTCGCCGGCTGGCATCGGCCACGTCACCGGCGGTCAGACCCACGGCAGACAACGCCTGTTCGACCGGTTTTCGTTCCGGATTGAACCAGCTGAGCGGTTGCAGCGCCATCAGCGAATCGACCAGAGGATGAGTCTGGCAGAGAGTGGCGATAGCTTCTCTGGAATAGCAGGGGTGTGAATGCATGGTATCGAGTCCTGAAAGTGGGCTCGGGCCAGTATATCAGCCGGGAAGGAGATGGCTGTAGTGATGCCACCCCTCCCCGGTGATAAAGATCACTGTTTGGCGAAGTACTCTCTGGTTAGGCGGAATACTATGGGACTCAGCAGGGCCAGTGCAATCAGGTTGGGAATGGCCATCATGGCGTTCATGGTATCGGCCATCAACCAGATAAACTCCAGCGACTGGGTGGCACCGATGGGCAGGGCCAGCACCCAGGCGATACGAAACGGCACTATCGCCTTGACGCCAAACAGAAACTGCACGCATTTCTCGCCATAGAAACTCCAGCCGAGGATGGTGGTAAAGGCGAAGATGGCCAGGGCTACCGCCACTATGTATTCCCCGCCGGGAATGGCGAGCGAGAAGGCCAGGGTGGTCAGCGACGCCCCGGCTTCACCGCTGGTCCAGCTGCCGGTGACGATAATGGCCAGGCCGGTAATGGAGCAGACGATGATGGTATCGATAAAGGTACCCAGCATGGCGATCAGACCCTGGCGTACCGGGCTGTCGGTTTTGGCGGCGGCATGGGCGATGGGCGCACTGCCGAGGCCGGCCTCGTTGGAAAAGACCCCGCGTGCTACCCCGAAACGAATGGCGGCCCACACGGCGGCGCCGGCAAAGCCGCCCTGGGCGGCGATGGGGCTGAAGGCATGTTCGATGATCAGGCCGAAGGCGGCGGGAATCGCCTCCAGGTTAACGGCCAGTACCACAATGCCGGCACTGAAATAGGCCACCGTCATCAGCGGCACCAGCTTGCCGGCCACCTCGGAGATCCAGCGAATACCGCCGATCAGTACCATGCCCACCAGCACCATCAGCACTATGCCGGTGGTGACATGGGAAATGCCGAAGGAGGAGTCGAGGGCATCGGCTACCGAGTTGGCCTGCACCGTATTGCCGATACCGAAACCGGCGATACCGCCGAAGATGGCGAAGGCGACCCCCAGCCAAGCCCACTTGGCACCAAGTCCGTTCTTGATGTAGTACATGGGGCCGCCGACGTGGTTACCGAGTTTGTCGGTTTCCCGATACTTGACCGCACACACTGCCTCGGCATATTTGGTGGCCATACCGACCAGGGCGGTCATCCACATCCAGAACAGGGCGCCGGGCCCGCCGAAGAAGATGGCGGTGGCGACCCCGGCGATGTTACCTGTCCCTATGGTGGCGGACAGCGCCGTCATCAGGGCATTGAAAGGCGAGATTTCACCACTGCCGGCTTCGGCTTTGGAAAACAGCAGCCTGAAGCCGGTCCCCAGTTTGCGGATGGGCATCAGGCCGAGCCCCAGCTGCAGGTAGAGGCCGAGCCCCAGAATACCCACCAGCATGGGCACGCCCCAGACGACGCCGTTGATTTTAGTCAGTAATTCGGTAAGCAGTTCCATCTGCGCGACTCCTCGCATGAATAATATTGAATCAACAGGACTTTCCTGTACTAGCCTAGCGCTCTTTTCGAGAAATGAATAATGATTTTATGTTTCGGATGGAGCCGAAAAAAAATGGCGCAGCAGCTGGCGACATTGCTGGATGACGGCTTTCTGACCGGACAGCCCCTGTTGTCGAGCCACCTCGGCGGGAAGGGCACCGGGTGTCAGTAGCGCATGGAGCAGCGCTTGCTGGTGCCGGGACAGGGGCACAAGCGGCGCATTCTCCTGTATGAAACGGACCAGTGCCGGTCTATCGCACAACAGATCCCGGTGGCAGAAGGCGAAGTCATGGGCAATGGCGCTATCCCGCGCCGCCGTCGAGGCAGGTGCGGGCAGTTTCAGGTGCTGCCACCAGGTATCCGGCAGTTCTCGCAACAGCCCCCGGCGGTAAAAGGCCAGGTTGGCGCTGAACTGACCTTGCCACAACGGCAAAGCCTGCCGGGCGGCATCGGAACAGGGCCACAGCATCATGGCCGCATGCAGGCCGCTGACCCCGTCGGTGCCCAGGCCGATACGCACGGCAGCGAAGCCGTTGTTTTGCCAGAAGTCCAGCAACTCCGGGCTGGCGCCGAAGCTGGCACCGAGAAAGTCGCATTGGTCCTGTTGCATCCCTTGTTGCAGCCCCTGTTGCAGCCAGCTCAGCAGTTGTGACCCTATGCCCTGCTGCTGGCAATGGGGATGCACCACGATGCGCATCACCCGCTGATAAGAGAACCGGCAGGCCTCCTCTATGCCGCCATGGAAGCTCAGCGACTGGGGCAGCAGGTGGCCGCGAGGGCGGCGCTGGCCGCGCCAGATGGCTTGAGCGAGCGTGGGGGCAAGCGTGCCCTCCCGGGTCAACAGGGCGGCGGCCACCGGAATGCCGGCACGAAAGGCCACCGCCAGACTCAGCTCGGGAGCATCCAGCAGGTGGCGCAGATCGCTGGGGCGGGTTTGATAGTGAGCCAGGGTCAGCAGACCGAACAGTTGTTGCAACAGGCGGTCATCGTCCAGAAACTGCTGACGGCTGACCCAGCCCATGCTCAATTCACCTTTTCGGGGGGGCGTGATCGGGTCCGCATCGAGGGCCAGCAGCCGGAATACCAGCGGTTCCAGCGGATCTTGCGGGCTCCAGCGTGCAGGCATATCCAGGTGCACCTTCTGCCAGTCTGGCGCCAGCGTCGTCAGCGCCGGCTGAAACTTCAGCTGAAAGCCGAGCCCGGTCCCTTCGTAGCCGTGCTCTGTGCTGGCGAAAATACAGCAATAGCGTCGGGCCAGGGTCAGCAGCATGGGCACCGGAATAGCGGCGGCTTCGTCTACCAGCAGTATGTCTGCGTCTGGCCGTTGGGCCAGCAGGGTGTCCGGGGCAATAAAGTCCAGCGGCCCATCACAGTGCGCCAGCGCCTGGGCGGTAGCGCCCGGGCTGGGGGCGGTCAGCAATACCCGATAACCGGCGGCGAGCCATCGCCCGGCCGCGAGTCCGAGCAGGCTGGACTTGCCCCGGCCCCGATCGGCGGTCAGCACCAGCGGTTGTCGGCGGCGGGCGGCGTGCAGCAGCATCATCAGCGCATGGCGTTGCTGCGGGTTCAGGCAGCCACGGCGGTCGCGCTCACGCCGCCAGGGAGCGGGGGACAAATCGGGCAGGGGGGGGAAGGGGGCTTCTTGCCGCCAGAACAGTACCGCGGTGTCTTGTTGTAGCAGAGTGGCAAAGCGATGCAGAAAAGGGCTGTCGAGCCCGGCAGCCTGCTCCGGCAGGGCTACATAACGCACCAGATCCGGGTCCGCATACGTCGGCCATTCGCGCAGCGGCGGGCACAGCAGCAGCAGCATGCCCCCGGCCACCAGAGTGCCGACGGCGGCGCCGAAGGCATCCGGATGCAGGCCGCTATAGGCATTGAACACCAGGCTGTCGTATTCCCGGCCGAGCGCGCCCTGAAACTTGCCGATGGCACAGGACGCCTGGTCTGCGGGGGCCTGTCCCAGCCAGAGAGTCCTGGCCTCACCATGACGGCCAGCGAGCTCCCGGGCCTGCGTCATGGCCCAGTCTTCGTTGCCACTCAGCACCAGCAGGCGGCGTTCGCCGTTGTGCCGCAACTGCCGGCGCCAATGAGACCATTCAGTCAAAAATGCGTTCACCCTGTTCGTCGATGACCCGCCTGGCCTTGGCTATCATCAGCTCGGCTGCCTGTTCGGCCGATGGCAGCACATCCGAGCGGATCAGCCGATATTCCTGCAATTCCCCGTCTTTGAGCCGGGTGATGCGACCGTGCAGCCGGTACTGGCCGCCCTCGGCCATGGGTTCGGGATGGATGTCGAAGCCCCGGTAAGACTCGGGCTCAACATCGGGTGTTGTCGTGGAGGCGCCTTGCGCGAACCATTTCTTCAGCCAGTTGAACATGGTGATGAATTTTCCTGTCACAGTGAATAACATCGTCAATAAAAAAGGCGCAGCCGTGTCAATAAAAAAGGCGCCGCTGTGGCGCCTTGCAGCCGCAGACCGGGTTATTTCCTGACGCGCATGATCACGTCTTCGGCTTGGGTCACGGCACCGCTTTGCTTGGTGACTTCCCTGACCTCATCCATGTTGGAAATGACCACCGGAGTCAGGGTGGATCTGGCCTTGGTTTCCAGTAGCGCGAGATCGAACTCGATGATGGTGTCGCCTTTTTTCACCTGCTGACCTTCCCGGGCGATGCGGGTAAACCCTTCGCCCTTGAGCTCCACGGTGTCGATGCCGAAGTGAACGAAGAGCTCCAGGCCGGTGTCGGATTCGATAGAGAAGGCATGATTGGTTTCGAATATCTTGCCGATGGTGCCGTCGCAGGGGGCAACCAGCTTGTTGCCGCTGGGTTTGATGGCGATGCCGTCACCCACTATTTTTTCGGCAAACACCACATCCGGTACCTCTTCGATAGGAACAAGCTCACCGGAAAGGGGGGAAAAAATATCGATACCGCTGCTCTCACCGGTATCGTCAGACACCATTCTTTTCAGTTTTTCGAACAGACCCATATTATCAGCTCCTGGCATTATTTGATGATGATGATAACAGACGGACTTTACCGAGAAAAAGAGGCAGGCCGATCCGAAAATATCAAGCTTGGGCAAAGGCTTTCATCATTGTAGGGGCTGAGGCGCCAATGTACATGGGGAGTGTGGGGCTGGAGCTCAATATTCGCTATCTGACGAAGGCGGCAGAGTGCACCGCATTCGCAAACGGCATTCCCGCAGGCGGAAATGCCGTTTGATGATTGCATCGAGGCTGGCCACCAGGCGGGTTGTCAGTGGCCAGTGATGTGTTCGATCAGGCTTGCAGTTCCTGCTCGGTGAAGATGCCCTGAAACAGGGCGGTGCTGAGATAGCGTTCGCCGGAGCTGGGCAGTATCACCACTATGGTCTTGTCGGCAAACTCGGGCAATTCGGCCAGGCGATTGGCGGCCACCACGGCGGCACCGGAGCTGATGCCGGCCAGAATGCCTTCATCCTTCATCAGACGGCGGGCCATCTCGATGGCATCTTCGCTGGAAACCTGCTCGACCCTGTCGATCAAAGACAAGTCCAGGTTGCCGGGAATAAAGCCGGCGCCGATGCCCTGAATCTTGTGCGGGCCGGGCTTGATCTCTTCACCGGCCAGGGCCTGGGTGATCACCGGAGACTCGACCGGTTCGACGGCAACCGTGGTAATGGCCTTGCCTTTGGTGTTCTTGATATAGCGGGACACACCGGTCAGGGTGCCGCCGGTACCCACGCCGGCCACAAACACATCGATGTCACCGTCGGTGTCTTCCCACAGCTCGGGGCCGGTGGTTTTTTCATGGATTTCCGGGTTGGCCGGGTTGTTGAACTGCTGCAGCAGTACATATTTGTCCGGAGCCGTTTCTTTCAGCTCCATGGCCTTTTCGATGGCGCCTTTCATGCCCTTGGCGCCATCGGTCAGTACCAGGTTGGCGCCCAGGGCTTTCAGCAGCTGACGGCGTTCCATGCTCATGGTGCTGGGCATGGTCAGGGTAATGGCGTAACCGCGGGAGGCGGCCACGAAGGCCAGCGCAATACCGGTGTTACCGCTGGTGGGCTCAATCAGCTCTTTTCCGGGCACCAGCTCACCCCGTTTTTCGGCATCCCATATCATGTTGGCGCCGATACGGCATTTGACGCTGAAACTGGGATTACGGCTTTCTATCTTGGCCAGCACTCGTCCCTTGCTGACCCGGTTCAATTTGACCAGCGGAGTATGACCAATGGTCAGAGAGTTATCTTCGAAAATGTTGCTCATCGTGGCTATCCCTAAGGTTCAGTAACACCGGAAGTCTTGGTATATAGTCAGCTTAACCATTCTTTATAGAATGAGAAATGACGATTTGTTATAACCATATGTTATTAATTGATAGAATGATATTCCATTGAGTCGGGAGGAAACGATACCGCTTTATGGCCGGGTCTGCTATCAAGACAGGTACAGGTAACAGGTAACAGGTACAGGTAATGGTGGGATGCTATCGATAGCGGTGCGTCCGGGGGGAGGGGGAGAATTGTGGATCCGACGGGGATTCACTTCAGGGAATGGGCGAACTGCAAGATGACGGGCGGTGAGATGACAGGATATCGGGTGGTGTTCGGGCTGTGGCTGCTGCTTTATGTCGGCCTGAGTGGCGTGGCGGCTTCTTCCTGGCGGGACGAACCCGAAGCCAGGCTGCAATTGCATCAACAGGGACTGGAATTGGCGCTGGCCGATGTGCACCCCACACTGACCCTGTGGTGGCGACAGGCGGTGTCGGTCGATACCGCCTCCGATGAGGCTGACGATCGCCTCTTGCTCGGCATGCAGGCCTTCTGGCGATACTGGGCTTCGTTATCCTTCGTTGATCGTCAGTATCTGCGTACCACAGATGCCTTTCTTTCGTTCCGGGAGCAGGATCATCTCGAGCTGCAGTTGGCGGCGGAGCAGCAGCGGCGTTATGTCCTGGTGCAAGGGCTGGCGCCGGGGTATGCCAATCATGATCAGTTGCAGCAACAGCTGGCCCGGCTGCTGGCGCTGAATGTTCAGCCCTGGCCTGCGCTGCGTACCGCCACCTTGCGGCCCGGTGTTCGGGGCAAGGTGATATCTCGCATTCGGGAGCGGCTAGGCTTGCTGGGAGACATTCCGGTGGCAGGCGCGCCCTCACTCCCGGATGTGGACGATACCGTTTATGCCCCCGCCGATGCCTTCCATGCTCCCGAAATACATGATCCCGAAATACATGATCCCGAAATACATGATCCCGAAATATATGATGCCGGGCTGGAACAGGGCATACGCGATTTTCAGCGGCGACATGGTCTGCAGGTGGACGGTGTCATCGGTCCCCAGACCTTCGCCTGGCTGGATATGACTCCACTGCGGCGGGCCCAGTTGCTGATGCGAAGCATGCTGCGAACCCTGATTGGGGACAAGCTGCCGTCATCCTATCTGCTGGTGAATATTCCCGAATACCGTCTGCGGCTTTATCAGGACCAGGTAGTGGTACTGGAAAGTGACGTCATTGTCGGTAAAGACGAACGCAAAACCCCGATCATGGCCAGCAATATCACCCATGTGGTGCTCAATCCGCCCTGGAATGTGCCGCGCTCTATTATCGAAAAGGACATAGTGCCCAGGCTGTACCGGGATCCCGGTTATCTCGAGCGGGAAGGCTTCGAGGTGCTCGACGGCGCGGGGCGGGTTTCCAGGGCCGAATGGCAGGCCCGGCTTTATAACGGCGGCGGTTTTCCCTATCGGTTACGGCAGCAACCCGGCAGCCGCAACGCCCTCGGCGCCTACAAGTTTCATCTGCCCAACGATGATGCCATTTATCTGCATGATACCCCGGTCCGTCACCTTTTTTCCCGCGAGAGCCGGGCACTCAGCTCCGGCTGTGTGCGGGTAGCAGGCGCCGAGCAGCTTGCCGACTGGTTGTTAAGTGATCAAATGAGCCTGGAGCGGCTGACGGCATTGAAAGCCAGCGGCGTCACCCGCTGGTTACCGGTGGCTCGGCCCTTGCCGGTGTTTATGGTGTACTGGCCGGGCTGGCTGGGTCCCGACGGCTGGCCTCGCTTTCGTAACGACATCTATGATTTCGATCGAACCCTGCACAACCCCTTCACCGCCGGCTAACCTCGACGCTTGAGGCCGTCGTCTACGGCGGCTTATAACCAGTCGGCCTTATAACCAATGGTTGTTGATTATTTCATCCTTTATAGGATAATTTCCGCCCGTTTTTATGTGGTGACATCAGATAACCGACAGGCAATGCCATTGGCGGACGATGGCGACCTTCTGTTCAGCCCTCCCTTTTAGCGCTGTGTCTTATCAACCGGGTTTAGGCCCGGCTGATGCACCCTTTTTGTATTTAAAATGAGTTTGAAATGATGTCTGAAGGAGAAAACATGCTGCAACGTACCGTGGATCGTCGTCGTTTTTTAATGGGCATGGGGGGGCTGGGCGTGGCGTCGCTGATGTCACTGCCGGCACAGGCCAGTCTGTCCGCCCCGGTACGCAAGTTGAGCCTGCACCACCTTCACACCGGTGAGAAGGTAACGGCCCGCTTCTGGGAAGAAGGCCGTTACCTCAAGGAGGGACTCAGCACCTTCAATCACGTGATGCGTGATTTTCGTCGTAACGAGGTACATGACATCGACCCCAAGCTGTTCGATCAGCTGTTTCTGCTGCAGCATCGGCTGGGAAAAGCCGGGGAGATCCAGATTATCTCCGGCTATCGTTCACCCCATACCAATGCCATGCTGCGCAAAAACGGCAGCGGTGTGGCCAAGAAGAGCTACCACATGAAGGGACAGGCCATCGATCTGCGCCTGCCCGGCGTACCGCTGGCCCAGGTCCGCAAGGCCGCCTTGCAACTCAAGGTGGGGGGCGTCGGCTATTATCCCAAGTCGAATTTTGTTCATCTGGATACCGGGCCGGTACGCAGTTGGGGGTAATGATCGACCCACAGGGCCGTGGCGCCGCAAATCGCTACCGGCATGATCAGCAGGTTGATCAGCGGCAGGCCCGAACAGAGTGCGACGCTGGCGCCAAAGCCCCAGCTGAGCCGTCTTTTTTCCGCCAGTGAGCGCCGCATCAGATCGAAGTCGATTTTGTGATTATCGAACGGGTAGTCGCAGTACTGGATGGCCATCATCCAGGCGCTGAACGCAAACCAGATCAGCGGCGCCAGAGTTTGCCCGAAGGCGGGCACCAGAAACAGCAGCAGGCAGCCGATGGCGCGGGGCACATAATAGGTCATCTTGCGTACTTCCCGGCCCAGCATGCGGGGGGTGTCCCGGACCAAGGCGGCCCAGCTGCTGTCGGGCAGCGTCTTGCCGGTCAGTTTCTGTTCTACCCGTTCGGCCAGCAGACCATTGAAGGGCGCGGCCAGCAGGTTGGCGACACTGGTGAACATCAGCGAAAACACCACGGCGATGGTGATGATGGCCAGCGGCCAGAGCAGATAGCTCAGCCACTGCAGGTAATCGGGAATCGCCCCCTCAAACCAGGAAAAAAGCTGCCCCAGCTGTAAATAAAGCCAGTAAAAGGCACCGCCGAACAACAGCAGGTTGATCGCCAGCGGAATCAATACAAAGAGACGTAAATCCGGTTCCCGGATCAGGGACAACCCCTTGAGCAGATACTGTGGCCCGCTGGCCGAGTGATAAGTGGCTGGCATTAAGGCTTCCTTTGGAAAAAAACCTATATTAGAGAGCCATGGGCGGACTGCCAAGCCCGGTAGGGAAGTCGTCGCGAAGCCGTCTGTCGTGTTACAGGACAAACGACATGGGCTACCAACCCTGCCGGTACCCGCTCCCAGGCATCCCGACAGCACCAGTCTCGACTCCCGACAGATAAATAGAGGCAAAAAGGAGGGTTTTTATCCGTTACTCACCGAGATGACGCTTGTCAAACCCGTATGGTAAACATACCCTTGTCGGTGTCTTTGATAATATTCCGGCCCGGGTCATCAGATTACCGCTTACGTCGGTAACATGGCTGAATGACAGGCAAAAAACTTTAGAGAAGCAATAATGCAGGATTTGCGAATTATCTTGATCATTCTGGGTGCGGTGGCCATTGCCGCCTTGCTGATCCACGGGCTGTGGACCAGCCAGAAAGGGCGTCAAAAGCCGATGCGTGAAAAACCGATAGGCAAGGTCGCGAATGGAGCGGTCGGCGACGATGACTTTGATGGTGATGGTATCGGCAAGGTGCGGGTACTCGGTACGCGCAAGGCCGAACTCGTGCGCCGTCACCATGAAGACGAGAATGACTGGCAAACCTCCCCGCATTTTTCTGCTCTCAACGACGATGATGAAGACGACCCCGTCATCGGGCTAACGCCGGCGACCCCTTCGTCTGCCCAAAAAGCGGCGGCTGCCGGCCAGGCGGTTTCTGCGAACGAACCGGTCGTTGCCGAAACCGAATTACAGCAACGCGAGCGCCGGTATCGCCAGGGGGAGATTGATCCCCTGTTCGACGAACCGGCCGCCCCGGTGCCCAGCGCCGAGATTGTCGAGCCCCAGTATACTCCCGAGCCAGCGCCCGAGCTGGCACCCGATCCCATCCATCATGCCGAGCCGGAGTCGGCCCCGGCCGCGCCGCGGCGGCAAGTCCCCAAGACCTGGCAGGACGTTTACGTCATCAACCTGGTGGCCCGGCCCAATCAGCAACTGGCCGGCGGCGACTTGACCCGGGCCCTGACCGACGCCGGTTTCTATTTCGGCGACATGGATATATTTCATCGCCACCAGACCCCTACACCTCAGGGGGAGGCGCTGTTCAGCCTGATCAACATGGTCAAGCCCGGTACCTTCAATCCCAACGCCATGGCGCAATTCAGCACTCCCGGGGTGTCGATGTTCATGCAACTGCCGACACCCGGAATGGCCAAGCACCACTTCAACCTGATGGTGCAAACGGCCGAAAACATGGCCGAGGATCTGGATGCCCTGCTGCTGGATGGCCAGCGCAGTCCGCTCAGCCCCGATTATCTGGCCCATTGCCGAGAACAGCTGAGAGACTACGACAGCCAGGCCCAATAACCATTAGTAGGGTCTGTTGACCTTTCGAGATGATTTTTGCAGCAGTTTGTGGGGTCTTGATACAAGGCAGCGCTTATGCCGTGTAGTCACTCTACATAAATATGTGATAACGCTGTAGCAAGCCCCCACAAGCGCTGCCCTGCGGGTTCGGCTAAACGCGTTTTTCTCTTTGTTGAGAGGGCTTTGCTTAGAATGACTAGGCCGCAACCCTCTCGCCGCGATAAAAACGCGTTTAACTCGAACAAAATTTCACCGCGAAAGGTCAACAGACCCTGTGCCCTGATACCTTGATTGTAATAATAAAGTGCGGCCGAGGGCCGCACTTTTTGTTTAAGCGGAATAGCCTCATGAATGATACCCAAGCCCGAATTCTTGCCCTGCGCGAGCAGCTCGATACCTATAACGAGCAATACTATGTGGCCGATGCCCCTACGGTACCGGATGCGGAATATGACCGCTTGATGCGTGAGTTGATTGCGCTGGAGCAGGCTCATCCTGAATGGCTGGATGCGAGTTCGCCCAGCCAGAAGGTAGGTGGCGCCCCGGTATCGGCGTTCCCCGAGGTACGCCATGCGCTGCCGATGCTGTCGCTGGATAACGTGTTCAGTGACGAGGAGCTGACCGCCTTCGAAAAGCGGTTGCATAGCCGGCTGGGCAGTGACGCCCCCATCGAGTTCTGCTGTGAGCCCAAGCTCGACGGCCTGGCGGTGAGCCTGCTGTATGAGCAGGGCAGCTTGGTACAGGCCGCCACCCGAGGCGATGGCAGTACCGGCGAAGGCATTACCGAAAATGTGCGCACCATCAAGGCGATACCGCTCAGGCTGAGAGGCGATGACTGGCCGGCCCGGCTGGAAGTTCGGGGCGAGGTCTTCATGCCCAGCGCCGGATTCGAGCGCATGAACGAGGCGGCCCGGGCCGGTGGTGACAAGGTGTTTGCCAACCCGCGCAATGCCGCCGCCGGCAGCCTGCGCCAGCTGGACTCAAGAGTCACGGCCAGGCGGCCGCTGGCCTTTTACTGTTACGGCGTCGGCCTGGTGGAAGGCGAGCCGCTGGGCGAGCGTCATTTCGATATTCTGCAACGGCTCAAGGGCTGGGGGCTGCCAGTCAGCCCCGAGGTGAAGCGCATGCAGGGCCGAGCCGGCTGTGAGCAATATCATAACGACATTCTCAACCGCCGGGATCAACTGCCCTACGAAATCGACGGTGTTGTCTACAAGGTGGACGATCTGGCACTGCAGGAGCGGCTTGGCTTTGTGGCCCGGGCGCCGCGCTGGGCTACCGCCCACAAGTTTCCGGCGCAGGAAGAACTGACCCGGCTGCTGAATGTGGAATTCCAGGTCGGTCGCACAGGTGCCATTACCCCGGTCGCCAAGCTGGAGCCGGTGCAGGTGGCCGGCGTGGTGGTGTCCAATGCGACCCTGCACAACGCCGATGAAATTGCCCGGCTGGGGGTGATGATCGGCGATACGGTGATAGTGCGCCGGGCCGGAGACGTGATCCCCCAGGTAGCGGCGGTGGTGCTGGAACGGCGCCCCGAAGATGCCCGAATCATCGAGTTTCCGGTTTGCTGTCCGGTCTGCGACTCAGACATAGAGCGCATCGAAGGGGAGGCGGTGGCCCGCTGTACCGGCGGCCTCTTCTGTGCCGCCCAGCGCAAGGAGGCGATCAAGCATTTTGCTTCGCGCAAGGCACTGGATATCGAGGGGCTGGGCACCAAGCTTATCGATCAGCTGGTGGAGCAGGACAAGATCAAGACCCCGGCGGACTTGTTTCGGCTGAGTCATCAGGATCTGGCGGGGCTGGAGCGGATGGGCGACAAGTCGGCCGCCAAGCTGCTGACGGCACTGGACAAGGCGCGCAGTACCACCCTGGCTCGCTTTCTCTATGCACTGGGGATACGGGAAGTCGGGGAGGCGACCGCCAACAACCTGGCCCGGCATTTCCTGACGTTGGAAGCGGTGATCGGCGCCGAGACAGAAGCCTTGCTGGCGGTGCCGGATGTGGGTGACATCGTGGCCAAGCATATCTACTATTTTTTCCGGCAACCGCATAATCTGGAGGTGGTACAGGCGCTGGTCGGTGCTCGGGAGCAGGGCGGCTGCGGACTGCACTGGCCGGCGATGGCGCCGGTAGCCGCCGATGCCCAGCCGTTGGCGGGGCAGACTTTCGTGCTGACCGGTACCCTGACGCAACTGTCCCGCAGCGATGCCAAGACAGCGCTGCAGGCGCTGGGTGCCAAGGTAGCGGGATCTGTGTCGGCCAAAACCAGCTGCGTGGTGGCCGGTGAAGCGGCGGGCTCCAAGCTGGTGAAGGCTCAGGAGCTGGGCATCGACATCATGGACGAAGACGGACTGCTGGCACTGCTGGCCGAGCACCGGTAAGCGAGTTGATTCTGTAGGCACTGCTTCAGCTGTGCAATGTGGCGAAGCCACATCTCAACACCAATGTCTCATATATCGCTGTATTACCTGACCCCGTGCACCAGATCCGGCGTTGCCGGATTTAGCAGCTGAAGCAGCTACTGCAGGGGGCGATGTTTTTTTGGTTATTGCGTGGTCAGTACGCTGAATTCCTGGCCCATGCGGCGAAAGGCGTTCAGTAGCAGGCCTTTGTCTCTGACTTCAAGGTAATGCAGCTGGCCATCCGCGTTGAGTACCAGGGTCAGATCCTGACCCGCACGCAGGTTGCTGAGCGGCTTATAGGACGGCTCGGCCCGCACCAGGGCAATGAGATCATGGCCCGGCAGCTGCCACTGGCGGAACAGGGCGGCCAGGGTTTCGCCTTGGGCCAGGGTGTGCTCGAGCCGCGTGCCGCCATCGGGTACCGGAATTTCCCGTTTTTGGGCCGCAGACAGCGGCAGGCTCAGGCTGCCGGTGACCGGTGCCGCCAACGGCGTTGGCCCCGGTTGCCAGGCCAGCAACAGCAACCAGGCGGGCAACAGCACCAGTAACCCGGCTTTGTGGATGCGGGGCAGCCGTTGCCAGCCCCCCAGGGCCCGTCCCAGACCCTGCCTGGCAGGCAGGGTCAATAGATTTAGTTTGGTGCCGAAAGAATCCGGCTTGTTCCGTTTCATTGTTGATGGCCTTCTGGTCATGAATAGGCACCTCGTGACCCCCAGTGTATCTGCGGGTCGCGCGGTCGACAAGCGGTCGGGCAGCGCCTTTTGAAGCGGTTGTTTGCTTTTTTTGACGGTGACATCCTGGCAGTGGCAGCGACCAAGTCGATGACAAAGCGTTTAACCCGTTACAGGCGGGTGCTAAAATAGTCGCCACTTTGTTTAACCCAAGCTCATTTGGGCTTTATTTACCCGCTAAGGCAGAAAGAATGACAGTTAAAACACGGTTTGCTCCCAGCCCCACCGGCTTTCTCCACGTAGGTGGTGCCCGTACGGCTCTGTATTCCTGGCTCTATGCCCGCCACCAGAAAGGCGAGTTCGTGCTGCGTATCGAAGATACCGATCTGGAGCGTTCCACACAGGAGGCCATCGATGCCATCCTCGAAGGCATGAACTGGCTGGGCCTGAACTGGAACGAGGGTCCCTATTATCAGACTCAGCGTTTTGACCGTTATAACGCGCTTATCGATCAGTTGCTGGCGGAAGGCAAGGCCTATAAATGTTACTGCAGCCGCGAGCGGCTCGACGCGCTGCGCGAGCAGCAGATGGCCGCTGGTGAAAAGCCCCGCTATGATGGTGCCTGCCGTCACGGCGAGCATGAACACGCCGCCGACGCGCCTTGCGTGATCCGTTTCAAGAATCCGGCCGATGGCACGGTCGTCTTCGACGATCACGTGCGTGGCCGCATCGAAACCGGCAACGATCAGTTGGATGATCTCATCATTCGCCGTACCGACGGCGCGCCCACCTATAACTTCTGTGTGGTGGTGGACGACTGGGACATGGCAATCACCCATGTGGTACGCGGTGAAGATCATATCAACAACACCCCGCGCCAGATCAACATCTATAACGCCCTGGGCGCGCCGGTGCCGGAGTTTGCCCATGTGTCGATGATCCTGGGCGACGACGGCGCCAAGCTGTCCAAGCGCCACGGTGCGGTGAGCGTGATGCAGTACCGGGACGACGGCTACCTGCCTCAGGCGCTGCTCAACTATCTGGTGCGTCTGGGCTGGTCCAACGGTGATCAGGAAATTTTCTCGCTGGAAGAGATGATCGAACTGTTCTCGCTCGACGCCATCGGCAAGTCCGCTTCAGCCTTCAATACCGACAAGCTGTTGTGGCTGAACCAGCACTACATCAAAACCCTGCCGGCGACCGAAGTGGCCGAGCATCTGCAGTGGCACATGCAGGATCAGGGGATAGATACCGCCAGCGGGCCGTCTCTGGCCGAGGTGGTGACCCTGTACGCCGAGCGCTGCAACACCCTGAAAGAGCTGGCGGCCCAGAGCCGTTATCTGTTCGAAGACTTTGCGGAATTCGAGGCGGGAGCGGCCAAGAAGCACCTACGCCCGGTCGCGGCCGAGCCGCTGGCGCGGGTTCGCGCCAAGCTGGCGGAGCTGGCCGACTGGCAGGCACCGGCCATTCACGCGCAGATCAACGCCGCCGCCGCCGAGCTGGAGCTGGGTATGGGCAAGGTGGGCATGCCGCTGCGGGTGGCGGTGACCGGTATTGGTCAGTCCCCGGCCATCGACGGTGTGATTGCCCTGCTGAGCAAAGAACAGGTGCTGGCACGCATCGACATGGCATTGGGCTTTATCGAAGCGCGCGCTCAGGGTTAACACCAGGCGATAAGCGATAAACTGAAAGAAAAACGGCGCTGTCCCGGACAGCGCCGTTTTTTTATTCAGTTGGAATGCAGGGCGGAATGCAAGCCGAATGGTTTATCACCCAAGAGATCGGTTGTCGAGTGGGGTAGTGACCGCTTAATAAAGCATGCTGTACAGCTTGCGGCGGTAGCGGGAGGCGACCGGGTCGGCGCCCATGGTGGTGAGCATGTCCAGGAAGTGCTTTCTGGCTTCGCCAAACGCCAGATCCTGCTGCAATACCTCGATCAGCAGTTGCAGGGCTTCTTCCTGACGACCGGCCTGAAAATACAGTACCGCCAACTCTTCTTTCAGTTGCAAAGACTCCGGCTCGGCGGTCAGTTTCTGCTCCAGCTCGCGCAGCTCCGGGCTGTCGGCGGCTTCTTCCGCCAGCTCCAGGCGGGCCAGAATATGCTGATACTGGCTGTCCTGATCGGCCATGCCGATGGTGGCCAGCAGCTGCTTGGTTTCTTCCAGCTTGTTGAGGGCCAGGGCGGCTTCTGCCAGATAAAGGCGAATGGCTGCCGTATCTTCCAGTGCCCGGGCCTGCTGCAACAGACCATAGGCGGCTTGTGGGTCCATGCCCAGCATCTGCTTGGCCTGATCCAGCAAGAGTTCTGCCTCGTTGGGCTGGTAGGGCTGCAGAAACTGCTTGATGCCGTTTTCATCCTGGGGGCCTTCCAGCACGTCAACCGGCTGACCGTCCTTGAAGGCCACCATGGCCGGCAGAGCCCGCAGGCCCAGCTGTGATGCCAGGCTCTGCAACTGGGGATCTTCCACATCAACCTTGGCCAGGTCGATATGGCCGTTGTCGGCCCCGATGAGTCGTTCCAGCAAGGGCGTCATGGGCTGGCATTCGGGCACAGCCTGGGCGTGAAAATAAATCACCACCGTCTTGTTCATGGAGGCTTCGATGAGCGCTTGCTGAAAATTCTGCACATTGATGTCAACGATCATAAACAGGGTCTCACTCAGGAGTTATGAATTTGGGAGTTTACAGATAAGTTGGGTTGCGGCCCGGTAATTTCAAGCTCGAAGGGCAAATCGGCCGGATTGAGCAGAGCCGGCTCCGGCCATCCCAGGCCGCCGGAGCTCCCGGCCCGGTCGTCGATGGCGAGCGTCAGCCAGCTGTGCGCCAGCGGATATTGATAAAGCCGGTAGGGGTGCCTGTCCAGGGTGGCGTCAGCCTGGTCCGGCTGCCAGTGTACCCGCTGCAGATTATTGGCGATGCCTCCGCCATGAGCCTTGAGCACCGCCTCCTTGACGGTCCACAGGCGGATAAAGTCGGCTGATGAGGCCTGACTTGTGCTCAGCCATTGCTGCTCTTGCTCGCTCAGGTAGCGACGGGCCAGGCGGGTAATCTGCGCCGCCGACAGCTGTCGGCCTTCTATATCGACCCCCAGGCTGCCCCGATTGCCGATGGCCAGCGCCAGGATGTCGCCACTGTGGCTGATATTGAAATGCCAGCCGGCTTGTTCCTCCAGCAGGGGCTTGCCTCTGACATCGATATGCACGGGAATGAGATTGGGCGCCAGCATCAGCCGCTCGGCAAGCCGTTGGCGCAGCAGATAGCGGCCCAGTAAAAACAGCCTCGCCTGGCGCGGATGGCTGATGCGGTCGAGGCGGGCCAGCTCTGCTTGAGAGAGTGTTTTTCGAGCGTTATCGGGCAGGCTGACGCCGTTACTGTCGAGAATCAGTAAGTCGGTGAAAATATCTTTGTTTTCACTCATATTTTTTTTGCCAAGTCTCGGGGATCTGCTCTAGTATCCTTGAAATTGATAGCTGGTTGCCATTATTCATATGAAAAAGGTAATTCTTCTTGGTGGTTTGCTGCTGCTTGCCGGTTGCAGCAGTATCCCGAAATCCGAGTCAGGAAAAAAGACAGCCGGAAAGAAACCGTCTTCTTCCCTGACTTACAGTTTCAGCACAGGTCCGGCGAAACCCAGGTATACGCAGGGCTCTGCCCGAAGCCTGCAGCAGGCTTTTCAGCGTTGGCGGGGCGTGCCTTATCGCTTTGGTGGCGTCGATGCCGACGGCATCGACTGCTCGGCCTTTACCCGCACCCTGTATCAGGAAGTATACGGAATGGCGTTGCCGAGAAGCACCTACGAGCAGGTGACAATGGGACGTCCGGTCAGCAAGCAGGAGCTGCAACCGGGCGATCTGGTGTTTTTCCGCACCGGTCGCACTCGGCATAATGGCGTTTATGTTGGAGACGGCAAGTTTGCTCATGCCTCTTCCAGTGTGGGCGTGACCATTTCCCGGCTGGATAACGTCTACTGGCGCAGTCGCTACTGGCAGGCCCGGCGGCTGCTCGACGAACGGTAAAAACCGGGATTGGGGACTCGGGAGCCGGGATTCGAGTCCCTAATCCCCAGTCCCGGCTTTAATTAATCGCCCTGAAAACGATTCAGATCGTTCATGACCTGCAGCAGCAGCGACAGCTCCGGGCTGGCGTCCGGCTCGGTTTTATAGTCTTTTGCCCGCAACAACTGCACATCGCCCCGACGATTGAACAGGGTGATGTCATCCTGTTGATAGATAACATATTCTTCTTCATCCGACGCCAGCCGCCAGCGGTTGGCGTCAGCCTTGAACAGGGACTGACCGGTACTGTAGCTACGCAGTGGGCTTTGCACGCCCAGCGCCTGACGCATCAGGGTGGGCACCAGATCCAGCTGACTGGTCGGGTGGCTTAAGCGGGCCGGTTGGCGCTGAGCGGGCCAGCCGATGACCAGTGGCACCTGCAGTTGATAAGGCGAATAGGCGCTGCCGAAGCCCCAGGTATTATTGTCGTTATCGTTGAATTCCATGCCGTGACCCGAGGTGACGATAACCAGGGTATCGCGCCCCTCGAGCTGCCTGACCCGGGACAGTAACTGCCCCAGCAGACGATCGGTATAGAAGACCGCGTTGCGATAACGGTTGAACAGGGCGTCGCGTTGCTCGTTCTGATAGGCCAGGGCCGGGTTCAACTGCTGCAGCGAGGGCTGGAAAGGCCCCTCGGTATCGGCGGGCAAATCCAGCTCATTGAGCGCGTCCAGATAGACGAAGGAAAACCAGGGGCGTTGACTATCCTGTTGTTCCAGCCAGAGGCTGAAATCGGCCGCCGCTTTTCGGTCACCTTCCGCCCCCTTGGCGGCGGTGTCGAATGGCTGATTGCGCAGGGTCGAAAAAATGCCGTTCCGATACAGGGGTTTATCCAGGCCGCCGCTGGCAAATAGACCAAAGCGATAGTCCTGGCGCTGCAGTTCGTCGATGAATACCGGGGCTACGCCTTCCTGCTCTGCATCGCGCAGGTAATGGGATGGCAGGCTGTAAAACAGACTGAACAGGGCGGTGCGGGGCTGGTTGCCGGCACTCAGGTGATTGTCGAAGCGCAGATGACGGCTGGCGAAACGACTCAGATTGGGCATGGTGATGGCATCAAGCTGATCGGCGCGCAGACCGTCGGCCACCACCAGCAGAATATTGGGCGAGGCGTCGGGCGCCTGTACCGACAGCGGGCGCAGCGGGTAATTCAGCCGACGCTGTGGCTGCTCTGCCACCTGCCGTGACAGCTGGCGATATCGATCTTCGTCCAGCCAGCCCTGTTTGATCAGGAAGCTTTTGGCAGTCATCGGATAAGACAGCGGAAAGTTGGCTTTCTGCTCGGTGATGGGGGTGTACACCAGGGCATCGGCCCAGATATGAACGCTGTGGGTCAGAAAGAAGCTCGCCAGCAGCGGCAGTGCCAGCGGTAATGTCAGCGAACGCCGGCGGCGCTGGCTCCAGCGCCAGAGCCAGCCGGCCAGCCAGAGTTCAAACAGAAACAGAAGTGGTACCCAGACGAACAGCCAGCCCCAGCCGGAGGCTTCTTCGGCCTGGGCCTGTTCCAGCAGCAGTCGCCAGACGGTCGGGTTAAGATGAAACCCGAACAGGCTGAACACCTGAGTATCCACCAGCAGCAGGGTCAGGGCGCCAGTGGCGATGGCGGCACCCAGAAACTGTACCGCCCGCACCCTGGGGAACAGGAAGGTCAACGGAAACAGGGTCAGCAGATAGGTAAAGAAGGTGAGAAAGGCAAAGTGGCCAATCCAGCTGGTCAGCATGTAGCCGCCACCCAAGAGGGTATCCGGCCAGCCGGCGATCAGCAGGTAACGACTCGAAACCAGCAGCGCGAGCAGGATATTGAAAAATACCAGCCAGTGTCCCCAGCCGATCAGGCGAGAGACATTGTCGCGATAGAGATTACCGGTTTCGAGCATAGTTCAGCGGTTTCTATTCACAAGGGGCTCTTAATGAGCCCCTTTTTGAGAGTCGATTGAAGACGTTAGCACCTTGGCGAACTTGTCGGCAATGGCTTTACGCTGCCCCGGGGCGATTTGATGATTGATGATGTGGGTGGCCAGGTTACCCAGCACCATCAACCGCAGATCGGCCGGTGCCAGATGTTTGTCCATCACGGCTTCCAGCTCGCTGAGTAGTTGATCAAATTGTTTATCGTACTTGGAAATAACAGGCATGGGCGTTCAATCATGTAACTTGGTAACAGGATGACTATAATACCCCACCCCTTCTGGCAACTCTACGGCAATCTGTTTATGAGCCTGGACATCGAACACATCATAGTACATTCCCTGTTTCTGGATGAGCAGGGGCAGACCCAGCTGGCCACCCGAGAACAGGAACTGGCCACGGGGCCGGCGGTCAACCAGTTAATGGGCGAGCTGCACCATATCTACAACACCAAGGCCGGCAAGGTATTCGGCTATTTCAATGAAGACGAGAGCGGTTTTCGTGACCTGGTGCGGCGGGTGGAAGATCAAAGCCTGGGCTTTGCCGCCTTTACTCATCAGGCGGCCGAGCGACTGCTGGCCGAGCTGAAGCGGCTGGACATGAGCGAGCAGGGCGTCTTGCTGTTTGTGCGCTACCAGTGGTTGGGCGCCCACTATCTGCTGATCGCCCTGTTGGACAATAAAGACAGCGTGACCGTGACCGAAAAGCTGGAAGTCAGCCAGGCCAGTTATCTGGATCTGGGCAAAATGCAGCTGGCGGCCCGCCTGGATCTGACCGAGCTGCAGAGCCGGCCCGACTCCCACCGTTATTTCTCCTTCATCAAGGGCCGGGCCGGGCGCAAGGTGTCGGATTTCTTCCTGAATTTCCTGTCCTGTGTCGAAGGCATGGATCCCAAGGCCCAGAGCCAGGGGCTGCTGAAGGCGGTGGACGAGTTCTGTGAATCCCGCCAGCTCAGCAAGGAAGAAAAGCAGGAGAGCAAGGCGCTGGTCAGCAAGTACTGCCGCGAACAATTGAAAGAAGGCGAAGAGCTGGAGCTGCGCGAGCTGTCGGCAGAGCTGGGCACCGATGACGATCTGGATTTTTACCAGTTTGTCAGCGAGGAATATCAGCTGGAAGACAAGTTTCCGGTCGACAGATCCGCCCTCAAGGGGTTGACCAAATACGTCGGCTCCGGCGGCGGCCTGACCATCAGCTTCGATCAGGCGCTGCTGGGCGAGCGCATTCAGTACGATGCGGCGACCGACACCCTGACCATCAGGGGCGTACCGCCCAACCTCAAGGCGCAGCTCAAAAGCGGGGACTAGGGATCAGGGAATGGGGAGTCCCTCTTCCCCACTCCCTATTCCCTCGGTTTTAACTTCGGATCAGGTGATCAAAGGCGCTTAGTGCGGCGGTGGCACCGGCCCCCATGGAGATCACTATCTGCTTGTAGGGCACTGTGGTGGCGTCGCCGGCGGCAAAAACCCCGGCCATGGAGGTGGCGCCCTTGGCGTCGATCATCACCTCGCCGAAGCGGGTCAGCTCCACTTCCGAGCCCTGGAGGAACTCGGTGTTGGGCACCAGGCCTATCTGCACGAAGATGCCTGCCACTTCCAGCTGTCTGCCATCACCACTGACCCAGTCGGTGTACTTCATGCCGGTTACCTTGCTGCCGTCACCCAGCACTTCAGTGGTCCGGGCGTTGGTGATGATGTCGATATTGCCCAGGGAGCGGGCCTTGCGCTGCAGCACCTCGTCGGCACGCAGCGTGTCGGCAAACTCCAGCACGGTCACGTGCTCGACGATACCGGCCAGATCGATGGCCGCCTCAATGCCCGAATTGCCGCCGCCGACCACGGCCACCCGCTTGCCCTTGAAGAAAGGGCCGTCGCAGTGGGGGCAGTAGGCCACGCCTTTGGTGCGGTACTCGGCTTCGCCGGGCACATTCAGCTCGCGCCAGCGGGCGCCGGTG
Source organism: Oceanisphaera litoralis (assembly GCF_016907015.1). Taxonomy (GTDB): domain Bacteria; phylum Pseudomonadota; class Gammaproteobacteria; order Enterobacterales; family Aeromonadaceae; genus Oceanimonas; species Oceanimonas litoralis. The sequence goes on from NZ_JAFBBE010000002.1 coordinate 33,442, forward strand.
GCGAGGATCACCGATTTGCTGCTCAGGGTGGCGCCACTGGCCAGCGGCACTTCGAGCAGCTTGCCGCTGTGAATGCCGGCGGCCCGCTGATCGGTGATGATATCCACCCCGTATTCCTTTATATGCTGCTCCAGGCCGGCAGCCAGCCTGGGGCCTTCGGTGTAGGGCACCGAGATAAAGTTTTCTATGCCTAGGGTGTCCATCACCTGGCCGCCGAAGCGCTCGGCCACCAGGCCGGTGCGAATGCCCTTGCGGGCCGCGTAGATGGCGGCGGCGGCGCCGGCCGGGCCGCCGCCCACCACCAGTACGTCGTAGGGTTCTTTTTCATTCAGGGCGGCGGCCTTGCGGCTGGCGGCACCGGTGTCGAGCTTGCCGACCATCTCTTCCAGGCTCATACGGCCCTGGCCGAAGTGCTCGCCGTTCAGGTAGACGGCGGGTACCGCCATCACCTGACGCTGATTGACCTCGTCCTGGAACAGGGCGCCGTCGATCATCACATGAGTGATGTTGGGATTCAGGGTCGCCATCAGGTTCAGCGCCTGTACCACCTCCGGACAGTTCTGGCAGGACAGGGAAATATAGGTTTCAAAGTGGTATTGGCCTTCGAGGTTGCTGATCTGCTCCTGCAACTCGGGAGCGGCCTTGGACGGATGACCGCCGGCCTGCAACAGGGCCAGTACCAGGGAGGTGAATTCGTGGCCCAGGGGAATACCGGCAAAGTTGACCCGCGGCGTCTGCCCAACGGGGGCAATGCTCATGCTCGGCGTGCGGGCAGCGGGGGTGTGCTCGAGGGTGATCTTGCTTGAGAGCGCGCTGATTTCAGTGGCCAGCGCCAGTAATTCGTTGGATTTCGCTGTGTCATCACCGGACACGCTGATGGCTATCGGCGAGACGATGTTCTGCAGATAGGTGTCCAGTTGTTTCTTGATATTTGCATCTAGCATGGTCGTGTCCTGTGCTGAATGAGTCTTACGAGGGGCTATCTACGGATTACCAGGCGGATGTTTACCATCGGGGCAGGGAGCCGCTACGCCAACACGCAGCAAGTACCTCCCTGTATGCTCGGCGATGGCATCCATGCCATCGACGGTTGGCTTATGCGACTCCCTGTCCCTCCTGTATGTAACAGTGTCGCGGATTGAAGTCTTAGATCTTGCCGACCAGGTCCAGAGACGGCGCCAGGGTGGCTTCGCCTTCTTCCCACTTGGCGGGGCAGACTTCACCCGGGTGGGCGGCCACGTACTGGGCGGCCTTGATCTTGCGCACCAGATCGGCGGCGTTGCGGCCGATGCCTTCGGCGGTGACTTCGATGGCCTGGATCACGCCCTGGGGATCGATGATGAAGCTGGCGCGGTCGGCCAGGCCCTGGCCTTCACGCATCACACCAAAGTTGTTGGTGATGGTGCCGCTCTGATCGCCCACCATGTAGTACTGGATCTTGCCGATGGTGTCGGAGCTGTCGTGCCAGGCCTTGTGGGTGAAGTGGGTGTCGGTGGACACGGAATACACTTCCACGCCCATCTTCTGCAGTTCGGCATAATGGTCGGCCAGGTCGCCCAGCTCGGTGGGGCAGACGAAGGTGAAGTCGGCCGGGTAGAAGAACACGATAGACCACTTGCCTTTCAGATCGGCCTCGGTCACTTCGACGAAGTCACCCTGACGGTAAGCCTGGGCGGTGAAGGGTTTGATTTCGGTATTGATGGCAACGGACATGTTGGCTCCTTGAGTTCCATGATGGGATGTGTCTTGCGAACGAGATCCATAGTAGGAGGGGAGGTTTTATTAATGAAATCGTTGTTTTCTATTATTTCAATAGTTAATGACTATCATGTTTTTCCGCCTCGCCATTATCCGTTGATCAGCGTCGGGTGAAGCATCCTCTGTTTTATGGCTTTGTCTATGGCTTTGTCTGTTGCATAACCCTGCCGATGAAAATGATAAAAAACGACAATTCGACGCTTTCTCGTGTCTGAACCATGGCCATGGCTTCTTTTTGCGATCGCAAAATTATAGGGCGCCGATTTCTCTACCCTGCATGATACCTTGGTCAAGTCGTGCTTTAACGCCTTTAAATCAAGAAAAACCGGCACCTTAAACATTGGAGTAACATCTGGTTAATGTGCTGTTTATGGATTTTTATTTCGTAATTAAGTTACTTTAATTGATGTCTTGGTCCAACTCCCTTTATTCTTTAGTCCAGCATTGGCAGGGATTTAAACCATAAGACTTTAGTTTTACCTCGGGTTGATTATGTGACTTATGTTGTGATTTTGTGAAACCGTAACTTGATCTTTTCTGGTTTTTTACGCAACGTAATAGTCGTACCGCAGCGCAGAACAAACGGAAACAAAAAACAGGGCAGGCAGTCCAGACCAGTCTGTATCAACAAAAAAAGCGTCAGTTGCGGATCACAACGACAAGACCACGGCTCAACACCGGCAATCTGCATCCTTGCTGTCTGATGTGCAGGTGTGACAGGGAAGTGAACCGGCTCTGAAAAGAGAACCTCAATCTGATAGAACAGGAACGAGACCATGCCATACGCAAGCGAAGTTGATGCACTTACCTCTTTGATCAAGCAAAACCCGACCTGGAGCGCCATTAAGCCGGAACATGCCGCCCGTATGCGCGCCCAGAACAAATTCAAAACCGGGCTGGATATTGCCAGGTACACCGCGAAAATCATGCGCGAAGACATGGCCAACTACGATAAAGACAGCTCCCGGTACACCCAGTCGCTCGGCTGCTGGCACGGTTTTATCGGTCAGCAGAAGCTGATTTCCATCAAGAAGCACTTCGGCAGCACCAAGCGCCGTTACCTGTATCTGTCCGGCTGGATGGTGGCGGCCCTGCGTTCAGAGTTCGGTCCGCTGCCGGATCAGTCCATGCACGAAAAAACGGCGGTGTCCGGCCTGATTGAAGAGCTGTACACCTTTTTACGCCAGGCCGACGCCTGGGAGTTGAACCACCTGTTTCGCGACCTGGAAGAAGCCCGGAAGGCGGGCGACGGCGCCAGGGCCAGGGACATCGAAGCCCAAATCGACAATCATGAAACCCATATAGTGCCGATTATCGCCGATATCGATGCCGGCTTCGGCAATGCCGAGGCCACCTATCTGCTGGCCAAACAGATGATTGAAGCCGGTGCCTGCTGTATCCAGATTGAAAACCAGGTGTCCGACGAGAAGCAGTGCGGCCACCAGGACGGCAAGGTCACGGTGCCCCACGCCGATTTTCTCGCCAAGATCAACGCGGTGCGGCTGGCGTTTCTGGAGCTGGGGGTGGATGACGGTGTTATCGTGGCTCGTACCGACTCCCTCGGTGCCGGCCTGACCAAGCAGATTGCGGTCACCCAGGAGCCGGGCGATCTGGGCGATCAGTACAACAGCTTTATCGACGGCGACGTGATTGAAAGTGCCGATGACATTGCCAATGGTGACGTGGTCATCAAACAGAACGGCAGGCTGGTCAAGCCCAGGCGCCTGGCCTCGGGCCTGTTCCAGTTCAAGGAAGGTTCCGGTGAAGACCGGGTGGTAATGGACTGCATCGCCAGCCTGCAGCATGGCGCCGACCTGCTGTGGATTGAAACCGAAAAGCCACATGTGGGCCAGATTGCCGCCATGGTCAACCGCATCCGTGCAGTGGTGCCCAATGCCAAGCTGGTGTACAACAACAGCCCGTCGTTCAACTGGACCCTGAACTTCCGTCAGCAGGTATTTGATGCCTGGGCTGCCGAGGGCAGGGATGTGTCCGGCTACGATCGCAACCGGCTGATGAGTGCCGACTACGACAATACCGATCTGGGCAGGCAGGCCGATGAGTGGACTGCCAACTTCCAGCGCGATGCCGCCCGCGAAGCCGGTATCTTCCACCACCTGATCACGCTGCCGACCTACCACACGACGGCCCTGTCTACCGACAACCTGGCCAAGGGCTATTTTGGTGATGAAGGCATGCTGGCCTATGTGGCCGGGGTTCAGCGCAAGGAAATCCGCCAGGGCATCGCCACCGTCAAGCATCAGGACATGGCCGGCTCCAACATCGGTGATGACCACAAGGAATTCTTTGCCGGTGAAGCGGCGCTGAAAGCCGGCGGCAAGGACAACACCATGGGACAGTTCGACAATATCTGAACATCTGTATAAACCAACTATTGATTAACCAATAAAAAATACTAACAAGATCCACCTCCTTCACGCAGCCCACCGGGCTGCTTTTTTATTGTGTCTGCCACGATGGCCGGCCATGACAGCGGCATTGCATTCGGGCTGCGTCTGTCCGGCAGACTGTTAACCTGGTGTTATAATTGGCGTCATATCAAGCGGCCATAAAGGTGTCGGCCTGGCCTCGTTTCCAGCATCGCCCGGCCAATGATGGGAGTGACGCCATGACCAATCCGAGCAATACCACCGCCTTCAGGGTGCACCAGGCTCAGTTTATCGGTGCCCAGGCACTCAGTATTCCCACCCTCAGTATTTTACAGGAAGACGGCACTCTTTTTGCCGGCGCCTCGTCACCGGTGCTGGACAGGGATACGGCCCTGAAAATATACGAGAGCATGGTATTTATCCGTATTCTGGACGAGCGCATGCTGGCGGCCCAGCGCCAGGGCAGGATCAGCTTCTATATGCAGTGTCTGGGAGAAGAAGCCAGCACAGTGGCCAGCGCCGCCGCCCTGGATCGGAAAGACATGATCATGGCCCAGTACCGGGAACAGGGTGCACTGCGTTACCGGGGGTTTTCCCTGACCCGGTTCATGAACCAGTTGCTCTCCAACGAACAGGATCTGGGCAAGGGGCGGCAGATGCCGGTGCACTATGGCAGCCGCGATCTTCATTTCATGACCATTTCCTCTCCGCTCGGCACCCAGATCCCCCAGGCCGGCGGCTATGCCTACGGCCAGAAACTGAGAGGAGAAAGCAATATCACCCTCTGTTACTTCGGCGAGGGGGCGGCGTCGGAAGGGGACTTTCATGCAGGCCTGAACATGGCGGCCGTGCTGCAGGCGCCGGTGATTTTTTTCTGCCGCAACAACGGTTATGCCATCTCCACTCCCGCCAACGAGCAGTTTATCGGAGATGGCATCGCCTGTCGGGCGGTGGGTTACGGTATGCAGGCGATTCGGGTGGATGGCGCCGATGTGCTGGCGGTATACGAGGCAACTCGTCTGGCCCGCAAGCTGGTGCTGGAGCAGCAGCAGCCGGTGCTGGTGGAAGCCATTGCCTATCGGCTGGGTGCCCATTCGTCTTCCGATGATCCCAGCGGTTATCGTTCCCGGGAAGAAGAAGAACGCTGGCGCAAGCAGGATCCCATCGCCCGTTATCGCCTGTGGCTGCAGCATCAGGAGTGGCTGGATGAAGCATCCGATCAAATTGCGACCGATGCGCTGCGCCAGGAGATACTGGAGGCGCTGAAAGAGGCCGAATTGCTGCCCAAGCCCCATATCGATACCCTGATTGGCGATGTTTATGCCGAGCCGCCCCCGGGGCTCAGAGCGCAGCTCGAACAGCTGAAAGCCCATGTCCGGCAATATCCGGATGCCTATCCGTTGACGGCGGGGAGGCTTGAATAATGGCGGAAATGAACCTGTTGCAGGCCATCAATCATGCCCTGGATCTGGCGATGGAAAAAGACGAAAACGTGGTCTGTTTCGGTGAAGATGTCGGCCATTTCGGCGGCGTTTTCCGGGCCACCAGCAAGCTGCAGGACAAGTACGGCCAACGGCGCTGTTTCAATACCCCCCTGACCGAACAGGGCATCATAGGTTTTGCCAATGGCATGGCGGCGAGGGGACTGAAGCCGGTGGCCGAAATCCAGTTTGCCGACTACATCTACCCGGCCTTCGATCAAATCATCAACGAGACCGCCAAGTACCGCTATCGCTCCGGTAACCAGTTCGATGTGGGCGGCCTGGTGATCCGCACCCCCTATGGTGGCGGTATCAATGGCGGCCACTATCACAGTCAGTCACCGGAAGCCTATTTCGCCCATACGGCGGGCCTGAGGGTAGTGATACCGCGAGATCCGGCCCAGGCCAAGGGCCTGCTGCTGGCCGCCATTGCCAGCCCGGATCCCGTGCTGTTCATGGAGCCCAAGCGGCTGTACCGCGCCGCCGTGGGCGAGGTGGATGAAGGCTACTATGAAGTGCCCCTGGGCGAGGCCGAGGTGGTGCAGCCAGGGTCGGATGTCACGCTGCTGGCCTGGGGGGCCCAGATGGAGGTGGCGGCCAGGGCGGCCGCCCTGGCCGAGCAGGACGGTATTTCCTGCGAGCTTGTCGATCTGCGCAGCATACTGCCCTGGGATGCAGACCGGGTGGCGACGTCGGTCCTCAAAACCGGTCGCCTGGTGATCAGTCACGAGGCACCGCTCACCGGCGGTTTTGCCGGCGAAATCGCCGCCACCATTCAGGAACGCTGCTTTCTGTATCTGGAAAGCCCCATCGCCCGGGTATGCGGCCTGGATACGCCCTATCCGCTGGCGCTGGAAAAGGAATACATGGCGGATCATCTGAAGATCCATGCCGCCATAGTGCGCACATTCAACTTCTAGGGGGCCGCATGAAGCAGGACTTTTATCTGCCGGATATCGGCGAAGGCATAGTGGAATGCGAGCTGGTGGAGTGGCTGGTGGAGGAAGGCGACCGGGTGGTCGAAGATCAGGCGATCTGCGATGTAATGACCGACAAGGCACTGGTGCAGATACCGGCGATGCACGGCGGCATCATCAGTCGGCTCTATGTGGCCAAGGGCAAGATGGCCCGGGTGCATGCGCCCCTGTTTGAAATGGAGGTAGCGGGGGATGCCGATGCCGAGCCGACGCCCGAGATAGCGGAGCCGGTCTCGATGCGTGAAGCCGTATCCGAGCCCGAAACCAGGCCTGATCCGGTTGAGCGAACACCGGAGCGAGCGGCACGGAAGTCGGCGGCTGCTCCGGCTCCGGCCAAAGGCAAGGCGGTGGCCAGCCCGGCGGTGCGCCGACTGGCGCGCGAGCAGAGCCTGGACTTGAGTCAGATACCGGGATCCGGTGACAAGGGCCGTATTTACAAGGAAGACATAGCAACCTATCTGGCGGAGCGAAAACAAGAGCAGGCCGCCAGTACCCCGCCGGTCGAGCCGGAGCAAGGCGACGCCGGTACCGGGCAGCACAGTGAGCCTCTCACTGGTATCGCCGCCGCCATGGCCCGGCAGATGACGGCCTCGCTGACCATTCCGCAATTTACCCTCTGTGACGAGCTGGAGTTGGGCGAGCTGCTGCGGCTGAAACACCGGCTGACGCCGATATTTGCCGAGCAGAACATCAAGCTCACCCTGCTGCCGTTTTTTATCAAGGCGCTGTCACTGGCGTTGCACGAGTTTCCGCTGCTGAACAGCCGGCTCAACCCCGAGGCGACCGCAGTGACCCGGCTGCCGGATCATCATGTCGGGGTGGCGGTGGATACCGACGCCGGTTTACTGGTGCCGGTGCTGCGTTACTGCCAGCGGCGTTCCGTGCTGGAGATTGCCATTGAGCTGGCACGGCTCACGGGGGCGGCGCGGGCCGGGAGCCTGACGCCTGCCGAGCTGCAGGGGGCCACCATTAGCCTGTCCAATATCGGTGCCCTCGGCGGTGTGGTGTCCAGTCCCATCGTCAGTCCACCCCAGGTGGCCATTGCCGCCCTGGGGCGCGGGCAGAGGCTGCCGCGTTTCAATGACGCCGGTGAGGTGGTGGCCCGGGAGCTGATGATGGTGTGCTGGTCGGCGGATCATCGCCTGATCGACGGCGCCACCCTGGCCCGTTTCAACCGCTGCTGGTACCGCTATCTGGAACAACCGGAGCGGATGCTGGTGCAATTGAGCTAGCATGCGTGCCCCATCGAGCGAATGGCAGAATGGATCATGAGCCCTCATCGGCTGCGCAACTTCTATATTCCCGAAGAGCAGTCCATCTATCTGCTCAATGCCAATGACGCCAGAAAACTGAAAGACTGGATTGCCTTGTGCGTGAGCCAGCTGGAAAAGCTGGGCTACCGCCATATCAGCCTGGTCGGCCACGGCGCCTACGGCTTCACCTTTGCCGGCACCGCCGAGCCGGGGGAAGAGTACGCCTTCAAGTTTTCCCGCATCACGCTGCCCGAGCATATCCGGGAGCGGCTGGCCGACGAGGCCTATATGTTGTCCCGGATCCGGCATCCCCGGGTGCCCGCCTATATCACCTATCAGCGGCTCAAGAAGCAGGGCATTCTGATGATGAGCCGGGCAAGAGGCAGGGATCTGGAGCATTACAGCCTGCGCCGGGGTCGGTTGCCGCCCCGCCAGTTGATCGATATTGCCGCCCAGCTGGCCGATATTCTGCAGGCCCTGCGCCGGCATCGCAAAGAGGGTCAGCCCGCGCCGATAGTGCACGGCGATATCAAGCCGTCCAACATAGTGTTTGATGCCGACAGCGGTCACATCAGCCTGGTCGACTGGGGCTCCTCGGTGTTTGCCCAGCTCGACCGGGAAGGACAGTTTGTGTCCACCAATGTGATGCAGTTGATGTCGGCGGATCTGCAGCACAGCAATGCCCGGCTGGGGGATGTGTATTTCATTGGGCCCGAGCAGCGGGAAGGGGCCCTGTCTTGCCCGCGCTTCGACGAGCAGGGGGTCGCCGCCACCCTTTATGCACTGGCGTCGGGTCAGTCCTGCCGCTTTGGCCGCCACGCCATACCGGCGACCAGCCTGGGGCTACCGAAAGAATTTGCGCTGATGCTGGATGGCTTGCTGGGGGAAGATGCCGGGCTGCGGCGGCGGGCCGGCGATCATTTCATTGCCGCCATGCCGCGATTGCAACGCCTGGTACTGCCCGAACTGCGGCTGTTTGATGACAGCCCCATGCTGCCGGTATGGGCCAGCCCCGAGCGCCACGACATGGATACCGTGGTCTATTCCTCCCGCAAATCCTTTCTGCGCGAGCACAGCGAAGAGGCCGGCATCCATTATGTGGACGATGCCCAGCTGGAGCGTTATTACAAAAACTATCTGGTGGGCATGGGCGATACCGAAAAGGCCTTCGTGGCGGCGGTCAGCCGGCTGGGGCGCTATCCGGTGGTGGGCGGGCTGGCCATTCACTGGCAACTGGACGGCCTCTATATCGACTCCAGCCTCAATCTCTACGACGAGGCAATGGCGCCCGCCTTTGCGCTGGCGGTCAACAACGTGGTGAGGCTGGCCCGGGCCATCGATAAAGTCGGTCTGTTCAAGGCCTGCCTGTTCAACGCCCGCAATACCATCCACCTGAGCCGCAGGGTGCCGGAGCTGCCTTTTGTGCCGACCGCGGACACCCGCATACCCTATCGGCTGGCGGCCATCCCCAGCACCAGCGAGGCCAGTCGTCAGCATTCCTATTTCGAGGATGGACGGGACCCGGATGAACAGCTGGTGTTGCCCGCCGCCATCATGGCGGTGATCGCCCGGCTGAACGAAATTCACCATACCGGCTGTATCATCTTCGAGGTGACGCCGCTGTACATGAAGCTGCACAGCTACTACCGGCTGCTGGATGCCAGCGCCGAAGCGGAGTTTGCCGATTTGTTGCGCCAGATAGTGGCGCTGATACCAGAGATAGAGGATCAGGGGGTGGGCGGTTTCATGAAGCTGCCCCACAAGAATACCCGGCTGTTCAGCCACCAGCCGGTGCAGCCGACGCTGTTCTACCCGGCCAATCCCAGGGCCCGGGCCTGCCGGGATTGACCCAGTACAAAAGCCTGCAGTTCGGGATAAAAGCCGAGAAAGGCCTGCTCCATGGCGCCATACTGTTGCGCCAGCAGCGGCGCGCATTGGGGCAGGGGCGTGGGACGGCGAAAGCGACCATCGATGCGAGCGATGGCGAGGGAGATGCCCTCCAGGCTTTGGTAACTGGTCAGCAACCGATATTGCTTGAGGCGTTCCACCAGAATGACCATGGCCTCCGGCCAATGTTCATCCGGCTGCAACTGCCGATGGCTGTAGCCGATAAAATCATCAAGCTCCCAGGCGTGATAACGAGACCAGTGCCGGGCGAGAAAGTGGTCGAACATCATGTCCATGATGATGCCGCCATAGCGACGAAAGGGGCTGGGCAGGGCGCGCACCGCCCCGGCGTGCAGCGGGTGGGCATCGGTAAAGCTGTCGATGTGTCTGTGCAGCCGAATGCCCAGTTGCAGGGACGGGGGCAATCGGGTGTCTATGCTGCCCCGGGCATACTCACCGAGCAGGGCGCCGGGCAGGCTGGTATTGCTGTAGTGAGCCAGGTGCAGGTGGGCCAGATAATTCACCGGGCTTCCTGTTCGTCTACGCCTTCCGGAGTCATCGCCAGATCCAGCTCGTCTTGGTCGACATCGTCGAACGAGGGTTCGGCCAGCTGGGCGTCCAGCACCTCCAGCAGATGAATGGCGACGGTAACAAAGTCACTGTCGGTGACGATACCCACCAGCTTGCCCTTGTCCACCACCGGCAGGCAGCCGTACTTGTGTTTTTGCAGATGGAGGGCGGCTTCGCGGATACCGGCGCGGGGGCTGACGGTGGTGACCTCTTTTATCATGACCTCGCTCAGCTGATGCTGTTGCAGAAAGTGGTCATTGGTGCCCTGTTCCAGGCTCGACTCCTGCGCCGCCAGAATATCCCGCTGGCTGACCAGCCCGACCAGGCGACCGTCTATCTGTACCGTCAGGTGACGGATGTGATGGCGTTGCATCAGGGTGCGGGCTTCGGCCAGGGTGGCCGCCGGCGGCAGGCTGATGACGTTGCGTGACATAATTTCAGAGACGATCGCGGGCATCATCTTTTTCCTCTTTTTTATATCAAGATATATATCAAGATAGCCTAACCGTATGGCAGGGTAAGCGTAACCAGGTACGGCACCGTGATGGCCGGTCAGTAATACCCATTATGCCCCAACTCCGGCCGAATTGCCTTGATCCCGCGGGGCGGCCTCACTAGACTAGCGCCCGTTATGACAAGAGGTTGTGTATGCTGGTCCGCGATTTTTCCTTTGAGCTCCCCGACGAATTGATAGCCCGCCATCCAATGCCGGAACGCACCGCCAGCCGGTTGTTGCAGCTGAACGGTAACAGCGGTGATATCACCCATGGTCAATTCGGTCAGATCCTCGACCTGGTCAACCCCGGCGATTTGCTGGTATTCAACAATACCCGCGTGATCCCGGCCCGCCTGTTCGGGCGCAAGGCCAGCGGCGGCAAGCTGGAAGTACTGGTCGAGCGGGTGCTGGACGACAAGCGGGTGCTCGCCCACGTGCGCGCCTCCAAGGCGCCCAAGCCGGGCAGCGCCCTGATCCTGGAGCCGGACGTGCAGGCCACCATGCTGGCCCGCCACGATGCCCTCTTTGAAATCGAATTCCACGACGACAGAACCGTGCTCGAGGTCCTGGAAGCGGTGGGGCATATGCCCCTGCCGCCCTATATCGACCGGCCCGACACGGACGCCGACAAAGAGCGTTATCAGACCGTTTACAACGAGAAGCCCGGCGCCGTGGCCGCGCCGACCGCCGGCCTGCACTTCGATCAGCCGCTGCTGGACGCCCTGACCGCCAAGGGTGTGGAACAGGCATTTGTTACCCTGCACGTGGGTGCCGGCACCTTTCAGCCGGTACGGGTCGAGCAGGTGCTCGAGCACAAGATGCACGCCGAATACATCGAGGTGTCGCCCGAGGTCGTGGCGCAGATAGCAGCCACTCGCGCCCGGGGCGGCCGGGTGATTGCCGTGGGCACCACCTCGGTACGCTCGCTGGAAAGCGCCGCCAGGGCCACTATGGCCCAGGGCGAGCCGCTGGCGCCGTTTTACGGCGACACCGATATCTTTATCTATCCCGGCTACCGTTTTCAGCTGGTGGACGCCATGGTCACCAATTTCCACCTGCCCGAGTCGACCCTGATCATGCTGGTCAGCGCCTTTGCCGGCTACGACCACATCATGGAAGCCTACCGGCAGGCGGTGGCCGAGCGTTACCGCTTCTTCAGCTACGGTGACGCCATGTTTATTACCCGGCAGACCCAGCCGTAAAGAACCGTGAGGCGTGAGGCGTAAGGTGTGAGGGGTAAAGCGTAAGACATTGGTTTTTCACCTCACTCCTCACGATTCACCCCTCACCTGTTTAAAAATAAGGTCGGACTGTTTCTCCGGCCAGTGAGGTAACTGATGAAGTTTGAACTGCAAACCACCGATGGCCGCGCTCGCCGTGGCCGCCTGATTTTCGACCGTGGCGTGGTGGACACCCCGGCCTTCATGCCCGTGGGCACCTATGGCACCGTCAAGGGCATGACCCCGGAAGAAGTGGCCGGCACCGGCGCCCAGATACTGCTCGGCAACACCTTCCACCTCTGGGTTCGCCCGGGTCAGGAAGTGATGAAGATGCACGGCGATCTGCACGATTTCATGAACTGGCAGGGGCCCATCCTCACCGACTCCGGCGGTTTCCAGGTATTCAGCCTGGGTGATATCCGCAAGATCACCGAAGAAGGCGTCCATTTCCGCAACCCGGTCAACGGCGACAAGATTTTCCTGTCCCCCGAAGTATCGATGGAAATCCAGTACGATCTGGGCTCCGACGTGGTGATGATCATGGACGAGTGCACCCCCTATCCGGCGACCTGGGAGGAAGCCAAGAAGTCGATGGAAATGTCCCTGCGCTGGGCCAGACGCTCGCGGGATCATTTCGACAAGCAGGGCAACAAGAACGCCCTGTTCGGCATCATACAGGGCGGTGTCTACGAAGATCTGCGCGATGAATCACTGAACGGCCTGCTCGAGATTGGCTTCGACGGCTATGCGGTCGGTGGCCTGGCGGTAGGCGAGCCCAAGCACGAAATGCACAAGGTGCTGGAGCATACCTGTCCCAAGATTCCGGCCGACAAACCCCGTTATCTGATGGGCGTGGGCAAGCCGGAAGATCTGGTGGAAGGGGTGCGCCGCGGCATCGACATGTTCGACTGCGTCATGCCGACCCGCAACGCCCGCAACGGCCATCTGTTCACCACCGAAGGGGTGGTGAAGATCCGTAACGCCAAGCACAAGACAGATATCGGCCCGCTGGATGCGGACTGCGATTGCTACACCTGCAAGCACTATTCTCGCTCTTATCTGCACCATCTGGACAAGTGCAACGAGATACTGGGTGCGCGTTTAAACACCATTCACAATCTCAGATTCTATCAAAGGGTTATGGAAGGTTTACGCGGGGCCATAGAGCAGGGTAAATTAGACGACTTTGTAGCTGAGTTCTATGCGCGACAAGGTAAACCCGTGCCGCCACTGGGCCAGACTGCAGGTGAAAACGGCGAATGACGAACGGGTGAGGGAAGATGTCAGCTAAGTCGACCGTGACATGCCAGCGCCAACAAAAGCTCCTGCAATGTTGGCATTTCCGCCATCCGTGGCGGTCAGATGGCATGTCCGAGCCCCCAGGGATGGGTTTATGGCGTGTCGACGTGCTGTACCTTCCCTCACCGGTGCCCCCATGCACTAACACTTTTAACCATCAACGAGGAACTGAAACGAATGGATATTATCTCCAAAGCCCATGCCCAAGGTGGCGCCGCCGGTGGCGGTATGGAAATGATCATCATGCTGGTGGTATTCGGCCTGATCTTCTATTTCATGATTTTCCGTCCCCAGTCCAAGCGGGTCAAAGAGCACAAGAGCCTGATGTCTTCCCTGAGCAAGGGTGACGAAGTGCTGACCAACGGCGGCCTGGTAGGCAAGATTGCCAAAATCTCCGCCGAAAACGACTATGTATTGCTGAGCCTGAGCGAGCAGAGCCAGGTCACCATCAAAAAGGACTTCATCACCGCCGTCCTGCCCAAGGGTTCTATCCAGTCCCTTTAATTTCCTATCGAGGAGCACAGCGTGTTAAATCGATATCCGCTGTGGAAATACTTGATGGTGATCGCCGTGATCACCATCAGTTTTCTGTATGCAGCACCCAATCTGTTTGGTGAAGACCCTGCGTTGCAGGTGTCGGGCTCCCGTGGTACTCAGGTTACCCCTGCCGTCCTGACTCAGGCTCAGCAGACGCTGAGCAAGGCCGGCATAGCAGTAAAAAGCGCCGTATTGGCCGATGATCAATTACTTATCCGCTTCCGCAATACCGACGATCAGCTCAAGGGCAAGGATCTGGTGGCGGAAACCCTGGGTGATGGTTACATCACCGCCCTCAACCTGGCCCCCTCTACGCCCTCCTGGCTCGAGGCCATCGGTGCCGGTCCGCTCAAGCTGGGTCTGGATTTGCGTGGTGGTGTGCACTTCCTGATGGAAGTGGACATGGATGAAGCCCTGAGCCGGGTGCAGGAGCAGACGGTGCAGGACTTCCGTACCGATCTGCGTGAACAGCGTCTGCGTTATTCCGGTGTACTGGCAAAGGACGGCGGTACCCTGGTGGTATTCCGCGACGCGGACACCCGTGACAAGGCGCTCAGCCACCTGCGCGGTCGCTATCCGGGCCTGATGTTCTCCGATCGTGACAACGGCGAGACCTTCGGGCTGTTTGCGGTGATGAGCGAGCAGCGGCTGAAGGAAGTGAAGGAATACGCCCTGCAGCAGAACATCACCATCATCCGCAACCGGGTCAACGAGCTGGGTGTGGCCGAGCCGCTGGTGCAGCGTCAGGGTGCCGAGCGCATCGTGGTGCAATTGCCGGGCATTCAGGACACCGCCCGGGCCAAGGAAATCCTCGGCGCGACCGCGACCCTGGAATTCCGCCTGGTCGATGAAAATGCCGATGTGGCCGCCGCCGGTGCGGGCCGGGTTCCTCCCAACAGCGAGCTGATGCGGGACCGGGACGGTCGCCCGGTGGTGTTGCAGAAACGCATCATCCTGACCGGTGAGCATATCGTCGACGCCTCATCCGGCATGGACGAGTTCAGCCGTCCGCAGGTGAATATCAGCCTGGATGCCCCCGGTGGCAGCCGCATGGCCGATTTTACCAAGGACAATGTCGGCCGTGCCATGGCGACGGTATTTACCGAGTACAAGCCCGGCGATGAGTTGAAGGAAGACGGCACGCGCCAGTTCCGCAAGCAGCAGGAAGTGATCAACGTCGCCACCATTCAGTCGCGGCTGGGGCGCAGTTTCCGTATCACCGGCATCGATTCCATGGCGGAAGCCCAGAATCTGGCGCTATTGCTGCGGGCCGGTGCCCTGATTGCGCCCATCCAGATAGTGGAAGAGCGCACCATAGGCCCGAGCCTGGGTCAGCAGAACGTGGAAAATGGCCTGATGGCCATGGTCTACGGCATGCTGGCGGTGGTGTTGTTCATGGTCATCTACTACCGCAAGTTCGGTCTGGTGGCCAATGTGGCCTTGCTGGCCAACCTGGTGATCATCATAGGGGTCATGTCCATGGTGCCGGGGGCGACCATGACGCTGCCGGGTATTGCCGGCATAGTGCTGACCATCGGCATGTCGGTGGATGCCAACGTGCTCATCTTCGAACGGATCCGTGAGGAACTGCGAGACGGGCGCGGGGTACAGCAGGCGATTCATATCGGCTACGACAAGGCACTGGGCACCATTGCCGATGCCAACATCACTACGCTGATCACCGCCATTATCCTGTTTGCGGTGGGCACAGGCCCCATCAAGGGCTTCGCCGTTACCCTGATGATCGGTATTCTCGCCTCCATGTTTACCGCCATCGTCGGTACCCGGGCATTGGTCAACCTGCTTTGGGGCGGCAAGCGTCTCAGCAAACTGTCGATATGAGGAAATAACCGATGTTTGAGATCCTCAAAACCCGGGCGCCCATTCGCTTCATGCACTATTCAAAGGCGGCGACTGCATTGTCGCTGGTCTTGATGGCGCTGTGCTTTTTCAGCCTCTTTACCAAGGGGCTGAACTGGGGGCTGGACTTCACCGGTGGTACCGTGGTCGAAGCCGCCTTCGAGCAGGCGGTCGAGCTGGACCAGGTGCGTAACAGCCTGCAACAGGTCGGCTTGCCGGGTGCCACGGTGCAGAACTTCGGGACCAGCCGGGATCTGTTGATCCGTCTGGCGCCCCAGGAAGGTGTGAACGTACAGCAGCAGGGCGAGTCGGTCATGGCTGCCATGGCGCAGGTGTCTGAATCCGTCGAGATGAAGCGGCTGGAGTTTGTCGGCCCGGCCATCGGTGCCGAGCTGGCCGAGCAGGGTGGCCTGGCCATTCTGGTCGCCTTGCTCTGTATCCTGATGTATGTCGGCATGCGCTTCGAATGGCGTCTGGCCTCCGGTGCCGTGCTGTCACTGGCCCACGATGTGATCATTACCCTGGGCGTCTTCTCCTGGATGCAAATCGAGGTGGACCTGACCATAGTGGCGGCGCTGCTGACGGTAGTGGGCTATTCGCTCAACGACACCATAGTGGTATTCGACCGGGTGCGGGAAAACTTCCGCCGGGTCCGTAGCACCAGTACCGCCGAGGTGTTTGACGAGGCCATTACCGACACCCTGAGCCGAACCCTGATCACCTCGGCCACCACCCTGGCGGTGGTAGTGGCGCTGTTCCTCAAGGGCGGCGCGCTGATCCATGGTTTTGCCACCGCGCTTCTGCTGGGCATCGGCTTCGGTACCTACTCTTCCATCTATATTGCCAGTGCCTGGGCCATGTTGCTCGGGGTACAGCGGGAGCATATGCTGCCACCGCAGATAGAGAAGGAAGGGGCGGATCAAGAGCCGTTACCTTAACAGCATGATACCAAAGGGGCCTCGGGGCCCCTTTTTGTTGTGAAATGCATTTGCCACATGACAAATGTCGTGGAGCTGCATAACATGTGGTCATAATAAGACAAGTTCGGAGCCGTCTTGAACGACAGATTATTGTTCGCTCCTTTCGCCTTTCTTGGTTTCATGCTGGTCGGTTGCAGTGCACCCCGAGTAGTGACGCCCACTCTGGTGTTGCCGTTACCGATGCAGGTTTCCTATGAAAGTGAGCTGGGAATTGCCCGCCTGGGGCAAATGCTGAATTCACCGGGGCTGACGCCGGAGCAACGTGCCGAGCTGTTTTTTCAGCGCGGTGTGGTCTTCGACAGGGTGGGCCTGCGGGCCATGGCCCGGCTGGACTTTAACCGTGCCCTGCGGGAAAGACCCGACTTTGCCGATGCCTACAACCTCAACGGCGTCTACCTGACCCAGAATCAGGAATTCGACGAAGCCTATGAAGCCTTCGACTCGGCCCTGGACCTGGCGCCGGACTACGCCTATGCCAACCTGAACCGGGGCATTGCGCTGTATTACGGCGGCAGGCCCACACTGGCAGCCCGGGATCTGAAAACCTTTCTGGACGAAGACCCCGCCGACCCTTACCGGCTGCTGTGGTGGTATCTGGCATTGGAGCAGACGGATCCCGACGCGGCACTGGATGCCGTGCGCCGTCATCAGCAAATCCATGGTTCCGACGAGTGGGCCTGGGATATCGTCAATGTCTATCTGGGGTCGATGAGCGATGAACAGTTGCTCAACCGCATCTCGGAAGAAAGCGAGGATAATCAGGAGCTGGCCGAACGGCTGTGCGAAGCCTATTTCTATCTGGCCAAACAGGCCCAGCGCAATGAGCAACCGGAGCAGGCGATGGTGTATTTCAAGCTGGCGCTGGCCACCAATATCTACGACTTTGTCGAACACCGTTACTCGCTGCTGGAGCTGGATCTCATCGGCGAGCAGGCCCGGCTCAAGCGTTAAAATCAGCAGATCCCTTTGTCCTCCTTGAAGCTCCTGCGTCGACTGTTGGTGACGTCAACAGCTCACTCCGGCATCAAGAAGAGGCAACCCTGTTGCCTCTTTATCCTGAGAGCTGGTTTCCCCACTGAACTCGATCCGCAATAAGCCACAACCGTAAACCGGGCCGCAAGCGGCTCGGGCAGCCGAACGCTGATGGCCGAAGGCTTACAGCTGACTTCGACTGTGCTAATATCCTGCGCCTTAAGCACCCTTGGATCTCATGAATATGCTTGAGCAAATTCGCATCGTGTTGGTCAATACCTCACATACCGGCAATATCGGCTCTGCCGCCCGCGCCATGAAAACCATGGGCCTGGGCGAATTGTGGCTGGTCGATCCGGTCAGCCCGCCGGACAGCCAGGCCGTCGCCCTGGCTGCCGGCGCCAGCGACATACTGGGCAGCGCCCGCATAGTGCCGACCCTGGCCGAAGCCGTGGCCGATTGTGGCCTGGTGATCGGTACCAGTGCCCGTTCGCGCACCTTGTCCTGGCCTATGCTGGATGCCCGGGAGGCGGGTGAAAAAGCCCTGGCCGAAGCCCCCCGCCACCCGGTGGCACTGGTGTTCGGCCGGGAACGTACCGGGCTCACCAACGACGAGTTGCAGCAGTGTCATTTTCACGTGGCCATTCCCGCCAATCCGGAATACAGCTCGCTCAATCTGGCGATGGCGGTACAGACCCTGAGCTACGAAGTGCGCATGGCCTGGCTGGCGAGAGTGAAGGGAGAGGAGGGAGAAGAGGCGATAACCGGGATCGAGCAGGACTATCCCCTGTCCGACGATCTGGAGCGCTTCTATCAGCATCTGGAACAAACCCTGCTGGAAACCGGTTTTATCATCAAGCCTCATCCGGGACAGGTGATGACCAAATTGCGACGTCTGTTCAACCGGGCGCGACCGGAAGATCACGAGCTGAACATACTGCGCGGTATCCTGACCTCGGTGCAGAAAAAGGGTCGCCGGCAGGAGCCGAATAGCTGACTGTTCCGGTCGGTCTTATACTTGACTGAAACACTCGGGTATGACACCCTGAGCCCATGTCTGGAAACGGTTTGATTACATGAGACTGACATCAAAAGGACGTTATGCGGTAACTGCCATGCTGGATGTGGCATTGCACGGCGACGCCGGCCCCGTGTCCTTGGCCCATATATCCGAGCGTCAGGGGATTTCCCTGTCTTACCTCGAGCAGCTGTTTGCCCGCTTGCGCAAGCAGGGGTTGGTCAGCAGCGTACGGGGTCCCGGTGGCGGTTATCTGCTGGGTATGAAGCCGGCCGCCATTTCGGTGGGGGCGGTTATCGCCGCCGTCGACGAGTCGGTGGATGCCACCAAGTGTCAGGGCAAGGGGGACTGCCAGAGTGGTAACCAGTGCCTGACCCACACGCTCTGGTGTGCGCTCAGTGATCGGATCAGCAATTTTCTCGACGGTATCAGCCTGGCCGAGCTGGTTGACCAGCAGGATGTCCGGCGGATTTCCGAGCAGCAAGACAGTAATCTGAACCTGTTGACTCTGGACTAGCCCGAGCAGCAGCAAGTGAGCCTGAAACATTCAATTTTAAATGTCGATGACAAGACTGCCGAACAGGGCAGCGTTGGAACGGAGAATATGATGAAACTGCCCATTTATCTCGACTATGCGGCTACCTGCCCGGTAGACCCTCGTGTCGCCGAAAAAATGATGCAATGCCTGACTCAAGACGGTATTTTCGGTAACCCGGCTTCCCGCTCGCACCGCTTCGGCTGGCAGGCGGAAGAACTGGTCGATATCGCCCGTAACCAGATTGCGGACCTGATCAATGCCGACCCACGCGAAATCGTGTTCACCTCCGGTGCCACCGAGTCCGACAACCTGGCCATCAAGGGTATTGCCAATTTTTACGGCAAGAAGGGTAAGCACATCATTACCTCCAAGACCGAGCACAAGGCAGTACTGGATCCCTGTCGCCAGCTGGAGCGTGAGGGTTTCGAGGTCACCTATCTCGAGCCCCAGCCCAACGGCCTCTTCACCCTGGCACAAATCGAAAATGCCATGCGCGATGACACCATTCTGGTAAGCATCATGCACGTGAACAACGAAACCGGCGTGATCCAGGACGTCAAGGCCATCGGCGAACTGTGCCGCAGCCGTAAAATCATGTTTCATGTGGACGCGGCCCAGAGCGCCGGCAAGACCGACATCGACGTACAGGACATGAACATCGACCTGTTGTCCCTGTCTGCCCACAAGGTTTACGGCCCCAAGGGCATCGGCGCCCTCTATGTCTGCCGCAAGCCCCGCGTTCGTCTGGAAGCCCAGATGCACGGTGGCGGCCACGAGCGCGGCATGCGCTCCGGCACCCTGGCAACCCACCAGATCGTCGGCATGGGTGAAGCCTTCCGTATCGCCAAGGAAGAAATGCACGCCGAAGGCGAGCGTATTCTGGCGCTGCGCAACCGTTTGTATGACGGTGTAAAGAATATCGAAGAAGTCTATGTCAACGGTGACCTGGAACAACGGGTACCGGGTATTTTCAACATCAGTTTCGCCTATGTAGAAGGTGAGTCGCTGATCATGGCACTGAAGGATCTGGCGGTCTCTTCCGGTTCGGCCTGTACCTCGGCCAGCCTGGAGCCTTCCTATGTATTGCGTGCCCTGGGGCTGAACGACGAGCTGGCACACAGTTCCATCCGTTTCAGCATCGGTCGCTTCACTACCGAAGAACAGATTGACTACGCAGTGGGCCTGGTCAACGAGGCCATCGGTCGTCTGCGCGACATGTCTCCGCTGTGGGAAATGTTCAAGGACGGAATAGATCTGGATCAGGTTGAATGGGCACACCATTAAGGTGTCTAAATCATTGAAGCATGGGTGAGGAGTTAAATCATGGCTTACAGCGAAAAAGTAATAGATCACTATGAAAACCCCCGTAACGTCGGTGGTTTCGACAAGAACGACCCCAGTGTGGCGACCGGTATGGTCGGTGCGCCGGCCTGTGGCGACGTGATGAAGCTACAGTTGAAGATAAGTGAAGAAGGCATCATCGAAGACGCCAAGTTCAAGACCTACGGCTGTGGCTCCGCCATCGCCTCCAGCTCGCTCATCACCGAGTGGGTAAAGGGCAAGAACCTGGACGAAGCGGCCAGCATCAAGAATACCCAGATAGCGGAAGAGCTGGCCCTGCCGCCGGTGAAAATCCACTGCTCCATTCTGGCAGAGGATGCCATCAAGGCAGCAATCGACGATTACAAGAAGAAGAAAAACCTGGCGTAAGACGGAGACACCATGGCGATCACCATTACCGATGCGGCTGCACAACGGGTGCAGACTTTTCTGAACAACAGAGGCAAGGGCCTGGGACTGCGGCTGGGGGTCAAGACCTCCGGTTGTTCCGGCCTGGCCTACGTGCTGGAATTCGTCGACGAATTGTCCGAAGGCGACCAGGTGTTCGAGCATGGCGAGGTCAAGGTGATCGTCGACAGCAAGAGTCTGGTGTATCTGGACGGCACCGAACTCGACTTCGCGAAGGAAGGCCTGAACGAGGGCTTTAAATTCAACAACCCCAATATCGACGGGGAATGTGGTTGCGGCGAAAGCTTTAACGTTTAAGGACCCCCGGCATGAACTACTTCGAGCTGTTTGGCTTACCGGCGGAGTTTGCCCTCGACAGCCAGACACTGGCCGACACCTATCGCCAGCTGCAGATGCAGTTCCATCCCGACAAGTTTGCCTCCCGCCCCGAGCGGGAGCGCCTTCAGGCGGTACAACGTGCCGCCCATATCAATGATGCGTTCACCACCCTCAAGCACCCCCTGAACCGTGCCGAGTACCTGCTGTCCTTGCAGGGCGTCGACATCCGTGCCGAGCAACAGACCCTGAAGGATCCGCTGTTTCTGATGCAACAGATGGAATGGCGCGAGCAACTGGAAGATATTGCCGGCGCCCAGGATGTGTTTGGCGCCATCATGGCGTTTGACAGGGAACTGCAACAGGCGTCTGCCGACTTCTACGCCGAGCTCGAGCAACAGCTCGCTTCGGATCTGTGGGCTGATGCTGCCGATACGGTGCGCAAACTTAAATTCATGACCAAGCTGCATGCCGAACTCGAACGTTTGGAAGATGCGCAGCAGGAATTCTGAACCTTATGGCATTACTACAAATTTCCGAGCCGGGCCAGAGCGCGGCTCCTCATGAACACAAGTGGGCGGTCGGTATCGATCTCGGTACCACCAATTCGCTGGTGGCTGTGGTGCGCAGCGGCCTGCCCGAAACCCTGAAGGATGATCAGGGGCGCGATCTGCTGCCCTCAGTGGTGCACTACACCCGGGACGGTCTGCGGGTTGGCCATGACGCCAAACGCGAGGCCGAGTTTGATCCGCAGAATACCATTGCCTCGGTGAAACGGCTGATGGGCAAGGCGCTGGCGGATATTCCCCGCCACCGGTTGCCCTATGTCTTCAAGGAAACCGGCAGTGGCGTGATCGAACTGGACACGCCCCTGGGGTCGGTCAATCCGGTACAGGTGTCGGCCGACATCCTCAAAACCCTGGCGGCGCGTGCCGAACACAGCCTGGGTAACCCGATTCAGGGTGCCGTGATTACCGTACCGGCCTATTTCGACGATGCCCAGCGTCAGGGCACCAAGGACGCGGCCCGACTGGCCGGTCTGGAAGTGCTGCGGTTGCTCAACGAGCCGACCGCCGCCGCCATTGCCTATGGCCTGGACTCCGGTCAGGAAGGGGTGATTGCGGTCTATGACCTGGGCGGCGGCACCTTCGATATCTCCATTCTGCGTCTGCACAAGGGCGTGTTCGAGGTGCTGGCCACCGGCGGTGATTCTTCCCTGGGCGGCGATGATTTCGACCATGCGCTGGCCGACTGGATCCAGCAACAGGCCAATATCACCGAGCTGAGCCCGACCCAGCAGCGTAATCTGCTGGACGCCGCCTGCGCCGCCAAGCAGGCATTGACCGACAGCGAGTCGGTGTCGGTCAACTGGGCAGGCTGGCAGGGTACCCTGAGCCGCGCCGACTTCGATGCCTTGATCCTGCCCTGGGTCAACAAGACGCTGATGGCCTGTCGCCGGGCACTGAAAGACGCCGGTGTCACCGCCGACGAAGTACGGGAAGTGGTGATGGTCGGCGGCTCGACCCGGGTACCGCTGGTGCGTGAGCGGGTCGGCGAATTTTTCGACCGCGAACCCCTGACCAGCCTGGACCCCGACAAAGTCGTGGCCATCGGTGCCGCCATTCAGGCCGACGTGCTGATCGGCAACAAGCCGGACAGCGACATGCTGCTGCTGGACGTGATACCGCTGTCGCTGGGGCTGGAAACCATGGGCGGACTGGTGGAGAAGATCATTCCCCGTAACACCACGATACCGGTGGCCCGGGCCCAGGAATTCACCACCTTCAAGGACGGTCAGACCGCCATGGCCATTCATGTGGTGCAGGGGGAACGCGAACTGGTGGCCGACTGTCGCTCCCTGGCCCGTTTCAACCTGACCGACATTCCGCCCATGGCCGCCGGCGCCGCCCATATTCGCGTTACCTTTCAGGTGGATGCGGACGGTCTGTTGTCGGTCAGCGCCATGGAGAAATCTTCCGGGGTGCAGGCCGCCATCGAGGTGAAACCCTCTTACGGCCTGAATGAAGAAGACATCGCCACCATGCTGACCGCGTCTTTCGAACATGCCAAAGAAGACATAGACGCCCGCATGCTGGCCGAACAGAAAGTGGAAGCGGCGCGGGTGATTGAAAATATCGTCAGCGCCCTGGCCACCGATGGTGACGAACTGCTCGACGAGCAGGAACGCGCCGATATCCTGGCCTCTGTCGAGTCGCTGCAGCGCAGCACCGAAGGGCAGGATCTGGCCGCCATCAAGGTGGCGATAGAAGAAACCGATAAGCAAACGGCCGATTTTGCTGCCCGTCGTATGGATGCCTCCATTCGTCGGGCGCTGGCCGGTCAACGTGTGGATAAGGTGTAACGATGCCGAAGATTGTTTTTCTGCCCCATGCCGAGCTGTGCCCCGAAGGGGCCGCTCTTGAGGCCAAACTGGGTGAAACCGTACTGGACGTGGCCCTGCGCAATGGTATCGACATTGAGCACGCCTGCGAAAAGTCCTGCGCCTGTACTACCTGTCATGTCATAGTGCGGGAAGGCTTCGACTCGCTGGAAGAAAGCTGTGAGCTGGAAGACGATATGCTGGACAAGGCCTGGGGACTCGAGCCCGAGTCGCGCCTGGGATGCCAGGCCCGTATAAGCGATGAGGATCTGGTGGTCGAGATCCCCAAATATACCGTGAACATGGTATCCGAAGGTCATTGATCAGGAGGGCGTATGAGTCTTAAATGGACCGACAGTCGTGACATCGCACTGGAACTGATGGAGGCTTATCCGGAGACGGATCCGAAAACGGTGCGTTTTACCGATCTGCATCAGTGGATCTGCGAGCTGGAAGACTTTGACGACGATCCAGCCCATTCCAGCGAACGCATCCTCGAGGCCATCATCATGGTCTGGATGGATGAATACGAATAAAGCTGTAAGCTTCTAGCTCAACGCTTACCGCTGTTTTCAAGCCACAGTTCTTCTGTGGCTTTTTCCGTTTTTCAGTCGACAGAACAAGGAATGACCATGCCAGCAATGATGAATGTCGTGCTCTGTGCCGAAGCCGCCCCAGCCCTGTGGGGAGACAAGGCGCTGTTGAGTTTCAAGGATGATGAAGCCCGGGTGCACGTGCCCGATGCCGCCGAACAGGAACGCAAGGCGCAACAGGCCGGGCGCAAGCTCGATGCCATGGGCATCAAGGCGGTGCGGCTGAGCGGCGATGGCTGGCAGCTGGAAAGCCGCTGGGCCTTTGCCCAGGGCTTCTACAATGCCCGTGGCGGTCAGCAACTGGAGTGGGGGGAAACGGCGGCGGACGAGCAGGCCGAACTCGAGGCTCGCAACCGGTCTTCTCGCTGGGTACGGAAGATGATCAACGGTACCCCGGAAGAGGTGTACCCGGCTTTTCTGGCCGCCGAGGCGGGCAAGTTCATCCAGTCGCTGGCCCCCAATGCGGTCACCTACCGCACCTACAGCGGCGAGCAGCTCAAGGATCTGGGCTATGTCGGTATCTATGAAGTCGGCCGGGGCAGCGAACGTCCTCCCACCCTGCTGGAGCTGGACTTCAATCCGACCGGCAAGGCCGATGCACCGGTCGCTGCGGCACTGGTAGGCAAGGGCATCACCTTCGACTCCGGCGGTTACAGCCTCAAATCGTCCGACGGTATGGCGGTGATGAAGTCCGATATGGGGGGCGCCGCCACCGTGACCGGCGGCTTGGCGCTGGCCATTCAGCGGGGCCTGCAGCAGCGGGTCAAGCTGTTCCTGTGTTGTGCCGAAAACCTGGTCTCCGGCCATGCCTTCAAGCTGGGTGACATCCTCACCTACCAGAACGGCATCACCGTCGAGATCCTCAACACCGATGCGGAAGGTCGGCTGGTACTGGCCGACGGCCTGCTGGCGGCGAGCGCCACCGGTGCGCCCTTTATTCTCGACGCGGCCACCCTGACCGGTGCCGCCAAGATGGCGCTGGGCCGGGATTACAATGCGGTGTTCAGCATGGACGAAGCACTGGCCCGGAACACGGTGCAGGCGGCCCGAGCCGAATACGAGAAAGCCTGGCATCTGCCGCTGGAGCCGTTTCATGTGGGCCAGCTGACCTCGTCGTTTGCCGACATGGCCAACATTCACGGCGGCGAGGGCATGGCCGGGGCGTCCACTGCCGCCGCCTTCCTGTCGCGCTTCGTGCCGGAAAGCGGCTGTCAGTGGGTGCACATGGATCTGGCCGGTTCTTACCAGAAGTCGGCCAACGATCTGTGGGCGGCGGGTGGCAAGGGTCACGGCGTGCGTACCATCGCCGCCATGCTGGCCCGGGTGTGCGAAGGCGCCAACTAAACGGTGTTAACTTGGCTTTACGTATAATTTCGTGCGATTATTCTGTCCTATTGATTATTTAATGATTATTTAAGGAACACACATGGCTATCGAACGTACTTTTTCCATCATCAAGCCTGATGCCGTAGCAAAGAACCTGATCGGTGCCATTTATCACCGTTTTGAAACTGCCGGCCTGAAAATCGTTGCCGCCAAAATGGTACACCTGAGCCAGGAACAGGCTGAAGGTTTCTACGCCGAGCACAGCGAGCGTCCTTTCTTCAAGGCTCTGGTTAGCTTCATGACCTCCGGCCCGGTCATGGTTCAGGTTCTGGAAGGCGAAAACGCCGTACTGCGTCACCGTGAAATCATGGGCGCCACCAACCCGGCCGACGCGCTGGCCGGTACCCTGCGTGCCGACTACGCCGACAGCATCGATGAAAATGCCGTACACGGTTCCGATGCCGCCGCTTCTGCCGCACGCGAAATCGCTTACTTCTTCAGCGACGAAGAAGTGTGCCCGCGTACCCGCTAAGGGATAAGGTCCGGTGAATAACGCCTGATAAATAACGGCTGATGAATAAGATGAATAAAAAGGAGCTGCGGCTCCTTTTTTGTACCTGCCATCTGTCGCCACCTTTTTATTTGGGGGCTTTAGCAGCGGTCAGAGTACCGCCACTGGCAACCGCATGCTAAATTCTGTACATTTATTTTCGGTTTTGCTCATATCTGCTCATGCCGCACCAACACTGGGTAAATCACTGATCTGAGTCCGTTTAATTAGCTCATAAATGATCATATTTAACCCCACAAATGACCCCATGGTGGACCCAAGATTTCCGGGTCCATTTTATCCACAGGTGGCTGGATTCGGCCGGAAACAAAAACGCCCGCCAGTGGGCGAGCGTCATTTGACTCAGCGGTGAAGTTAGCTGTCCTTCGCCAACCAACTCTGTTTGAACAAAGCGTCAATGTGGGCATCCGCACCTTGAGCAAACGCCAGGAACTCCTCGCGGGTCATCACCGCGATCTGGTTGTCCTGCGTTCTCCAACTGACCGAAGAAATGCTGGGGTCAAGGGTCAGCCGTAACGCCCGTCCGGCGATCAGGGTCAGCGAGCCGGGGTCAATGTCAAAGGCCCACCCTCCCCATTGAAAGCCGGCGTCAATCTGTTGCTGGCGGATGACATTCACCCGCAGGGACTTGTCCGGGGTCTTATGCTGGATTTTCAATGACGAACTCCTTTTTCAGATAACGGGGGCCGGCGTCCACCATCACGGTGTAACGGCCAGGAACATCGAACTCGATCTCGGGCTGCTCGTCACAGCGGTAATCCACCCCCTCGATGGTCACGGTGCAGGGCAGGGGCAGGGCATCCAGTTCGTAGTCCTGGCGTATCTCCAGTTCGAGAGTGTCCAGGTTGACATAGCGCAGCTCGTCAACCCGATCCGTAATATCAAAAGCCTCGCCCTGCAGGACAGACTCTGAGTCATCCGCGCACTGCAACGCGACCATACTCTCCGGGCATGAACCTACCCGCAGTATCAAACCTGTTTTGTCATAAACGACATAGTTAGCAACACTCACTTTTTAACCTCCATGACCATTACCGACCTGTTTTTTGCTGACCCTGTGTTGGGGGTTTGTGCCGTCAGCGTGTATGTCTTTGAGCCGGACCCTGGGGTATCCGAAAGGGCCAAACAATGCAGCGTCCCGTTAATCCCGGCGGGCATGTTGGTCGATTCCCACAAGAGGGTCCCGCTGCGCCTTACGCGGAGGTGAACAACCGGGTTGGCAGAGCCGTTTATAACGACCGTCGAAAAATGCAACCATATAGGCGCCCCGGTGCTGGTGATGACCACGGTCTGAATGGTGGTCTCCACGTTGTTACCCGTCGAGAGCGATGCAGAGGTGAACGCCGAGATCGGGATAGTGACCGCCTGGTTCGCTATTTTTAAGGTACTCACCGCGAGGTCGTTGATCTTGCCGGTCTCCACGGCAAGGTTCGCAAGCTGTGCAGTATCCACAGCAAGGTTCGCGATCTGCGCCGAAGTGATGGTGGTGTTGGCGATTTTTGCCCCGGTGATAGTCGTGTTCGCTATCTCAGCGTTGGTAATGGTCGCGTTAGCGATTTTCGCCGCTGTTACTGCCAGATCGGCGATCTTGGCACTGTCTATGGCCAGATTGGCAATCTTGAGGTTGGTGATCGCCGCATCGTTAATCTGCGCGGTACCGATGTTCGCCACCACCGCATTGACCCGCGCCGCCGTCACTTCACCCGCCGCAATGGTCTGAATGTGGGCGGTCTCAATGAACGAGTTCTTTATATAGGTGGTACCCCCGGTCACCACGAACGGCACCACCCCCGCCGAGGCTGAGTTGGCCGGGTCAACAATCGAGAACCGGTCGGCCAGGATGGCGAACTCGGAACCGGTCGGACTCTGCATCAGACCCACACCCGACACCTTGCCGTTGACGTCCAACTTCACCGACCATTGGGCGTTGATGTCGCTGATCTGCCCGTCGTAGGTAGAGACCGTGGTACTTAGCGATTGCACCGCACTGGCAGTGGCCGCCACGCCGGTAGACGGGTGGTTCACGGTGCTTTGTAAGGCCGTGATACTCGAACCCTGGCTGGTGATGGAACCTTCGGCGGTGGTCACTCGACCGGTCAGCGAGGTCAAGCCGGCCGAAGTTGCCGTAACCCCCGTGGTGGGGTGGTTGACGGTAGTCTGTAGCGTGGTAATGTCCGTGGCCATGGCACTGTCGGCGGCGGCCCGTGTCGTTTGTTCGGCCTGAATGGCTGCCATGGCCGCTGCATCCCCGCTGTCGAACTTGGTCTCCAGCCGCATCTGCTGCTCAACGATGGTGACTTCGCGGGTAACCTGTGTGTGTTGCAGCTCCTGTATAGCGGCGTGGGCCTCAACACCCTGCCATTGAAGTTCTGATACCGCTTTGGTCAGTTGATTGGTGATCGCACTATCAGCATCGACTCGCGCCGTCTGTTCTGCCTGAACCGCCGCGTTTGCCGTATTCGCCGAGGTCTGAGCTGCTGCTGCTGCCGATGCGGCGTCGGTGGCCACCTTGTCCGTTACTGATGACCAGGCTGAACCCGTCCAGCGGTGAGGGGTATTATCGGTTGATCGAACCCATAGGTTCTTGTCGTCCTGTAATACCCCGGTAGGGGCGGACGACTGATAAATAATCCGCCCCTTACCGTCTGCCGTGGTCTGTGCCGCCGTCGCGCTGGCCTGAACCGTGGTGATGCTGGAAGACAAGGCGTTGTCGGCGTTAATTCGCGCCGTCTGCTCAGTCTGAACCGCCGCATTCGCCGTGTTCGCCGTGGTCTGTGCTGCCGCCGCCGCCGCCGCCGCATCCGTGGCCACCTTATCCGTTACTGCTGACCAGGCTGATCCCGTCCAGCGGTGCGGGGTGTTATCAGTGGAGCGTACCCACAGGTTCTTATCGTCCTGCAACGCGCCGGTCGGGGAGGCTGACTGGTAAATGATGCGGCCTTTACCATCTGCCGTGGTCTGCGCCGCCGTGGCACTGGCCTGCACCGAGGTAATAGAAGACGACAGTGCGTTGTCGGCGTTGACCCGCGCCGTCTGCTCGGCCTGCACGGCGGCAGTCTGGTTAGTGTCGTTGGTGTTGACCGTACTCTGCAGGCTGGTAATGCTGTTGGACAGAGCACTGTCGGCATCGGCCCGCGTCACCTGTTCGGCCAAGATCGCGGCGGTATTGGCCGCATCAGCGGTTTTGTATGCAGACTCGACCAGCATAAGCTGTTCGGCCTGTGTCGCCTCGCGGGTAACCTGAGTATCCTGGAGCGTCAGAATCGCGGCTCGGGATTCGGTACCCTGCCATTCCAGATCGGAAATCGCCTTGGTCAACTGCGTGGTGAGCGCACTGTCGGCAGACGCACGGGCATTCTGCTCGGCCTGTAACGCTGCGGTCTGGTTAGTGTTGTGAGTGTCCACCGTAGCGGTCAGGGTGGTAATGGACGAAGACAGGGCACTATCCGCCGCAATCCGGGCATTCTGCTCGGTTTGAACCGCTGCGGTCTGGTTGATGTCATTGGTGTTAACCGTGCCCTGCAGCGTGGTGATGCTGGACGTCAGCACGTTATCTGCCGCAATCCGGGCGGTCTGCTCGGACTGAACCGCTGCAGTTTGGGTGGTGTTGTTGGTATTCACCGTGCCCTGCAGCGTGGTGATGCTGCTAGTCAGCACCCCATCGGCGTCGATGCGGGCCGTCTGCTCGGCTTGTACCGCGGTGGTCTGATTAGTGTTGTTGGTATTCACCGTGGCGGTTAGGGTGTTGATGCTGCTAGTCAACACGTTATCCGCCGCAATCCGGGCGGTCTGCTCGGACTGAACCGCTGCAGTTTGGGTGGTGTTGTTGGTATTCACCGTACCCTGCAGCGTAGTGATGCTGCTAGTCAGCACCCCGTCAGCGTCGATGCGAGCGGTCTGCTCGGCAATAATCGCCGCGTCATTGGCGTCCACATCAGCCTGGATCAGGGTCAACTGCTGGGCGGTGGCGCTATCCGCCGCAACGCGGGCTGACTGCTCACTGACGACGGCGGCCGTGTTGGCATCCACCGTACTCTGGAGTACCGATAGTTGCTGACTAAGTGCAGCGTCACCGTCGGTACGGGCCGTCTGCTCGGTGACAATAGCGGCGGTATTACCATTGGCAGTGCTGACCACGGCTGCCACCTGCTGGGCCAGGGCGCTGTCGGCATCGGCGCGGGCGGTTTGTTCGGCCAGGATAGCAGCCCCATGACCGTCCGAGTCGAGGGTAAGAGTCTGAATTTGCTGGTTAACTAGCTCCAGCGCGCTCTCTCGCAGCGCTGTTTCCTGCGCCAGATAAGAGGTGTTGCTAAGGGCCACGTCTTTGATGGCCGATAGCTCAAGCTCAATACCGGGTACCTTGTTTGCTTCGGTTTCCAGTGCCGGGATGCGCAGCAGCTCCAGCTCGATATTGGGTATCTTGGCCACTTCACCCTGGATACCGGCGATAGCCTCGATTGGGGTGCGTAAATCCTGGACCAGTTGGCTTGCAGTAATCTCACCGGTCAACAGCTCCAGATAATAACCGGGGGATTGCGGCAGGAACACGAACGACCCCAGCGGCTCATGGATACCGCTCACCTGCCCCTTGAGGTTAACGTGGCGAACCCAAATGTAATGACCGGCACCGGGCGCCAGGGCGAGGTTGGCACCGGCACCGGAACCGACCCCCGCCAGCATGGTGTCGAGATCGAGGTTGGGTGGAACCAGCGGCTGGTTCTGTTCGTCCACCTCTACCGGGTGGGTGAAGATCTCGGTGTATCCGTGACCAGCGTAGGTCGGCATATCCCACACGATGTAGATACCGCCGACATAGGTGGACACCTTGACCCCGGTGGGGGTGGATGGACGTTCAACCTGTTGCCCGAGGTCGATGGTGCCGACCTCGACCAGTTCGCCGATCAGACGACCCAACGCCGTGTAGTTCCCTGACGGGAGCCGGTTGGCCAGGTCACGGAAGGTCACCGCCTGATCGAGAGGGTCACCCCGACCCAGACCAGCGCGAACCTGCAGCACCTCACGCATGGCTTCAAGAATAGGTCGCAGCTCCCGAGGTGTACTGGCAGGAACGGCGGGGATCGCAGGCAGATTAGTAGCCATCAGTCATTAAACTCCGAGAGAGTGTGGGCCAGGCTTATGTGGTGGACGGCTACCGACGCCGTAGCGGAAACACTCAGCCACCAACCACGGGCGCGAAAACCACCGGGGAGGGCGAAGGGTTTGTTGCTGGAAACCACGCGCTGGTGGCTGACCACTTCCCCGCTTTCCTTGCGGGCGTGAACCGTTACCGTGAGCGGGTAGTGCTCCGACACCACTTTGCAGAAGCCGAACGTGGTGGGGGCCGGCGTCCGGTACTCCTTGGTGGTGTATTGGAGGGGGCGGGCAGCGGTCAGATCGCCATTGAACAACTTCACCGCACCACCGGCGTCGTTACGCGCCATGTAGAGCAGATCGTCTGAACCGGGCAGGGTGTGATGCACCGCAGGGTCGAGGTCCAGTTCACGCAGGCCGTCGTCCTGATTTAACGGGTCGAACACCAGCGTCCGTTTGCCGGAGCGGAAGATGAAGACCTTGTCGTCATAATGACCAAAGCGCATGGTTTCCGGCTGTAAGGCTCGCCACTCCACATCGCGGTAGAACGCGGAGGTCACCATCTGTGCAGAGGCCCCCTGAACCGCGACCATGCCGTTGCGGCTGGCGTAGAACACGGTGCCGGAGACCTCGACCGCCGCATCCTGACTGACGCAGGGGTAGGGTTCGGGTATCCGCATGGGTGACATACTCTCGGGGCTAACCCCGGTGAACACATACGGCACACCCTTGGTCAGCACCACAATGTCGCCGCCGCTCATCAGGCAGGTCACAATGTCCTCTTTCAGCGACTGCTGGTATCGGATCGGCCAGGCATGCGTGGTCCCCGGTTCGGAGAAACAGACCTCCCGGCGAGTGTGACCAAACATGAAACCCGAGGGGTGGGCGCCGATATGCCGTAACGGTCCGTTAGGAAACAGCGCCGTGTTGTTGTCCGGCGGCCCGAACCATTCGTCGGTGACCATGGCTTCCTGCAGGTCGCCGCTGGGTGTCCGGTCGATATAGCTCGGATCGGTGATGGGAACCTCGGCCACAAACTGGAATAACCCCTGCCCCTGAGAGGTGAAGTTGGCCCGGTATACACGCCATAAGGCACCCGTCCCCCAGTTGTACTGCCCTGTCGGTAGCGTAGGGCGGGTGAGCTGAACCTGCTTGGCCATGTAACTGACGGCATTAACCGTATATTCCTGCAGGTTTACCCGGCTGGATACCAACGAGCCGGGGCCTTCCCGCCCCCAGGCATCGACCCAGGCCACCTTGTACACGACGGTGTACAGGTCCAGATCGTCGGTACTTGCCGGGGTTGCCGGACGCTCGGCGCTGTTGTCATCCACCACCAACACCGGTTTCGCCGGTTGCGGGATCCCCAGCCGGTAACGCAGACTGGGGTAGGGGGCGGCGCTGACCGCCACATCGGCCCGCGTGATGGAGGGCCACGATTCGTCGGAAATGCAAATATACTGCTCGGCATCGTTGACCAAGGGAGCCAGCACCGCTTCGGTGCGGTCGGTCCAGGTAAACCAGTAGGTATCGAGGTAGCGGAACCAGTAGCGGGCGGAGGCCGGGATAGTTTCGCCGGTGGAGGTGTCCACCCCCCAGGCTTCCAACAGCGACCGGCCCGAACGAGCGTTCAGCGCCTCGACAGCCAGCCCATCGGCCAACTGGCGAGGTTCAAACTTTGGCGCTGTTCCACGCCAGGAGTCGATGGTCAGCTTCATTTGGCGTGTCCCTGCTTGTGGTTTTCCTGATCGCGCCCCAGCTTTTCTTCCAGTACCGACACCCTGATGGTGAGGTTCTGGATACGACCGTCAGAGTCCCGCACGGCAATCCGAATGTCCTGCAGGGAACTGATGCTGTTATCGAGGTTGGCTTGCAGTACCGCCTGACTCTGCTTGAGCCGATCAATATCCCCAAACAGCCGGTCAAACGAGAGCTGCATGAACATACCGCTGGCGGCGATCAGCATGGTGGATACCAACGACAAGATGCCGCTGTTGCGATTCAAGGTGTCACCTACTGGTGTGGGCATGGAATTATCCTCGGTTGGAGGGGCGCAAACCCTCGGCCAGCAGCGCACTGATTTTGCCAAGAGCCTCACCTCGCGTGATAACCCCGTCCTTGTCCGCGTCCAGTCCGGCATTCTGCCTGTAGGTCACCGGGCGGTTGTCACGCGACCACAAGGCGAAGTCGTCTGATCGGCCAACACCGTTCGGCCACAAGATGGCCATGTACACATCACCCAGGTTTTTCAGGCGACCTGCGTAAGGAGCAAAGTACCGCTGCACATAGTCGAGCTGATCTTCGGGGAGCATGGCCGACAGCGCGGCAGTGGTGGTACCCAACCCCTTGGCAGTGGCGGGCATAAACTGGATAAGACCAACCGCACCGGAACCGGCACCGTTGATAATGTCTGATCGAAAGCTGCGCCCTGACTCGAAAGCCATGCAGGCCATCAGCCAGTTAGGGTGGATAGCGAGGAACCTGGAAATATCCCGTACCCGACGGCGAAACTCGGCTGATACCCGAGCGCCCCAGGCTATGCTATCGGGGTCGTCTTCCCGAACAGGGTTGCCCTTGGCCGAACCTAACAGTGATTCATAAGCGGATTGTGACTTGCTTCCCCAAACCCCATCCACCAATCCGGTGTAGAGGCCGAGGTCTTTCAAGTCGCGTTGAAGCTGGTGTAAGTCCATTCAGACCCCAAAGAGAAAGTGTTACTGGTTGATATAATTTTACCAGTAACACTTGTTTTAGGGTAGTCAGTCGGAGGTCAGAAGATCGCGAATGGCCCCTTCGGCCCACGGTAGCTGGGTCGCTACCGGCACCGTGTCAGCCGCCTTGGCCTCCCACCCCTTCTTGGGGTCAGCCATGTCGGACCACAGCCAGTCGAGCGTCGGGTTCAACGCCGCCAGTACCATGTTGCCGCCGTAGTCGGAGGCCGAACGAGGACCCGCCGCCAGTTGCCAGTGGGCCTGCAAGCCGGTAGCCGAGAACACCCGGAGGGCTTTTTCTTCCCAGGGTTTTTCGCCACCCGGACGCTTGACGCCGAGCAGGCTAGGGTATTTCAGCTCCTCCCTGATGGTTTCAGCCAGCGCACCAAGCGCCGACGCCACCACGGTGAAACCGGCGATGGAGGCCATGGCCGGGGCCATCTTACCCGCTTTGACTTCATGGTAGGCGGAGCGGTGGACCCGGTCGAACAAACCGAACACGAACTTTTTGAGGCTGGCGAACACCGCAAAGCGCGGGTCGTTCATCCATGCGGGCATGGCCCCGGCTTCCGGGTTGGCGATACTCTGCTCCACGAACTGGTGCACCGCATCCTTCCACTGCGGGTTGTGATCGGTGCGACCGGCCAACGCCTGCTCCGGGTCAACGTGCAGCTCTTTCAGGTACCGGGCCGAGGTCTTGTCGCCGGCCAGCGCCCTTTCCGCGTGGTGGTGCAGGAAGTCCTGCGCCTCCAGCATCGACACCATACGGGTCAACTCGGTGATCTTGTGCTGGCCATTGACCTTGAAGAAGGTGTCGGATGCCCGGCTCACGGTCTTGCCCACGGTCAGCTCGTCCATCATCATCAACTGTTGCAAGCTGTGACGCACCACCTGGTTACCAATGACCCCCAGGGTCTCGGCCAACTGCCGGGTACCTTTGCGGTCGGTGACGGCAGCACGGGCGAGGTGCTTGTTCAACGCGATGACCGACCCCACTACACCTTGGCGGCCTCGCAACGGGGCAATGGCCAGCTCGGGTATAGACGCCACACCACTGAACAACAAGTAGCGCAATGCAGTTGCCGCGAAGAACCCGCTGTTAGCCACCCGTACCCATCGCGGGATCGTGTGAG
This sequence comes from Oceanisphaera litoralis, assembly GCF_016907015.1. Classification (GTDB taxonomy): domain Bacteria; phylum Pseudomonadota; class Gammaproteobacteria; order Enterobacterales; family Aeromonadaceae; genus Oceanimonas; species Oceanimonas litoralis. The sequence goes on from NZ_JAFBBE010000002.1 coordinate 68,547, forward strand.
TGTTAGAGCGGGTGATGCCCCGTGTAATGCTGCGAACCTCGGCCCGGTCGGACTCGGACAAGGTTTCGTTCATCAGAGCGTTGTAAACGGCCGAGGCATCGAACACCTGCTTGTCACCCACCTGTTGAACCACACCGAAGCGACGGCCCCACTCGGCATAGCGGGTGGCACTGTCGATCAGACCGGTGAGGATTTCCGGGGCGTCATTCTTGAGGAAACCCAGCTCCCGCAGGCGGGGCAGCGCGGCTTTCAGTCGTTCCTGATCGCGGCGAACACCGAGAATGGTCTTGGGGGTCTCACCATCATCGAACACGGTGAACCCGGACACGCCCCGCGACTGATGCAGGCTCTTGATCAGTGCGTCGGGGTCACCCACCTTGGCGTCACGCAGCACTTCACGCAGCTCACCCGGTTTATCCAGTACCCGATCCAGATTCCACACTACCGGCAAGGTGTCTTTGTCGAAGGTCGGGTCAACCTCGCGCACATAATCACCCAGGCGAGTGAGCAAGTCGCGCATTGCCTTGGCTCCCGCACCGTGCTCTTTGCCATCCTGCAGCTTTTCATAGGCTCGCTGCAGCCCGTCGTTGTCCAGACCCAGCTTGCCCAGTTCACCCATCCATTCGTTGGTCTTGATCCGCCACCCCATAGTGAAGGTGCGACCCTCGGTATCCTTGCCAACAGGGGCTGACAGAGTACGGGCCAGCCAGGGCGACATGCGGTGTAGACGGTCGTGGGCCGTCCGGTACAGGGTATTGGCGATCCCATGCAGAGCGCGGGGGACTCCCGAATGGTGCCAGGTGCCGTTGCGCTCGGTCGTGCGCTTGCTCAGGCGTCCAGCGTTGGCTTTCTCCATGGCCGGTGTCATCGGCTTGCTTATGTCCACCTTGCCCAACTCGGCCGGCAGCCAGGCGGGGCGATTCACCGGCTGTTGGCGGCTGGCCAGGGTAGCCAACTGCTGTTCCAGATCCCGCACCCGTTGCACAGCAGCCTGTGCTGCCTTGTCGGCACCCAGCTTTTCAATGATTGTCAGCAGCTCGGCATTGGCGTCAGCAATGGTACCCTCGGTGCGCGGCTGTTTGGGCAGGTTCTTGTCCTGGCGGCGACGAAGGGATGCGTACAGGCGGTCCAGTTTACGGGACACCTTTTTGAACTCGGTGCTGCCGTAATACTGGTCGGTCAGCGCCTTGGCGTCGGCCCGTGCAGTGCTAAGCTCCGCTTCCAGGCGGGAACGATCGGCGTCCTGTTCGACCCGGTTCTTCTTGGGTCGGACTTTCAATGCCCCTTTCTTCTGCCGCTTCCGACCGGTATAGCTGGCCGATTCGGTTACCCGCTGGCGGCCACGGTCACGGTCGGCAAACGCCCGGTCGTCATTGGTGTCGGCTTCCATCGCCAGTTCGCCATAGTCACTGTTATCCCGTTCGACGTCAGGGGTAAGCTCACCTGTGGTTCGACCGCGGTGGTCGGTGATCGGCGTGGTGTCGGCGAAGGTTTTCTCACCGTCAGCGTCCTCTACCTCACGCAACCCGGCAATGTCGGCATCCCGTTGTTCTTCCAGCTCAGCCAACCGGTCCTTTACCTTGTCCAGTCGCCCACGGGCATCGGCCTGTAGTGAAGGCAGGGTAGTCATCAGACTCGCATACGCATCGGAGTCCGGGCGAACACGCGGCTTGGGTGTAGCTGGAAGCATACCAAGCTGCTGCTCCAATCGGGATTTCTCCCATTTGAGCGCATCAATGCTGGTGGTGGTGTCCACATCGAGGGTGGATTCATCACGGAAGTACCGCAGCAGCTTGGGTTTGACGTCACCCCAGGTCAGGGTAGCGTCCGGGTTGTCCGGGCTGCGCCATACCACCAACGAACTGTCAGGGTCCAGGCTGTCCGGGGTAAAGACACGTTTGCCATCGGTACGCAATGATTCCGCCAACCCGCTGGCAAAGGCTCGCGCTATGGTCAGTTGGTGGTCATCCTCGTACCAGTATTGGCCCTTGTCCTGGTGCTTGCCTTTGGCGCTGGTCCCCTTGCGCTGCTGCTCGCCCCAAGTGTAATTACCTTCTTCGTCGATCAGCTGCATATCACGCAGACCGTGTTCGGTCAGCTTGGTGGCGTCCAGCGTGAGGTTGGTTGTCTCACCGTCGCGACCCTTGACCAGACCGCGAAGGTGGGCGTTTTCTGTGGCACTGGTCCACTTGCGGCCCTTGACCGCCGCACGATCCAGTAACCTACGGCGAACCTTACCGGCGCGACCATCCACCCCCACGGACTCAGGGACGGCGCCAATACCACGCAGCAGGCCCACTGCTTTGTCCAGCTCTCCCGCCGCCACGAACTGTTTCAGTCGCTCGGCCTCTGCCGGTTTCAGACTGCGACCATCCAGATCGGAGCGGGTACCCTTACCCGTTACGTCGGGGGTAACGCTCTCCACCTGACCGCGAGACAGGCGTACCGGGGCCTTGCGGTTGGCGGCGGATGCACCGGCGCTGACCCGTTTCAGGGCGCTCGTTGCCGCGTCAATATCCGCGCTGCCGGCGGCAAGAGCTGCCGGGACATTCATATCGACACTGGCGGCCCGCTCAACCGCACCGTCGTACCTCGGTTGCACCGGACGGGGAACAGGGGACAGTTCAGTCGGGGCTACACCGTACTGTTCGGCCAGCTCCTGCTCCACGCGAGCCTGCAAAGGGCCAAGGTCACCCAAGTCGCCCTGTTCGGCCAGTTGCTTGAACACGGTACGGACATAGGACACATGACGTTCGGCAAACCCACGGCGCTCTTGAGGGCTGAGGTCAGCCAGGTCAATATCGCTGCTGTCGTCCAGTTCGGTGAAGCCGTGCACGTCACCAACGGAACGCTCCTCGCCGGTCTCGCTATTGACCTCGGCAAAGCCGGCCTGATCGGCGTCACCGGCGGCGACGTCCTGCAGCTCCATGTCTCGGGCGTTCTGGTTTCGCACCTGTGTGTCGATGATTTTGTTCATCTGTCGGTAGGTTCGACCCAATATCGCCTTGGTATACCCCTCGATTTCCGTATACAGGGTTTCCAGTGCCGCATCCCGCTGGTCGGCTGGCAACTGGTTCACCTCACCCATACGGGACTTGATAAAACCGCGCATCTGCTCGATGGGGTTTACCCCGGCGCCGTAGAAATCGGGGTCGTACTTGCTTATCACCAGTCCCACCGCCTTTTGCATCTGCGTGAGCAGTGTCTGCGGGTTACTCTCCAGTTCAAGGCGGGTCTCGATCTGGCTGAGGACACTATCGCCGCGGTCCACCATCAGGCGACCCAGGGCCACCGGATCCCCCAGGTCAATGTTATCCTCGGTTTGGTCCAACGCCAGCTTCTCAGCCGCCTCGGCCTCCTGCGCCTTGATCACGGTCTCGGGCGTGGGACCGTCTACCGACTGTTCGGGGCCAGTCAGATCGCGGGTAGGGTCATTCAGCACGTCATGCTGGGGGCGGGTCTGCTGCTCGAGGGCATCATGGTAGGTGGCCTTCCAGTCCAGATTACGGCCCATCTCTCCCCACACATCTCCGGTCTCTTTACCGTAGGCATCCAGCACTCGACGCAGGGCGCGGTTCTCGGACGACGTAGCAGTGGAGTCCTTATTGAAGCGCTCTTTCTGCAGCTTACCCTTGGTGTTGCGATACTCACCCTTGAGCGCGGCCATGGCTTCGGAGAAGGCTTTCTTCTGTTTGGCGCTTTCTTCGGTGGTGTTCGAGGTGCGCAGTTCCTCACGCAGGGCGTCGAACCGCTCTTTGAGCAGGGCGTTCACCTTGTCGGCATCGACAGCGGAATACACGGTGCTGGTGCGGCTTTCCAGCGAATCGGTAAGGAACTGCACCACCTCGTTGGCTGTCAATTCGCCCTGTTCCAGCAAGGCACCCACTTCATTCATCGGGCGCAGCTTGCCGCTGTCATCGACCAGCTTTTGCCTAACGTCGTGGAATCGCCATTGGGGCAGGTCGCTGACGTCTTTCGGGTCCATGGCATGCAGGGTCCCCATACCGGCTACGGTACGCTCGGCCAGGCCAAGGTCCACCTTGTCGCCCACTTGCAAGGTCGGTTTTTCGGGGGACTGCTGCCGCGCCATGCTCGCCAGGATCGGGTCCGTCTGCTGTCCGGGAGTGGTGCCGGGGTCAGTGGCTTCGGGTTGGCTTTCTTTTTTGCGGATTTGGTCGATGAAGTCCCGCTCGGCCGCCAGGTCATCGGCGTTCTGCTTGTTGACGTTGTACTCGCGTAGGGTAGTGGCCATGCCGGAGTACATGGAGCCGGCAACGCTACCCCCAGCGCCGAGCGCACCACCGGTCACGGTACCGCGCACCATGCTGTCCAGCGTTTCCCACAGGTCAAAGTCGTAATCGTCATCGGCGCTCATATGGATGCCCTGGTCGATGGCGTTCTGCACCCCACCGAAGCCTGACTCCAGACCAGCACCCACCACACCGGATTTGAGTGCCGCCGGGATGGAATTCTTAGCTATCTCACCCACGGTTTTCTGTACCGCGTCATCAATACCGGCCGAGCGCAGGAACGACACGATGGGGATAGCGGCGCTACCGGCACCGATGGCCACGCCCGCCACGCCCGACAGCAAGGGCTTCAACCCGGTGTCATCTATGCCGGCTTCTTTCAGCCGCGCCTGCATCCCACCCGTGGCCTGAGCACCGCCGGACAAGGCGCCGGGGACGGCTCCACCGACCACCTGGCCGTACATGGACCGTTTGGCCGCCTCGGCTGCCGCCTGTTCCGCCAGCTCCAGCGCCCCTTTTTTGGCCAGTCCAGTCGCCACGCGACCGCCGACGAAACCCGTGAAGGGGGCGGCCAACAGTTCGGGGATCAGGGAGGGGGCCGCTTCACCCAGCGTTTCGGTTATGAAAGTGCCAACCCCCGCCTTTCCTGCCACGACGTCTTTCAAGGTCGCCTGCTGCGGGTTGAAGTTGGTCAACCGCTGGTTGTGTTCGCGTTGGGCCTGTCCTTCGGCTTGCAACACCTCGTTGCCGTTCTGTTGACCCACGTACTCTTTCAGACCACCCCAGGCCAGGCCGAGGCTATCAACGCCACGGTCCCACGACCGATCCCAAGTGCTGCCCTTGCGGGTAGGGTCATCAATCGGGCGTGAGGTGCTACCGAAGTCGCGGGGGATAGTGCGAGCATGGTCAATGGCGGCGTTCAGCTCGGGATCGTCGGTGCGCTCCAACCCCAAGGCTGCGCGAAGTACGCCGAGGTTCTGGGCCGCCTGGATTTCGGGTTCGTCGCTGGTGGCCGGGGTTAGACCCGCCTGCGCCAGATCGGCAGACACCAAAGAGCCGTCTGCTTTGCGGAATTCGGATAGGGATCGGCTGTACTGGTCGGTTCGGTCGGTGGGGTCGACGCTTGCCGTTAAGCGGGCTGCCTCGTCGCGGCCAACCGCCGCCAAGTCACCGGCAAGTCCCTTCATTTCAGGGGCGTTGATGTGCGCTTCACGGTGGCCAGTGGTCATCACTGGATTGCCGTTCTCGTCGGTCCGACGACTACGGCCATTTTCATCTTCGATGTACACGGTGTCGGCGTCATAAAAGTCGCCCTGCTTTTGCTCACCGTTGACCATAATGTCGGTCCACTTCATGCAGCACCCCTAGAAATAAAAAACAGTGTCACTGGTATTATACCAGCAACACTGTTTTAGAGGTACGCGGTGGATCAGCGAATCCTGTCCATTACCCGTGCCGGAATACCGCTAGGACCCGCCGTTCTAAGCTCCTGCTCCTGCGCCGCCGCCGCCTGTTCTGCCGCCGCCCGTTCCGCATCCACCACCGAGGCCGAGCGTTGTTCTCCCATATCCCAGTCCAGCTCCTCGCGGATAAACTGCTGCGTACCACTCGGATCGGACACGGCGAAATTCACCAGGTGCTCCAGCGAGATTGGCGACTGGCCACTGGCGGTTCGCTTCTCGTTGAACGCCTGCAAACCGGGGCCGAGGGCGTGGTTAACGAACTCGGCTTCCTGCTGCGGTGGCACCTTGGCCAGGGTAGTGAACATGGCGTAGGAAAACTCGTTACCGTTCAGGTTGACGTTAGGGTTCCTGATCAACCGTTGGGCCACCTGCGCCGCGTTCTGCACATAAGCCCCTGCCGCGTGACCCTCGTAAAAGGACGGGTCCACACCCACCTCCGATCCCACCCAGTTGCGATATGAGGCCATCACGGCCGAGACGTCGCCCTCAAACTGCGCCTTGCCGTTTTTGTCGGCGGTCTTGTACTGGGGGCGTAGGGAATCTTCGACTAACACCTTGGTGCGGTTGTCCATTTCCTTCCATTCTTTGGTCTCGAACACCGGCCGACCGTTGGCATCGTAGCTCTGTTTGCCGCGTTTGCCTCCCTTGGCTCCCCCATTGGCGTAATACTGGCCTCGGGCAGCAGAAGCGGCAGCTCCGGCATAAGAGGAGGCGATCTGGGCTTCCTTCAACCGGGTGTCGAGTGAAATCTGACGCCCGAGGTCATTGTACTGGGCCACCTTGGTCAGGTAATCAATCTGGTCACGACGGCGAACCAGACCTTTGTCGAGCAGATCCTGTTCATTCATGTTGCTATACCCGGTCTGCGCCATGTTCATGGCCTGGTCGGCAGTGAACATTCCCGCCCGGAGGCCCAATACCGCCAGTCGGACGCGGGTATGCTTAGGGTACCGGGCCATGTTGTTCGGGTCGGCTTCCAGCTCCTCCGCCCGCTTCTGGTCCTGAGCGGTGGGTACCACAGCACCGCTCTTGGCCGCCGCTTCGATACTACCGGGGTCTTTGGCTACCTCACTCGGGTTAGTGATACGACCGGTGGGGGAGAGGCGAACCGGTGCTTGTGGGTTGGCCACCGGCGCCGCTCCCGCGACAGAGGGCTGCAGGCCGGGTGCTCCCACCGCCGCCACCTGCTCCTGCTCCGATGCCTGTTGCATGGCCACCACCTCCGGGTCATCCTGGAACATGGTACGGCCGCCCTCGTCATGCAGCAGGCCGAACTGGTTCTGGATCAGCTGCCGGCGAGCCTCGGGGTCCCCTTCGGTGGCGCGTAACGCCTGGTTCATCCGCCCCACGGTATCCTTCACCCGGTCGGCGGGGATATGTAAGCGGGCAGAGGCCATGTCCTTCGGGTCGGCGGTCAGTGGAGCTACGCCGGATCCAGATTCATCTACTGTACCCATTATTACAGAGCCGTCTTCCTGCGGAACGAAGGCGAACTTGGTCCCGAAGCCGGTGTTGCCCCGCACCTCGTTCAGCTCACCCACATGCGGGGTGATGCGGTCGGCGGTGTCCTGCATCAGGCCAGTCAGCTCCTGCTCAAACGAGGTCTGGGCCTGCTGCTGTTTCTGGAACGTGTCGAAGCGGGCATTACTGTCCCGCATGTATATGTCGTGGCGCTCCTGCTCCAACTTACGCTGGTGGCGGCGTTCCCTAGCCTGGTCAAACCGGTCAAGGGCAGCGATAAAGTAATCGGCAGCTTCTGCCATGTGTCACCTCAAATCAGAAAAAGGACCCGGCCATGCTGCCGGCGGATGCGCCAACCGAGGCCCCCATGGGACCGCCGAAGATACCACCGACCACGGCGCCACCCAGAGATAGAAGCTGACTCAGGCCGCTACTCTTGGCCTCGGCCGCCATCTGCCGGCGTTGCTGTTCGTTGGCCGCAAACTGGGTCAGGTTGGCCGTCCCCTTGGTCATCATGTCCTCGGAAATCTGCATCAGATCGCCAGACAGGGATTCGTTACGCTGCCGCTGCAGCCCTCGGGCCTGGTTCAGTGTCGACGCCCCCGCCAATCCACCCAACCGATCCTGTGTCTGGGTTACCTGGTGCCGTTGCGCCGCCGTCAACCCGCCAGCGAAACGGGACTGGTTGCGGGCGCTCATGGATGCCAACTGCTCGGGCAACTTGCCGATCTGCTTCGAGGCTTCCTGTACCAGCGTTCGAGAGTTAACGTCCTTCGCCAGGTTATCCAGCAGCGGTTTGTAGTTCTGCTCGAAGTTCTGCCAGCGCCCTTTGTACAGGGTACTGAGCATCTGCTCCTGGTTGCCCCCCGGCTTGAGCGGGGTGTAGTTGTAGGTATAGAGGCTCATGGGTTACTCCTTCCTGCTAAGATCCTCGGCCCACCCGTAGCCGGTGAACTGGGCCGGAGTGGGCGGCGGAACAGGAGACGGTTGTACCACCGGGGTAGATTTAGCCGGATTCTGCTGCTTTTCCAATAGCTCCCGGATTGCCGGGTTGGAAAACAACTTGCCGAAGATCCCCGGCATCTTCGACAGGTCTCTCGGGGCCGGGGTCAGGCCGCCCTTTTGGTTTTGTGCCGCCGACAGCGCACGGGCAAACAAACCGTTTTTGCTGGCCAAGGAGGATAGGCCACCGACACCGGTGTTAGCACTGCCCGAACCTGCAGTCTCCGGGAGAGTGTCACCCGGTCGGGTGTTAAGGCGCTTGAGGCGTCTGAATATATCCGTGTTTGCGAGGTCAAACATACATTACTCCACGTCAGCCTTTCGGGTACTTACCGAGATCAAACCGGTGGTTAGCCTCCGCTGCCGCCGTTTCGGTGGCACTGGTAGCCTTACGACGCCGTTTGTTGGTGGGGGTGCCTTCCTCGTCCTCGTCCTCGACCTCACCTTTACCCTCTGCCTTCCCGCCCATAAGGCCGAGCAACTGGAATATGGGCGGGGTGATACCTCCGAACGCCTTGCCAAACAGGGTGCCGGACAACGCATTCATAATATCCGGTGAACCGCCGGCTCCACCCACTACTGGAGGGAGGCCGCCGAGCTGGGCCAGGGGGTTAAGTAATTGCTTCATAGCGTCCTCACTGTTGTCCGAACTGCCACAGGTCCATGTTGCCGGATTTAAGACTCGACAAGTTGGCTGCTGCTTTAGCCTGTTGGTTATCCTGGTGCATCCCCAAGCCGGCACCGCCGACGGCACCGAGCATGTTCATGGTCTTCTGCTGTTTCTCGGCTTTTTTCTTCTGATCCTGTAGCCATTGGTTGTGGCCAAGTTCCGCCAAGCGGGCTTGTCCTGACAGGGTGTTGGCCGCAGCGCCGGTACCAAACCGGGTACCCGCCACTTGTCGACTGGTATCCGTCAGATACGCGGTACCCTTGGCCAGCAGCCCCGCCTGAGTAGCGTCGGCACCTTGGCGCGAGGTCCGTTCCGCTACGGCCATCGGGTTGGCCTGATAAGATTTTTGATGCTCGGCGGCTACTTGCGACAGCTCAGCACTGGTGCTGCCTGCCTTACGGTGTCCGGTTTCACGTAGGGTGTCCTTGATGAAATTACCGAACACCTTACCCTGCACACCCCCCGCAGCGTTGGCCATCTTGATACTGTACTCGGCCCCGGCCTTCTCGCTTTCCGGTGTACTGACGTTAACCTTGCTGCCACCGCCACCGAAAATACTGCCTACGGCTTTACCAACACTCTTTATTACGCCACCCATGGTTACACCTCTCGTCCATACACTACGGTTTGCGGGCGAAACCCGAAGCTCCCAGCTTTACTCTGCCAACCGCGCCGTGCACTGGAAAAAATAAGTCTGCGGTAGCCGCGCAGTTTCGCCTCGGCCGCCAGCGCATCCCACTGGTCCTGCAACACCGCCGTGCTGCGGTTGAATGCCCCACCTGCCACGCAATACCAGGCACCGGGGAAGTCGTCCGTTCCTATCATCAGGAAGAACACCGGGTCGGTAGGGCCGGTAGACAGAATCAGCTCCGCCGCACCGGTATCTAACCCCTGCAACACGGCCCCGACGTCAAAGGTCGGATCGTGCCGTGCTATCCGGTTAAGTACCCGACGTATCCCTTCACGAAGCAGTAACGCCTGCTGCGGGGTAGCCGCGCTACAACCCGGCATACCGTACCCTCCGGGGGCGGCGCTTGGCCTGCCGCAAGTCGTCAGCCCGCGCCTGTTCTATGCCTGCGTAGAAGGCGCTGCGGTGAAAGCTGGCCTGGTTGGGGTCGTACCACTCGTAAGGTTGCAGCGCGAACAGCCGGGCCAGGGTCCCGTGCATCAGAGGTTCAAGCCAGGGTTCAAGCTCGGCCTCCGCCACGTCGCCTTTGGTGGGGGAGGTGGTCACTGCGACCTCGACCACCAATTCGCCGGAGGTGACGCCGTGCAACAACAGGGTGTCTCCTTCCAACGCCATACCTGACAGGTCCTGCGGGTGTCCATCCAGGGTCACATAGAGCAGACGGACAGGGGATAACCCCTGTACCACCAACCCCAGCGTCACCTGATCGGCATCCGATACCGGGAGCACCAGCCGACGACGCAACACCAATGACTGCCGCAGGAACTCGGACAGCGCAAGTCGGCTCTGCGTTTCGTGCAGGGTTTCGAGGGCATCCGGTACCCAAGGGAGAGTTAATCCCGCAACGGCCGCCAGGACGGACATATCAGACTCCCCCGGCCTGAGCACGGGCATTGGCGCCGCGCTCACTGAACGTGGCCGAGGTTGCCCCTACTGCCGCCTCGAACAACTGGCGGTGGTCTATGGCCCGTTGCTTGGCTTCCTGACTCTCCAACTGCTTCTGGTATGCCCGGTAGCAGATGTAATCAACCAGCACCGCCTTATAGGTATCCGGCAGCGGCACGTTGTCCGTGAGCTGGTCTATTTTGGCGGGGTACTTGGTGTAGGTGTAGGTGACCTGACCGGTACCCGTGTTCGGGGGGTATACCCAGAACACGCGCGGGTTGGCGTCAGAAACCATCACCCAGGTCACCGCTGCATCACGGGTGTGACCGTGCCAGTCCGGCATCACCGAGTCCAACTGCTTGCGCGGGATGATCTTGCATACCCGGCCCGGATTGGCTGGGGCGCCATTGTGCTCCACCGTCAACATCACCATGCCATCTGTCGGTAGTGCCTGTTGGGTGCCTGCGGCTAATGCCGCTGTTACGGTGTCGGAACTCGCTTCTGGGCGAAGCCGGGTAATCTCCAGGCAGCCCTCGTTGAGCCAGTCCACCAGTTCGGCGTCGAGCCATTGCAAACCGCCAGGGTCTTTGTCCCCGAGCAATTCACGAACGCTTCTGAATACATCATTGGCAGTTATGGTACCGACTGGCATGGTCTATCACTCCTTGGCAGAAGCGCGGCTGCCCTTGGCAGTAGCAGTAGTCGGAGACAGCCCGGCCTGAACGCAGGCGTCGGCCAATGCCTCGGGGACCTCGCGGGTTTCGCCAGGGCCAAATAATACGACGTGACCGGCGGGAGTAGACACCCGGAATGCGGTCTCGCGGTGGTTAGTCAACTTCATGGTGTATCCTCGATGATGAAAGGGTGGTGGTCCGTGATCACCACCCTTTGGTTATGCCCTTACAGTGCGAAGTCCACTGCAATGACGCCGTAGTCCTGCTTGACGTTGCCGTCCGCAGATTCCTTGGCGCCCTTGAACTGGGGCTTCTTCATACCGAAGATCTTGCCGTAGCTGATACCCTTCTGGTTGTTGTAGTCGAACTCTTTCTCGAACCACTCACCGGAACCCAGGTCAGCGACACCCAGCGCCTGCGCACCGCAGAACAGCGCACGGGTACCGGCCACGTTAGAGCCTGCGCCCCACTTGGCCGCCGCCAGCTTGTTGTGCGGGACATGTCGGAACTCATGCACCATCACGCCGTCGATCTGGAAGCTGTCGCCACCCGCCCACAGGCTGTTCTTCTCACCACGAACGCCCGCATGACGGGAGTTGGCGATGAAGTCGGCGTCCAGTTTCAACTGGGCCATGGCCAGAGGGTTCAGGAACAGGTGGTACATTTCTGCACCGCCGGTACCGCGAACGCCGCGAATGTAACGCTCTTTGGCCAGGGCCTGCATCTGGACGATGTGGCGGTAACCAATCTTGTCGGCCGCAGTGATAACCGAGGTGTCTCCCTGCTCCAGACCGGTACCCGCGATGCGCACATGGCGCTCGGAGGACGGTGCGGCAACATCGGCGGCGAACGCCAGGTCACTCAGGTTCTGGCCGGCCGCTTTCACGGGGCGGGTCTTACCGTTGTTGTACACGCCGTAACCCATACCGGCCATGGTCAGGAACGCCATCTGGTCGATGCGGTCTGCCAGCCAGTAGGCCAGTTGGTCCTTGGCTTCGGTACGGAAGTTCACGATGCTGCGCTGGTCGGCCATCTTGCCGGTGGTACGGTGCGCGTGACGGAGCTGGTCGATCTGGATGTGGTCGTCATACGCTTTCAGGGCCTCTTCGTTCCCCTCCAGATCGTAATCGCCCACTACGCCATCACCTTCAATGTCGGGGACCAGCGTGATGATCGCCTTATCGCCGCGCTCGGTTTTGGTCAGCTCGGTGATGCGTTGGATCAGGGAATTCTTGCCAGTACCCATGAAACGGGTAATGAAAGAGTTCTCGCGGGCCTGGTGCCACAGGTCGCGGCTCCATACCAGTTTCTGCTCGTCAGTCAGAGCAGCGAAGTTAGTCTTTGCCATGTGATGCTACCTCTGTAAGCCCCACCAGATTCAAGTCATGGGGGGACGTTGATAAAGTCCTATTCATGCCTTGCTCCTTGACGCGGAACTCACGGGGGCGCTGGTAGAGCCTGACAGCGGGCAGGGGCCGGATAACGGGGGCCAGTACGATTGGTAATATAATAGCAGTGTTACTGTTTAAAATGAATACAGTGATACTGTAAAGTGGGGGTGTTTAAGGTACTATTTCGTATGTTTTCCACCAGTTGGTGGATGCCAGTGCAGGAGCCTTTGAAATGAGTATTCCCTTCAGTCCCCGCGAACACAGTACCGTGATGCTGTCAGTGGATGACGTTGCCATCAACACCCCCATCGCCGCCGCGTCTACCGTCTGGATCGACAACCGAGGTAGTAGTGACCTGTTGATTGAATTCTTTAGCAATCCTTTGGACGTTGACAGCTATAGAGTCCCGCCTTACGCAGCCCAGCCCATCAGCCGGCCTCCCTCGGCAGCGAACCTGTACCTCAAACGCCCGGACGGCTCCATCGCAGGCACAGTGTTTGTGTCCCAAGGCTATGGTGTCTAACCACTTCGGAGCATTAAGCTATGCCAGTAAACTCTCTGGGTAATACCCCGGTTTTTGAAACTAAAGTCGGGACCATCACCGCCAACGCGCAGACCGTAGCAGTCGATGTGCGTCGTGCCTCCAGCATGACCGTTATGATGAACGCGACGTCTTTGAGCGGTCATAACAGTACCTTTGAGGGCAGCCTCGATTCGACTGACGGTACCGACGGTACCTGGTTCATCTTCCAGGTGGTCAGGACCAACGCCAACACCGTCGAAACCGCCACCGGCACCCTGTCCGCCACCCCGACGTATGCGTGGCGCACCTCGGTGAACGGGATTAACTTCTTCCGGGTTCGCGCCACGGCTCACACCAGTGGTACCGCCACCTGGCGATTCCAGCGTGGTAGTAACGCCGGTGAACCCGTACCTGCCATCCAGCTAACCGGTAACCAGCCGGTGGCCGGCGCCGCAGCCCATTCAGCCGCCGTATCCGGTAACCCGGTATTTGTGGCGGGCGGCGTGAACACCGCCGTCGATACCACATTGGTAGCGAACGACGTGTCTCGTTTCACCATGACCACCTCCGGGCAACTGCTGACCGTGGTCGGTGGCTTGCCGGAACAGACCTGGCAGTACACGAGTATCCTGACCACCTCCGCTACCTTTGCGGCCAAGGCTGCGACCGCTTCGTTGCGTAACTACGTCACGGACATTAGCTTCCAGAACACGAACGGTGTGGCGACTCAGCTACAACTGATCGACAACGCCACCGTCATCGCGCAGTGGAACGCTCCGGCTAACATGGACACACCGGCCAGTATCATTTTCAACACCCCACGCCGGGCGGCGGCGGTGAACACGGCGATGAACATAAGCTGTGTCACCACCGGCGCGAGCGTCATGGTTAACATCGGCGGTTACGTCGCCATGTAAAGCGTACCGGATAAGCGAAGGGGGCCTGATGGCCCCCTTATTCATTTCCGGCTGTACTCTCGCGCCGCTGGCAACCCGCGACCTTCGAGCTGGGCGATAATGTCCTCCACGGTGTCGTCCACCACTTGGTTGCTGCTCATACGCTCCAGTTTACGCAGCGCCGCCACGGCGGTACGGGTCAGGAACCGTTCGGCCACAAAGCGCCAGGCGATGCGACCGACGAAACCCTTACCCAGCTCCAGCAGCAGTTTCAGGGCGATGTTGGCCATTACAGGAAATCTCCCCTTGCCTTGGCCAGGGCCTCACGGCTCATACTGGCAAACTGGTCATCCGACAGCTTGGTCACGTCCACTCGCACGTCCTTGTTCTTGCCGCTGTTACCCTGCAATCGCTGTGGGGCCTGTTGAGCACGGGCCATCTGCTGCTGCACGTTGACCGGTTTACGACCCACCTCAGACCGTGACGGGGTGGAGGCTGCCTTGCGGGACTGGATACCGTTCTCAATGGCCACCAGTCGGGCCGAACGGCGCAGCGCCTCACCCGCACTCATGCCATTGGCAATGAAGGTGTCGCGCAGCCCAAGCACTTCTTCCACCAATCCCATGTCGGCGTCGTCGGAGGTGTGATCGAACTCGGGGTATTCCGCCACCACCTCACCGGCCGCTTGCTGCAGGCTGTTCACCTCCTGCTGGTAGGCGTAGGTCGATTGCGCGGCCTCCACCGACTGACCGGACATTTGCTGTACCAACTGTTGACCGTGGCTCTCCAACAACTGCTTGAAGGCAGCCTGGGCCTTGCCTTCGTCACCGTCGAGGACCGAGGCAAACATCTGGTTGACCAGGTTGTCATCCAGCGTGGTGTTAACCGCCTGCTGCTGTGGGCTGAACGGGGCCGGTGTCGATGCCTGACCGGACAGGGCTTCCAGTTCGCGCAGTCGCAGTTCAAGTTGCTGCCGCTTCTGGATTTCCTTGTTCAGTCGCTGGCGGGGGACCATGGGGTTGGAGTCTTTTTTCTTTGGCGCCGGCTGTTCCACACCCGGCTCCTCGCCGACAACCTCGCCCTCCTGCTCCTCGCCATGCTCATCCCCTTCACCAGCGAACGTATCCTCAGCATCCTGCTCCGGGGCTTCATACTCCTGCTCCGGGATCGCATCACTACCCTCAATGTCTACACCATCACCACGGTCTATCTCGGCCAGCGGGGCGTCATCCCAATGGGTGTCGCCGCCGAACTCATTCTGGCCGTAGCGGTTTTCGGTTTCAGTCACGGACATTCTGTTTCTCCTTGGTGGTATTCAGTTGCGATTTGAGGGCTTCCAGCGCCATGCTGGTGCCACCTCGCAGTTTGTTGAGGTAACGCTGGTTGTGGTGAGACTGGGCCGACAGGGCAATTCGGGCGCTCAGCTCACGCAGGCGAAGTTCTTTTTCCTGCTCCAGACGTTCGATTTCCAGGGCGGCCTCGTTGTGACCTTCCAGACTCGCGGCCTTCGCCATGGACAACTGGGCGGCGGCTTGTTTCTGGGCAATCTGGGCTTCCAACTCTTGTACTTCGGCTTGCATCTTGGCCATGGCCGCTTCGGACTGGGCTTGCTGCATCGCCATTTCTTCTTCGGTCGGTTCACCGAAGCCCTGCAGGTTTTTAAGCAGCTCTGCCACTTCCTGACGGCGGCGCAACTGGCTGTACTGGACAAGAATGTGATCGGGGATGGCCACGCCCATTTCGCGCAGGCGCATGGCCTCGGCGAACTGCTGATCGGCTGCCGAACCGGATACCGGTGCAAATGCCACATCGGCCACGTACTGTCCGGTGGTCACGTCGTTCAGAATGTTGCCTTCCGGGTCCATGCCGTTAATAAAGCGTTCTTCCTGTACCGGCTCACCCGTCAGCTCGTCTTCCTGCGTCACCCGGTAAAAACGGGTGTCTGTGTAGAAGTCCTGCACCAGCTCCAGGATCTTGCGGGCAATCATGCGACGACAACGCATCAGGTTTTTCAGTACCACTGACACCTGTACCTGACCGCGTGACGCCTGCGCTTCCATCGCCCGACCGGATTGGTCAGCACGGCCGAGGCCGAGCATGGCAGTGTTCACCGCGGATACGTCACGGATGGTGCCGGCGGCTTTCTGGCTGATTCGGTCAATACCGGTGGGGATAGAGTTAGGCTGGATTTTCTCAGGGGCCGCAGCGGTCTTGCGCTTAACCAGCACCAGGCCCGTCTCGGCACCGCGTTCTTCCAGTTCTTCCTCGGTCATGTTGGCCAGCGACCCTTCCTCGACAATCCAGCCGGAGTTGGCGGTGGTATTGACGATGTGCAGCTCTTGGCTGCTGGTCTTGTTCAACAGCTCCTGCGGGTCGAGCAGGTTCTCTACCACGCCGAAAGGTTTGCCTCGGCGGAAATAGGGGTAGAACGGGATGATGGTGAAGGTGCGGTAGGGCGACCAGTCATCGAACAGCAACACCTGATCGGCGCTAACCGTCATCTTGACGCGGCGCACCAGCTTCTCCATCACCAGCAAGTTGTGCTGCTCGGCCATGGCCTCGGCGGCCTCGGGTTCAACATGGGCCGGGACCAGTCGAAAGTCGCCCATTTCCGGGTCAACCCAATGCAGGGCCTTGGTCATGGTGAAGTATTGGCGCTCGATAACCCGTACCCGGCGCAGCTTGCGGTGATCGCCCGCCAGGTCTTCGCCGCCAAAGGTGGACTTGTGGAATTCCATGTCCTTTTCATCGCCGGAAAAACCGTTCTCGGCAATGACCCGCAGCTCCTCGGCCTTCTGCTCGCCATACTGCACGGCGATCTCGTCCGGGGTCATCCATCGCGAGATAAAGACCTCGTTCCAGGTCGCCGGGTCCAGATCGCGAGCCTCCGGGTCGGGGATAACGTCTACCGGGTCCTCATGGGTGATGGCCACCTCACCAAACAGGTTGTCATCATACGAGACACGCAGGTCGTAATAGCCGCGCCCGGTGATGACCCCATCAGCAAATACCGTGTCCTCGGTGCTCTCGAAGTCGTTCAGACCGAGAATGTAGCGGGTGAGCTGGTTCAGCTCGAAGGCCACCTCACCGGTACCGTGCTTGCGGGGGCTATATCGAACCTCCATGCGCCGGTCCATCTGCTCACCCAGAATGGCGTTCACGGTGGACAGCACAAGATTCAACGTCAGTGCCGGGCGGCCTTCACCGTCAAGCTTCGACCGGTCGCCCTCGTTCCACTGGTCACCGCGATAGAAATCGTTGCATTTGCGGCCGAGGGCCACGTACTTCTCATGGCCAGCATCGTAGGCCAGGCGAAACTGCTCCTGGTTACGGCGGGCCTTGCTCATTGCGTCCTGGTCCAGCCGGGCCAGGGCGTCTTCGCTGTGCTGATTCATCAACCACCCTGAGTGATAGTATTGCTATGTATCATTATATAACAAGTATCACTTGTTTTTATAGCTATGGCTATGCACTCATTGCCGAACGACGCCGACCCCCCACCACTTTGCCGCGCAGCTTGTCCCGGAACGACTTCTGCTTGACCGTCTTCTGATTGACGATTCCGAACTGCAGCAACATCTGGCCGATCCACGCCAACATGTCCACCTGGTCGTCGTGCTTGCCCAAGGGGAAACTCAACAGCTCGGCCACCAGCGCCTCCACCCACACGGCGCCACGGGGGAAGAATACTTTCCCCTGTTCCATCCGGCCTTGCAGGGGGCGGGCACGAACCACCTTGTCCTTGCCCCGTGTACGCAGCTTCTCATACGGGATATGCACCCCGGTTTCCGCCATGCGCTTGAGCAGGAAGGGTTCCAGGGTCATGTCGATATGGCCGGTCTCCACCCCGAAGATTTCCGGGTTCCAGCGGCGCTGTATCTCCATCATTTTGTCGATGATACCCAGCGAGTTCCAGCGCCCGCGGTGCAGGTCCAGCAGGTACAGGTTCTGCTCCGGGCAGACACCGACCACGCCGAATACCGAGAAGTCGTTCTGCTCAGTCTGACCGATGGCCAAGTCGGCGGCGGCATATATTCGCAGGGTGTTCAGCGGCGGGGCCTTGTCGTAATACCGAACCATCCCCTTGGTGAAGTAATCACCGTCCTGCGACACTGGGTTCTGCTGGTACAGGGCCTCCCAGTCGCGGGGGATCATGGTCCGTTTGATTCGCAGCAAGGCCGGAAGCGGATACCGGTCCGGGTGCAGCGCCTCGCCCTGCTTGCGGAATTCTTCGTCATGCTGGGCCACCGCCGGGTAGTTAACCACCTCCCACCGATCTGCGTCCTCCGGCCAGGTGCCGGTCTCATTGGCTTCCCGTTCGGCTTCCTTCATCACATCAAGCAGCCAGCCGGACAGGTCATCCTCGTGCCAGCGGGTCTGGATGATAAGTACACCGCCACCGGGCGCGAGTCGGGTATAAAACGTCGATGAGTACCAATCCTTGATTTTCTGCCGGGTGGTCTCGGATTCCGCTTCCTCGCGGTCTTTTACCGGATCGTCGATGATGCCGAGGTGTGCTCCCCTCCCGGTTATGGGGCCTTGTACCCCCGCTGCAGCCAGGCCACCACCATCCGTGGTCATCCATTTCTCGACCGCCTGGCTCGACTTGGACAGGCGGGTCTTGAACACCGTCTGGTACTTCTCGGTGTCCATCATATCCCGGACCTTGCGCGAGAAGTCCTTGGCCAGGTCACCGGAGTAGGAACAGGTGATCACCTCCATGCTGGCATTTCGGCCGAGGAACCAGCCGGGGAAGGTCTTGGAACCAAGGGCTGACTTCCCATGTCTGGGGGGCATTGCAATCATCAACCGGGGCGACCGGCCCTGCTCGATGGCCTCGGCGAATTTCTCCAGCCGGCGGCAGATGTCGGCATGCACCCACCCGGGAGCATAATTCGGCTCCACCCTGGTCACGAACGGCAGGAATCGGCGGCGACACAGCGCCCGCTCAGCCAGCTCCCGGCGTACTTCCGTCTGTAGATCGAACTGAGCCTTGTCTTCGGCTATCACCCGCTCTTTCTCAGCCTCGATGTTGGCGGGATTCATGGGCAACGCATCCTGATACCGGGCGGTGCCGTTCTCCATGGCGCAGTCAATACAGGTGTCGTCATCATGCCGGCGCTGCGGCGGGAACTCGCGGCGGCAGTCGTGGCACAGGTATACCTTGGTTTGGTCAAGCATCCTGTACCTCTTGGTACTGATCGGGGGCCAGGTGGAAGGTCTTGCCCGCCAGCTTCATCAGCGTGTCGTCGTCCATAAGCTCCAACTGCCCACGGGTGGTGATTTCCAGCTCTTTCTTCTCTGGCGCTGCCAGGCCGTGCAGGCGAACCAGCGAGTCCACCGCCTTGATTTCTTCGGTGGCGTTGGCCGACTTGGCGTGAGCCTCCAGGTACAACAAGGTGGCGTCGTTACGGGTGAACTCGATAGCACCGGCCTGTATCGCTTCTTGTCGGGACATTTCACGGAAGTAGGCAATCGCATCCCGAATGTCCTCTGACTGGGCCAGTTTGGCCACGGCTACCTGCGGTTTGTTGTATCCGGCAGCACGGGCAGCCGCCACCGGGTTCAGGCCACGGGTGCGGTACAGGACATAGCTTTCTTCTTGGGAGGTCAGGCGACGGATGCCAAGGCCAGCGTAATGGGAACGCATGACGTCGGGCGTGATGGCGTCGTCATCATACGGGTCAGACATAGGGGTACCTCACGGCGGTGATTTACCCTACAGAATAACAGTAATGCTGGTTTTTTGTAATGATGAAACCCGGCAATGTCGGGGGAGGCGTTGCCGGGTTTCTTGGAGGAACGGCCTCATATTACTGCGACGGTAGGTAGCAGCCAATAGGGCCTGTAGCGAAATTTTAAAAATATTTTTTACGTTTTTCATTTACTTAGGTTGATTGTTATGGGTGGTTCGGCGGCGAGTAGGGGCCGTTCGATGCGGGAAAAGGGGGAGGGTAATTGGGCCTGGGTGGAGTGTTGATTTGCCAGTGTTGCTGGTATGGGTGTCGCTGTAGGAAGCGGTGCCTGCTTGATTCGGGGTTGGTCTCGAGTCGGGCTAGTTTGGACTCTTGAACCTACTTAGGAGTCCCATGAACCTCAACATCAGGAGTAACACCATGAACGACTTCATCATTGCCATGACCCTCATCACCGCCCTGTTGGCTGTGTTCTTCGTGTACATGCTGGTCTGCGAGGCCCGTATGACCTGTGGCCACGCAGCCACGGTCACCCTGGCTGTGCAGCCCACTGACGAGGACGAGGTGAGCCGTGCCATTGACTGGACAGCCACCCTGGTCATCCGTGACCTGGACGGTAACCAGATGCGCCACTGTCGCGCCCCTAACCAGTGGGACGCAGACAGCATCCAGAACTGGATAGCCTACGCAGTACCCCACCACCTGCTGCTTGCGGGCGTCGACGTCTATGTCGGCGGTGTGTGGATCGGCTCTACCGAGTGTTAATCAACCCCAACCCAAGGAGTAAGACCATGAACGAACTGAACCAACTGATTGCATCCCAGCACGACGAGCTGCCTAGCTGTGCCTGGCAGTCCATCGACCAGTTACCCCGCGAGAGCTGGGAGCCGCTGGTAACGGGAGCAGAGGAATACTGGACCTCGCAAGAGGATCGGGAAGACGAGCTGGTGTGGACGCAGATGGCTTCGGCCTATGACGCCTATACCCAGCAAGTAGAAGAAGAACAGGGCGAGACAGATGACCTGCTCGCCCTGTTTATGTAACCACCCACCCAAAGTAGCAAACCGGACAGGCGTCAACTTCCACGCAGCCGTCTGTCCAACACTATCCAATGGAGATTACACAATGAACGCTATCACCTTCACTAAAGCCGTTGCAACTGAAATCCGTCTGTCTGCCGAGTTCAACATGCCTACCGCAGAGTTCCAGAAGCTGGTGTCCAACGAAATGCTCAAGGCTCGCACCAAGTACGACGCCTGGAACGACAAGAGCACCATGCTCCGTGCCCTGCACAAGGAGAGCTATGCCTTCTGGCGGGTGCATTCCACCGAGGCGATGCGCGTCATGTGTACCGATGCGTTAGGCGTCAAGGACCACCGCGAGTTCTGCGCGGTGTTCGCCAAGGGCCTGACCAAACTGGAGGCTGAGTACGACCTGTTCTGCAAGAAGCAGGCTGGCCTGTTCACCGCGCTGGGGGCCAACACCGCCATGAGCGGCTTTGTCACCCTGCGTATGGAGACCGCTGCCGGTAGCGGTGTGTACCACACCTTCGATAAGGAGCAGCTGGTTCACTACATCGTCGGGGTGGGTCAGTACAGCAAAGAGACCCGGTTCAACAAGGACGATGCCCGCCGCGTTGCTGACCTGTTCAGCGTCGAGGTGGACATGGCCGGGTTGAAGGCCCTGTTCCATGAGCACCCGGTAGCGGCCGAGGCGTGGGAGAAGGTGATGACTTCACCCTACACCAAGGAACGCCGCAAGGCTTTACTGCAGCAGGACCATTTCACCACCCGCAAGAACAACAACGGGTTCGATGGGATGGTCACTCACCTGCCGGAGAACAAGCGTTACAACCCCACCAACGGTGAGGTCCACCACCTGCTGAGCGCCCTGCTCAAGCAGTGGGAGTTCGGGTACAACCTGGCTCGCCGCGCCATTGAGCGGGACCTGGAAGCATCCAATGCCGCCTACAAGGCGCTGCATACCGGCGGCGAGAGCATTGCCGACTGGGAACTGGGTCGTACCGATGCCTGGGGCGAGGAGTGGGTAGGCGACTATGAGCTGCACAACCGTCTGGATGAGCTGTTCAACATCGACCGTCACATTCAGGCGGCGCTGCACGGGGCCAACAAGGTGCTGGAAGCGGTCCATGGCAAGCTGGCCTTCCACCATATCCGCAAGGATGGTGAGTTCATCAAGGTAACCGACCGCAACGCCGCCAATGCGCTGCGTTTGGGAGCCTGGTACGAGAAACGTGACGCTCAGGCAGCGGCTGAGTGGGAAACCCTCACTGCGGCTCGACTGGATGCTATCGCCAAGGTCATGGCCACCACGTTCAAAGCCTAACCGAGAGGCATACTCAGGGTCACCTTCGGGTGGCCCTTTTGGATGACTTTCATCCCCTACCCACAAGGAGTACACCATGAATATCGAATCCCTATTCAGCGCCATGTCAGTCGACAACAGCGCCTATGAAGAAGCCACCTTTGATAATCTGCTATCCGGTCTGCGTAGTCAGAGCATGGCAGCCGAACACAAACCCGCTGCCCCCAAGCCGCGCATCCGTGCCTACAGCCCTGAATACTGGGAATGGCTGGGGGTTGCTCAACCTGTGCCGGCGGTCGAGCCAGAGCCGGCAGTCGAGCAAATTGTCCCCGCCATTGATACCGTCTGCTCCTGCTGTAAGGGCACCGGCGTGTATGTGGGCCGCACCTATCAGACCCGCTGTGCTCGTTGTAAGGGTGACGGCATCCTGCAGCCTGGCCACATCAAGGCGTTCGCCACCTGGCAGAGCGCCCGTGCGGCAGGAATGCCTCGGGTCGTGGATAACTTCGGCGCTCAGTTCAACCTGCAATAAGCAGCCCTGAGCACGGGTTACTGACCCTCTCACCCTCGGCCCACCTTAACCCGCACTGAGTTCCCTGTCCGGTACCGGTTGCCCGGCCTCCGCCCCCAACGGTCCATCGCATTAACCCTCACCCATACGGGATGGCCTATCCCTCTGTCCCTCCGAACATGGCCTCCGGCCCAAACCCCCGGTCCGTAGGTGCGGTGCGAAGTGCCACCCCCAACCCCCGAGCCTGACCTGTGCGTGTGCGAGTGCGAGTGCGAGGTGCGGTGTGGGGGGACGTGAGGGCCATTGACGCCTTGTGGATGGGGGGGGTGGTTGGTCGGCAGGTGGCAGGTGGCAGGTGGCAGGTGGCAGGTGGATAGGGGCAGAGGGGCGGAGGGGCGGAGGCAGGCGGTGGGTGGTCGGTCGGCAGGTGTCAGGAATTCGAGGACATGAGGGCCATTGACGCCTTGTGGAGTGGGGACAGAGGAGCACCAATCATGGACAAGCAACAGTTAATCACGGCCCGTCGTCGAGCGGCCGAGGCACGTCGACAGTGGGCATTGGGCAACCGCACGGTGGCGAGTCTGCTGTGGGAGCAGGCCAAGCAACCGTGGAAGAAGGAGAAAGCAGCATGAAGCACAGTGCTGGAGAGTTGTTAGCTATCGAGCTGTTCACCGATCCGCGACCGTGGGAGCTGGTCAACATTGCGGAGTACGGTGGCGTGGCCAGTGGTTGGCTGACCCCGGACATGGATTTCGTGTTCAACATCAACGATGGGAAAACACGGACGGTGGATGCGTTCACCTTTCTGATGATGCGCCTGCCGCATTCGACCTATGGCCCGCGTTGTCCGTTCTGTGGCGTGGCGGTGTGGCGGGGGGCCGATGAATGTGAGCCACCGGCCGATTACTGCCACCATGACCATGACCAGGATAAGGCCGATGTGCTCAACGACTGGGTGGCCATGACCCAAGAGCTGATGACCAAGGCTGAGTGACAGGAATTCGAGGTCGGGGGCCGCCAACGACCGGCGCCTGACCAACAAGCAATGCCCACCGTCACCTGACCCGTGGCGTGTGGCCGGTAACCAGCCCGGAGGCAACGACGCCCTTGTGGAGATGGACGAAAGCCGCCAAGGATGGCCCTTTTACAATACACTGGGTTAGTGGCTAATGGTCAGTGATTTATGCTGCTAAACAGGGTGTGGTCTCGATTATTATTCGAAGGTGCCCACGATTCAAAAATCGGTGGCCACTGTTGTAGTTTCGACCTCGAAAAGCGGCCAACCGACCAAGTACCCATGGCAAGGGTGGGGTTATCGGTCGGGGTTAACCGCCGAAAACAGGGTCGAGGTCGGGGAACAAGGTTGTGGGCGGGTTCTTGGCCTCGTTTTTCGGTGCTTTTCCAAATATTAGTGCCCACGATCCCACCAATTTTAGGGGTTTTAAAAATTAGTGGCCAGAGGCAAACCCAGGCACAGCAAGGGTTACAGAGCTTTTGGCCACCGATCCCACTTTGGTCACCAATATTTTCAAGTTCGCCGGGAAATCACTTTTTTATTCTTTGTAAATTCTTTCCTGGCGATGTAGGAAAAAACACCCAATATAGGTGGCCAAAGTGTCCAGAGCCTCGTAAACCCAGTAACGGCGCGGGTTTCCGCTGGGCAGTATCCCAAAAAATCGGTGGCCACGGTTTTAGGGACCACACAAAGTGGCCCAGAATATTCTACTGTTGGCCAGTATCGGAGGTTATATGCGTATATGTGTGAAATGGTCGCCCGCTGATGATGCTCTTATGCTTGGGTTGGCTCGCTCTGGACATACCAATGCTCAGATAGCCGAGGGTATAGGACGCACGGAGGGAGCGGTGCGGAAGCGTCTGGAGCGGCACACCAAGCCCGAGTGGCTACCGACCTATGAATCAGGTGTCAAACTGGGCCGCAAGCCCAAGCTAAAATCCCCGCCAACGCCCAAGGTTAAGGAGCCACCGTCAGAAGCCCTTGAACTTCACTACCAGTTGCTGGAAGCCGAGCAGAAGCTGGAGGTCGCCCTGACCAAGCTGGGTGACCGCCGGCAACTGGCCCAGCCCGAGGTAATCAAGGTTCTCCGACGTTTGTTGAAGGACATTCCGCCCTATGAAGAAGAGGCGCGGGCCGCCCTCAGAAACGAGTTGCAACGCTGGGAGGCCAAAGGGACATGATTACATGATTTTTTCTGTTAAAAATGCGAGAATTCCGGCCGCTTGTCTCCAAAACAGTTTTGTGTGGACTCAGACTGAAATGCTGTCTTGATACAGGCGTTATGTTAAGTTTTATTGACGGATGTGTTGAAATGAATGACGTTGTAAAAGCAGCTAAAAAGCTAGAGCGTACTAGCACGGTTGGGAGAGGGCGCTCCGTAACGCTTGTTGAGTCTCTGAATGAGACCTTTTGGAAGGATGAGCTAATTAATGTTTCTGTCGGGGATAGCCTTAATTATTACAATAGTTGGGGTGATCCTACTTGTATTGTAAGTGATGGTGCTTACGGTGTACTTGGTTTTGAAGGGGATACGTCTGACCACTTAGGATTGCCCGAGTGGTATGAACCACACGTTGCTGCATGGTCAAAAAAAGCAACTGCGCAAACTACTCTCTGGTTTTGGAATAGTGAAATAGGTTGGGCGGCTGTGCATCCTATTTTAGAAAAATACGGCTGGCGTTATGTTAATGCTAATGTTTGGAATAAAGGTAAAGGGCATATCGCTGGTAACGTAAATACGGCTAAAATTCGTAGGTTTCCGGTAACTACAGAAATATGTGTTCAATATGTATTCGAAGCGCGTGTGGGTGACTTGCCTTTACGAGAGTGGCTTATCGGAGAGTGGACTCGTTCTAGTCTTCCTAGGAAAGCTGCTAATACTGCATGTGGAGTAAAAGATGCGGCAGCGAGAAAGTATCTTGATAAGGGGCACTTGTGGTACTTTCCACCACCAGAAATGTTCCAGAAGATGCAAGAGTACGCCAATGAACACGGTAAAAGCAGTGGTAAACCATACTTTTCTATAGATGGTATAAACCCTGCCACTGCGGATGAATGGGAGAGAATGCGAGCGAAATTTCGTTGTCCTTATGGTGTGACGAATGTGTGGGAACGACCTGCATTGCGCGGTAAAGAACGTTTTTCAGTTCCTGGGGGTAAAGCTGTCCACTTAAACCAAAAACCTTTGGATTTAATGACTCAAATTATCGAGTCTTCTACAGATGAAAGCGACGTTGTATGGGAACCATTTGGAGGGCTTTTTTCGGCTTCCGTAGCAGCAAGGCGTTTAAAGAGACGGGCCTACTCTGCAGAAATAGACCCGACATACTTCCATTATGGTTTAGAAAGAATCAAAGAAGAATCTCATCAGTATCCTCTTCGGTGATGCCGAGGTGAGCTTGTAGGGCAGCGCGAACTTTGTCTTCGCGCCCTTTACTGCCCAGCAGTTTATTCCACTCTAAGATCGATTTGCCATGGACTTTCAAAGTGTAAATGTAACTCTTGAATGCTTCTATGTCGTGATGAAATATCCGATCCATTTTTGCAAAGTTGGTATCAACCCTATAATTGAAGCGTGAGGTTAACTCACGCAATTTTGCTTGATACTCAGGGGTTGGCTTGTAATCTCTACCCCCAGAACCCCACGAGTTAACTATCTGCTGGGCTTGGAGGAATTCAACATCAGTTCCCTGAAATTTGAGACCGTTTGTATTCGTCTGCTGAAGGTTGGCTGTGCGCTCTGAGGTATCTTCAGGCTCTAAGACTATGTAGTCAGGTGGATTGTGGTAATGGTTATCGCGCGCGCGGGCAACGGACAAGCCAGAAACCACGCATACCCCCATGATTCTCGGTTTGCCAAAAATAAGGTATTCAGGTAACCATGCAAGCATGGCAACATAAGTCTGGTCATCAGCAAAATGATTTTGGCTATCTTTAAATCGAGCAGTTATTTCTGTCGCTAGGGGAAACCATGCCTTTATTTCGAAGCCTGGAGTTGGGTAGGCGCCGGTAAAAATAGTATCTGGAAACCCAGGATCTTGTCTTAACCAAGAGCCATGGCCAGCAAACTCCCTTTGGTCATTAAGAAACTCAACCGCGTTAAACTCGATCATATTTCCAACTAACGGAGAAAGCTTAGAAATGACCTTGGACAAGTTAACAGCAACATCTGGAGTGACGGGCTTGGTGACAGTTAAAACGTCGAAAATGTGACCTTCCATACGTCTAAGGTGCTGCGTACCTATTTTTATAACATCACTGGTGAGCATGAAATCCCCTTAACTAAAGCTTTCAAGTTATCCATTTGGTACCTATTTGTCGAGTGGCGACCGTAAATAATCGATGCCCCTGAAAACTGTTCGCAAAAATAACAGTAACACTGTTGTATTGATCTCAGTATCACTGTTATAGTCAGCCATGGTTATTCGCTGATGACCGCTCACTGCTCTGCTCTTTCCCCCGGCCTTGGTCGGGGGTTTTTTATACCTGGAGGACACGAATGGACGCACACACTGTCATTTACCGCAACCCGCTGACAGGCCGGTTCAAGGTCAACACCGGGCTGTCGCTGGTTTACCGCGACGACTGCTCGCGACCCTTGTTATTAGGCCGCGGGCAGACATTCCCGAGCCGAGGCAAGATACCGGAAGCAGAGCGGCGGAACTATCTGGCCGCTGGCAAGCCGGTACCGCGAGGCACGATATGGTGAGCATCGGCGAATACAAGGTTCAGGTTAATGCCCTGATGGAGCTGTGGCATTCGCTGGACGTCGCCCAACGGCAGGAATATCTGTTGGAGCTGTGGCAGCGGGCCAAAAGCCGGTGGCCGCAGATGTGGAGTGTGCGCTGGGTAGGCCACCCGCAACTAAAAACCCGGCTTGCCAGCGCCCTCGACTCCCACCGAAAGGGTCACATCGAACCTTACATGGAGGAATAGAGCATGAGAAAGCAGCCGGCGTTTTTTATCGCCTATCTGGCGGTGGTCGCTCTGTTGGCAATGGCCATCCTGTTTACCCTGTTAATTAACATTGCGGAGGCAACCCATGACGCAACCCATGACAACACTCAGCACCCTGTTAGCGAGCGCGACGGCCTTGGAGCTGCGTTATGTGTACGAGAACAAGCAGCCGAGTGACGGCAGCGAAGGGTACTGTACGGCCATCGGCTCGGAGTACCTGCCACCGCACCCGGTCACGGACGCCGAGGTCAGCGAACATTTCTGGACGCTGTACAGTCGCGACCGCGAGGGATACGCCACTGCCTTGGTGGACGAAGCCGACCCGGTCAAGATGCTGGTCACCCTGCAACTGGTGCGCAACCGCCACCCGGTGTTGCATCGCACCTTGTATAACGACCCCGGACTGCGCGGGCTGTTGGACCACGCCAACGCGGTTTTTTTGGCGCTGTAAAACCAGTAACACTTAACTTTAACCTGACAAAAAACAAGGAACACCCTATGGGACTCGACATGTACGCCTTCAAAATCAGGCCCGCCCTGTTAGCCGACCCGGAAGCCATGGTCGATTTGCAACCTGCCGGATCGGGGGAGAACGAGGAAGACCAGGCCGAGCAGATAGCCTCCTGGCGCAAGCACCCCAACCTGCATGGTTGGATGCACCACTTGTATATCGCCAAGGGCGGTACTGACCGCGAGTTCAACGGCAACACGGTCCGGTTGACCGAAGAACTGCTGGACGTGCTGGAAGCCGACATTACCGCCGGCGAGCTGCCCCCGACCTCGGGCTTTTTCTTCGGGCAGTCCACCCCGGAGGACAGGGACGACGACCTGCTGTTCGTGGCCAAGGCTCGAGCGGCGCTGGCCGAGGGGTATGTGGTGTTTTACGACAGTTGGTGGTGAGGAGCAGAGAATGATGGAAGAAATGACTTTTATGCGGCACCCCGACGCCCCCCGGCCGCCGACGCCGACACTGACCGCCGTGTTGAAGGACACGCTGGCCGAGCTGGATACCCACCATACCGAGGTTGAGCGAGAACAAGTCCGGTTGCGGGAGGAGCAGGAGATGTTCGACTTCGACCGAGAGGTGTTCACAGAACAGTTCGACGAATACCTGGGCGAGGAATACGGCAGCATGAGCATCGGGAACCTGCAGTTCACCCCCAGCGAGGTGCTGCAGGCGCTGGCACCGGACGACTACGACGCCGGGTTCAGGGACTGGACACGGGATGCCGATCTGGACGGAATCGATGACGACTATGACCGGCTGCTGGAGCGACTGGACGCCGCCTTTGCAACTGAACAGCGGTTGCGCAGCCTGACGAGCGCCATCCGCCTCAAGGTGGAGGCCATGCTGCGCGAGATAGAGGCCGCCCGGAAAAGCTACCAGCAGTGGACAGAAGGAGAGGACGAATGAGCGGATTCGGAACGACCGCCGGCTACCTGCTGGTGGAACTGTGGCAGTTGTATCTGACCGACCTTGAGGCCAGACGACCACCGGCGCTGTTGGAAACCGACGGTGAGATAGGACTGATGGACGAGCTGGTCACCCTGGCGGCCTACACCGGCGACTGGATGGACAGCACCGTGGTTTGGGACCAGTACCCCGGCGTGTTCGACTATGACCAGCCCATACCCTTGGCGAAGTGCCTGTACCGCCACCGCATCCAACACAACGACGGTATGGGCCTGGATCGGCTGCTGTTCGACTTCTGCCTGCGGGCGGGGGTCGAGCTGCACACGCCGGTCAGCGGCCTGTACAACATGGCGTTCGAACTGGTCCGGGCGGCGCTCGCCGAAAAACGCCCGGTGGCGGTACGGGACGACTACGACGGTGACTGGCTGGAGCAGGACCCCCGCGACCTGCAGAAAGCGTGGGCCGAGGTCACCGCCACTGACGCGGCGACGGTGCGTATCGGCGACGAATACCTGTATGTGGTCAATTACCAGCTGGTTGACCATCACGAAACGGCCAGTGACTTCACCACCGGCGGCTGGATAGAGGCAACTTACCAGCGCATCCAGGCGGCCATGGATAAAGGAGCACAACCATGATTAAAGCGACCCCCGGCACGGTTATCCGTGCCACGCACCGACCACAGGACCTGGTACCGACATTCATCGAATTCCTGCTGCGCCACGGGGTAAACCGAAACCCCCTGAGCCTGCCGCTACCGGACGATGACCACGACTGGTGGCTGTCCGACGACTGCCACTGGCTGTTGCATGAAGACCTGCTGGGCAGCATGGAGGAGCTGGCCCCACACGGCCACTACTTCGGCGCCCACCCTGGTGACGGCAGCGATTTCGGCTACTGGATGGACGAGGACACGGGTTATACCAACTGGCCGGGGATGACCAATGGCGATCTGAGTGACCGCTTGCGCGAGGTCATCGCTCAGATGACCGGTGACACCGGGTACAACGACCGCTGCGTCGAGGCGCTGCAGGAGGCCGCCACACGGCTGGAAGAATGGGGTGACGAGGAGAAGTGACCATGGACATTGAGGATTTCCTGTGTCGGTTGAACGACGTTCGCCGCGAGCACACCGAGACCCTGGTGGACGAGGCCGATCTGGTCTGGGACTGGCTGGTATCGGCGGTGGGCCTGATGACCGAGGGCCAGATACGGGAGCTGGGCTGGCTGGTAACGCAGTTCCCCCCGGAAGTGTTACCGCCGCAAGCACGGGCATTATTGAATGAGGTGGCCGACGTATGAGCACACTGGAAGAACGCTACCTGCAGAAGTTGGGGTTGCACTGCCCCGCCTGTGGTCACGACGACATACAAGGTGCATCAATGCAGTCAGACGCTGGCTCCGTCTGGCAGGAAATGTACTGTCCCGCCTGTGAGGTGGAGTGGGTGGACCTGTACCACCTGTCCGGCATCGTCGGCTGTGACGGATTCAACCCGGGGGACCCCGCATGATTACCGATGAACAGATGGTCGAGGCGCATGACCTGACCAAGAAGATAAGCATCCTGTTACGCCAGGACGTTGACCCGGAGAACCCGCGCCATTGGGACAACGTGGGCATCATGGCCTGCGAGCACCGGCACTACAACCTGGGCGACAAGGACGGCATCGCCGAGCTGAACGACGCCCTGTTCCGCGCCCTGATGTGGGTGATGGCGGATAACCATCCCGGACTCCACGAACAAGGGTATGACCTGGGCAACGAGTACATCCCTTGCCCGGCCCACTGTGAAGGGGCCGACGACTGCGCGGAGTGCGACGGTCGGCAGGAGGTGATTAACGAGTTCCACGCGGAGGACACCGACGACATGGTGGACCTCTACCACCTGTACGAAGACCAGGTGCCCGGTGACCTCAAACTGCTGATATTGCCGCTGTACCTGTATGACCACTCGGGATTAACCATGAGCACCGGCCCATTCGGCTGTCGCTGGGATTCGGGGCAGGTGGGCTGGATATTCGCCACCCATCAGCGGGTCGAGTTCGAGTGGGGCGGCGACTGGGACAAGGCGAAAAGCTACCTCGAAGGTGAGGTGGAGACCTACGACCAGTACCTGACCGGCGACATTTGGGGGTTCGAGGTCTGGGAGCACGACGAGGAGGAAGACGACCCGACCGAGGGCGAGCTGCTGGACTCCTGCTGGGGGTTCTTCGGTGATGATCCTGAAACCAACGGCATGTGGGACCACTGGGCGCCGGAATGGCGTCAGCTTGAACCGGAGGTGGTATGGAACTGAGAGCGATATACGTCTGCTGGGACTGTATCCCCGTGATAGCGAACGCGGATTACACCCATCTGGACCGGGATTACTCGCCCGAGGAAGCCGATCGGAGGATGCAGGCCATCGACCAGGGGTTGGAACGCCTGGGTTGGGTGATGGTCGGCGACACACTGAAAGACCTGGAGCACTCGACCGCGCCCTGTGACTGCTGCGGGGAGCAACCGGACGGGTATCGCATTCACTGTTACATAGAGGAGAACACCCATGAGTAACCTGACGTTGACCGACAGGGTGCTGCTGAAAGACCGACTGTTGAATCTGGTGGTGAAGGCAGAGCTTATCAGCACCCGTCATACCCCGGCCGACATAGAGGCGTTCCTGAGCAACCTGGAGGACGGGGATTTTGCGCCCATCGCCGCCGGCATCCGCACCTATCTGGAAGCACAAGGAGATTAACCATGCACCAGGAAGAAACACTGGCCGTGTTAAGCACCGGTCACCTGACACAGGAAGACGCGAAGCGACTCGGTGAGTTGGCCGGCTGTGACGAATACCGCCACGCCATATGGGATAGAACCTATGGCTACATGCTGAGTGTCCCACTGGTACGCAACATCGTCATCAATCAGGAGCCACCCATGCCGAGCATGGAACAGGTGCTGACCTACGCCCACGACAACAGCGTTGACTGGCTGGTGTTGGATGGTGATGGCCCCCTAACCGAGGAGCTACCCCAGTATGGCTGGTAAACGCAAAGATTTAACGGTCAAGCCCCGAAACGAGTTGGGGATTGACCTCGCCACCGCCGGAACCCGCTACCTGATGGACCGGTTAGAGAAGATGGCGGCGACCTGGGACGTTGACGGCCCTTACCCCTACCGAGAAGACCGGAGAATCAGTCAGATACACCTGACCACGACCTGGACCGAGAGGCAGTTGGATGAATGGCTGTATCGCATCGAGTTACCTCAGCGGTGCCACATCTACGGCACCTTTACCCGCGAGGAGGCAGCATGAGTTTAGTGAAAATACACCGACCCCAGCTGGACTACCTGCGGTCACTGGACAACAACACCACCCACCCGCGATTCGGGCGGATAGCCAACCTGCTGGAGTGGTCATTGCGCCGCAACGAGCAGCAACAGTGCCAGCTCACCGAGCTGTTTGCCCGGCTAGCTCGGTTGGAGCAGCGTATCGAATTTGAGTACCGGGTTAACCGCACATTGGCAGGAGAGAGTGATGGACTGTTATCAGATGATGAGCGTTGAGCGGGCCGTCGATCAACTGGCCTGGAACGAAGGTATGGCGCAGGAGCGAGAGGAGGCGCTGACAGCCTACTGTCAGGAGCACCTGGAACTGACCCTGTGGGTGATGGAGCGGGATCCCGACAAAGCGTTCGACCTGTGGGGGGCCTTGTGCGAGAGCGAGCTGCCGACGGACGCCGAAATGAACGCCGCCATGGCCCGCATAGCGACGCTGGACCAGGAAGACATGGCAATGCTCACCCCGAAGGTGCAACGCTATCTGACGGCACTCAGGACGCGATTGCACGACCTGATCCTGGCCGAGGGCGAGGACTTGTTTAACGCACAGGAGAAAGCCCATGAGCTGGGTAACGCTGACTGTTGATACGGCCAACCTCGAAAAGAGCCTGGCCGAAGCCTTTGCCGAGCTGTCCCGGCGCATGATGGAGGACCTGGAACGCCGGTACGACAACGATATTGAAGCACTGGAGACCGACCATGAAGCGGAGCTGACCGTGATACGGGATGAAGTGTCCCAACTGGAAGACGAGCTGGAAGAGGCCAACGAAACCATCAAAGCGCTGGAAAGTCAGGTGGAGGAGTTGGAGGAGCACCTGGCTGAATTTGCGGATTTATAAAACAGTAACACTGTTATAGTATGCACCACCATGAACAGGAACACTGTATGAAAGGATGGACACGATGCACCAAAGGGATCCCCCGAACGATACCGCTGTACGTGCGACGACTGAACCGCGACACGCGCCAGTTTGCCGTACTGCACCCGACGAGGGGGTGGGTGGAGCTGGAAACCACCACCCGAGAAAGTTGTTACACCCGTGAGCGCATGAAGCAGGTAGCCGCCAAGGCCCGCCATGCACTCAGACAACCATGACCAAAGAGGAAATAACCATGACCGTATACAACCTGAATGGTACCAAGATCGCCGTAGAAGACACCCGCGAGATGATCGCCACCCACACCCTGAAAGTCGGTGACCGGGTTCGCATCCTGGAGAAGCCGAGCTACGGCGATCCCAAGCTGCACACCGGCATCATCGCCGGGTTTGAACCCTTCAAGGACAGCCCGACCCTGATTATCGCCTACCTCGAGGTGGGTTATAACAGCGCCGAGCTGAAATTCGTCTACCTGAACGCGCTGCAGGACGAAAGCAAGCGGTTCGAGGTCATCCCGGCCTTCGATGACGACCTGCCGCTGGACAAAGCCGATGTGGTGGAGCTGATGAACCGCAACATAAACAAACTCGAGCACGACCTGGATGACGCCAAACGCAAGAAGGCGTACTTCCTGGCCAAGTTCGGCAAGGTATTCGGCGAAGTCGAACAACTCATCGCCTGACCCTAGCACCGGCCCCTGCGGGGGCCGTTACCGGAGAACCACTATGACCACGGTACAGAAAATACAAAACCTGATGCACCACAGCAGCTCAGGGTCACTCATGCAGGCATTCCTGTTAGTGGCCCTGGAGCAGTACGCCGTAACGGTGCAGGAAGCCAAGGGCCACATGCCGGGGCTGACCGACTCTTTTATCAATGAAGCGGCCTGGAACCGGTGTGCCGATGAAGTTATGACCATTTTAGGCAGTAGGGAGCACCCGTGAAAGAAACAATCGACGCCATCAAGGCGGCCTTCAACCTAGACACCCTGTACTGCCTCGACTTCGAGACTTTCTACGGCAAGGGGTACACGCTCAAGGGCCGGACTTATGCCGAGTACATCATGGACGACCGGTTCCGCGCCCAGATGCTGGGGTTCGCGGCCGATGACCAGCCGGTGACCATACTGGACCCGCAGGAAATAGAAGACTGGGCCAACGAAGTGCGCGGGCTGCGGGAAGAAGGCATGCGTGTCGGCCTGTTGTGTCAGAACACCCACTTCGACGGCGCCATCCTGCGCTGGCGGTACGGGCTGGAGTTCGATTTCTATCTGGACACCATGCTGGTCAGCCGGCTGCGCTATATCAACCGCTCCGCCAGCCTGGCGGCCCATGCCGAGCGAGTGTGGCCGGACGACGAGAGCCTGCGCAAGGGGCATGAGCTGGCTTCTGCCATGGGTATTGAAGACTTAATGAGTGAACCCGGCCTGTGGGAGTCGATGAGTGGCTACTGTGAGCAGGACGTCAACCTGACCCGCCGCCTGCTGGTCCACCACTGGCAGGAAGGGCGGGTACCCGAAATGGAATGGGCGCTGATGCACATCACCCTGCGCGGGAACATTGAGCCGCAGTTCCTGATAAACACACGGCTGCTGGGCGAGGTAGGGCAGGACCAACAGGCGCTCAAGCTCCGCGTCGTGGACGAAGCCCAAAGTTATCTGGCGTCGCTGGGGATCGAGGGTATCGGCGCGGATGCCTTCGCCAGCAACCAGAAGTACGCGGCGCTGATCAAGCGCCTGGGTCTGCGCGTCCCCTACAAGCTGGACAAGAAAGACTTCCAGATGAAACCGGCGCTGGGGAAATCCGACCCGGAGTATGTGAAATTCCAGCAGGCGAACCCGGTCCACCTGACGGTATACGAGGCCCGCAAGGAAGTGAAGTCAACCATCGCCGCCAGCCGGGCAAAACGCTTGCTGGACACCGCCGGACGGTTACCCCTGGATGGTTACATGCCGTTCCCCTTGAACTACCACAAAGCCCATACAGGGCGTTGGTCGGGTTCGGAGGCTTGTAACGTTCAAAACCTGCCCAGGGGGTCAAAACACCGGCTGTCATTGGAGGCCCCGCCCGGGTATCAGGTGGTGGTACGCGACCTGTCCAACATCGAGCTTCGCATGAACCTGTGGTTCTGCGAACAGGACGACCTGCTGGAGGAAGTGGGCCGGGGCGGTGACCTCTACTGCGCCATGGGGGAGGCCATCTACGGGTACCCAGTGAACAAGAAAGAGAACCCGGACGAAAGACAGGTTGGTAAGGTCGCTGCGCTTGGCCTCGGATTCCAAATGGGGTGGGCCACCTTCCAGGCCACCATGGCTGGTGGACCGATGGGGATGCCACCCACCTTTTTCCCGGATAGTTTCTGTCGGCAGACCAAGTCAGCCTACGACCAGCTTCACCCCATGATCAAGAACATGTGGCACTTCCTGGGCAGTGTGGTTATCCCGGCCATGACTGACGAGTTGTGCGACATGGAAGTGGGCCGGCATGGTTGCATCAAGGTCCGGTACCAGAGACTTATCCTGCCCTCGGGTCGCGAGCTGCAGTATCCGGGCCTGCATTGCCAGATGGTCGAGCATGCCCGCGGCGTAGATTATGAGTACCGCTACGACGACGGTACCCGTGATCGGTTCCAGAAGGTGGTGTGGAAGAAGCTATATGGAGGCGCTTGCCTGGAAAATGCAATTCAGGCGTTGGCCCGCGATGTGGTGGCCGAACACATGGTCAAGACCGAGCACCTGCTGCAGGCCAACGGCACCGGCTGGGTAGTGGGGTCGGTGCACGATGAAATCCTGTCCATTGTCCGTGATGACGCGGCACAGGCCGAGTACGACGCCATGGGAACCATCATGGCCACCCCGCCGGCCTGGTGCTTTGACATACCGCTCGCCTCCGAAGGCGGGTTTGATACCTGTTACTCGAAATAAGGATCCGTTATGAAAGACCTGCTGCACATCAGCCTCGACCTGGAAACACTGAATACAGCACCCGATGCGGTGATCACCTCTATCGCCGCCATCCCCTTCACTATGGAGTTGGGCGTCTCCGACTGCTCCTGGTACGGCCATTTGAGCATCCAGGAACAGCTGAACGCCGGACGCACCGCAAGTGCCAGTACGCTTTTGTGGTGGTTGAGGCAGGAGGACGTGGCCCGAGAGGAGCTGGTCCAGGGCCAAGAAGCCATTACTCGGGGGCTGCGGGATGAATTGGCTACGCTGCTCGACTTTGTGGCACTCGAAAAGCAGCGCAGCAACATCGACACCGTAGCGGTGTGGGGCAACGGCAGCACCTTCGACGTCACCCTGCTGGAGCACCTGTTGCGACAGAACGGGCTGACCCCCTTCTGGGATTACCGCCATGTGTACGATATGCGGACGCTGGTGGCATTGAATCCGGCGGTGAAGGAGAGGAACAAGAACAACTTTGTGGGGGTGCGGCACAACGCCTTCGCTGACGCTACGCACCAAGCTAACGTCATCAGCGAGACCTGGAAGTCGATTCAACAGTAACCAACCAAGGCCCCAAGACAGGGGCCTTTTTCATAGGAGCACGACCATGCCTAGTAAACGAGAGTCGATGGTTGGTAAACGATACGGGAGATTACGGGTTATCGGTACAGCCAAGTATCCCAAAGTGCTTTGCCTTTGTGACTGTGGGGTAGAAAAGCTAATAAACGCATACAACATCCTGCGCGGGGCCGTTGTGAGCTGCACCTGTAAACAGGCGGATAACCTCCAGGGCAGGAACAAGACGCACGGAGCAAGTAAGACGCGGACTTACAAGGCTTGGTGTGCTATGTGGACGCGCTGCACAAACCCAAAAGTTGACTGTTACGGCAGCTACAAGCATAGGAAGCCTCCAGAGGTGTGGCGGAGTTTTGAATCGTTCCTGCATGACGTAGGCGAATGCCCTCCGGGATTCACCTTGGAGAGGGTGGATAACACCAAACCTTACGGGCCAGGGAACTGCAAATGGATACCTGCGCATGAGCAACCAATTAACAGAAGTACAACAACAATAGTGCGCCTAGAAGGGGAAATCATGTCGCTAAAAAAAGCGGCCCTGAAAGCAGGGAGGGTGTACACGACCGTAATACATAAGGTGCGAAAACAAGGGCTCAGTGTCTCCGACGCACTGGGGGTATCAGTTGAAGTGTTGAAACACCCGGAGGGTAAATAAATGAGAGTCTTCGTTTCGACGTTCAAAAAATATAACAACGGCGACCTGACCGGCGCCTGGCTGGACTTATCCGACTATGGCGACCACGACGACTTCATCACTGGCTGCCTGAACCTGCACGACGATGAAGAAGACCCCGAACTGATGTTCCAGGATTGGGAGGAAATCCCCAGTGGTCTGGTCGGCGAGTGTGATGTGGACGCAGCGGTGTGGGACCTGCTGGAGGCTTACGAGCAGTTTGACCGGGATGCAGTCAACGTCTACATCGGCTGGATGGGATCCTGGGATCAGAGCGACTTCGAGGACAAGTATTGCGGGTGCTACTCCAGCTTCCGTGACTACGCGGAGGAGCTGTGGGACGAGTGCTACGCCCACGAAATACCCTCACATTTGCAGAGCTATTTCGATATAGACGCCTTCGCCCGTGACCTCGGCTACGACTACCACGAAGAAGACGGTCATATTTTCAGGAACTGCTGACAACCATAAAAAACAGTGCTACTGTCTTCGGCCTTAAACCCAGTGGCGCTGTTTTTTGTCGGAGCAATGATGGACACCCTTGATTACGTAGAAGAACAGCAGAGTTTTCTGCACCAACTGAGGATTGACAGCGCCCGCAAGCACAAACGGTTACCCGCCACGGGTTCTTGTTACTACTGCCGCGAGCCACTGGATAAGGCGTTGTTTTGCGATGCCGACTGCCGGGATGACTACGAGAAAACCCAGAAGGCGCAGCAACGCAACGGGAGGGGAGGGGTATGATTATTCAGTTTCTGACTGCCGCTGTCGGCCCGTTATGCAAAAAAATCGGTATTGCCCCCGGTGTGAATGAACCCTACCCCAAGGCGTCCAAGATCACCACCCACGACGAGGAAATCACCCTCGACGAAGCGGGGATGACTCGCTACCACGCCTTACTGAAAGAATACGCCGGGAACGGAGCGGCCTTGTACAAAGGGTTGACCACCCGCCCTCTAAAGAATGAATCCCGTAAAGGGCTGACCGACAAAATGGCCCCAAGCCACCTGTTGGTACTGGATATTGACGGCCTCAAACTGAATACCGTCAGTATTCCGGGGGTGGTTAATCTGGTCGATGTGATGCGGGTCGCCGAGTCCGTGGTGAGCCTGCTGCCGGGCGCCCTGCGCACCACCAGCTATGTTGCCGTGGCCTCCAGCTCGTTCGGGCTGAAAGGTGATAGCGTGAACATGCACCTGCATTTTCTGTTATCCCATGCGGTGTCCCCGCAGGCGCTCAAACCCTGGCTGCGGTCGCTCAACATCACCATCGAGGAGGTTCGGGACCAGTTAGCCCTGACCCCGTCCTTGCAGGCGATAAAATCGGTTATCGACCCCTGCCTGGCCGAATCGGCGCGGATCGTGTACATGGCCCCACCGTTGTTTGGGGACCACGCCGCTAACCCGTTTGCTGACGATGCCGACCGTATCGTGCTGGTCAAGAAAGCGTCCCCCACTATCGACATTCGACCGCTGATCACCGAAACCAACCTGGCGACGGTAACGGCGGCGCTGAACAAGAAACGGGCAGAGCTACTAAAACTGTTGGGGGTCAGTACCCGGCACCACAAGACCACCACCCTGAAAACCAAACAGGGAACCGTGGAAGTGGTTATCGACCCGCACCAGATCGCGCTGCAGTACGCTGCACACGATGACCAGTACGTCCGGTATAACGTCAACGGGGGTGACTCGAACGCCTACTGGGTGAACCGCGACAACCCGACCATCGTGTATTGCTTCAAACCGGATGAAAAGCCGTTCCTGTTTGAGAAAGCCAACCCGGAAATGTACGAGTGGCACGTTCAACAGTATGGCGGCCCGGCCACCCTGACCGAAGATGACGAAGGCAAGAGTCGCGCCATTCGCCCGCTGCTGGTGAACGACTTCAACTCAGACAACCTGTATCGCATCGAGTATGACCCGAAAGAAGACGAAGTGGTCCGCATGGCCGTGGTTTCTCGCGAGCATGCCGAGCACTGGATGCGCTCGTTCGGGATGCCGATGCCGGACACCTATCCGCAAGGCGAGCTGGTCATGGACCCAACCAAACTGGGCGTACTGCGCAAGTACGAAGATCGGTTGGTCATCAACCAGTTTCAAGCCTCCCGTTACCTCAAGCACAACGAAGGCGAACCGATGCCGGCGGACATGAAAACCGCTCACGCGCTGTTGGGCATGTGTCCGCAGATATACAGCATCCTCGCGCACATGCTCAATTACGACGATGGGGCCATAGAGCGGTTCATCAACTGGCTGGCCTACA
The DNA here is from genome assembly GCF_016907015.1 of Oceanisphaera litoralis. Classification (GTDB taxonomy): domain Bacteria; phylum Pseudomonadota; class Gammaproteobacteria; order Enterobacterales; family Aeromonadaceae; genus Oceanimonas; species Oceanimonas litoralis. The sequence goes on from NZ_JAFBBE010000002.1 coordinate 108,028, forward strand.
TCTGGCAGGAACGCCGCAAGGCCGAAACCGCCTGGCTCATTCACGGCACTCAAGGAACAGGTAAAGGCTACCTGTTCCACCGCATTCTACGGCCCCTGTTTGCCAAGCATGCGGTAATGAAGACCCTGGAGCGGATCGCAGATGACCAGTTTAACGCCTGGGAAGAAACGGCGCTGGTGGTGATGGTGGACGAGTTCAACCTGTCCGATGTGAGTTCCGGTACCCGTAAAGCCGCGAACAAGCTGAAAAACATGGTGACTGAACCCACCACCACCTTGCGCAAGATGCGAACCGATCAGCAAGAAGTCCCTAGCTGGTCCAGCTTCATCTTCGCCACCAACGACATAGGAGCCTTGCAGATTGACGCCGGTGACCGCCGTTACAACGTGGCCCCCCGGCAGGAAGTGAAGCTGGTTCATGTCATGCCGGATATTAACGCCGACCGCGTGAACTTCGACGCCCGCACCGAATCGGAGCTGCACGACTTCGCCGCCTACCTGACGGTGTTCGACGTCAACCTGCACATGGTTCGCCAGCCTTATGAGGGCGGCGCCAAAGAAGCGGCCATCGAAGCAGCCATGGACAGCACCACCAGGTTCTTCAAGTGCGTCATGTCCGGCGACCTGGGCGAGTTCATACCCGATTTGCTGGCCAAGCCAAACGAGCTGCTGGCCCGTGAACAGACGCTCATTCAGGGCGTCAAGGGCGTCATCAAGCGGTGGCTGCTGTGTGCCAACAAGGGTACGGCACTGGTACCGGTATCCGACCTGCGGCTGTTGTACAGCTACCGGGCGGGTAAGGACATCACCCAGAACGCCATGTCGCGCATGCTGACGTCCCATGCGGTACCGGTGACCCGGTTACGCAAGCAATACCTGGAGACCAACACCGCCAAGACCTCGGGCGTGGAGGTCAACTGGCTAATGGACCCCGGCGAGCTGCAGGACACCCTGGCTCAGCTCAACATGGTTCAGGGCGTCAGCCCACTCAACAAGGTCGGGTAACCCCCGACCGATAACCCACACCAAGGAAACAAGCCATGAGCTTCAAAGACGCACTCAAAAGCAGAGCTGCGGAGAGCGGTCATGTCACCATACAAATGGAACAGAAGCCCGCCGCAGAAAAAGCCGAAACCAAGACTGCCTTTACCGGCGCCTTACAGGCCCGCAAGGTAGACACGGCAAAGAAAGAGGACCCGACCCAGATCAGCACCACTTTTGAGACTGGGGCTGTGCCGGTGTGGTCGTTCAGTACGCTCAAAGATTATGAAGCCTGCCCCTATCGCGTGTACCTGGCCAAGATCGAGAAGAAACCGCAGAAAGACTCGGACGCCGCCAGCCGAGGTACCGCCATGCACGATATGGCCGAAAACTGGGTCCGTGTCGGTGGCGAGTTGCCGGCGGAGCTGTCCAAGTTCACCGCCAAGTTCGAGTGGCTGCGCGAACAGTTCATCGACGGCAAGGTGCAGATGGAAGAGAACTGGGGCATCCGCAAGGACTGGTCACCGTGCGAATGGAACGATCCCGAGCTGTGGGGCCGGGGCAAGCTGGACGTCTTCGTGCGCGAATCGGAAACGTCGGCACTGATTATTGACCATAAATCGGGGCGAAAGTATGGGAACGAGCTGAAACACTCGGATCAGGGTATCAGTTATGCCCTCCATGCGTTCCACCGCTACCCGGAGCTGGAGCATTTCAGCATCAACTTCTGGTACCTGGACAAGGGCGAGGAAATGCCGCGTTCCTTCACCCGACGCCAGTTGGGGGTACTGCTGCCGCGCTATCACAAGCGGGCCATGGAGCTGACTACGGCGCAGAACTTCCTGCCCAAGCCGAACGCCAGCAACTGTAACTGGTGTGCCTACGGCAACGGCAAGTTCGGCACCGGAGACTGCCCCTATGCCAGCTAAACGCAGCGTGTACGACTTTCTGCTGACGGCCGCCCTGCGGTGGCAGTTCCGGCTGTTGGAAAACCCCAAGGCCAAAGGGCGCGGGGCCGATCTGCGGAAATTCATCAAAGACTGTCGAAACCAGTTCGATGAGCGGGCGCAGAAGGCGATACGCAACATCCTGTATCAGCCACACATGGTCACTTACATCTACGACCAATATTACTGGTTCATGTTGGGTGAAGCCCCCTGCGAGGGGGCCAACCTGGCGAGTTCAAGCATCAACAAGGGCCTTGAAAACCTGACTGTTATTGAGGAACGACGCCAATGAAATTAGAACCCATGGCCCACCAACGGGCCTTTGCCGAGCGATGGGCCGCCACCGGCCGGCTACTCAATTTCTCGGGCTGCGGGACCGGCAAGACGGCCTCCTGCATCCTGACTATCGAACAATACTGGCCCGGCGCTCGGGTATTGGTGCTGGGGCCGCTGTCCATTCTCAAACCGGCCTGGGGCGGGGACCTTGACCGCTTTGTGCCGGGATCACGCTGGGAAATCGCCTATGCCAAGAACCGGGAACAGGTGATGACCAGCAGTGAGGCCCAGTGGGTCATCACCAACCACGACGCCATCAAGCAGATCGCCGATAACAACTGGCACACCCAGTTCGATGTGTTGGTGGTGGATGAGGCCGATGCGTTCAGGAACAAAGACAGTCTGCGGTCGAAAGCCCTGGCCAAAGTCACCGCCGAGGTTCCCTACGTCACCTTGATGACGGGCACCCCAACCCCGAAGTCGGTACTGGACGTATGGCATCTGGCCTTCTGTGTTGATCGAGGTGAGCGGCTGGGCAAGAACTACTTTGGTTTCCGCGCCAACGTCTGCAGTCCAAAGCAGGTGACCAACACCATCGTGAAGTGGGTAGACAAGCCCCAGGCCAATGACATTGTGACCGCATTGCTGAGTGATGTGACCTTTCGGGTAAACCTCGATGACGTCACTGAAATGCCGCCGCTGGTGACCCGGACGGTGCAGGTGGATATACCCCCCAAACTGCTCAAGATGTACCGGCAGATGCAGTACGACTCGCTGCTGGAGTTGGAGAACAAAGAAGTGGTGAATGCGGTCCATGCCGGTGCGCGACTGCAGAAACTGCTGCAGATCCTGTCCGGGGCCGTGTATGACGAAAACGGGGCGGTGAAGGACCTGCACAAGGAACGGCACGAACTGGTGCTCGACCTGGCTTTGGAGGCCGAAGCCAGCCTGGTCGCCTTCCAATGGGAGCACCAGCGCAAGGGGTTGGAAGCAGAGGCAAAGAAGCGGGGTATCGACTACGGCATCATCGACGGCAGCACCGCCATCAAAGATCGGGAACGACTGGTCGAGCAATTCCAGGCGGGCAAGCTGCAGGTGTTGTTCGCTCACCCGCAATCGGCAGGGCATGGCCTTACGCTGACCATGGGTACCCGGCTGGTATGGGCCAGCCCCACGCACCGGGCCGATCTGTACGAGCAGATGGTCCACCGCATCTATCGCAAGGGGCAGACCCGTCGTTGCGAGGTCATCCATGTGGCCGCCGATGGGACTGCAGAAGAAGAAGTTTATATCAAAGTGGCAGAGAAACGGGGCCGGATGGAAGACCTGCTGGCCCTGGTGTGTCAATTACAGGAGCTTGCAGCATGAGAATCATTATTTTAGGCGCCGACTGGTGCCAGTATTGCAACCGGGCGAAGGCCCTGGCCGACAGCCAGGACATGCCATACACCTACCATAACCTCGATATGACGGTGCTAGCTTCGGAGGCGTCACAGCTAAAGTACGACGCCTTCATCGAGCGCAAGCAGGGGACCCTGCCGCAGATATACCTGGAACACCCCGGTGGTAAGCCGGAATACCTGGGGGGCTACACCGAGTTGGCCCGCCATTTCAACAAAGACGCTGTAACCGTATAACCAAGGAGCAACACCATGAGAATCAACGACGTTAAATCTATCGACAACCTGATTGAATTCCTGAAAGAAACCCGCAAGAACGTGGCGGCATACCAAGGAATGGAGCGTAAGTACGCCGAAGCGCAGGACGCCTACCTGGCCGCCAAGGAAGCCATGCAGGAAGCCATGGACCGGGACGACTTCGACGCTGTGGCCACCTACAACGCCGCTGTGAAGAAGCACCACAAGATTATCGCCGACAACCACGACAAGAAGCTGGAGCTGGAGGACAGCATCAACGAAGCAGCCCGCAGGCTGGACCAATGGGAAGACGTCGCCATGCCACTGCTGGACACTGACGCCGACAAAGAAACGGATAACCTGGAGCAAGCAGCATGAACAATGAACTGATGACCGCCTTGTTCGAGGCCAAGAAAGCACTGGACGACGCCAACAAGGCCGCCGCCGACGCCAAGAAAGAATATGACACCTTGGCCTACGAGGTGCTGGCCAGCCTGCAGGAAGCGGGTATCGACAAGACCAGTGTACGCGGTCTCGGCACCGTATCATGGAAAACCGAAACGGTAGCCAACGTCGAGGATTGGGAGAGCTTCTATCACTATATCCGTGACAATGACGCCTTCTACCTGCTGCAGCGCCGACCCGCCAACAACGCGGTGCGCGAGCTGTGGGAGCAGGGTGCCGATGTACCAGGTGCGGTGCCGTTCACGCAGGCTAAATTGTCTGTGACCAAGGCCCGCTAAATATTTGCGTTAAAAAACAAGTGTAGCTTGTTTTGATATAAACAGCTCTACTATAATCACACCGTTCCAAACGAACCAAGAACCTACATAAGAGAGAACCGAACCATGACTAAAGAATCAACCGCCGTCGCCATTAAAGGTACCGTAACCAACGCCGAAGAACGCGCCAGTCGCGTAGGTCAAGGGTCCGAAAACGTCCGTGCCTCTGACTTGGCTATCCCGCGCATCAAGGTCCTGCAGCCGCTGTCTCCCGAAGTACAAAAGAGCCACGCTCAGTACGTCGAGGGTGCCGAAACGGGCATGATGATGAACAGCTTGAACTCCGAGCTGTTCAACGCCGCTTTCGTTATCAACCTGCATTACGACCGCAAGGTAGTGGTGTGGAAGAAACGCAAGTTCGGTGGCGGTATGTTCGGCGCGTTCGAGACCGAGGCAGAAGCACAGGCCGCACTGGCCGAAGCCGGTGAACAGGAAGCCCAGTTCGACATAGTGGACAACCCCACCCACCTGGTCCTGCTGTTGAGCGATGACGGTGAGCCGAAAGGCGTCGCCCTGCTCGATATGCCTGGCACCAAGGCCAAGGTATCCCGTCGCTGGAACTCCCTGATTGCCGAGCAGGAACAGGCTGGCAACCCACGTTTCGGATGCGTGTGGGAGCTGAAATCCGTTTCCGAGAGTAACCAGCACGGTTCCTACTCGAACTTCGATGTGGACTTTGTGGTTATCGCGCCGGACGAAATCTACGCCGCTGCTCAGGCTGCGTTCGATGCCTTCTTCGGTGGCCGAGCCGAAGCGGCATAAGACAGAAGGCCCCGTTACCGGGGCCTTTCTTACCTCTAAGAGCAAGGGTACCGACGGTGCGCTTGCCATTACGGGTGCTGCAATCCCGCCCAGGATGGGGTGGCGGGCTGAGTAACCCCACCAGTCGCGGGTGTGCATCCAACACACTGACGCGACGGACAGCCTGGAAAGACAGGCACCCAACCGCATGGTCACCGCACGGAGCTACCCAAACAGCGGGTGCCAGTAAACGTAGCCGTGAGCACGGTGATCAGCCGGATGGGGAAAGACAGTGCCGGGGGCTAACCCCGGTTTTTTTATGATCGTGGGGAAGGAAGCACACATGCTGGGTAAATTGTTTGGTAAGAAAGTCGCCGCTGCCAAGGCCGAAGTGAAAAAGCTGGAGAATCGGGACCTTATGGAAGCCCTTGTGGGCGGCTGCCTGCTGGTGGCCTATGCCGATGGTGAGCTGGAAGCGGCCGAGTTGGACAACCTCGAAAAACAAATCGCCGCCAACCCGGCGCTGGAAGGCTTCGGCGGCGAAATCAACGCCATCCTGTCCAAGTTCACCCAGATGTTTGAAGCCGGCCCCCTTATCGGTCAGATGAAGGTGATGCGCGAAATCGCCGACATTAAGACCAGTAAGGAGGAATCCGAGGAAGTGTTCGTGGCCATGCTGACCATCGCCCAGGCTGACGGGGAAGTAGAGGATGCCGAAGTCGCGGTGCTCAAGAAAGTGGGCCAGTTGCTGGGTGTCAACCTGCGTGAATTCGGGATCGAGTGATGGATAACCAACACCGTAAAATCGCCGGGTACCGGGAGCTGGGACAGGAAGAAATCGACCTGATGAACCAGATCAAGGTTAAGGGCCGTGAGTTGCTGGAGCTGCAACAGGTACTTGATACCCTGGTCCGTGGCCAGGTGGAGCAGGCGGTCAATGAAAGCAATCATGCCGAATATGCGCGACTGCAAGAGGCCGACCCTCTGCGTTGGGCAGCCATCGGCAAGACGGATATTCAGAAAGGCATCATGGCCCTGGTTCGCGCCGTGGCACAACCGGCGGGGGTATAGAAGATGAATATCGCCTATCGCAAAACCCTGATCGTGGTGATGCTGGTTGCCCTGGTGCTCATCGACTTCGGTAGCCGCATCCTGTCCGTGGGGGTCGATCTGATGTTGGCCGGTGTCCTCGGCTCCCTGCTGTGGCCGCTGGTCTCGGCCAAGCACAAACCCTAACATGCAGGCCCGGTACCCTCCGGGCCTTTTATCGAGGTGGATCATGAAACGACATACACGCCGCTGGCACCGGATTTGGCACAGCCAGCACCGCACACAGGGGGAAAACCATGGCTGATTACGGCGGATCTACCACCCCGGAACTGACGCGGGACCAGACCCGGACCCCGTTATGGCTGTTCGACGCCCTGGATCGGGAATTCGACTTCGCCCTCGACGCGGCGGCCATGCCCGACACCGCGTTGGTGCCCGACGCTTACCTGACCCCGGCAGAGAACAGCCTGGTGGTGCCGTGGGCCGACCAGCTGCACCCGATGCGGAGCAACAGTAACGTGTGGCTGAACCCACCCTATTCGGACATAACCCCGTGGGTAACCAAGGCCAAGGCCGAGCGCCGGAACGGGCTGACCACAGTGATGCTGGTACCCATGGACGCGACCGCCGGCTGGTGGCCGGGTACCGAGGCCCAGGAGCTGCGTATCATCACCGGCTATAACGATGCCCGTGGCAAGTGGCGTAGCGGCCGCATCGACTTCATTCACCCGGTAACCGGCAAGGAAATGAAGGGCAACCCGAAAGGGAGTTGCTTCCTGATCTTCCGCCCCGAGGTGGAAACCCATTCCCTTAAATATGTCACCAAAGGGTCGCTGATGGTCCCCGACACTCTGCAGGTGGCCGCATGACCGAAAGCCAGTACACTCAAGCGGTGCACAAGAAGCTGGCCCCCGAGGTGTTCAAGTGGAAAATACGTGATGACTACCAAGGCGGGGTACCTGACGCCTATTATCGTCGCAACGATGGTCTCCCCGGCCCGACACTGTGGATCGAATACAAATACCTCAAGGCGCTCCCCAAACGAGACACCACCCTGGTGGTCCCAGACCTGAGTGAGCAGCAAAAACGATGGCTTGGCTTCGCGCAGGCTGCAGGGGACTTGGTCGCCGTGGTGTTAGGCGTAGGTAATAAAGGGGTGTGGTTAACCCTGGACGAGGCGCTGGATGGAGTACCGTCAGGAGAGCTTCGCCATCGGCTACGTGATTACGGGGTCATCGCCGGGCTTATAAAACAAGCAGTTGCAACGGAAGAAATAAAAAAATAATTGTCCCTTGGAGGAATACAAGCTACCCTGTTATTATCATCAAGCAAGTAAGCATGTTATCGGGGGATAACGCATGAATAACAAGCGCGTGTACGGGGAGGAGACCCTTACAAGGGTCCAACGAGCCTGGAAAGACTACAAGAGACAGCATGCCGCGACCCAAAAGGACGCGGCCAAGGTCCTGCAGATTTCCACGTCTGCCTTTGGCCAATACCTGCGCGGCGAGATACCCCTTAACACTGATTTCTTGCTCCGATTTGCGGCATTGGTCGAGGACGACCCTGCCAACATCCACCCACAACTCGGGGGGCTGAGCAAACCGGGGTTGACAAAGACCTACCTACCGGTAACAGGGACGCTATCGGGACGGGAGCCTTCGCATGGGAGAGCCTTGGTGGCCGGGATCATTAGCGAAAATAACAATGCCGAGTTTTGTGTGGAAGTTGACGTAGCCGGCACAGGATACCCGAAAGGTACCCTTCTGCTTGTGGACCCGAGTGACCCGCCATGTGATCGCGACATGGTGGTAGTTGAAGGCGAAACCGGGTACCGCTACGGCCAACTGGGCTATAACGAGTTGGTGGACGAGTGGTACGTGGAAATGCTGGTAGTGCAGGGAGTGGAACGATTCGTGTTGAGTGCCGGACAAGTGCCAGCGCGGGTGATCGGGACGCAACTACCCAAACAGAGTAAGCGTCGGGCATTTGCTGCCTGATTTAAGGGTCGGTTCGCCGACCTCTTTTTGGTCTTGTAAAACAAGGAATACTGTTAATAATGAATATTGAGAACAGTGCCGCTGGTTATGAGAGCCTGGCCAACGTCCTGAACAAGGCTTACCTACAGGCGGCGACCGGGAAAGGTAAAGAGCGCCACGCTGTTGACCGACCCTTTGACCAGCAGCCTATGCAGGTGATCTCGGATTTGGTCGGTTCGGCAGATGGCTTGATATACCAAGCCATCAAAAAAGCGCAAGAGTCCCAGCGCCTACCCGAAGGCCGTGACGTTGCCGAACTGCTGGGGGCCATCGTCTATCTGGCAGGGGCCATTATCTATAAAGAGAAGCAGCGGGGGTACTTCAACTACACCGTAGGTAACGTGGACCTGTCCGGTGTCACCATCACCCCAACCGCCCCAAAGACGGTAGAGACCGGGATCGGTGGAGCAAAGTGGGGTGACTAACTGGGATCTGCGCTTTATTAACCTCGCCCAGCATGTAGCGAGCTGGAGCAAAGACCCTTCCACGAAAGTGGGGGCAGTTGTGGTTCGCCTGGACAAGACGGTGGCGACCATGGGTTTTAACGGTTTACCGCGAAATGCCCATGACGACCACCGGCTGCATAACCGTGAAGTGAAGATTGACCTGACGGTGCATGCGGAAATGAACGCCCTCCTGTTCGCCCGTGAACCGCTGCATGGTTTCACCCTGTACGTCTGGCCGCTGTCGCCCTGTGTGCGATGCGCGTCCCACATTATTCAGGCCGGGATAACCCGCGTGGTATCCGTGCCCTATGGCAACGGTCGGTGGCAAGAGTCACTGGCGAAGGCGGAAGCCCTTTTTTCTGAAACCGGAGTGGTTGTCGACTATGTCCTTACTGATGACTGATACCTGGGTAACCCTGAACAAAGCCAAAGAGCTGTTCGGCTACACCCCCGCCGCGTTTCGCGGCAAGATTAACCGTGGCCAACTGGTGCAGGGTGTACATTGGCGCAAGGCCCCGGACAACCGGGTAGTGATTAACCCGCAAGCCTTCAACGCCTGGCTGGCCTCAGCGGAGCAGGTATGATGCAGGTAGAGGTTGTTCAGGACTCCTATTACAAGCCGCTGTTCGGCCGACCGGTACGCATCACGTCGGTGCTGGTGGAATACCCGCGTTTTGTCCATGCCCAGGTGCTCACCCACCGGGCGTTCAGCCGCAACAGCTCCAGCTCTCGGGCCATCCCGGTTATCGAGGTCATTAAACAGACCAAGACCAACCCGGTATACCCGTCACACTGGGGCGCCAAGCAGAGCGGCATGCAGGCCGAGAAGGAGCTGGGCAAGCGCGAACAGCACGAAGCCCGGCTGGTGTGGCAGCAGGCGGCCAGGAGCGCCCGGCTTTACGCGCAGAAACTGGACGAGATCGGGGTCCACAAGCAGGTAACCAACCGCCTGCTCGAACCCTACCAACATATCAAGGTGCTGATCACGGCCACCGACTGGGATAATTTCTTCGCGTTGCGAGAGCATCACGACACCCAGCCCGAAACCCAGCTGTTGGCCGTGGCCATCAAGCAGGCGATGGATACCAGTCAGCCGCTGCGGTTGAAACGCGGCGAGTGGCACCTGCCGTTCGTCGACCGGGAACGGCACCGGGGTCAGATGGTGTATTCGGTGGACGGCGACGTGATCACCCTGGCGGAAGCCAAGCGCATCAGTGCCAGCGCCGCCGCTCAGACCAGTTACCGCAAGGCCGACCTGGGCTGGGGCAAGGCCGATGCCATCTATCAACGCCTGGTCGAGAGCCGCCCGGTTCACGCCAGCCCGTTCGAGCATCAGGGTACGCCGCTGCTGTTCGGTGGCTGGCGACGGTCACGGAATTTCCGGGGCTGGAAGCAGCTGCGGGCCGAGATACCATTCGACACCGTGCGTGGTTAAGATAGGCCCCTTGAAGGGGCCTTTTTTGTTGGACAGTAGAACGGGACTATTATGGAGATACCCGAGTTACCGGAAGGGTTGAGCCTGCACCCCAACAAGGCGAACCCAGAGCGGATCATGGCTCGGGTCGCCAACCCGACGCGCAAAGGGGCCGTTATCACCCACTCGCGGATGCTGGGTGACGGGGACACCTGGGAGCTGATAGCCGACCTGGTGGCTTGGCGCAACGAGATAGGGTCACAGCTATGGGAGACCTGGCCCTATGTCTCGCGGGGCCGCATTGCCGCTGTGATCGCTGACCTCCCTAAAGGCATATCCTGCTACGTCACCGTGGTGCGCCCGAAACACCGGCGACCCTACCCGGTCCTGCGGGTGCTTTGTTACTGGCCGGCGTATGCCGAAGGGCGCAATGCCAAGGGTAACTTCCCGCAGCGAAATAAATCCTGGTCGCTTCCGCTGCAGGCAGATCGGAGCACCATCATGGCCAAGGTGCAGGAGGCCGAAGCCTATCTGGCGAAAATGCGGGCGCTCAACCCCAAGCCGCCACGCGACCAGTTCCGCTGACGGTGCTGCCCAGCGTCGTGCATAGTTAAGTAATACTGTTTATACTGACCCCCAGTAATGGGGGTTTTCTTTATGCAGGAGGCCCACCTATATAAAGAAGGAATCATGGACCCTAGAACCAAGAAACGTCTGTCCACTGCCAAAGGGGTGTCCGTCCACCGCGACAAGCTCCGTATCGCCTTCACCCTGCCGGGTGACACCAAACAAACCAAACGCTCCCTCGGGATTATGCCCACGGTCAAGAACATCGACCTGGCGGAAATGAAGCTGGCCGAGATCAAGCTGGCCATCCTTCGCGGCACCTTCAAGTGGGAAGACCATTTCCCCAACGACAAGCAGGTACGCAACGAAAACCCAACCCTGGCCGACGCCATGGTTGAACTGCACCTGAAACAAGGGTCGTGGAAGAACAGCACCCGGCGGCAGCACGAAAGTTATGTTCGAACCCTCGACCGGCTATTTCCTCGAGCGCAGTTATCCGATCTGACAGAACCGAAGCTGACTGCTTTTCAACGGCAGGTGTCCGAGCAGTATTCCCATAACCGGGCCGTGGCCCTGGTGGGAATCATGCGTAACGTCATGGCCAAAGCCGTGCGGGCGAAGCTGGTCCTGAACAACCCCTTCCTTTATATAGAACCGCTCAGCAAGAAGAACAGTAACGTCGGCGCCGAGGAAGTGGACGACGAACCGATGCGGGTGTTCACCATCGAAGAAGCCGAGAACATCATCGACGCCTATACCGAGCAGGTAACCCAAAACCTGCTGTCCTTTTTGTTCTGGTCCGGTGTTCGTCCGGGGGAGGCGTCGGCACTACGCTGGACAGACGTCAATGCCACCGAAGGCACCGTGACCATTCGCCGGACCCGCACCATGAAACAGGGCGAGCTGCAGACACCGAAAACCCATGCCGCCCGAACGCTGATCCTGCCGGCCAGGGCGATGGAGGCACTTGAAGCCCAGCGGCCCTACACCAGCAAGCAGGAGTATGTGTTCTGCCGGGGTGATAACCATGAACCCTTTGCCAATGCGAAGGTGTTGGGCAGAAAACGGTGGAAAACCATTTTGTCAAAACTTGGTATTCCGTACTTGAAGCCGTACACTACGCGCCACAGTTTTGCGAGCTGGGCATTGATGGCCGGTGAAAGTGAGTCGTATGTAGCCCAGTTCCTGGGTCATGCGAACGTGGACATGGTGAGGCGGCATTACGGCCATATCATCCCCAAAGTGACGCACTTTTGGACCCTGGATGACCCCCAAAATTACAACGAACTGAAAAAATCAATGCGTTCAAAGGGTTAGGTGCAGGGATCATAAATTCTGTACAATTTCGCGCCCTGTGGGCTCTGGTCAGAAAGCGAGAGGCAACCGATGAGTGAAACAAAAATAAACCTGCTGGATCTGGATCGTGACGGCATGCGTGCGTTCTTCAGTGAACTGGGCGAAAAGCCCTTCCGTGCCGATCAAGTGATGAAATGGATCTATCACTTCGGTTGTGACGACTTCGAGCAGATGACCAACATCAACAAGGTGCTGCGCGGCAAGCTGCAACAGCAGGCCGAAATACGCGCGCCGGAAATCAGCGTCGAGAAAAAATCCGCCGACGGCACCATCAAGTGGGCCATGCAGGTCGGCGGCCAGGAAGTGGAAACCGTTTATATTCCCGATGGTGACAGGGCCACCCTGTGCGTGTCTTCCCAGGTGGGCTGTGCCCTGGACTGCAAATTCTGCTCGACTGCCCAGCAGGGTTTCAACCGCAACCTCAAGGTGTCCGAGATCATCGGCCAGGTGTGGCGCGCCGCCAGCCGGGTGGGCTTTGTACGTGACTCCGGTCGCAAGCCGATCACCAATGTGGTGATGATGGGCATGGGCGAGCCGCTGCTCAACCTGAACAACGTGGTGCCGGCGATGCGGTTGATGCTGGAAGACTACGGTTTCGGCCTGTCCAAGCGTCGGGTGACCCTGTCTACCTCCGGTGTGGTACCCGCGCTGGACAAGATGGGCGACATGATTGATGTGGCACTGGCGGTATCCCTGCATGCGCCGAACGACAAGCTGCGCTCCGAGATCATGCCGATCAACGACAAGTACAATATTGCCACCCTGCTCGACAGCGTGCGCAACTACATTTCCAAGTCCAACGCCAACCACGGCAAGGTCACCATAGAGTATGTGCTGCTTGATCATGTCAACGACGACATGCAGCATGCTCATGAGCTGGCCGAACTGCTCAAGGACTTGCCCTGCAAGATCAACCTGATCCCGTTCAACCCTTTCCCGGGCAACGATTACGAAAAACCGAGCAACAGCCGTATCGATCGCTTCAACAAGGTGCTGATGCAGTACGGCAATACCGTCACCATCCGCAAGACGCGGGGGGATGATATCGATGCCGCCTGTGGCCAGCTGGTCGGGGATGTTATCGACCGGACCAAGCGCACCATGAAAAAACGGATGCAGGAACAAAGTATATCCGTCACAATGGTTTAAGAATAAAATCATTGGTGTAAAGGGAATGCGAACGCTTACTCTGTTGCCGGCGTTACTGCTGGGATCCATCCTGAGTGGTTGTGTTCACGAAACCACATACTTGTCTGATGGACGTCAGTCTCGGGAAGTGATGTTCAAGCCGTCGGATGCGGCATTGACTCGAATGAATCTTGGCTTGGCCTATTTGCGGCGGGGAGATGCGGAGCAGGCCAAGTTCAATCTTGACCGGGCCCTGGCTCAGGATCCTCGCAATGCCGATGTGCATCTTGCTCGCGCCTGGTTTTATCAGTCGGTATCCGATGTTGAACAGGCAGAGCAAAGTTATCGTCAGGTACTGAAGCTCGATCCCGGCCATGGCGATGGACTGAACAATTACGGTGTTTTTCTGTGTGGACGGGAACGTTTCGCCGAAGCGGATGTCATGTTCAGGAGGGCGATAGTGTCACCTGGCTATGTGCAGGTGGCCGACAGCTACGAAAATGCGGCCATGTGTGCCATTCGAGATGGTAAACCGGAGCTCGCACTCGACTATTTCAGGCGAGCACTGGAATACAGTCCGGGCAGATCCAAGGCCCTGCTGGGGGCGGCAGAGCTGCTGGCAGAGCAGGGGGACGAGGGGGGCGCGCTCGACTATCTTGCCCGCTACCGGGACGAGCATCAGCCCAGTGCACAGAGTTTATGGTTAACAGTGCGTACCGCAGAAGCACAAGGCAGTGTGGCGCAAGCCCAACTGGCCGGTGCCGAGCTGGTGCGGTTATTTCCGGATTCAGAACAGGCCAGGCGATTCCTATCAAATGACTATTAACGAAGCAGACCCGCAGCCTCAGGCTGAACCAGAAGCAGTCACCACGGTCGGCCCCGGGGCCCTGTTGCGTGAAGCCCGGGAAGCCAAAGGCTGGACTCAGGCCGAAGTGGCCCGTCGTCTTAATCTGAGGCTGGCGGTGATTGAGTCCATCGACGACGATCAATACAAGGCCGGGGTCGCCCTTACGTTTCTGCGCGGCTATGTAAAAGCCTATGCGAAGGTGGTGGGGGTCAGCGAACAAGAGGCGCTGGCCGCGTTCGACGGCATGAGTGGCATCGAGCAAATCAAGGCCGCGGCTCCCATGCAGAGCTTTTCCAGAAAGACCCGGCAACAGGCCAACGACAACTGGCTCAAGCGGATCAGCTGGCTGGTGCTGCTTGGCCTGCTGGGATCGCTGGTTTACTGGTGGTGGCAGGACAGCGGGGTCAGCCACATGGAACCTGGCCAGGACGCCAGTGCCCGGCACCAGGAGGCGCTGGCACCAGAGGCGGATATTCCGTTGGTTGCGCCCCCGCTGACGCTTCCCGCCGCCCCGATGGCGGATGATGCCGATACCACGGCAGAGGCGATTCCTGCCCCCCGGGCGCCCCTTGCCGCCATGGACGACAAGCCGGCCGCAGAGGTTACCGAGCTGGCGGAAGAGCCGGTTGCCATTATCGAAGCTGCCAAGCCAGCGGCCGATCCTCGTCTGCTGGCCATGAGCTTCACCGACGACTGCTGGATCAAGGTGACCGATAGCCGTGGTCGGGTACTGGTCGAAGGGGTGCAAAAGGCCCAGCAGGCCCTTAGCCTGGAAGGTGAACCTCCCTTTCGTCTGATCCTGGGCGCGCCCCATGCCGCCAGCGTCGAGTATATGAACGAGGCGGTGGATCTGTCCTCCTTCAGCGCCGGCCGGGTAGCCCGCCTGACCGTACCGAAATCCTGATTAACGCAAGAGTAAATGATGTCCCTACATGAAACCCCCATCGTTCGTCGCCTATCCAAACAAATTCGCGTTGGCTCCGTGCTGGTGGGGGGTGATGCCCCCATCAGCGTACAGACCATGACCAATACCCTGACCACGGATGTGGCTGCGACCCTGGCCCAGATCCGGGCGGTGGAAAAGGCCGGCGCCGACATAGTGCGGATATCGGTACCGACCATGGAGGCGGCGGAGGCCTTCAAGCTGATCCGTGCCGGCACCACAATGCCGCTGGTGGCCGATATTCACTTCGATTATCGCATCGCCCTGCAGGTGGCCGAATATGGTGCCGACTGTCTGCGTATCAACCCGGGCAACATAGGTCGGGAAGACCGAATTCGCGCCGTGGTGGACTGTGCCAGAGATAAGGGCATTCCCATTCGTATCGGGGTCAACGGCGGCTCGCTGGAAAAGGATCTGCAGGAAAAATACGGCGAGCCTACCCCGGCGGCGCTGGTGGAATCGGCGCTGCGTCATGTGGAGATCCTGGATCGACTCAATTTCGATCAGTTCAAGGTCAGCGTCAAGGCATCGGATGTATTTCTGGCCGTCGGCGCCTACCGGGAGCTGGCCCGTCAGATAGAGCAGCCGTTGCACCTGGGGATTACCGAAGCCGGTGGCTTTCGCAGCGGCGCGGTCAAGTCCGCCATCGGTCTGGGCATGCTGCTGTCCGAGGGAATAGGCGACACCCTGCGTATTTCGCTGGCCGCCGATCCGGTGGAAGAGATCAAGGTCGGGTTCGATATTCTCAAGTCCCTGCGCATTCGGTCTCGGGGCATCAACTTTATCGCCTGTCCGTCCTGCTCCCGTCAGGAGTTTGATGTGATCAGCACCGTCAACGAGCTGGAAAGCCGGCTCGAGGACATAGTGGTGCCGATGGACGTGTCCATTATCGGCTGTGTGGTCAACGGCCCCGGTGAAGCCCTGATCTCCGACCTCGGCCTGGCCGGCGCCCAGCGCAAGAGCGCCCTCTACGACGGCGGCGAGCGGGTGGGCCGGCTCGATAACACCCACCTGGTGGACGAGCTGGAAAGCCGCATCCGGGCCAAGGTGGCCATGATGGATCCGGCCGCCCGTATTCCGGTGCAAACCAAAGACTGAGACGCGTGGTCAGACTGGGTGCCGGATTGAGCGCCGGCAGCAGAGTGGCTAAGCCGACCGTGACATGCCAGGGACGGCATGTCCGAGCCCCCAGGGATGGGTTTACGGCGTGTCGGTGTGCCTCCTGCTGCTGGCGTGCTTCACCTCTTCAGACCACTAACACGCTTTTGATTCCAGACCGATTAGCATTCAATTTATTTTAAGCCGTCAACCATAGAGATATTTTCGTGGCCAAACAGATTCAAGCAATTCGTGGAATGAACGACTGCCTGCCGGAACAGACCCCGGCCTGGCAACAGGCGGAAGCGGTACTGCGTGACCTTATGCGTGCCTATGGTTACGCCGAAGTGCGCATGCCCATCATGGAAGTCACCGGCCTGTTCAAGCGGGCCATCGGTGAAGTCACCGACGTGGTCGAAAAGGAAATGTATACCTTCGACGACCGCAACGGCGACAGCATGACCCTGAGACCCGAAGGCACCGCCGGCTGTGTGCGCGCCGGTATCGAACACGGTCTGCTCTACAACCAGGAACGCCGCATGTGGTACATGGGCCCCATGTTCCGCTACGAACGTCCCCAGAAGGGCCGCTATCGCCAGTTCCATCAGTTTGGGGTCGAGGTCTTCGGTCTGCAGGGGCCGGACATCGACGCCGAGCTGATCATGCTTACCGCCCGGCTGTGGAAAACGCTGGGGGTCAATGAACATCTGGTGCTGCAACTGAACAGCCTGGGCCAGCCCGAAGAGCGGGCCGAATACCGTGAGGCCCTGGTGGCGTATCTGGAACAGCACAAAGACCAGCTGGACGAAGACAGCCAGCGTCGTCTCTACAGCAACCCCTTGCGGGTGCTGGACAGCAAGAACCCGCAGGTTCAGGCGCTGCTGCAGGACGCACCGGTACTCGGTGACTACTTCGGCGAGCAGACCCGGGCCCACTTCGAGGGACTGAAGGCGCTGCTGACGTCGGCCGGCATCGACTTCGAGATCAACCCCCGTCTGGTACGTGGTCTGGACTATTACAACCTGACCGTGTTCGAATGGGTCACCGAGAGCCTGGGTGCCCAGGGCACCGTCTGTGGCGGTGGTCGTTACGACGGCCTGGTCGAGCAACTGGGTGGCCAGGCCACGCCCGCCGTCGGTTTTGCCATGGGCATGGAGCGACTGGTGCTGCTGCTGGACACCCTCGACCGGGTAGAAGCACAGCCGGCGCTGGCCGATGTGTATCTGGCGATGATGGGCGACAACAGTCAGGCGGCGGGTTTTGCCCTGGCCGAACAACTGCGTGATCAGCTGCCGGGTTTGCGGGTGATGAGCCACTGTGGCGGCGGCAACTTCAAGAAGCAGCTGAAGCGGGCCGACAAGAGCGGGGCCGGCATCGCCCTCATCCTGGGCGAAGATGAAATTGCCCGGGGCCAGGTCACGGTCAAGTATCTGCGCGGCCAGGGCGAGCAACAGATCCTGGCGGTTAACGACATGATTGAACAGCTCAAGAAGGGGATCTAAATGGATATTAACGCGACGGAAGAGCAGCAGCTGGAAACCCTCAAGCGCTGGTGGATGGAGTATGGCAAGTCCATCATACTGGGCGCCGTGATTGGCCTGGGTGGCTTGTTTGGCTGGCGTTACTACCAGAGTCATCAGATTGAGACGCGTTCGGCCGGTGCCGAGGCCTTCGCTCAGGTCAGCGAGCAACTGGCGACCAAGGGCCCCGCGGCCTTCGACGATACCGCAGCCTTCGTCGAGCAGAACCAGGGCAACAACTATGGCGAGCTGGCGGCGCTGCTGCTGGCGGCCGAAGCGGTGAAGGTCAACGATCTTGCACTGGCTCAGCAACAGCTGGAGCTGGCCCTGGCCGGCATCCAGGATGCGGCCCTGGGCGATACCATTCGTCTGCGCCTGGCCCGGGTATTACTGGCGCAGAACGAGCTGGCCGGGGCCCAGTCCCATCTTGACGCCATCGAGGCCGACGCCTTCGCTGCCCAGCTCCGCGAAGTGCAGGGTGACCTCTTTATGGCCGACGGCAAGGTCGATGATGCCCGTGACGCCTATCGTGCAGCGCGGGATGCGGGCGGCCTGACCAATAATCCGGGTCTGCAGCTGAAACTCGACAACCTGGCGGTCTCTGCCGAGCTGGGTGACGAGGAGTGATCATGCATAAACGGTTGACCATGATGTTGCCGCTGGTACTGGGCTTGGGCCTGAGCGCCTGTTCCAGCCAGCCGGAAGTGGCACCGGCAAGTCCCTTGCCGGACGTCAGGAATACCCTGGATACCAAGCCGCGCTGGTCGGCCTCGGTCGGCGATGGGGTCGGTGACTTCTATTCCCAGTTGAGCCCCGTGGTAAACGGTGAGCGGGTGTTCGCCGCCTCCCGCGACGGCGTGCTGGCCGCCTATGCGAGCGATAGCGGCAAGCGGCAGTGGCAGCTGCGACTGGACAAGCTGGACATCAACGACAACCAGCGTAGCCCGCGCATCTCCGGCGGACTGACCGCGGCCTATGGCAACCTCTATTTCGGTTCCGAGAACGGCGTCGTCTATGCGGTATCACAGTTGGACGGCACGCTGCTCTGGACCCGCGAGGTGCCCGGTGAGGTGCTGGCCGCCCCGGCGGTGGACGAAGGCAAGGTAGTGGTGCATACCGGCGCCGGTAATCTGGTGGCGCTGGATGCCGTCAGCGGCGAACAGCAGTGGCAGTTGCGTAACGAGCAACCCAGCCTGACCCTGCGCAGCATGGCCACGCCGGTCACGGTCGGCGGCGCCGTGCTCTACGGCCGGGCCGACGGTCGTCTGGGGGTGGCGTTGCTGGCCAATGGCCAGCCGGTACGTGATACCCGTATCGCCAGCCCTCGTGGCGCCACCGAGCTGGAGCGCATGGTCGATGTGGCCGCGAAACCGGTGATTCTGGGCGATATCCTGTTCACTATCGCTTATAATGGCCAATTGACCGCCCATCAGCTGATTTCGGGGCAGGAATTGTGGAAGCGCCAGTATCAGGGCTCTCAGGATCTGAGTACCGATGGTCGCCAGCTCTATATCAGCGACAGTCGCAGTCATCTGTTTGCGGTGGATGCGCGCAGTGGCATGGAGCTATGGTCGAATACCGAGCTGGAAAATCGCCAGCTGACGGCCTCGACCGTGTTCGGTGATTATCTGGTGGCAGGCGACGGTGAGGGTTATCTGTACTGGTTTGATCGTCAAAGCGGCGTGCTCGAATCGTTGCAGCGTATCGACAGTAAGGGCTTGTATGTGGCGCCTGTCGTGGCCGGCGATACCCTTTATGTGCAAAGCCGCGGCGGAGATCTGGTGGCCATCGGCCAGCCTTGATCCCGGCGGACCTGACACACCGGCTCCTGATCTCGGATCAGGAGCCGTTATTGTTTTTTGGAGACTGATTTTATGATGCCAGTAGTGGCTCTGGTGGGCCGCCCCAATGTGGGCAAATCCACCCTGTTCAACCGCCTGACCCGCACCCGTGATGCGCTGGTGGCGAACTTTCCCGGCCTGACCCGGGACCGTAAATACGGCCAGGCCAAGATTGGCGAACTGGAATTTATCGTGGTCGACACCGGTGGTATCGACGGCACCGAAGAAGGCATAGAGCTGAAAATGGCCGAGCAGTCGCTGGCGGCCATCGACGAAGCGGATGTGGTGCTGTTCATGGTCGATGCCCGTGCCGGCCTGACCACGGCCGATGAAGCCATCGCCGCCCACCTGCGTCGCTGCCAGAAAGACACCCTGCTGGTGGTGAATAAAACGGACGGTATCGATGCCGATTCGGCCGTCAGCGAATTTTATCAGCTGGGCCTTGGCGATCTCTACCCCATCGCGGCCTCCCACGGCCGGGGCGTGTTGAGCCTGCTGGAAACGGCACTGGCCCCCCAGCTGGAAGAACTGGCTGCCGAGGCCCAAGCCCAGGCCCAGGCTCAAGCCGAAGCGGAAGCGGACGATGCCGAAGCCGATGAATTCGATTTCGATCAGCTGGATTTCGACGGCGACGACATCGATAGCGTCATCGAGGCAATGGACAGGATTGACGAGGCACAGACGGTGCCGTTCGAGGATTTGCCGATCAAGCTGGCCATCGTCGGTCGCCCCAACGTGGGCAAGTCCACCCTGACCAACCGTATTCTCGGTGAAGACCGGGTGGTGGTGTACGATATGCCGGGCACCACCCGCGACTCCGTTTACATTCCGATGAAGCGGGACGAGCAGGACTACATACTGATCGATACCGCCGGGGTACGCCGCCGGGGCAAGGTTCATGAAACCGTCGAAAAGTTTTCGGTGATCAAGACCCTGCAGGCGATAGAAGACGCCAACGTGGTGTTGCTGGTACTGGACGCCCACGAGGGGATTTCCGATCAGGATCTCAGCCTGCTGGGCTTCGTGCTCAATGCCGGTCGCAGTATCGTGCTGGCGGTCAACAAGTGGGATGGCCTGAATCAGGACGTGAAGGAAGACATCAAGCGCGAGCTGGATCGTCGCCTCGGTTTCATCGACTTTGCCCGTCTGCACTTTATCTCGGCACTGCACGGCAGCGGTGTGGGCAACCTGTACGGCTCTGTGGTGGAGGCCTATCAATCGGCCACCAAGCGGGTCAACACCTCCATGCTGACCCGTATCATGATGATGGCGCAGGAAGATCACCAGCCACCGCTGGTACGGGGTCGCCGGGTCAAGCTCAAGTATGCCCATGCCGGCGGCTACAACCCGCCGCGCATCATAGTGCACGGCAACCAGGTCAAGGATCTGCCGGAGTCCTACAAGCGTTACCTGATCAACTACTTCCGGCGCTCGCTGCAGGTGATGGGTACGCCGATTCGGGTCGAGTTCAATGAGGGTGCCAACCCGTACGAGGGCATCAAGAACAAGCTGACCGAAACCCAGATGCGCAAACGCAAACGCATGATGCGCTTCAACAAGAAAAAATGACCCTTCAAACGCCGGCTAAGCCGGCGTTTTTATTAGAAAAAGTGAGGGGATAGGGGGGAGGTGTAATACCAAACGGGTTAATCATTTGGTCAGGCTGTCATCCTGACGAAAGTCAGGATCTTCCTGCTGAAAGATACCGGGTCAAGCCCGGTATGACAGAGTTTTAAACACGACATTATTGTCAGAAATTGATCACTTTTTTAGTGGGCTTGGTATAAACAAGCACCGCCTGCAGATGTCGGATTTACCCTTCCCGCCTTACTCCTCCCCCCCCCCCTCAGATAAAGTTCTTGGTCTAGTATGGATAGCAGGGCTGCGGGAGCCTTTATGGACAAAAGGAGAGGGTATGTATAAATCACTGTTGGTGGCCGTGGACGGCTCCGAACACGGCAGAAAGGCGCTGATACTGGCCTGTCACCTGGCGCGTCAGGACGATGCAGCGGTACATATTCTGCATGTTCCCGAAGTCTTGCCGCACGAAGCGACCCTGATCTGGGGCATTGGCGCCGTTACCATCAAAGATGAACGCAAGGAAATGGACGAGGCCGGCAAGAAAATCATCGCCGGGGCCGAAGCCGAGGCTCGAAAGCTCGGCGCGACTCATGTTCAGACTCATATAGCGCGGGGTGAGCCGGCGCGTGCCATTATGCAGCAGGCGAAGACGCTCGGTGTCGATGTGATCGTCATGGGCTGTCGTGGACTGGGGGATCTGGCCGGCCTGGTGATGGGCAGCGTGTCCCACAAGGTGAGTCACGGCGCCGGGTGCGGCGTTATTACGGTACGTTAATGGTTAATGCCTGGTAGTTAATGATTAATAGTTAATGATTAATAGTTAATGACTGATAGTGAATGATTTGTCGATGGTTCATGACCAGGCAGGACATGAACGGCAAGCGCCGGGTGACGGCGGCGTCAGGCCGCCGACTTGTTGTCGATAGTAGTCAGAAAAAAGGCATTGTTACGGCGCAGTACCTTGCGGCGAACATTTTGCAGCAGTATCTTGCGGCGGGGCGACCAGCTCGCCGGTTTGCGCTGCTTCAGCAGGGCGCGTCTTCGTTTCAACATGATGGTGCATTCCTCATTGTGCATTTCTCTTTAAATCGATACCGCTGTCGGCGACAAACCTGATGTGCAGTCGGCAATAAGCAACACCCTATAACTGATATGGATTCTGGCGCTGGTTTGCCTTTATTGTCACCCTCGCGAAGGCGGGGGTCCAGTGCCTTTGCAGGCAACCAGCAGCCTGACCGTTCTGCGCCACAAGTCCTGGATTCCCGCCTTCGCGGGAATGACGACTGAGCCACAGCTGTTATGCAGCATTACTTAGTGTGCAGTCGGCAATAGACTGCGGCGTTACTGCACTAGATATCAGCTTGCGCGGCCCGGGTAAAGTGACATTATTGTTAACTTTCCGGTTCTGCCGGTAAATTCTCATGCTGGGCGGTCAGGCCCGGATCCGTACCTGGCTTGTCCTGCCATTGCAGGCTCTGATAATACTGACGGATTTTTTTGACGAACTGCTGCGTTTCCCGACCCCGGGCATAACCGTAGCGGGTTTTGCTGTACCACTTGGGCTGATGCAGCAGCGGCAGGTTTTCCTTTACTGCGGTCCAGGAGTCGGGATCCTGATCGCGCAGTCTGGTCAGTCGACGGGCATCCAGCAGATGTCCCAGGCCGATATTATAGGCGGCCAGCGCAAACCAGATACGCTCATCTTCGGGAATCGCGTCCGGCAGCCGGTCCATCAGCGATGCCAGGTAACGGGCGCCCCCACGAATGCTTTGCTCCGGATCCAGCCGGTCGGAAACCCCCACCTGTCTGGCGGTGTCTTCGGTCAGCATCATCATGCCGCGCACGCCGGTATAGGAACGGGCCAGCGGATCCCAGTGCGACTCCTGATAGCTGACGGCCGCCAGCAGGCGCCAGTCCAGCTCCCCCGCATAACGCTCAAACAACGGCTGGTAGCTGGGGAGTATGGTTTCCGTTCGGCGCAAAAAGGTGCGGGTATCGACGTAATCGAAGCTCTGCACATGACCGAAGTATTTTTCATTCAGTCGGGCCAGGGTGCCGGCGTCCTGCTGTTGAGCAAAAAATGTCAGCATCTGGCCGAGCAGGCTGTCGTCGGCACGCCGGTCCAGCATCCAGGCGACCGGCAGGGATTCGCCCAGAGTAAAGGCCGCATCGATATTGGGATAATAGCGTTGGGTGCGGGCCAGCATGACATCGGTGACCAGGGTATGGTCGGCCCGGCCTTCCGAGACCTGGCGCAGCAGATCTTCTTCATCCGTGTCCCGGCGGGTTTCCCAGTGCAGCCCGGGCAACTCCTGCTGCAGTTGATGCAGCGACTCGGCCTGACTGGAGCCTGCCAGCACCCGGATCTCGCCCTCTATCTGGCCAGGATCCCGGGGGCGGGAGCTGCCCTTGCGATACACCAGCGTCTGGGCTATGTCGTAATAGCTGGGGCCAAAGCGGTACTGCTGGCGTCGCTGTGGGGTGATGGTGAGGCCGGCGGCCAGCATGTCGACCTTGCCCGTGTCGAGCAGTGAAAAGAGCTCGTCCAGGCTATAGGCCGGGACCATGGTCAGATCGACGGCCAGCGAGTCGGCAAAGAGCCGTGCCAGCTCGTAATCCAGCCCTTCCTCCTGACCGTCGCGCAAAAAGTAATGCAGTGGATGATAGAGGGTGCCGACCCGCAAGGCCCCACGGCTCTGGATCTGTCCCTGCTGGGTCTGGCGTTTTTCGTGGGCATCGCAGCCGCTCAGGATCAGTAACCCCAGCAGCAGCGGGGTTCTGAAAAGCATCGGTATCAGGCGCACAAGCGAGTCCTTGTTCAAGACGGTCGGCATTTTATAGCAGAAGTTGACCACTTCGTCAGGCAAAGGCCGATTTTTTCGGGCAAGCCGGCAGAATAAGGTCCCGGAAATGAGCGTCGACAGGGCAGGGGTGTAAACCTATAATACCGGCAATTTCTCAACCCCCCATTCACTCACGCTTTGAGAACTGCCACTATGGAAATACTGAGAGGCTCACCGGCCTTATCCGGTTTCAGAACCCGGACCCTGGTTCGCCGCGCCCAGCAGCAGAACCTGCCGCTGGTCGCCATCGAAACCGAGTATGTGCACTTTGTTGCGCTGAATGCCAACCTCGAGGCCGACAGTCGACAAACATTGAGCCAACTGCTCGACAGCCCGGCCCAGGGCATGACGCCTGCCGCCGGCAGTCTGCTGGTGGTGGTGACTCCCCGTCCCGGTACTCTGTCTCCCTGGTCCAGTAAAGCCACCGATATCGCGCGTAACTGCGGCCTGACCCAGGTCAAGCGCATCGAACGCGGCATCTCCTATTATCTGAGTTTCGAGCGCAGCCCCAGTGCCGCCGAGCTGGATGCGGTCACCGACATGCTGCACGACCGCATGACCGAAGTGACCCTTGATGCACTGGAAGATGCCAGCTGCCTCTTTGCCGAGGCAGCGCCGGCACCGGTAACCGCTGTAGACATTCTGACCGGCGGCCGCGACGCCCTGGCCGAGGCCAACGCCAGCATGGGTCTGGCATTGGCCGAAGACGAAATCGATTATCTGTACGAGGGCTTTACCGGCCTGGGCCGTAATCCCAACGATATCGAGCTCTACATGTTCGCTCAGGCCAACTCCGAGCATTGTCGTCACAAGATTTTCAACGCCGACTGGACCATAGACGGTGTCGATCAGCCCAAGTCGCTGTTCAAGATGATCAAGAACACCTTCGAACAGGTGCCCGAGCATGTGCTGTCGGCCTACAAGGACAACGCGGCCGTGATGACCGGCTCCACCGCCGGGCGTTTCTTCCCCAGCCCCGAGTCCGGTGAATACCGCTACCATCAGGAAGACATTCACATCCTGATGAAGGTGGAAACCCACAACCACCCCACCGCCATTTCGCCTTATGCCGGTGCGGCCACCGGTTCCGGCGGTGAAATCCGTGACGAAGGCGCCACCGGTCGCGGCTCCAAGCCCAAGGCCGGTCTGGTGGGCTTCAGCGTGTCCAACCTGAAGATACCGGGCTATGCCCGCCCCTGGGAGCAGGACTTCGGCAAGCCCGAGCGCATCGTCAGTGCGCTCGATATCATGACGGACGGCCCTCTGGGGGGCGCGGCCTTCAACAACGAATTCGGCCGTCCGGCACTGCTCGGCTACTTCCGTACCTTCGAAGAGAAGGTGTCCAGCTTCAACGGCGAAGAAGTACGCGGTTATCACAAGCCGATCATGCTGGCCGGTGGCCTGGGCAACATTCGCGGCGAACACGTGCAGAAGGGCGAGATTACCGTCGGCGCCAAGCTGGTGGTACTGGGTGGCCCGGCCATGAACATCGGCCTGGGTGGCGGTGCCGCTTCTTCCATGGCCTCCGGCCAGTCGAGCGAAGATCTGGACTTTGCCTCGGTACAGCGGGACAACCCGGAAATGGAACGCCGCTGTCAGGAAGTGATCGACCGCTGCTGGGCCATGGGCGAGCAGAACCCCATCCAGTTTATCCACGATGTGGGCGCGGGCGGCCTGTCCAACGCCATGCCCGAGCTGGTCAACGACGGCGGCCGTGGCGGCCGTTTCGAACTGCGCAATATTCCCAACGACGAGCCGGGCATGAGCCCGCTGCAAATCTGGTGTAACGAGTCCCAGGAACGTTACGTGATGTCGGTAGCGAACGATCGCATGGCGGAATTTGAAGCCATCTGTCGTCGCGAGCGGGCCCCCTTTGCCGTGGTCGGCGAAGCCACCGCCGAGCCGCACCTGAGCCTGCACGACGAACATTTCGGCAATCAGCCCATCGACATGCCGCTGGAAGTGCTGCTGGGCAAGGCGCCCAAGATGCAGCGTGACGTCATCACGGCCCAACACCGGAGCCCGGCACTGGAGCTGAGGGGGATCGATCTCAAGGACGCGGCCGAGCGGGTCATGACACTGCCGACCGTGGCCGACAAGGGCTTCCTGATCACCATCGGCGACCGTACCGTCACCGGTCTGGTGGCGCGGGATCAGATGGTCGGTCCCTGGCAGGTGCCGGTGGCCGATTGCGCCGTGACTGCCGCCGCCTTCGACACCTATGCCGGTGAGGCCATGTCGATGGGCGAACGGGCCCCGGTGGCCCTGCTCGACTACGCGGCCTCGGCCCGGTTGGCGGTGGCGGAAGCCATCACCAACATTGCCGCCACCGACATCGGCGAGCTCAAGCACATCAAGCTGTCTGCCAACTGGATGTCTGCCGCCGGTCACCCCGGTGAAGACGCCGGCCTGTACGAAGCGGTCAAGGCCGTGGGCGAAGAACTGTGTCCCGAGCTGGAACTGACCATACCGGTGGGCAAGGATTCCATGTCGATGAAGACCCGCTGGCAGCAAAATGGCGAAGACAAATCGGTTACCGCTCCCTTGTCGCTGGTGATCACCGCCTTCGCCAAGGTTAATGATGTGCGTGCCACCGTCACCCCCTGGTTGCGCAGCGATCTGGGCGACACCGACCTTATTCTTATCGATCTGGGTAACGGCAAGAATCGCCTGGGTGCTTCGGCGCTGGCCCAGGTGTACCGTCAGTTGGGGGACAAGCCCGCCGATCTGGACAGCCCGGAGCAGCTGAAAGGCTTTTTCTATGCGATGCAGACCCTGATCGCCGACAAAAAATTGCTGGCCTACCACGACAAGGGCGATGGCGGCCTGTTCGCCACCCTGGCCGAAATGGCGTTCGCCGGTAACACGGGTCTGGATATCGAGCTGGATCTGCTGGGTGCCGATCAACTGGCGGCGCTGTTCAACGAAGAACTGGGTGCCGTGCTGCAGGTGCGTCGCGAAGACAAGGAAGCGGTGCTGACCTGTCTGGCCGGTCATGGCCTGGCTGCCTGCAGCCACGTCATCGGTCAGCCGAATCAGGACGACCAGCTGCGCTTCTTCTTCGCCGGAGAGGAAGTCTATGCCGAGTCCCGCACCGAACTGCGCCGCCTCTGGTCCGAGACCAGCTACCGGATGCAGGCCCTGCGCGACAACCCGGACTGCGCCCGGAGCGAGTTCGACGTCAAGCAGGAAGCGGACAATCCCGGCCTGTCGGTGTCGCTCAGCTTCGATCCGAAAGAAGACATAGCCGCGCCCTTTATCGCCAAAGGCGTGCACCCGCGCATGGCCATACTGCGCGAGCAGGGCGTCAACTCCCATGTGGAGATGGCCGCCGCCTTCGATCGCGCCGGTTTTGCCGCCGTGGACGTGCACATGAGCGATCTGCAAAGCGGTCGTTACCGGCTGGACGAGTTTGCCGGCATGGTCGCCTGTGGTGGCTTCTCTTACGGTGACGTACTGGGTGCCGGTGGCGGCTGGGCCAAGTCGGTGCTGTTCAACGAGGCACTGCGGGCTCAGTTTGAAGCCTTTTTCGCCCGTGAAGACAGTTTCGCCCTCGGCGTCTGCAACGGTTGCCAGATGCTGTCCCGTCTGCGGGATCTGATCCCCGGTGCCGCCCACTGGCCGGACTTCGTGCGCAACACCTCGGAGCGGTTCGAAGCCCGCTTCAGCCTGGTGGAAGTACAGGAGTCACCCAGCCTGTTCCTGTCCGGCATGGCCGGCTCTCGTTTGCCCATCGCCGTATCGCACGGCGAAGGCCGGGTGCAGACCCTCAATGCCGACATCAACGCCATTGAGGCCAGCGGTACCGTGGCCCTGCGTTTCGTGGACAACCAGGGTCAGGCCACAGAGCGCTATCCGTTCAACCCGAACGGCTCCGCCAACGGCATTACCGGTCTCAGCAACCAGGACGGTCGCGTCACCATCATGATGCCGCACCCGGAGCGGGTGTTCCGCACCGTGGCCAACTCCTGGCACCCGGATGGCTGGGGCGAAGACGGTGGCTGGATGCGCATCTTCCGCAACGCCCGAAAAAATCTCGGCTAGAAAAAATCTCGGCTAAATGTGCCACTTGTTTCTCATAATGAAAAGCCCGCAGCGATGCGGGCTTTTTATTTCTCAAGTGAGTCTGTAATATAGCGGTGTCCGAAAAACAACCACCTCACGCCGCCTCGGGGTGCCTGTCACCGGGCAAGAAACGGCAGATGCCGGTTTCAGTTACTCATTCAATGATCAGAGTAAAGAGATGGATCAGCTCAGCTATCTGGCGCATCACGATATTCTGACCGGCACGGCCAATCGTGCCTTTCTGCTGAGCTGGATTAACGAGCGGCAGCCGCTCCGTCAGTCGATACCGTGCAGCAGCAGCTCTCCCGGGGCTATCTCCAGGCTCAGCACCCTGTCTTTCAACTGGCGCTGCAGGGGATGCTTGTCATCCAGGGTGTAGACCGGATACCGGGATAAATAACCCGCGAGTCCCTGCAGCAGCAAGGGAAGCATCATACCGGCCTGCGGCGAGCTGGTCTCTTGATTCAGCCGGTAACTCAGCAGGGTGAACTCATCCAGAAACAAGGCGCCCTGCTCGCTGTCGTAGCGGGGGCGGGCACTGAAATTTCCCTCAATGTCCCACTGACTGCGTTGCTGTCCCTGCTGCATCGACAGTATTCCCTGTCCCTGAACACGGGCCTTGTCCGCTTCCTGGCGGCCCAGCTCGATACTGAGCTGTTTCAGCTCTATCCCCGCCGACAGCCAGGATCCGAGAGAAAAGGGAAACTCCTTGCCAAGCTGCCGGTTCAGTTCCTGGTTGAGTTGTTGTTCGGTCAGGGTCAGGCTCTGGGCCCAAGCCAGGCTGCTTACCCCAAGGGCAATTAAAAAAAGTATAATTTTCATCGGTCTGTATCCCTGTCGCGGTTTTCTGTACCTTAATCAGTCTGCACCGTGCCGCTTGAGAGGAGCAAGGCATTTTTGAGTGATTATATCTATACGCTGCTCGGTTGGTTGCTGTTTGCAGCCCATACCAGCCTGGTGGTCGGGGTCACGCTCAGGGTCATCATGAAACGCCGCCCGGTGGGGGTATCCCTGGCCTGGCTGGCGCTGATCTATGCCATTCCCATTCTGGGGGTGGCAACCTATATCCTGTTTGGCGAGGTGCGGCTGGGGCGCAAGCGGGCGGAGCGGGCCAAGGCTATGTATCGGCCCCATGCGGACTGGATCAACGTGCTGGTGGCGCGCTTTCCCGGCCAGCAGTTCGTGGTCAGCGATCCGGCCCGGCCTATCTACGAGCTGGTCAAGGCCCGGCTCAATATGCCGATGCTGAGCGGTAACGGTATGACGCTGTTGCAACAACCGGGCGAGATTCTGGCGGCGCTGCAGGCCGACATTCGGGCGGCGCGCAGTTCCTGCTATCTCGAATACTATATCTGGTACCCCGGTGGCCGGGCCGATGCCATTGCCTTCGAGCTGATGGACGCGGTCCGCCGGGGCGTCGACTGCCGGCTGTTGCTGGACTCGGTCGGCAGTGCCGATTTCTTTCGCAGTCACTGGCCGCGCCGGCTGCGGGAAGCGGGCGTCAAGGTGGTGGAAGTGCTGCCGGTGGGGGCATTCCGGCTGCTGTTCGAGCGTCAGGATCTGCGCATGCACCGCAAGCTGGTGGTGATCGACGACGACGTGGCCTACACCGGCTCCATGAACCTGGTAGATCCGGCCTGTTTCAAACAAAACGCGGGCGTGGGCCAGTGGGTCGATATCATGCTGCGCATCCGGGGGCCCATAGTGCCCATTTTCTGGTCGCTGTTCGTATGGGACTGGGAAATGGAAACCGGCGAGCGGCTGCTGGAGCAGCTGGAATATCACCCCATCAGTTGCCTGGATAACCAGCTCAAGCTGCAATTGTTGCCCTCGGGCCCCTTCATGGGCGGCGATGCCATTCAGCAGAGCCTGCTGACCAGCATCTATCAGGCCCGACGCCGGCTGGTGCTGATCACCCCTTACTTCGTGCCCGACGATCCCCTGGTGGCGGCCCTGTGCTCGGCGGCGGACAGGGGAGTGGAGGTGCAGCTGGTACTGCCGGCCAGAAACGACTCGCGCATGGTCAACTATGCCTGCAACGCCTTCTTCGACGAATTGCTGTCTGCGGGCGTGGAGATTCACTTGTACGGCGCCGGCCTGCTGCACACCAAGTGCGTGCTGGTGGATCATCAGTTTGCGCTGGTGGGTACGGTGAACCTGGACAAGCGCAGCCTGTGGCTGAACTTCGAAATGACGCTGCTTATAGACGATGGCCAGGCCATGGGCGAATTGCTGCAACTGGCCGACAGTTACCTGAGCGACGCCGAGCCGGTGTCCTGGCTGGAATGGCGTCAGCGCCCGCTGCGCAAGCGAATAGCGGAAAACCTGTTCTACCTGTTGAGCCCGCTGCTGTAACAGCGTTCAGCGGTAAGCCGGAAGCGTTAAGCAGAGCCGTGCCGTCACCCCCGCGTTTTTGTCACCCCTGCGAAGGCAGGGGTCCATGTTTGGGCCTGTAATCAACAGGCAGGAGCCGGGCTCATGGATTCCCGCCTGCGCGGAAATGACGACAGAAGAACAGGATGTCTTGTTATAAAGAAGCGGCGCCGTAATATACGGCGCCGCTTGTAGTTAACTTCCGGCTTCTAGCTTACAACTTCCAGCTTGTTCACTGCCGGTAATGCTTGAGGAAGCGGGCGAGGCGGCCGATGGCATCTTCCAGCTCTTCTACCCGCGGCAGGGTAACGAGGCGGAAATGGTCCGGGGTTGGCCAGTTGAAGCCGGTGCCCTGTACCAGCAGCATTTTTTCCTGCAGCAAGAGATCATACACCATCTTCTGATCGTCCTTGATGTTGTACATCTTGGGATCCAGCCGGGGGAACAGGTAGATGGCGCCCTTGGGTTTGACGCAACTCACGCCGGGGATCTCGTTCAGCAGTTCCCAGGCTCTGTCCCGCTGCCGCCGCAGCCGGCCGCCGGGCAACACCAGCTCATTGATGCTCTGATAGCCGCCCAGCGCCGCCTGAATGGAATGCTGCATGGGCACGTTGGCGCACAGCCGCATGGACGACAGCATCTCCAGCCCTTCGATATAGCCCTTGGCCTGGTGCTTGGGGCCGCTGAGCATCATCCAGCCCTGGCGGAAGCCGGCGGCACGATAGCTCTTCGACAAGCCGTTGAAGGTGGCGACCAGTACGTCGTCACAGAGGGTACACACCGAGTGGTGGGCCACATCGTCATAGAGGATCTTGTCGTAGATTTCATCGGCGAAGATGATGAGCTTGTTCTGGCGGGCTATTTCTATCACTTCCAGCAGGAACTCGCTGCCATAGACGGCACCGGTGGGGTTGTTGGGGTTGATCAGCACTATGCCCCGGGTGCGCGGAGTGATTTTGGACTTGATGTCGTCCAGATCCGGATACCAGTCGGCCTGCTCGTCACAGAGGTAATGCACCGCCTTGCCGCCGGATAGGGTCACGGCGGCCGTCCACAGCGGGTAGTCGGGGGAGGGCACCAGAATTTCGTCGCCGTTGTTCAGCAGGGCCTGCATTGCCATCACGATCAGCTCCGACACCCCGTTGCCGATGTAGATATCGTCCAGATCCGTGGTACGCAATCCCTTCTGCTGGTAATACTGCATCACCGCCTTGCGCGCCGAAAACAGCCCCTTGGAATCGCAATAGCCCTGACTGGTCGGCAGGTTGACGATGATGTCTTTCAGCAGCTCTTCCGGTGCCTCGAAGCCGAAGGGGGCCGGGTTGCCGATATTGAGCTTGAGGATCCGATGGCCTTCGTCTTCCAGGCGGCGGGCTTCCTTGTGGACTGGCCCGCGGATGTCGTAACAGACGTTGTCCAGTTTGTGCGATTTTTCTACGGAATACATGGGTACTGACGGCCTCGGATTACGCACCGGCCAGGGGGGGTACCGGCAGGCAAAGTGTCACCCGGGCGGCATGGTGTTCATGCGCAGTGGGCAAAAAAGCTATCCGGGAGCCACCGGCCGGTAAGACTAGTGATAGGTTCAATGATGAGACTTTGCAGCCAAGATGAAAAGGGGTAATCAGCGGCTTGTGACGAAAAAACACAACGGGTCGTGAGGAGTGAGGGGGTAAGAAGTGAGGCAGACAAGCAAAAGAATGGTTTTCTGGCCGCTGTGTTTTCTGCCGTCATGCCGAGCCTGTCTCGGTATCTTCTCGAAGACAAAATCGGAAGAAAAACACCGAGCTTGTAGATTCGGTGTTTTACCCCTCACTCCTCACCCATCACGCCTCACCCCTCACAGCATTAAAACTTACTGATATAGCCCCAGATGCGCCTTGGCGTGGGCTTCAAATTCGGTATAGCCGCCGATGTGCTGCTGATCCAGAAAAATCTGCGGCACGGTTTCTACCGGCTTGCCGACGGTCTTTTCCAGATCTTCCCTGGAAATGCCTTCGGCATGAATATCGATGTAACGGAAGTTGAAATCATCCCGTTCTTCGGTCAGCTTTTCTGCCAGCTCTTTGGCGCGAACACAAAAGGGGCAACCGGGACGACCAAAAATCACTGCAAACATGGGCTCTCTCCTGACTGTTGATGGATGGAGCACAGTATAGGGACTGTGCTCTCGTTATATAAATCGTTAGTTTTTTGCTGATTGATTGGTTTTAACAATGGGCTCTTGCGTGACCACCGACTCCAGCCAGCGGCGCTCAAAACCTCGGGCGGGCCATTCCCCCCGACCGGCGGCGATGTTCTGCTCATGATCGGGGCTGATGGACAGGCCGTTTTGCAGCAGCACGAAGGCCTTGCGCCGGCCGCCATCGGTATCGATAAAGCCGACCAGATTCTGTACATGAGCTATGGTACCGGTCTTGGCCATGATCCTACCCTTGAGGGCGGGGCCAAGCACGCTGCGACGATAGCGCAGGGTGCCACTTTCACCGCTGACCGGCAAGACGCCCATCAGCCAGTTGGCGCGGGGGTCCTGTGCCATCACCAGCAATACCGCCAGCAGATCTTCGGCGCGCAGCAGGTTGTGGGACGACAGCCCTGAGCCATCCGCCAGCCAGGACGGACCCAGATCGATACCGGCCTCTGCTTGCAGAATGTCGCGCACCGCCTGGGTGCCGTTGCGAAAGCTGCCGGGCTGTTTGAAGTGCTCGGCGCCGAGAGTACGCAGCAGGCTGTCCGCATAGAGGTTATCGGAATGTTCCAGGATCCGCCGGCTCAGCTCCCGTAATGGGGGCGAGTCGTGATGGGCCAGCACAGGCCAGTCACTGGCCTCGATACGGCTGGCCAGGATACCGCCGGACACCTTGACTCCGGCCTGGCCCAGGGCCCAGCGCGTCAGTTGCTCTCCCCAGGCGTCCACATCCTGAATGGCAAAGCGCAGGGGCCAGGGATCCTTGCGCGGACCGATACAGCCGGTGAGGCGATAGCGGTTGGGCGGGCTCATCTCCACCTCCAGCTCGCAGAAGCGTTGCTGCTGTTCGGCACGACTCAACACCTCGACCGCAGCGCTGACCTCAACCGGCTGATGGGACGGTACCGTGGCGCGGGCCGGTTGTCCCGGGCGAGCGTAAAGGGCGCCCTGTACACAGTTGCGATCCAGGATCAGGGCCGATACCGGCGAGGTATAGCAGACGCTCAGATCGTTCCAGGACCAGCCATTGCCGCGGTCGTAGCCGGCGAAACGTTGCTGATTCAGCAGTACATTACCGCTTACCTGACGCACACCGGTGCCTTGCAGCAGCGCTCGCAGCTGTTCTCTGGTTAACGAGGGATCACCGACGAAGTCGATCAGCAAGTCGCCGACCAGTTTGCCGTTGTGCAGCTTGCCCCGGTAGCGAATCTGGGTGGTGTAGTGCCAGTCCGGGCCCAGCGCCAAGGCGCCGGCCAGGGTGGTGAGCAGCTTCTGGGTCGAGGCCGGCTTCAGCAGCAATTGTTCATTGTGTGCCGACTCTATCCGGCCCGTGGTGGCGTCGGCCAGTATCCAGGCCGCCTGGCCGTGCGCCGGCGGAATCGCCGTCTGGTTTATTTCCTGCGGCGCCACCGCCTGCACGCTGATACTGAAGATGGCGGCGGCGAGGCCGGTTACATAAGGATGCATACTTCTCTTTTCAAAGTGAATGGGTCTTTTCAAAGTGAATGGGTCTTTTCAAAGTGAATGGGCGGTACGAAACCGGCCCTGATAATCGAACAGGGTTTCCCTTATCTTCCAGCCCCGCTTGTGGCTTCTGGCAATCACGAAGTCCGGGTGGCGAAAGCGTGCGGCAGAGGCCACCACCTCGGCCAGCGAGGCAAACGCCGGCTCCAGCCCGGGGGCCGGCCAGTGCGGGCGAACAAATTCCAGAAAAAAGCGACCGCGCCTGCCCTTTGTGTCGAAAGCATACCATTGCTGCAGCTCGGTGCCATCCTCGTCGTGATAGGTGACCTTCAGTGCCGGCCCGAACTTGCCGCTGGCTTCCTCCAGACTCAGGCCCGCACAACGCAGCACCAGCGCATCCTTGAGCGCCAGCGCCTCTTTCAGCTTCTTGTCCGGATCCACCAGCAGATGGCCGCAGTCGGTGCACTCGCGGGCGGCAATGTCGTTTTCCGCCAGACACTGGGGGCAGGACTTGAAGCGAAAACGATAACCGCAGGGCTCACCAAGCCCACCCTCGTCATCCTCGAACAGGCCCTGGCAGCGGCGGCCGAAGTGCTCCAGCACCCGGCCTTCGCTGTCGGTCTTGCCCCAGAAGATATTGGCGAAGCCGCAGGCGGGGCACAGTACCTGCACCTGGGTGGTGTCCGGGTGGGGACGGGGCTCGCCCACATCGGGGGCGAAAATGTCCATGTTGTTGCTCGCATAATCCAGCACCAGGCAGTCGGTCTTGTCCGGGCTCAGGCGCAGACCCCGGCCGATGATCTGCTGATAGAGCGCCACCGACTGGGTGGGCCGCAGCAGGGCAATCATATCCACATGGGGCGCATCGAAGCCGGTGGTCAGCACCGAGACGTTGACCAGAAACTTCAGCTCCCGGGCCTTGAAGCGGCGAATAATGGCATCCCGTTCCGGCCCGGGGGTGTCGCCGGTGATTAGCGCCGTCTGCTCGTGCGGCAGCAGGCCGGCCACCTCGGCGGCATGGCGTACCGTGCTGGCAAACACCATGACCCCGACCCGGTCGACGGCGTAATCCTGAATCTGCTGCACTATGTGCGGGGTGACTCTGGGCTGGCGCGCCAGTTCTTTTTCCAGCTGTTGCTCGGTAAAAAGGCCCTGCTCATAGAGGCGGGAGAAGTCGTAGTGCACCACGGGGGCGTCTATCAGCTCGGGTCGACACAGA
The DNA here is from genome assembly GCF_016907015.1 of Oceanisphaera litoralis. Classification (GTDB taxonomy): domain Bacteria; phylum Pseudomonadota; class Gammaproteobacteria; order Enterobacterales; family Aeromonadaceae; genus Oceanimonas; species Oceanimonas litoralis. The sequence goes on from NZ_JAFBBE010000002.1 coordinate 143,373, forward strand.
TAGCCCTGTTTGATCATCAGCCGCAGCGGCAGCTCGAAGAGGCAGTGTTTGAAGAAGCGTTTCGAGCGGCTGCGTACCATGCCGTGATAATGGGTCTGATAAATCCAGCCCAGCCCCAGCCGATAGGGGGTGGCGGTCAGCCCCAGCACCTTGAGTCGGGCATGGGACTGACGCAGGTGCTTGATGACCTTCAGATACTGGCTGTCGTCGTCATCCGACACCCGATGGCATTCGTCGATCACCACCAGGCTGAAATCGGAGAAATGCTCCAGATTGCGGGCCACCGACTGCACAGAGCCGAACACCACCTGGGTATGGGCCTGTTTCCGGCCGAGACCGGCGGAAAAAATCGCCGCCTGCCGGCCGTAACTCTGGTATTTGGCGTGGTTCTGCTCCACCAGCTCTTTGACGTGCGCCAGCACCAGCACCCGGCCGCGGGCGAGGCGCGCCAGCTCGGCGATCACCAGGCTCTTGCCGGCACCGGTGGGCAGCACCAGTACCGCCGGATCGTCATGACGGCGAAAATACTCCAGGGTGCGATTCACCGCATCCTGCTGATAGGGGCGAAGGGTAAACATATGTTCTCTCTGCGTTTTATTCGGCATTATCACGCTGAGCATGGAGAAAGAGCAGCTGTAAGCCTGTCTATTAGTCACAAGTCATTGAGAATGAGCGCCATGCGAAGCAGCAGCGCGGTTGCGCTCCGCCGACACGCTTCAAGCCCATCCATGGGACGCTCGGCAAATGCCATCCCTGGCATTTAACGGTCGGCTCCGGCAATCCCCGCTGCCACTTCGTGAAGCTGCTGTGCTGCCTGTCAGTGGTGCTGGCCGACGACTCGGAGCCAAAAAAGAGGTGACTGGGATAGCCTCAGCCGACCATCACATGACAGGTCAACAACGGCTCCTGCAATGCTGACACTCCCGCCATCCTTGGCGGTCGGACGTCATGTGCTGAGCGTCGCAGGGATGCGGTTTAGCGTGTCGGAAGAGGCTACCCAGTTGCCTCTGAGCATATTTTACGGACTGACAGACTTGTGACCAAGAGACAGGCAGACAGCTTAACGCTTACAGCGATGAAACACGTCAGGCCTCACTTTTGTCCCGGAATAAGGTATCTTTAGCGTCTATCCGAGAATAACCGAGGCAAACATCTTTATGATCATCAAACCCAAGGTCCGTGGCTTTATCTGTACCACCACCCATCCGGTCGGTTGTGAGGCGAATGTACGCGAGCAGATCGCCTACGTCAAAGCCAAGGGGCAGCTTGAACAGGGTCCCAAAAAGGTACTGGTGATCGGCGCATCCACCGGTTACGGCCTGGCTTCCCGCATTAACGCCGCCTTCGGCAGCGGTGCCGCCACCATCGGCGTTTTCTTTGAAAAGCCGGCCACCGAGAAAAAGACCGGCTCCGCCGGCTGGTACAACGCCGCCGCCTTCGACAAGGCCGCCAAGGAAGAAGGCCTGTACGCCAAGAGCATCAACGGCGATGCCTTCTCCAACGAGTGTCGTGACCAGGTGATCGACCTGATCAAGCAGGACCTGGGTCAGATCGATCTGGTGGTCTACTCCCTGGCGTCGCCGGTACGCAAGATGCCCGACTCCGGTGAACTGGTCCGTTCCGCCCTCAAGCCCATCGGCGAACCCTACAAGTCCACCGCCCTGGATACCAACAAGGACGTGCTGGTGGAAGCCGTGGTCGAGCCGGCCAACGAGCAGGAAATTGCCGACACCATCAAGGTGATGGGCGGTCAGGACTGGGAACTGTGGATGAACGCGCTGGCCGATGCCGGTGTGCTGGCCGAGGGTGCCAAGTCCGTGGCCTATTCCTATATCGGTACCGATCTGACCTGGCCCATCTACTGGCACGGCACCCTGGGCAAGGCCAAGGAAGATCTGGATCGCGCCGCCCACGCCATCGACGCCAAGCTCAAGGCCAAGGGCGGCAACGCCCACGTGGCCGTGCTGAAGTCGGTGGTTACCCAGGCCTCCGCCGCCATTCCGGTGATGCCGCTCTATATCTCCATGGCCTTCAAGATCATGAAAGCGCAGGGCATCCACGAGGGCTGCATCGAACAGATCCAGCGTCTGTTTGAAACCCGCCTCTACAGCGGTGAGCCGGCGCCGGTCGACGAGCAGAACCGTCTGCGTCTGGACGACTGGGAACTGCGTGACGAAGTACAGAACGCCTGCCGTGAAATCTGGGCCCAGGTGCAAGATGACAATATCTACCAGCTGACCGACTACCAGGGCTACAAGGACGAGTTTCTGCGTCTGTTTGGTTTCGGCCTGACCGGCGTGGATTACGATGCCGACGTCAGCCCCGAAGTCGAGTTCGAGGTGATTGAACTGGCCTGAGACTGAGCCGCTTTATCCGATAAAGCCCCTGCCGGATGCTTCCGGCAGGGGCTTTTTTTAATGCGTTCATTTGCCGGTAAGAGGGGGCGTGAGTAAAGTGATGATAACGTCAACCGTATTGGGAGGTTTCATGAAGGCCAGCATGATATTGAGTTCCTTGCTGTTTACAGGCTTGCTGCTGATGGCACCACTGTCTGTGCAGGCACAGCCACCGGAAGGCAAAGGGCCGGACAAGGCGCCCGGTCAGCAGAAGATGCAGAAAGAGCTGAAAGAGCAGAAATGGCGTAACGACGAGTATCGGGAGCGGAATCCGGAATATCGCCGGGGTGATGTCCACGACCGGGATCATCGACATGAGCAGGATCGTGACTGGCGGGGCGAGCGGCGCTACCCGGATATCGATGAGGTAGCCCTGCGCCTGATATTCCGCGAGCACCGAAGCTGGGTGGACTACGATCGCCGGCGCGATGCACTGCCGCCGGGTATTCGAAAGAACCTGCAACAGGGCAAGCCGTTGCCACCGGGTATCGCCAAGCGTTTCGATCCCCGACTGCGCGAACGGCTGCCCTACTATGAAGGCCACGAATGGCGGCGGGCGGGAGACAAGGCGATATTGGTGGAGTTGGCCACCGACAATGTCCGTTTCATTCTGGAAAGCATTTTCGACTGATGTTGGTGCTGGATGTTGGTGCTGGTTGTGGCTTTCGTCAGGCGAGCTCTACCCGGTTTTTGCCGCCACGCTTGGCGGCATAAAGCGCAGTGTCGGACTGGCGCAGCCACTCGGTAGTATGAGAGATGTTCTTGTCCAGCGTGGCAATGCCGGAACTGATGGTATAGCGAATCTCGATGCTCTGGGTCGTTATCACCGCGGCTTCGACGGCCCGTCGCAGCCGTTCGGCGATGACCACAGCACCTTCGGTATCGGTTTCCGGCAATATGATGCCGAATTCCTCGCCGCCGTAGCGCCCCGATTGGTCGGTACTGCGCAAGACGCCGCGAATGGTGGCGGCCAGGTGACGAATCACTTCATCACCGGCCGGGTGACCATATTGATCGTTGATTGACTTGAAGTTATCGATATCGATCAGTATCAGGCTGCAAGTATGGCCGTAGCGCTGGTAACGGCAAAACTCGGCATCGAGCAGATTTTCCCAGGCGCCCCGGTTCAGCAGGCCGGTCAGGTTGTCGGTGATGCTCAGTCGGGCCAGCTGTTTGTTGGCCTGTTCCAGCGCCAGTCGGCTGCCGGCCACATCGGTGACATCGTAGATCATCAGACACACCCGCTTGACGTTGCCATCCGGTTCGGCCAGCGGGCTGATGGTCAGGTTCTGATACATGATGGGTTCGGTACCGGTAACCGGGCGGGTGGTGCCGAAGCGAAAAAGATAGGGGCGCAGTTCCCAGGAGGTGAAGGCCCGGGTTTTCAGAGTAACCACGGTATCCACCTTGCGGCGAAGCCAGGTCTGGGGCAGGTCGGGAAACAGGCTGAACAGGTTTTTATCCCGTACCGTAGTCGAGGTCAGGCCGCTGTGGTTTTCCATGAAGCCGTTCCACAGCTGTACCCGGAAGTCCAGATCCAGTACCACCAGGCCGATTTCGACCGACCCCAGCATATCCACCAGAAAATGAAAGGCATGTGCATCCAGTTTATCGAGAGACATCGTTTACTCCGTCAGGTAAATCAACCGTTGCTCCAGCCGGTTGACCGAGTCTTCTGTCAATAGCACCAGAAGGTTGCAGGAAATATGTTGCTGTTCCAGTTCGTAGGGAATTTCGATGCACAATAGTTGCTCGGCCTGCTGACGATGATGCTCGAGCAAGACCTCAAGCTGCTGGTGTTGCCCAAGTATGGTCGGTTGATCCAGCCCGAAGTGGATATCGAGCTGATCGCCCAGTCCCTTGAGAAAGGCGCCAAACAATATGCTCGACATGTCCATCAGGATTTCCATATCCGGTGCCGGATTATCGTGTTGGTCATAATGCAGTAAACGCGCCATGGCCTCGATGCTGGAATCGGAGAACAACAGCAGTGCTTCGCCAGATACGCCGGCGCCGACAAACCCCTGGCAAACGGCTGAGTACTGGCTGTTGCCTTCTACTGCCGAGATCGTCATGCGGAGTTCGCTGCGGGCGATCATCGCGACTCTGGGAACGGGTTGCAGAATAAATACATTCAGCAGCCGGGCCAGCAGGTTCGAGGCCTGTCCCATGGCGACGTTGGCCAGCTCCTGCAGGTAATCCTGCAACGACAGCGTGAGCGAGGGCAAGGCCTCGGACGGGATTTGGCGGGCACCGGTATTGGGTTGATAAAGCCCGTATTGCGTCAGCAGCCGGGCCAGCTCGTCGGCATCGATGGTTTTTTTGATAAAGCCGATGGCGCCCAGGGCCCGGACCCGTAACATGGCCTGAGGCTGAATATCACCGGAAACCACCACAGTGATGACTTGCAGCTCCTGCTTCCTGATGACCTCCAATACGCCGTAACCGTCCAGTACCGGCATGTTGAGATCGAGAAACAAGAGATCGGCACCCTGATTATGCAGCAGCTCGAGGGCTTCTTTTCCCTGGCTGGCAAACGCGATCTCTACGTCCCAGTCGAAAGGCAGCGTTCTTGCCATTTGCTTGCGCGCCAGGGCGGAGTCGTCACAAATCAGAATGCGGATTGTCATGCCGAGGTGCCTGTACTGATAGAAAGAATAGCGTCGATTGAAGCCGAAGATATTATTCAACCACACTTTTAGTCTGGTTAACAGTTAACAGTTAACAGTTAACAAGTAAAAGTCTTTTTTCACTCTGATGTGTTGGTTGTTTTTATTTGCGGGCCACCATTTTGATGATGACTGAACGAAAAATCATTTTGGTGGGAGGTCAGGCATTTTAGTGTTAGCTCGCCCTATAATGAACAATAGACAAACAATTATAATTGGTTGAAAAATGAACGAATTTTTCTCTCTGGAACGATGGATGCCGGGTCTGGTTGCCTTGCTGGGATACCAGCGGGCCTGGTTATTGCCGGATGTGCGGGCCGGCGTATCCGTGGCGGCGGTGGCGCTCCCCGTGGCCATTGCCTACGCCGAGCTGACCGGCGTCGGTGCCGTGGTGGGGCTCTATTCCTGCATTTTGCCGATGATGGCCTATGCCCTGTTCGGGTCATCCCGCCAGCTGATCATCGGCCCCGATGCCGCCACCTGTGCGGTGATTGCCGCCGTGGTGACGCCACTGGCCGCGGGTGATCCTACCCGCCACTGGCAACTGGTGATGACCATGACCGCCATGACCGGTTTCTGGTGTCTGATTGCCAGCCGGTTAAAGCTGGGGGTGCTGGCCGACTTTTTATCCCGGCCCATTCTGATGGGGCTGCTGAACGGGGTGGCCATCACTATTATCGTCGGCCAGCTGTCCAGTGTGTTCGGCTTCAGCTTCACCCAGACCGGCCTGATAGAGCGACTGCTGGCTGTGCCGGATTACCTTTCCCAGGTGCATCCTGCGACCCTGAGTATCAGTGCACTGACCCTGGTGGTCATGTCGCTGAGCCGGTGCTTTCGGCCCCAGTGGCCCAGCTCGCTGCTGGGACTGGCGGTTGCCGCCACCCTGCTGTGGTGGCTGGAGCCATCACGACTCGAGGTGGCGGTGGTCGGCTCCCTGAGTGGCGGACTCCCCCAGCTGCAGCTTCCCGAATTTCCCCCCGGCCTGATACGGGAGCTGGTGTTGCCGGCCCTTAACCTGGCCATGGTGAGCTTTGTGTCCATGATGCTGACGGCGCGCAGCTTTGCCGCCAAGAACGGCTACGATATCGATGCCGACAAGGAATTCCGGGCGCTGGGCTTTGCCAACCTGGCCTCGGCGGTGTCCCAGGGCTTTGCCATCAGTGGCGCCGACTCGCGCACCGCGGTAAATGACGCCAACGGCGGCAAGAGTCAGCTGGTGTCCATTGTGGCGGCGCTGGTGATTGCGGTGGTGACCTTCTTTCTGACCGCGCCGCTGCAGTATATTCCTACCGCCGCCCTGGGCGTGGTGCTGATCATGGCGTCATTGTCGCTGACCGACTTCAGGAGCCTGTGGGCACTGCGCCATTCGGACAGCTCGGCCTTCTGGCTGGCCTGGATTACCTTCGCCAGTGTACTGTTCATGGGGGTGATCCCCGGCATTACCCTGGCGGTGCTGCTGGGCCTGTTCCAGTTTTTGCGCAATGTCATGCGCCCGACCGATCAACTGATGGGCATGAACGACGAAGGCGTGGTGCACACCCTGGGCCATAACGAAGAGGTAAAGGCTATTACCGGGGTGCTGATTTACCGCTTCAACTCACCGCTGACCTACTTCAATGCCGCCTATTTCAAGCGGCGGGTCCTGCTGTTGCTGGGTGGCGAAGCCCATCCGCCCAAGTGTCTGATCATCGACGCTGTGTCCTGTTTTACCCATCAGGACATCAGCGTCATGAGCATGGTGGGGGAGCTGTATAAAGAACTGAGACGGCGCGGTGTACATATGGTGATGGCGGGGCGGCGGGGTCAGATGACTCACTGGCTGAAACAGGCGGGCATCCGGGTGGGGGACGAAGGCATTCCGGTGTATCCCGACTTGTATCAGGCCCTGCGCATCACCCGCCATCACTGGGCGCCAGAGCCCGCCGGCACGAATGATGATACCCGGGCAGATACAGAAGCCGAGGAAGCTGAAGTTGCAGCCAAAATCAAAGAAGATAAAGCAGGTAAAAAAGGCAAGGCAGGTAAAGAGGGCAAGGCAGGCAAAGAAGGCAAGGTGGGCAAAGAAGATAAAACAGACAAGGCAGCCGCCGATACCGGCGTGAAGATGAAGCCGGAACAGTCGGGGTCTGCCGATACCGGCGTGAAGATGCGGATGGCAGAGTCGGGGCCAGAAGCCGCCATGCCCCTACTGGAAGCCCGGGTCGAGGAGGCGGTGAAATTGCCGACGGCGGCGTTCAATCCGCGGGACCTGCCCCGATGACCACGGGGCCGAGTCGACTCCTGTGGCTGCCGCCACCCGGGGTGGTGGCGCTGACGGCCATCATGATGTGGCTGACCGAGCAGCAGGCACCGGTCTGGACACGTCATTTTGCCGGTCAGCAGTCGATATCGGGTTTATTGCTGCTGGTGGGGCTGAGCCTGATGGGGCTGGCCGCCAGCGCCCTGTTCCGGGCCGGGACTACCGTGCTGCCGTTCAATCCCGGCAAGAGCCGTCGTCTGGTGACCGGCGGCATTTTTCGTTACTCGCGTAATCCCATTTATCTGGGCGATATTCTGCTGCTGCTGGCATGGGCGGTCTGGCTGGGCAATGGCCTCGGCCTGCTGTGGTTGCCGCTGTTTGTCGGTTACATGAACAAGGTACAGATAGGGGCGGAAGAACGGGCGCTGGCGGCCAGGTTCGGTGCCGACTATCTCGACTATTGCCGTCGGGTGCGGCGCTGGCTTTAGGGGGGCCGACACGGGTTGTCGGGCGGCCGGACTTGCGACCCTCAGCCGGCAACTTTACACTGGCCGCTTTTCATCATATTTTCATCATAGATCCTGCCCGAGCAGGCATAGCAAGAGAACTCCGACGCCATGAGCGAAGACACGGGCGCGACCCGCCTCAATAAATTCATCAGCGAAACCGGCATCTGCTCCCGGCGCGAAGCCGACCGGCTGATCGAGCAGGGCCGGGTCACCGTCAATGGCGACGTGGCCGGCATGGGCGTCAAGGTCACCGACGCCGACAAGGTGACGGTCAACGGCAAGCCGTTGCGGGCCAAGCCGAAGGCGGTGTATCTGGTCTACAACAAGCCGATTGGCATCACCTGCACCACCGACAGGGCGATTCCGGAAAACATCGTCGATGCGGTCAACTACAAGGCGCGGATCTTTCCCATCGGTCGGCTCGACAAACCCTCCTGCGGCCTGATCCTGCTGACCAACGACGGCGATATCGTCAACAAGATACTGCGCGCCGGCAACGCCCACGAAAAAGAATATATCGTCTCGATGGACAAGCCGATTACCGACGACTTTGTCGCCCGCATGAGCGCCGGTGTGCCGATTCTCGATACCGTGACCAAGCCCTGCAAGGTCAGAAAGGTCGGCCCCAAGACCATCAACATCATACTGACCCAGGGCCTGAACCGGCAGATCCGCCGCATGGCCGAATATCTGGGCTTCAGCGTCACCAGCCTGCGCCGGGTGCGGATCATGAATATCGAGCTGGGCGGGCTGAAATCCGGCCAGTGGCGCGAAGTCAGCTCCCGGGAGCTGGCGCTGATCAACGCCATGATCGGCGATTCAAGCAAAACCGAAGAAGCCTCCATCCTCGAGCAGCCCAGGGCCGCCCGCCAGGGCCCGCGCATCAAGGACAAACCGGCCACGGCGAGCCGAAGCAAACCGGCGGCCAGCCGCGAACGAGACCGTCGTGCCGCGCCGTCCGGTGCGGGTCGGCCCGACTCGCGTTCCAGCTCCCGGCCCAGTGCTCGACCCGGCGCCCGCACCGGCGGCAAAAAGCCCGGGCGCTAAAATCTGAAAGGTGCGGTAAGGGTTCTTTCGTAGGGTCGAATTCATTCGACCTGTGGTGTTCCTCGTAAGCTGGGCTGGTCCAATAAATTGGACCCTACCTCGCCTTGGCTGCGGGGCTGCGGGGCTGCGGGGCTGAAGGTATAACGGCGAGACGGGGTGTACTAGTGAGCCGTTACGCCTGAGTGTATACTGGCCGCCACTCCGGGCGTATTTAACGAATGACAGGGAACAGGCCGTATGATCCCAAGGATAGATCTGCAGCAGCAGATAACCCCTACCTATTTTGCTTTTCTCGACGCACTGGCCGAGAGCGGCTTTCGTGGCGATATTGAACGCAGCTATGGCAGCCGGCTGGCCGTAGCCACCGACAACAGCGTCTATCAGAGCCTGCCCCAGGCGGTGGTGTTTCCCCGCTCTACCCAGGATCTGGTGGTGATGCTGGGGCTGGCCGCCAAAACCGCCTATCAGGACATCAAGTTTGCGCCCCGGGGCGGCGGCACCGGTACCAACGGCCAGTCGCTGAACGACAACATAGTGGTGGACTTGTCCCGGCACATGCACCAGTTGCTCGATATCGATGCGGAAGGGCGTCGGGTGCGGGTGCAGAGCGGCATGGTCAAGGACAGACTCAATCAGCTGGTGGCACCGCACAACCTCTTCTTCTCTCCGGATCTGTCGACCAGCAACCGGGCGACCCTGGGCGGCATGATCAACACCGATGCCTCGGGTCAGGGCTCCCTGGTCTACGGCAAAACCTCGGATCATGTGCTGGGCGTTACCGCCGTACTGGTGGACGGCACCATCATCGAAACCGGCCCCGTTTCCGGTGAGGCGCTGGACAAGAAGCTGGAAGAAGACAGCCGGGAAGCGGAGCTGTATCGCTGCGTCTATCACAGCGTGACCGACAACGCCGGCGAAATAGAACGGCGTTTTCCCAGGCTGAACCGCTTTCTTACCGGTTACGATCTCAGGCACGTCTATGACAAGGCCTCTCACACCCTGGACTTGACCCGCATCCTGTGCGGCTCCGAAGGCTCGCTGGCCTTTATCGCCGAAGCCTGGCTCGATCTCACCCCCATCCCGACTTACCGCACCCTGGTCAACGTCAAGTACGACAGCTTTCAGTCGGCATTGCGCAACGCGCCGCTGATGGTGGAGGCCAGGGCGCTGTCGGTGGAAACCCTGGACTCGAAGGTACTGGGGCTGGCGCGGGAAGACATCGTCTGGCATTCGGTGAGCGACCTGATTCGGGATGTGCCGGGCAAGGTGATGGACGGCCTCAACATGGTCGAATATGCCGATCAGGACGGTGACGCCCAGCGCGAGAAGGTTGAGGCGCTCTGCGCCCGGCTCGATGGCCTGATCGAACGGGGCGAGGCGGGCATTATCGGCTATCAGGTGTGTGACGATCTGGCCTCGCTCAACCGCATCTATGGCATGCGCAAGAAGGCGGTAGGACTGCTGGGCAACACCAAGGGCCGCAAGAAGCCCATCGCCTTCGTGGAAGACACGGCGGTGCCGCCCGAAAACCTGGCCGACTATATTGTCGAATTTCGCACCCTGCTGGACGAGCAGGGTCTGCAATACGGCATGTTCGGCCACGTGGACGCGGGCGTGCTGCACGTACGCCCGGCGCTGGACATGACGGATCCCGAGCAGGAGGTGATGCTGCGCAAGATCTCCGACCGGGTGAACGCCTTGACCGCCAAATACGGCGGCCTCATGTGGGGCGAGCACGGCAAGGGCTATCGTTCCGAATACAGCCCCACCTTCTTCGGTGAGATCCTGTTTACCGAGCTGCGGCGCATCAAGTCGGCCTTCGACCCCTTCAACCGGCTCAACCCCGGCAAGATCTGCACCCCGCTCGACAGCCTGGATCAGCTGGTGTCGGTGGATGCCACCAAGCGCGGTTTCTATGACCGGCAAATTCCGGTCCATGTGCGCGACGGCTTTACCCAGCCGATGGACTGCAACGGCAACGGCCTGTGTTTCGACTTCGATGTACGCTCCCCCATGTGTCCCTCGATGAAGCTGACCGCCGACCGCCGCCACTCGCCCAAGGGGCGGGCCGGCTTGGTGCGGGAATGGCTGCGCCAGCTGGCGGCCCAGGGCTTCGATCCCATGACCGAAGAGGCGGCGGTGATGAGCCGCGGTGCCAGCGTCAAGGGGTTGGTGGAGCGGGTGAAATTTACCTGGCAAAAAAGCCGGGGCGAATACGACTTCTCTCACGAAGTCAAAGAGGCGATGGACGGCTGCCTGGCCTGCAAGGCCTGCTCCAGCCAGTGTCCGATCAAGGTGGATGTGCCGACCTTCCGCGCCCGCTTTTTGCAACTGTATCATCAGCGCTACCAGCGTCCGCCCAAGGATTACCTGGTGTCCTGGGTTGAGTCTTACACCCCCTGGATGGCCAGGGTGCCCAGACTGGTCAACCCGCTGATGAGCCACAAGTGGGTACAGAGCGGCGCCAAGTCGCTGCTGGGCATGGTGGACATGCCCTTAGTGAGCGATCCCAGCCTGAAGCATCTGCTGGCCACAAGCCCGGCGGCGCGCTTCGACATGGCCGAGCTGCAGGCATTGAGTGACGAGCAGAAGGCGAAAACCCTGCTGATAGTGCAGGATCCCTTCACCTCCTTCTACGACGCCAATGTGGTGTTCGATCTGGTGCAGTTGGCCACCGCGCTCGGCTTCAACCCGGTGCTGCTGCCGTTCAAACCCAACGGCAAGCCGGCCCATGTAAAGGGCTTTCTGCGTCGCTTCGCCGGCATGGCCGCCGACAGCGCCCAGTTCCTCAACCATCTGGCCCGGCTCGGCATTCCGCTGGTGGGGGTCGACCCCTCGCTGGTGCTCTGTTACCGGGACGAATACACCAAGGTGCTGGGTCCGGCCCGGGGCGAGTTCGAGGTGCTGCTGCCGCAGGAGTGGCTGTTGCAGCAACTGGAACGGCTGCCGGCCAGCACGCCGGATGGCGAGCCCTGGTATCTGTTTGCCCATTGCACCGAAAAGACCGCCCTGCCGGCCACCCATCAGGACTGGAGCCGCATTTTTGCCCATCTGGGCGCCAGGCTGGAACCGGTATCCGTGGGCTGTTGCGGCATGGCCGGCACCTATGGCCACGAGCGGGAGCACGTAGAAGGCTCCAGACAGCTGTATGGCATGAGCTGGGCCGAGCCGATGAACAAGTTGCCGCGGGAACGGTGCCTGGCCACCGGTTTTTCCTGCCGCAGCCAGGTCAAGCGCATCGAAGGGCAGAGCATCAAGCACCCGGTGCAGGCGCTGCTAAGCTTGTTGGCGTGAATCAGCCGTAGGGTCGATTTCAATCGACCAATTGTCATAGCGGTCGAATACTCTTACCTAAAATAAGTCGACCCTACGGTCATAGGACACAAAATAATAAGGAGACATCATGGGTCTGATACTGGGTTTGATTATCGGTGGTCTGGCGGGCTGGATCGCCGGTAACCTGATGAAGGGGCGGGGCTTCGGCCTGCTGGGCAATATTCTGGTCGGCCTGGTGGGCGGCTTTCTCGGCGGGCTGGTGTTCCGGCTGCTGGGGCTGGCGGCCACCGGCATGATCGGCTCATTGATCATGTCGGTACTCGGCGCCGTGCTCTTGATCTTTATTGTGGGAAAAATCAGACAAAGAAAGCTATAAGCTATAAGCGGGAAGCAACACAATCCGGCGTGCAGGCACTGCGTTACGTCTGTTGCTTCCCGCTTTTGGCTGTTGCTCAGTTTCAATTAATGCTGGACAAATCACCCCAATTAGCAGAGAATGCGCCCTCAGCCCAGTTGGGCATGACCTTTTGTGATGTGGGTCACGATATTCAGCCGTAATATGTTGCTTGAACATCGTAATAACCCGCCTATTCGGCATGCTACGTGGCGATTCATCAGATGCATTCGCCAAGACCCTGGGTTTTAGTAGCTGCCAAAATATGTGCGTTGAAGCGGGTTATATTGCGTTTTTTAGGAACATAACGCATCACGTCCGCGCCAAACGACGCGACCCTATCGGGTTGCCCGTCCCCTCCATTTGGGCGCGACGACACAAGTCTGGCAGATCGACATCCATGATGAGAAAGACGGACTGGTTTTTACCGGGAAGTCAACCATGGCGGTGTTGAGACAAAAATGGCCAGATTAGCCTTGTGAATCTTAGTGTTAAACACACTCTGTAAAGGGAAGCCCTCACCCATGGTGAGCATGGGCTGTCCCTGGCCTTTTACTGTATCAGTCCGCCGACATTCTATTAATTCGGAACTGTTAAATGACAAATACTTCTGTTGTACCTGCTACCGACGCCCCTGCTTTCACCGAGCTGGGTCTGGCCCCTGAAGTCTTGAAAGCACTGACCGACGCCGGTTATGTGACGCCTTCTGCCATTCAGGCTGCCGCCATTCCTACTCTGTTGAGCGGTCAGGACGTATTGGGTCTGGCCCAAACCGGTACCGGTAAAACAGCGGCATTCGCACTGCCGTTGCTGAGCACCATCACCGGTGGCAATGCTACCCCGCAGGTACTGGTACTGGCGCCGACTCGTGAACTGGCCATCCAGGTTGCCGAGTCTTTCGAAGGCTACGCCAAGTACCGCAAAGATATCCGTATCCTGTCCATCTACGGTGGCCAGGCGTATGACTCGCAAATTCGCGCCCTGAAGCGCGGCGTCGACATAGTAGTAGGTACTCCGGGCCGGGTAATGGACCACATGCGTCGTGGCACCCTGAAGCTGGACAACCTGAAAGCACTGGTACTGGACGAAGCGGATGAAATGCTGCGCATGGGCTTTATCGACGACGTCGAGTGGATTCTGGAGCAAACTCCGGCCACCCGTCAGATTGCCCTGTTCTCGGCCACCATGCCGCCGGCCATTCAGCGTGTTGCACAAAAATACCTGAAAAACCCGAAAGAAGTACGGATCGAAAACAAGACCCGTACCAACTCCAGCATTCGTCAGCGTTACTGGTTTGTGCGTGGCATGAACAAGCACGAAGGCCTGTGCCGTCTGGTCGAGACCGAAAACATGGATGCCATGCTGGTATTCGTGCGCACTCGTAAAGACGCCGAAGATCTGGCGGACATGATGAGTCGCGAAGGTCACGCCTGTGAAGCACTGCACGGTGATATTCCGCAGAAACTGCGTGAGAAAGTGATTGAGCGTCTGAAAAACGGCCGTTTGAACATTCTGGTGGCCACCGACGTGGTTGCCCGTGGTCTGGACGTCGAGCGTATCAGCCATGTGGTCAACTTCGACATGCCGCACGACAACGAGTCTTACGTACACCGTATCGGTCGTACCGGTCGTGCCGGTCGTGAAGGTGACGCCATCCTGTTTGTCACCGGTCGTGAAAAGCGCGGTCTGTACAACCTGGAGCGCCACACTCGCCAGCCGATCGAAGAAATGCAGATGCCGTCTGCCGACGAAATCAACAAGATCCGTGCCGAGCGCTTCAAGACTCGTCTGCGTGTCAGCGTTGAAGCCGATGAAAAATCACTGGCTCCTTTCGTCGAAATGATCGAGTCGCTGCAGGCCGATGGTATGGACAGCGCCCAGCTGGCTGCCGGTCTGGCCCGTCTGCTGCAAGGTGACCGTCCCTTGTTCATGGAAGACCGTCCACAGGCCGCCCGTCGTCCCGACGTGCGTGAAAACCGTGAACGTGGCGAGCGCACCGAGCGTCCGCGTACTCCCCGTGGCGGCCGTGACGATGTCTCCGGCGTCGTGATGGAAACCTTCCGCGTAGACGTGGGTCGGGTACACGGCGTCAAGCCGGGCCACCTGGTCGGTGCCATCGCCAACGAGGCGGATCTGGAATCCCGTTTCATCGGCCAGATCCAGATTCACGACGACTTCTCGACCGTGGATCTGCCGGAAGGCATGACCGCCGACGTGCAGAAAGTGCTGCAGAACGTGCGTGTTTGTCAGCGTCCGCTGAACCTGGCCAAGTACGAGGGTGGCCCGCTGCCCCGTCGCAGCTTCCGTCCCAACGACGACCGCAAGCCGCGTTCACCGCGTCGTAACGACAAGCGCCTGAACGGTTAATCTCCGCTTCACACCGCGATTAAAAGGCCTGCCGGGTAACCGGCAGGCCTTTTTGCTTTTGCATCTCTGGAGCGGCGCCTATGGGCGCCGTGTTCCGTAGGGCCGAATTCATTCGGCCAATGGTGTGGCACACCCTGGCTGGGTCGGTCCATTGAAATGGACCCTACGGGCTGAGCTGTGTTTTTGTAGCTGCCGCTTTAGCTGGCAGGCCCTGCGAAGCAGGGCAATACCCAACACGCCGAACCTGCAGGTCATGCGTCGAGCCTGAATGTTCCGATTTGCATGCAGGTTCGCGCCAGCTGAAGCGGCGCCTACGGGCCAACTTTCGTAGATACGAAAGGCGCTTTTGTCGTCATCCTGACGAAAGTCAGGATCTCGTGTTGTCTGCGGGGGCTGGAGTCGCCAGCTAGAAGATACCGGGGCAAGCCCGGCATGACGAATCCCTAATCCCTAATCCCTAATCCCTCATTCCCAGTCCCCAATCCAAACGCCGGACACAAAAAAGCCCCGCCGGGGCGGGGCTTGATAGCGAGGGGCTAACTCAGCTGGCCAGAGATTCCGGCAGATGCTCGCGAATGGTAGAGAGCATGGTTTTCAACACCTTGGGGTTGGCACAAACGATGTTGCCGTTACGCTCGTAGTTATGGCCACCGACGAAGTCGGTCACAATGGCGCCGGCTTCACGGGCGATCAGGCTGCCTGCGGCAAAGTCCCAGGGCTTGAGGCCCAGTTCCCAGTAACCGTCAACGCGACCGGCGGCCACATAGACCAGATCCAGGCTGGCGGCGCCGGCACGACGGATATCGGAACACTGAACGAACATGTCCTTGAACATGGCCAGGTAGGCGTCGGCCTGGTGCTTCTGCTTGAACGGGAAGCCGGTGGCCAGAATGGTGTTATTCAGATCCTTGGCCTTGCCGGTACGGATACGGTAACCGTTCAGCTGGGCGCCGGCACCGCGGCTGGCGGTGAAGAGTTCGTCACGAATGGGATCGTACACCACGGCCTGCTCGGTGCGGCCCTTGACGCGCAGCGCGATAGATACCGCGAAGTGGGGAATGCCTTTTACGAAGTTGGCGGTGCCATCAAGCGGGTCGACAATCCACTGGTAATCCGGATTGCTGCCGGTCAGCTCACCACATTCTTCGCCGATAATCGTATGCTCAGGATACGACTTGCGGATGGTATTGACGATGGCGTTTTCCGCGTCGAGATCGACATTGGTAACAAAATCGTTCTGGCCTTTCTGGCGTGCTTCTACGTTATCCGGATTGGCAAAACCCTTGACGATAACTTGACCGGCGTTGCGCGCAGCGCGCACCGCAATATTCAGCATCGGATGCATATGAGTGAACCCACTTGATGTTAAAGAACGAAATTTGAGCGACGTATTATACCCGTGAACCCGAACCAGGCAAGGACTAAATCTTCTTCAGCCGACCGGGCAGCGAAAATGCAGAGCCAATGGGAGCTGTATTTTTGGCACTGGAGGCCTGGCATCTGTCCAGTGCTGGCATCAAGGAGCCCAACGACGGAGCAAGCAGCTGGAATATTATCTATCGTGATGATTTATGATTAGAAAAACTGGGTCTGGCCATTACAAAAGGTCGCTCTGCCCGCTATTGCCAGTTTATCCCTCCGTTGATTATGATGCGATCCTAATCATAGTCTGCCCGTTCGGGCACTTTTGGAGAGTGCGGCCATGTCAGGCCTGTCCCTGGTATTACTTACGGTGTTAATGGTGGCCTCGGGTCAGATGACCCAAACCCTTTATGTGCCCGCCATGGGCGACATGGCGGCGGCATTGCAGGTGGCCGGCGACAGCCTGCCGCTGGTGATGGCGTTTTATCTTATCCCCTATGGTCTGTTCCAGTTTATCTACGGCCCCCTCTCGGACCGTTTTGGTCGTAGACCCGTGCTGCTGGTGGGGCTGACTGTTTATGTGCTGGGCTCGGCCCTGATCCTGATCTGGCCGGTATTTCCGATGCTGCTGCTGGGCAGCTTTATTCAGGGCGCCGGTACGGCGGCGGCAGGCAGCCTGTGCCGCAGCCTGATGCGGGACAAATTCGAAGGCTCGGATCTGGTGCGCTACAACGGCTATGTGTCCATGGGCATTATGCTGGCCCCGCTGTTGGCCCCCCTGATCGGCGGTTATCTCAACCTGCACTTCGGCTGGCAGTCCATGTATCAGTTTCTGCTGGTGGTGGGTCTGCTGATCACCCTGGTGATGGTGTTCTGCTTCCGTGAAACCCTGCCGGCGGAACGTCGCCATGCCCAGCCCATGCTGCCGGCCTATCAGCATGTGCTGCACAACAGCGCCTTTTGCCGCCAGCTCGGCATGCTGGTGGCCGCCTTCGCCGGTGTCATCCTGTACGAGGCGGTGTTCGGCGTTCTGGTCAGCCAGCAGAGCGGGCTGACCAGCACCGAAATCGGCCTGTTGTTTATTCTGCCGCTGCCGCTGTATTTTGCCGGCGCCATGCTGGCGTCTGTAAAGGCAGCAAGCTGGTCGATCCTCCGTTTGCAGTGGATATCCACGGTGGCCTTGCTGCTGGGGGCGAGCATAGTGCTGGCGTCTGCCTTCAAACCCGACTTGGATGTGGCCGGGCTGGTACTGGGTGGCGGCGTTTACTTTGCCGGTGCCGGTTTGCTGTTTCCGGTGGCTACTTCCAGGGCGGTAGCGCCGTTTCCGCAACACAGTGGTACCGCCGGCGCCCTGCTCGGCGGCAGTTCCAATCTGGGCGGCGGTCTCTTTCTGCTGGTGCAGGGGGCCTTGCCGCAAATGAACCAGTCGGTGCTGGGCGGCCTGCTGCTGGCCTTTGCCGGACTGGTGGCCTGGTTGTTGATGCCGAGAACGGATGCCTTGCCGGAGCCGGGGGTTTAAGCCATTCAACCCTGATGATGCAGCAGTACGTATTTGTCCCATAGCTGCTCTTCGGTTTCCTTGTGCTCGGGGTGATCGATGATGCAGTCGATGGGGCAGACGCCGATGCAGGTGGGCTTGTCGTAATGACCTACACACTCGGTGCACAAATCCGGCTCTATTTCGTAGATTTCCGCGCCAAAGGTAATGGCGCCATTCGGACATTCCGGTTCGCACATGTCGCAGTTGATGCATTTTTCGGTGATCAGCAGGGCCATTAAAGTACTCGCAGTAACGGGCAGGACGAAAAAACGGTTCAGGCCGGATCATACCACCAGTTCCCGCTATTCTCAGGTTTCGTGACTGGCTCCGGCGGCAGCCTTCTTGCCAATCTTCCACGCTCAACGCACAATAGCCCTTCCCCGAATGATGAGAGACCTGTGTATGGAACTGGCCGACTACCGGCGGGAATATCTGCAAGGCGGCCTGCGCCGCAAGGATTTGCCGGATAACCCTTTGTCTCTGTTTGAAACCTGGATGCAGCAGGCGATTGCCGCCAACCTGGCCGATCCCACCGCCATGGTGGTGGGCACCGTCGATGAGCGCGGGCAACCGTATCAGCGCATCGTGCTGCTCAAGCATACCGACGAGCGCGGCTTCGTGTTCTACACCAACATGGGCAGCCGCAAGGCCGGCCAGCTGGCGGGCAACCCCCGTATCAGCCTGTTGTTTCCCTGGCATACGCTGGAACGTCAGGTGCATGTTACCGGTCAGGTAGAACGACTGTCGGCGCTGGAGGTGATGAAGTACTTCAGCAGCCGCCCCAAAGACAGCCAGATTGGCGCCTGGGTCTCGCAGCAGTCATCGCGTATTTCCGCTCGCGGTCTGCTGGAAGCCAAGTTTCTGGAAATGAAACAGAAATTCGCCAGCGGCGAGGTGCCGTTGCCGAGTTTCTGGGGGGGGGTTCGGGTCAAGTTCGAGACCGTCGAATTCTGGCAGGGCGGCGCCAACCGTCTGCACGACCGTTTTCTGTACCAGCGCGAAGGCGACGGCTGGACCATCGACCGACTGGCACCCTAGGACCTGTCATCATGCTGATATGCAGAACCGAGCGTCCCGGTGACGGCGACGACATCGACGAGGTGGTCTGTGCTGCCTTCGATCGCGGCGACGAAGCGGATCTGGTGTGGGCCCTGCGCGAGCAGGGGGCCATCAGCCTGAGCCAGGTCGCCGAATACGACGGCACCATTATCGGCCATCTGGTCATGAGTCCGGTATTGGTGAACGGCGAGGATATCGGCTGGCTGGGCATGGCCCCGGTCAGCGTCTGGCCCGATTGCCAGCGGCAGGGCGTCGCCTCGGCCATGATCCGGGAAGCGCTCGACAGCGCCAACGAACTGGACTGGGCCGGTGTGGTGGTGCTGGGTGATCCGGCCTTCTATCGGCGCTTCGGCTTTCGGCCCGCCAGCGAGCTGGGTCTGAAATGCGCCTACCCGGATGCGGGCGATGCCTTCATGGCACTGGCACTCAAGCAACCGGCGCCCACAGGCCTGGTGAGCTACCACCCGGCGTTTGATGAGCTGACCTAGGGGGAAGGGACAAACAGCTCCCTCCCCTTGAACTCGTAATAACAGGATGACAGCGGGGTGCAACGCAAGGGGAGGGTTGGTGAGGGGTTTTTGCATGCAGGTCAAAAGTGACACCGGAATGCGTAGGTTGGATCTGGTGTTTTCTGCGGAAAGATACCGGGGCAAGCCCGGTATGACGGCCCCAATCCCCAATTTATTATTCGTCTTCCTCGAAGTACCAGTAGCCCCGGTTCACCAGCGGCAGCAGTACTTCCAGCAGCGCCTGGGGTTGTTTCAGGCAGGCCACTTCCGGGCCGCAGATGCGGGCCTGATCGCACAGCAGGGCGATGGCGTCGGCATCCGGCTCGTCAAGCTGGTAGCGGTCGCCGTCCAGATAAAACACATCTTCGCTGCCTTCCATATAGAAACAGCGGGCGCCGCCCAGTCGGTACAGGTGGTCACCGTGATCCAGGCGCAGCACCAGCTCTTCCAGGCTGTACAGCGGTTCGGTCGGTTCCAGATCCAGGTCGTGCTTGGCTTCCGAAATCATCTCGCCAAACCAGTCGGCCAGCCGCACCGGATCGTCCAGCAATTCGGTCATCAGCGCCTTCACCTGGAGCATGGCCTGATGGTCGATGCGACCGTGGGCCGAGCAGGGTGCCATGGCGGCATCGTCGAAGCGACGGCTGTCCGACTCGTGTGCCAGCAGGTGATCGGCAAAGCCGGAAATCAGATCCCGTGCATCCGGCGCCCGAAAGCCGATGGAATAATTGATCGCCGGTGTCTCGGCATAGCCTTCGTGCGGGCAGCCGGGCGGGATGTAGAGCACATCGCCGGGCTCCAGCACCGCGTCTATTTCCGCCTCGAAGGCCTCGCAGTGGCGCAGGGCACCATGGGCGGCAAACTGCTTCAGGGATTGTGGCAGGCCCACCCGCCAGCGGCGGCGACCGTCGCCCTGAATGATAAAGACCCCGTACTGATCGATATGCGGGCCCACGCCACCACCCGGGGTAGAGAAACTGACCATCACATCATCGAAGCGCCAGCCGGGAATAAAGCGAAACGCCTCCGCCACATCCTGTACCGCCGGGTGCCACTGGTTGACGGCCTGCACCAGCAGGGTCCAGTCGGTTTCGCCCAGATGATCGTAGCTCTCGAAGGGGCCGGTTTCCGCGTTCCAGCGGTCGTCGGCCCGCCAGACCCGGCGCGATTCGATGTGTGGCTCCAGCGCCAGGCCGGCCAGTTCGTCCGGACTGAGCGGATCTTCAAAACCGGGAAAACCGGCCTTGATCAGCAGGGGCTTGCGTTGCCAGTAATTGGCCAGAAAGTCGTCGATATCCAGTTTCAGAGCGCTGTGCATGGGGACCTGTAATGATGGGGATAATGCATTTAAGAATAGCCGGCTATTATGCCTAGACGCAGCATAGAATGATAGGTGGTGAGCTGGAAGCGTAGGCCCGGCGGGGAACTGCTCCCTCCCCTGAACTCGTGAGCAACAGAATGACAGCGGGGTGCAATGCAAGGGGAGGGTTGGGGAGGGGTTTCTGCACGAAGGGCGGAATGACACCCCCTCCCAGCCTCCCCCTGGCGAATACCTGCTGTTATGCCTGCACCCCGCGCCAAGGGGGAGGGGCTGTTCGGCGCAGCCAGCAGGCCCGGTGCCGCTCTGCTTCCTCACAGCACAAACAAAAACACCGAGCCAACCGGCCCGGTGTTTTGTCTTTAACTTTCAGCTTCCAGCTTAACGCTTCCGGCCGTGTTTAAAGCTCGTCGGTCAGCTTGATGGCGTGGCCTATGTAGTTGGCGGGGGTCAGCAGTTTCAGCTGATCCTTCACCGATTCGGGCAGTTCCAGGCCGTCGATGAAGGCGCGCATGCCTTCGGCATCCACCCGCTTGCCACGGGTCAGCTCTTTCAGCTTCTCGTAAGGCTTCTCGATGCCGTAGCGACGCATCACCGTCTGTACCGGCTCGGCCAGCACTTCCCAGTTCTGATCCAGATCGGCGGCCAGCGCTTGCGGGTTGGCTTCCAGCTTGCTGATGCCCTTCAGGGTTGCCTGATAGGCGATCAGCGAGTAGCCCACGGCCACACCCAGGTTGCGCAGCACCGTGCTGTCGGTCAGGTCGCGCTGCCAGCGAGACACCGGCAGCTTGGCGGCCAGGTGGTTGAAGATGGCGTTGGCCAATCCCAGGTTGCCTTCGGAGTTTTCGAAGTCGATCGGGTTGACCTTGTGCGGCATGGTGCTGGAGCCGATTTCGCCGGCCACGGTTCTCTGCTTGAAATAACCGACCGAGATATAACCCCACACGTCCCGATCGAAGTCGAGCAGTATGGTGTTGAAGCGGGCGATGGCGTCGAACAGCTCGGCAATGTAGTCGTGCGGTTCAATCTGGGTGGTGTAGGGGTTGAAGGTCAGCCCCAGATCGGTGACGAAGCGCTCGGCAAAACCGGCCCAGTCCACTTCCGGATAGGCGGACAGGTGGGCGTTGTAGTTGCCTACGGCGCCGTTGATCTTGGCCAGCATTTCCACCGATTCAATCTGCTTGAGCTGGCGCTCCAGACGGTAGGCCACGTTGGCCATTTCCTTTCCCAAGGTGGTGGGCGAGGCGGGCTGACCGTGGGTGCGGCTCAGCATGGGCACGTCGCGGTACTGGGCGGCCAGGCGCTTGATTTCATCGACCAGCTGCCGGCAGTAAGGCACCACCACCTGGTCCCGGCCGGCGTTCAGCATCAGCGCATGGGCGTTGTTGTTGATGTCTTCGCTGGTGCAGGCAAAGTGAATGAACTCGCTGACGGCCGCCAGTTCGGGCAGCACTTCGACCTTTTCCTTCAGGAAATATTCCACCGCTTTCACGTCGTGGTTGGTGGTGCGCTCTATGTCCTTGATGCGCTGGCCATCGGCTTCGTTGAAGTTGGCGACAATGGCGTCCAGCAGGGCGTTGGCCTCGGTGGACAGGGCGGGCACCTCGGTAATTTCAGCATGGGCGGCCAGGGCCTGCAACCAGCGTACTTCGACTTCTACACGAAAGCGCAATAAACCAAATTCGGAAAAAATGGCGCGCAGCTCCTGGGTTTTGGTGCCGTAACGGCCATCAACCGGAGAAATAGCCGTTAATGCTGACAATTCCATGAACAAGGACTCCTGACGTTGGGGGGTAGTGAAACAAATTAATACCGCAATGCCGCCTGGGCCTGAGCCACCAGCCGCTTGCGGGAAAACAGAATATGGCGGCGCTTGCCGCCCAGCTGACGCCAGAGCACGGCGCTGCGAATACCGGCCAGCAACAGCGCCCGTATCTGGTGCTGCACCACCGGCTGCTGCAGGTAGCTCGGGTTACCCGCTACCTGAATACGCGGCCCTATGGGGCTGACGATGTCGCTGTACACACTGGCCAGATTGGCCAGCACCTGCTCGTCGAGCAGCTCGAAGTGATGCAACTGGCGTTGTACCTGATTGATGCGTTCGCCCAGCATGGCCATCAAATCGCGGCGTTTGGCCAGCTTGCGCTCCAGGGCGACAATGCCGACCAGGTAGCGGGTCAGCTCGGCATTCTTGCGGCTGCTGTTGTTGCCGAGCTGATCGATCAGGGTCTGATAGCCCAGGCCAAGCTGAGCGTGGCCGCCGTATATATCCACCGACTGTTCGGCGTCGGTGACCAGAATGCTGTTGAGGGTGGACGAGAGCTGGGTTTTATCGTCTATGGTGCCATCGCGGGCGACCTGCTGTACCAGACTGGCGGCCTGACAGATGCCGGCAAAGGCCAGGGTTTGGTTTTCGAGGCTGTGACTCACGCTTGCTCCTGACTGAAACGGGTTTCAATAATACCGCCGCCGAGGCAGATGTCGCCATGGTAGAACACGGCGGACTGGCCTGGCGTAACCGCCGCCTGCGGCTGGTCGAAGGTGACCTTGATGGTGTCGTCATCCAGCGGCTCGACCAGGCAGGGCACATCGGTCTGACGATAACGGGTCTTGATGGTGCAGCGAAAGGCTTCCTTGACGGGCATGCGATCCACCCAGTGCAACTGGCGGGCAATCAGGCCGTTGGAATACAGGCGCGGGTGATCGCCCTGAGCCACCACCAGCACATTGCGATCCAGTTCTTTATCCACCACGTACCAGGGCTCGTCGGTAGCGTTTTTCAGACCGCCTATCCCCAAGCCCTTGCGCTGCCCCAGGGTGTGATACATCAGCCCCTGGTGTTCGCCGATGACCACGCCATTCACCGTCTCAATCTTGCCGGGCTGGGCGGGCAGGTAGCGAGCCAGAAAGTCCGTGAACTTGCGTTCGCCGATAAAACAGATGCCGGTGGAGTCTTTTTTCTTGGCGGTCACCAGCTCCAGTTGCTCGGCGATGCGGCGCACCTCCGGCTTTTCCAGCTCACCGACCGGAAACAGGCTCTTGGCCACCTGCTGCGAACTCAGGGTATAGAGGAAGTAGCTCTGATCCTTGTTGCCGTCCAGGCCGCGCAGCATGCGGGGCTGGTCGTCGAAGCTGCGGCGCACATAGTGGCCGGTGGCGATGTAGTCGGCGCCCAGATCTTCGGCGGCAAACTCGAGGAAGGCCTTGAACTTGATTTCCTTGTTGCACAGGATATCGGGATTGGGGGTGCGCCCGGCCTTGTATTCCGCCAGAAAATGCTCGAACACGTTGTCCCAGTATTCGGCGGCAAAGTTGATGGTGTGAAGCTCGATGCCGAGCTTGTCGCACACCGCCTGAGCGTCCCGCAGATCTTCGGCGGCGGAGCAGAACTCGTCGGTGTCGTCTTCTTCCCAGTTTTTCATGAACAGGCCTTCAACCTGATAGCCCTGTTGCTGCAGCAAATAGGCCGAAACGGAAGAATCCACACCGCCGGACATACCGACAATCACTTTTAGCTGACTGTTATCGCTCATCACTACTCGCCGTTACCTGTATGCAAAACGGCCAGCATTTTACCAGACAAATGCCGCCAGCGGGAGGGAAAGAAAGCCATAAGCGGGAAGATGGAAGCGGGAAATGCCCCCACCTAACTTCCCCCTGGCGGCTTTCCCTTAAGAGAAGCCGCCGTGATGTCTGTGATGCCGCTGCCAAGGGGGAGGGGCCGTTCGGTGCAGTTATCAGGCCCGACGCCGATCTGCTCCCTCCCCTTAACCTCGAATTTGGCAGAATAACAGCGGGGTGCAACGCAAGGGGAGGGTTGGGGAGGGGTTTCTGCTGAATACTTCCCGCTTCTAGCTTTGTTTTTTCAACGCACTCAACGGAAAACGTTGGCCGGCCAGGTAATCGTGGAACGAGGCCATGATCAGCGGGCTGCGCAACCGGTCGCCCAGGGCGTCTATTTCGGCCAGGGTCAGCCAGTGGCAGCGAATGATGTCACCGTCCGGATCCTGCGGGTGGGTGGCCAGCGGCGCCGGTACCTCGGTGCAGAAGGTAAAGCGCACAAAATGGGTGCCGTTGTCCGGCGCCTCATACTGATAGATGGCCACCGCCTGCTCCAGCGGCAGGGTCAGGCCGGTTTCTTCCAGCAACTCGCGACGAGCGCCGTCGAGCAAGGTTTCGCCCGGCTCCAGATGGCCGGCGGGCTGATTGAACATTACCCGGCCCTGCTGCCATTCTTCCACCATCAGAAATCGATCATTGGCACGGACGATCACCGCCAGGGTCACCGCGAAGGGATGATGACTCATCAAACTTTTCTCCATTGGCCAGAGGGCAGATTATCCAGGGTCCAGTCACCGATGGCATAGCGGATCAGCCGCAGGGTAGGAAAGCCGATATGGGCGGTCATGCGCCGTACCTGGCGGTTGCGCCCCTCGGTGATTTTGATTTCCAGCCAGCGAGTCGGAATGGCCTGGCGCTCGCGAATGGGCGGGGTGCGCGGCCAGACATCAGGCGCGTCCATCAGCCGTACCTTGGCGGGCAGGGTAGGACCATCCTTCAGCGTTACGCCCCGGCGCAGCGGTTCCAGCTCCGCCTCGGTGGGCGCGCCTTCCACCTGTACCCAGTAGGTTTTGGCGGTTTTGCGGCCGGGCTGGGTCAGGCGGGCATTGAGGGCGCCATCGTTGGTCAACAGCAGCAGGCCTTCGCTGTCTCTGTCCAGCCGGCCGGCGGCATAGACACCGGGCACCGTCACAAAGTCGGCCAGGGTCTGGCGACCGTCACCATCGGTAAACTGGCACAGCACCATATAGGGCTTGTTGAACAGCAGCGTGGTCGGTGGCCCGGCGGGCGCCGGTTTGGGTTTGGTCGGTTTGGACCTGGGTCCGGACGCGGGCCGTGGCTTTCTGGCTTTCATGGTGAAACGTCTTGATAAACAGGGGCTTCAGCATAACAAAAACCGCTCTTGTCGGCTAACGGGCTGCGGGGGTGAACTGTGATCGGCTCAATATCTATCGCCGTTTTTTTGTCCTATGCTGCGAAGACGTCGGGCTGGCAGATTCGTCATACCGGGCTTTCAGGTTCGTCAGGATGACGAACTAAAGACGCTACGTCCAGGTATCCAAATAACAAACAGGAGAACACCATGACTTCACAGGTAACGGTGCCGGCAGAAGGACAGAAGATCACCCTGGACGACACCGGCAAGCTGAAGGTACCGAATCACCCCATTATTCCCTTTATCGAAGGCGATGGCATTGGCGTGGATGTAACGCCGGCAATGAAGCTGGTGGTGGATGCCGCCGTGGCCAGGGCCTACCAGGGCCAGCGTCAGGTAAGCTGGATGGAAATCTACACCGGCGAAAAAGCGACCCATGTTTACGGCGAAAACACCTGGCTGCCGGAAGAAACCCTGGAGCTTATTCGCGATTATCATGTGGCCATCAAGGGGCCGCTCACCACCCCGGTGGGTGGTGGTATTCGCTCGCTCAACGTGGCGCTGCGCCAGCAGCTGGACCTGTACGTGTGCCTGCGTCCGGTGCGTTATTACCAGGGTACACCCAGCCCGGTGAAACAGCCGGAGCTGACCGACATGGTGATTTTTCGCGAGAACAGCGAAGACATCTATGCGGGCATCGAATGGCAGGCCGGCAGCCCCGAGGCCCAGAAGGTGATCGACTTCTTGCGTAACGACATGGGGGTACAGAAAATCCGCTTTCCCGACCACTGCGGCATCGGCATCAAGCCGACCTCCCGCGAAGGCACTCAGCGCTTGGTGCGCGCCGCCCTGCAGTACGCCATCGACAACGACCGTGACTCCCTGACCCTGGTGCACAAGGGCAACATCATGAAGTTCACCGAAGGCGCCTTCAAGGACTGGGGCTATCAGCTGGCGCGGGAGGAATTCGGTGCCACACTCATCGACGGCGGCCCCTGGTGCGCGTTCAACAACCCCAATACCGGCAAGGAGATCGTGGTCAAGGACGTGATTGCCGACGCCTTTCTGCAACAGATACTGCTGCGCCCGGCGGAATACGATGTGATTGCCTGCATGAACCTGAACGGCGACTATATTTCCGATGCCCTGGCGGCCCAGGTGGGCGGCATCGGCATCGCCCCCGGCGCCAACATCGGCGACGGTGTGGCCTTGTTCGAAGCCACCCACGGCACCGCGCCCAAATACGCGGGGCAGAACAAGGTCAACCCGGGGTCGCTTATCCTATCCGCCGAAATGATGCTGCGCCACCTGGGCTGGACCGAGGCGGCAGATCTTATCGTCAAGGGCATGGAAGGGGCAATCGCCAACAAGACGGTCACCTACGACTTTGAACGGCAAATGACAGGCGCCACCCTGCGCAGCTGCTCCGAATTTGCCGAAGACATCGTCACGCAGATGTGATCCTTGAATGATCGTAGGGTCGATTTAAATCGACCAAGGGGCCCTTGCTCAGGGCCAAATCGGTCGAATAAATTCGATCCTACGCACTCAGAACGTCATCCTGACGAAGGTCAGGGTATTGATTTTTTGTCGGGGGTTAGTGTTATAGGTAGGAGATACCGGGTCAAGCCCGGTATGACGGTCCTGCAAGCTCGGTGCCGTGTTGGATATTGCTCTACTACGCAGAGCCTGCCAGCTAAAGCGGCAGCTACAAAAAACGAAAATCTGCCCGCCGCTTAGGGGCTGTTGTCATAAATGTTGGCTCACAATCTGCGCAACGAATCTGTACTGCCGCCACGAACGGACTTGTGTTTTTTGTATACCGGGTAGCTATCCCTTGCCATAGTCAGGTGGTAAGGCTCGCCACGGAGCGCAAGATCTAAGATACAGCGTTAATAAACAACCGATTATCACGAGCCATTCGGCCCCAATCGCCCTTTTTACCCAGTAAATGAGAAGCAAGCAGTTGCCATACATAATAAGAGATATGGTGGCGGCGATGGGCAGGGATAATCACGATGTCGTTAGATTTTACTGCAATGGGATAGGTATTGTACTGAAAACAATTGGCACATGGCGACAGCCACTAGCAGAATTGGCATTTTGATTGAGCGAATGTATTCACGTAAAGGAACAATCATGATCGACAAGCCTTTTTCCCTGGCCTGTGAAAACAACAAACGGCCGATTCTGGCGGTGCTGGCGCGGGTGTTTGACCGGCCGGGTATCGTGCTGGAGATTGGCAGCGGCACCGGTCAGCACGGGGTGTTTTTTGCCGAGGGCCTGCCTCATCTGCAGTGGCAGCCGAGCGACAGGGCCGAGAATATTCCCGGCATGTCGCTCTGGTTTGCCGAGGCGGCATTGCCCAATCTGCTGCCGCCACTGGTGCTGGATGTCACCCAGCCGTGCTGGCCGGACGGGCAGTATCAGGGGGTATTTAGCGCCAATACCCTGCATATTATGGCCTGGCCCGAGGTTAAGGCCCTGTTCGCCGGGTTGGAAAGGGTGCTGGCGCCGGAGGCGGCAGTTTGTATTTATGGCCCCTTCAACTACGAGGGGCGCTTTACCAGCCCGAGTAACCAGGCCTTTCACGCCATGCTGCGCAGCCAGAATCCCCACATGGGAATACGGGATATAACAGATGTTACCGCGCTGGCCGCGCAGCATGGGCTAACCCTGCAGGCGGATCATGCCATGCCCGCCAACAACCGGTTGCTGGTGTTTAAATACCTGGGATAGGGCCGGCCGTTTATTCGGCGGATCCTGGCATAGAGCACGCAATCGTGCGAACAAGTATACGCCTACAACACCGCACCTTGTAGAAGCCTGCTTCAGCTGGCTGGTGGCGCGCAGCGGTACGCCAAAAAAACGCGCAGCTGAAGCGGCGCCAAAATACACCATCATCACCCCCCATTCCCATTCCCCATCCCCATCCCTCACTCCCCGCTCTTGAACGGCAATTGTTGCCGGCATTGTGCCTGGTAATGGTGCATCTGCTCTTGCTCCCGCCGGCAGTAGTCGGCAATGGCGTCATTGAAGCCCCGCTCGAACAGCTTGAAGTAGCCGTGGCAGAGGCGGGGCTCAAAGCCGCGTTGTAGCTTGTGCTCGCCCTGAGCCCCGGCGTCGAAGCGGGTCAGCCCGTGCTGGATACAGTATTCAATGCCCTGGTAATAGCAGGCCTCGAAATGCAGAAAATCCAGCTCCTGTTCGCAGCCCCAGTAACGGCCATAGAGGGTATTGTGTGAGCGAAAGCACAGGGCGCCGGCCACCATGGTGTGATCTTGCCAGGCGGCGAACAGCACGCATTGATCCCGGCAATATTGGCCCCACAGCAGCAAGGTCTCCAGGCTCAGGTAGCCGTTGTGACCGGCCCGTTTCTGGTAGGTGCGCCGGTAAAAGCGGTAGAACTGTCGCCAGACTTCCGGGGTGAGCGCATCGCCGCCCAGGGTGGTAAAACGGATGCCGCTGTTTTGCACCCGGGCCCGCTCCTTCAGCAGGTTCTTGCGCTTGCGGGAGCTGAAGCGGGCAAGAAAATCGTCCATATGGCGATAGCCCCGGTTCAGCCAATGAAACTGCACCGTGACCCGCCGTTGCCAATGCTGGCTTTGCAACGCCTCTGCCAGTTCGGGCTCGCAGAACAGGCACTGGTAGCCGCTGGCGCCAATGCGTTCGCTCAGGGCAAGCAGGCCCTGCTCAAACCAGGGCATCACCTGTGCCGGCTGATAACCGGGTGCCAGCCCCAGCCTGGGACCGGAGGCGGGGGTAAAGGGAATGGCACAGACCAGCTTGGGGTAGTAGGCCAGCTGGTGGCGCTGGTAGGCCTCGGCAAAGGCCCAGTCGAACAGGTATTCACCATAGGAATGGGTCTTGATGTAGCAGGGCATGGCGGCAATCAGCCGGCCTTCCTGATACAGGCAGGCATGCTGCACCAGCCAGCCGGTGTCTTTGCCCAGGCTGCCGCCTTCTTCCAGCGCCCGCAAAAAGCCGT
The DNA here is from genome assembly GCF_016907015.1 of Oceanisphaera litoralis. Taxonomy (GTDB): domain Bacteria; phylum Pseudomonadota; class Gammaproteobacteria; order Enterobacterales; family Aeromonadaceae; genus Oceanimonas; species Oceanimonas litoralis. The sequence goes on from NZ_JAFBBE010000002.1 coordinate 172,982, forward strand.
GGCGGATAAAGGGGTAGTCGTCGGTAAACAGCGCATCCCAGTGGGTGGCATCAATTTGGCTGATGGCGGGAATAAAGACCAGTTCGGGGGAGGGCATGGCGACCTGCTTTATATCGGATAAGGCGGTTGCCGAGTATACCATTCCCCATTACCCACCGGGCTTTTTTGCATTCGACGGTCTAAAATTGGCTTCATCTGAGTTTTATTCTGGTTGGAGGTGGCATGGATAACGGTAAGCTTGAGGTGTTGCATCACGGGGCAGTGCAGGGGGTGACCGGCTCTTGTCACGAGCTGCGACTGAACGGGGCCGGCATTCTCATCGACTGCGGTCTGTTTCAGGGGACAGAGCGGCGGGATGATTTGGCCATCGATTTTGAGATCAAACATATCAAGGCGCTGGTGGTGACCCATGTGCATATCGACCATGTGGGGCGCATTCCCTATCTGCTGGGGGCGGGCTTCAAGGGGCCGATCATCTGCTCGCAGCCCACGGCGCTGTTATTGCCGGCCATGCTGGAAGATGCGCTTAAAATCGGCTTTACCCGGGATAAAAAGCTGATCAATCGGGTGCTGAAAATGCTCAAATTCCGGCTGGTGCCTTTGCCTTATGGTGAGTGGCAGCCGGTGGCCGGCAGCGATATTGAGGTGCGGCTGCAGCGGGCCGGGCATATTCTGGGCTCGGCCTATGTGGAGTGCGAGGCGGGCGGCCAGCGCATTGTGTTCAGTGGTGATCTGGGTGCGCCTCATTCTCCGCTGCTGATCGCCCCCGAGCCGCCGGAGGCGTGTGATGTGTTGGTGATGGAAAGCACCTATGGCGACCGTAATCACGAAAGTCGGCTCGATCGCCGCTTGCGGCTGAAGGAGGCCATTGAGCATGCGTTGGCCGATGGCGGCACCTTGCTGATCCCGGCCTTCAGCCTGGGCCGCACTCAGGACTTGCTGTACGAGATAGAAAGCCTGATGGCGGAGTTTGGCAGTGATGCAGCGGCCCCGGGCCTGCCCTGGAACGAGCTGGAAGTGGTGGTAGACTCGCCGCTGGCGGCCCGGTTTACCGGCCTGTATCGCAAGCTCAAGCCGTTCTGGAGTGATGAGGCGAAAGATCGAGTGGCAGAGGGGCGGCATCCCTTGTCGTTCGAACAGCTAACGGTGGTAAACAGCCACCGGGATCATCTTAATGCGGTGAACTATCTGGCCCGCTCTCGCAAACCCTGCGTGGTGCTGGCGGGCTCGGGCATGTGCGCCGGCGGCCGGGTGGTGAATTACCTCAAGGCGATGCTGGGAGACCCCCGCAACGACGTACTGTTTGTGGGGTATCAGGCCGAAGGCACGCCGGGTCGCGATATTCTGGAATACGGGCCGCAAGAAGGCTGGGTTACGCTTGACGACGAGCGCTTTACCATTCGTGCCCGGGTGCATCAGGTAAGCGGCTATTCGGCCCATGCCGGCCAGGAGGATCTGATAAACTTTGCCACCGGTATCACCCCTGCGCCCCGGCAAATCCGGTTGATCCATGGCGATGCCGAAGCCAAGGCGGTGCTGCAGGCGCGGTTGGGGGACTTGTTGCCGGAGACTGATGTGGTGATTGGGGAATAGGGGATAGATTCACCCTGTAGGCCCGACTTCAGTCGGGAGGTTTTGCTGGTTGCTGAATGATCGCCCCACTGAAGTGGTATCTACAGGGGTCTACGGCGAGTCTCGGCCGACCGGTCGCGGCAGGGATGGCGTGGCTGAGCCTAGTCCCCCTGTAGTAGCTGCTTTAGCTGCTAAATCAGGCAACGCCGGATCTGGTGCACGGGGTCAGGTAATACGGCGATATATAAAATATTGGTGTTGAGATGTGGCTTCGCCACATTGCACAGCTGACGCAGTGCCTTGTACAGGGGCTCGATTGTATTCTGGATCGGCTTGACCGTGGTGGTCTGATAATAAAGTTGCATCTTCGTTCACAGGAAAACCGCCTCCATCTGGGGCGGCTTTTGTTATCAAGCTGGGGAAAGCTTCCCCCTTAACCGTTCATCGCTGGCTGTAATGCCCGGATTGGCGGTTGAGGGTGCAGCCTGGCCAGCGCCAGGTCATAGTTTATCTGCATGGCGAGCCAGGCGCGGGCAGTGCTGACACCTGCCATTTCCAAACGTAGAGCAAGGTCAGGGCTGATCGCCGCTCGACCGTTCAATACACGGGACAGGGCTACGCGAGACATACCTAGCCGTTCAGCAGTTTCCTTGACTGACAAGCCAAGCTCGGCAATCACGTCTTCGCGCAACAATTCGCCAGGGTGCGGAGGATTTATCATCATCATTTTAGTCTCCATTAGTGATAATCAACATAATTGACCAATTCGATGTCTACTCCAACAAACCGAAAGGTCACACGCCAGTTGCCGTTAACCCTAACTGACCAATAGCCCCTCAGTTCGCCTTTAAGTTGGTGCAACTTGAACGAGGGTATGTTGAGGTCTTCTGGGACTGCTGCAACGTCTAGTAATGCCAGGATGCGCCGAAGCTTAGCAGCATGTGCCGCTTGAATACCTTTGGTCGTCCCTGTTCTATAGAAGGCTTCAAGACCTTTGTGCTGGAATCCTGTAATCATGCTTTGATTGTATCGCGTGGCGTTACGGGTTACAAGTGAGCTTGTCAGGGTGGTGCTTTGTTTTCATCATCAGGCTCGGCTTCAGTCGGGAGCTTGCCCCGCTAAAGCGAAGGCCTACAGGGGTCAACCAAGGGCCGTGTTTTTTTCTACTTCAGGCGCCTACGGAGGCTGTTTTCCATAGGGTCGCATTTATTCGCCGGGAATCCGGGCCTTGTACAAATTGCGTTCTATCCAGTTTGTCTATTGATTTAAATTAACACCATGGGTGTTATTATTTTCAATAAAGTAAACCTCGCTGTTACCGTTTTCCGTAGGTCGAATTTATTTGACTGGTGGTGTTGCATGTCTCCATATGTTGGGATGAATAATGAGTCCCAATAGGTTGGAAGTGGGAAATAATTTCAATAAAAACAAAGGGATGACTATGACGATTTTAGTAACCGGCGGTGCCGGCTATATTGGCTCTCATACGCTGGTGGAACTGTTGAACAGTGGCCGGCAGGTATTGGTGCTGGATAACCTGAGCAATGCATCGGCCGAGTCGTTGCGACGGGTGACCGAGATCACCGGCAGGCAGCCGGCTTTTGTGGAAGGCGATATTCGCGATGCGGCCCTGCTGGAAAAGCTGTTTGCCGAGCACGATATTGAGGCCGTGGTGCATTTTGCCGGGCTGAAGGCGGTGGGCGAGAGCGTACAGAAGCCGCTGGAATATTACGACAACAACGTCAACGGCACCCTGGTGCTGGTGGATGAAATGCGCAAGGCCGGGGTGTTTAAGCTGGTGTTCAGCTCGTCGGCCACCGTCTATGGCGAGCCGCAGCAAATGCCGATTACCGAAGACTTTGCGGTGGGCGGCACCACCAACCCGTATGGCACCTCAAAGCTGATGGTCGAGCAGATACTGCAGGACCTGGCCAAATCGGATGAACGCTGGGCCATTGCCCTGCTGCGTTATTTCAATCCGGTGGGGGCGCATGAGTCTGGCTTGATTGGCGAAGATCCCAATGGTATTCCCAACAATTTGCTGCCCTATATTGCCCAGGTGGCGGTGGGCCGGCTGAAGGCGTTGTCGGTATTTGGCGATGATTACGCCACGGTCGATGGCACCGGGGTGCGGGATTACATTCATGTGGTGGACCTGGCGCTGGGGCACCTCAAGGCGCTGGAACGCATTGCCGGCCATGCGGGGGTGAGCATCTATAACCTGGGCACCGGCCAGGGGTATTCTGTGCTGCAGATGGTCAAGGCGTTCGAGCAGGCCAGCGGTCGCCCCGTGCCTTATGCCATGGCGCCGCGCCGCCCCGGTGATATTGCCGAATGCTGGGCCAACCCGGCCAGGGCGCTTGAACAGCTGGGCTGGCAGGCCGAACGGGGCCTGGAGCAGATGATGATGGATGCCTGGCGCTGGCAGTCACAGAATCCTTGCGGATATAGGGAATAGGGATTGGGGAATAGGGAGGGGTGGATTCACCCTGTAGCCGCCGCTTTAGCTGGCGGATCAGGCCGCAGCGAGCTTTCAGATAAGGCGCCGTGCCTGTAAAGTGCGATTCGCCTGCGGGTTTGCGCCGCATGAATGGGCGCCTACGGGTGGAGTCACTTGTAGGGTCGAATTTATTCGACCACATTGCCAGTGGTTGCATGATGACGCTGTTGGTCCAATGAATTGGACCCTACGGTGTATAGCGTTTGTTGTAGGGGCGAATTTATTCGACCGCATTGCCAGTGTTGCATGATGACGCTGTTGGTCCAATGAATTGGACCCTACGGTGTATAGCGTTTGTTGTAGGGTCGAATTTATTCGACCACATTGCCAGTGTTGCATGATGACGCTGTTGGTCCAATGAATTGGACCCTATGGTGTATAGCGTTTGTTGTAGGGTCGAATTTATTCGACCACATTGCCAGTGTTGCATGATGACACTGTTGGTCCAATGAATTGGACCCTACGGTGCATAGCGTTTGTCGCAGGGACGAATTTATTCGACCCTGGTGTTTACGGATCGTGGGCGGCACTGCAATGTTCGCCTCACGCCTGGCGTACGAAATTTTAAATAATAATTAACGGGATTGGGATGACGTCTTTATATCAGCAGCCACGCTTTATGGCGCTACAGGAGTGTAAACCGCGGGAGCAGGCATTGAGCCTGGCGCAGCGTTTTGCCGAGGATCCGGCGCGGTTTTCGCGCTTTTGCTTTGCTTTTGGCAGCCATATGCGGGTGGACTTGTCTCGGCAGCATTGGTCTGCCGAGGTGCTGGCGCAGTTGTGTGAACTGGCGCGAGACATGAAGCTGGAGTCGGCTATAGCGGCCCTGTTCGGCGATAACCTGTTTAACCATACCGAAGGGCGGGCGGCGCTGCACACGGCGTTGCGCATGCCGGTGGATGCCAGTGCGGTGCTGAATGGCGAGAATGTGGTGCCCCGGGTGCATGCGGAGCTGGAGCGGATCAAGGCCTTTTGCGAACGGGTGCATACCGGCGAATGGCGCGGTTACACCGGTCAGCCCATTACGGATGTGGTCAATATCGGCATCGGCGGCTCCGATCTGGGGCCGGCCATGGTGGTGGAGGCGCTGGCGCCGTATCAGGACAAGGGCATGCGCGCCCATTTTGTGTCGAACATGGACGGTGCCCAGCTGGCCTCTGTGTTGGCAGAGGTGGATCCGGCTCGCACCCTGTTTGTGATCTCGTCCAAAACCTTTACCACCGATGAAACCATGACCAATGCCCGTGCTGCCCGGGCCTGGCTGCTGGCGGCCTGTGGCGATGAAACCCAGGTGAAAAAGCATTTTGTGGCGGTGTCGACCAACGCTTCTGCGGTGCAGGAATTCGGCATCGATCTTGAGCATATGTTCCGGTTCTGGAGCTGGGTGGGGGGGCGCTTTTCGTTGTGGTCGGCCATCGGTCTGCCCATCGCCCTGGCGCTGGGGTTCGAGCGCTTCGAGCAACTGCAGGCGGGCGCTCACGAGATGGATGAGCACCTGCGCCATACGCCCTTCGAGCAGAATATTCCGGTGTTGCTGGCGCTGCTCAGCATCTGGAACATCAATGTGCTGGGGCTGCAGAGCGAAGGCATTTTCCCCTACAGCCATCATCTGAAGCGTTTTCCGGCCTATTTGCAGCAGCTGAACATGGAGTCCAACGGCAAGGGCGTGAACAATACCGGCGAGAAGATTACCCACAACACTGGCCCCGTGGTGTGGGGCGAGGTAGGCACCAACGGTCAGCATGCGTTTTTTCAGTTGTTGCATCAGGGCAGCCAGGTGGTGCCGGCCGAGTTTATCGGCTTTGCCCGTTCCTGTTACGACTACCCGGAGCACCATCGCAAGCTGTTGGCCAACATGCTGGCCCAGGCCCAGGCGCTGGCCTTCGGCAAAGACCGGCAGCAGGTAGAGGCCGAGATGACGGCAGAGGGGCTGAGTGCCGAGGCCATCGCAAAGCTTGCGCCCTACAAGGTGATGGACGGCAACCGCCCCAGCACCACCATTCTGTGCGACGAGTTTACCCCCCATAACCTGGGTGCTCTTATTGCCCTGTATGAGCACAAGACCTTTGTGCAGGGTGTACTGTGGAACATCAACAGCTTCGATCAGTGGGGGGTGGAGCTGGGTAAAAAACTCGCCGCCCGCCTGATTGACGATTTGGCGGATGAGTCGGTTGCTTCAGGGCACGACAGCGCCACCAATGGCATGCTGGCGCAGATTAAGTTGTGGCGGTAAGCGGCCATTTATGCTGCGCCGATCTACTCCCTCCCCTTAACCTCGAATTTGGCAGAACCACTGCGGGGTGCAACGCAAGGGGAGGGCTGGGGAGGGGTTTCTGCAGGATATGCGTATGTTCCGCAGGGTCTATGTCTCGGCCAAAGCGACACCCCCCTCCCAGCCTCCCCCTGGGGATAACCCGTAGTTATACCTGTATCTCCGCTGCCAAGGGGGAGGGGCAGTTTGGTGCCGATGGCAAGTTTGGCGCCGATCTACTCCCTCCCCTTAACCTCGAATTTGGCAGAACCACTGCGGGGTGCAACGCAAGGGGAGGGTTGGGGAGGGGTTTCTGGGGAGGGGCAGTTTGGTGCCCGCTTCCCGCTTTCAGCTTCTAGCTTTCAGCTTTAATAACCCGCGGCAGCTTGTCGTCTTTACGCAGGGTCAGTACTTCGCAGCCGTCTTCGGTGACCAGCAGGGTGTGTTCATACTGGGCCGACAGGCTGCGGTCCTTGGTGACGACGGTCCAGCCGTCGCCCAGCATCTTGCTCTGGCGCTTGCCCGCGTTGATCATCGGCTCTATGGTCAGGCACATGCCCGCTTCCAGCACTTCACCGGTGCCCGGCTTGCCGTAGTGCAGCACCTGCGGCTCTTCGTGGAACTCGGCGCCGATGCCGTGGCCGCAGTATTCCCGCACTACCGAATAGTTGTGCGCCTCGGCGTGCTGCTGAATGGCGGCGCCGATGTCGCCCAGATGTACCCCGTGCTTGACCATCTTGATGGCCAGTTCCAGACATTCCAGGGTCACCCGGCACAGGCGCTCGGCCATGATGCTGGGCTTGCCGACCATGAACATCTTGGAGGTATCACCGTGGTAGCCATCCTTGATCACGGTAATGTCGATATTGATGATGTCGCCTTCCTTGAGCTTCTTGTCCGCCGGAATACCGTGGCAGATCACGTGGTTCACCGAGGTACAGATCGACTTGGGAAAACCGTGGTAGTTCAGCGGCGCCGGAATCGCCTGCTGCTCGTTCACGATGTAGTCATGGCAGATCTGGTTCAGCTGATCGGTGGTCACGCCGGCCTTGACGTACGGCTCGATCATTTCCAGCACCTCGGCGGCCAGGCGACCGGCCACGCGCATTTTTTCTATCTCTTCCGGGGTTTTTATGACTATGCTCATCAAATTCGTCTCTGTGGGTGGGCGCCCTATTCAGGATTGCGTCGTCGGGCAGGGCGGCTATCGGCTCTTCCGATAAGAATGGCCGATAAGGATGGCCGATAAAAGGGCAAAAGTGTAACGCCAAGCGCGCCCGACTTCCACCTGTATGCAGCCGGCTAACGCCGACACTGGCACCGGGTCCTGTTTTATGGTATAAAGCGCGCCGTGATAGTTGCATCTGCGGGTATGCCTGCAGGTTTATCCATCACATACACTCACTTTCTTAATACACACACACATCGGCACATGCTCCAGGGTGCCTTCGGGTCGGAGTCATGGGATGTGTGGAGGCCTAACCCAATACACTTATTTGAGGAAATCATGGCACAAGTATCTATGCGCGACATGCTGAAAGCCGGCGTTCACTTTGGTCACCAGACTCGTTACTGGAACCCCAAGATGAAGCCGTTCATTTTCGGCGCCAGCAACCGGGTTCACATCATCAACCTGGAAAAAACCGTTCCCATGTTCAACGATGCGTTGAACTACCTGGGCAACGTGGCCTCCAAGAAGGGTAAAATCCTGTTTGTTGGTACCAAGCGCGCAGCCTCTGAAGCCGTCAAAGAAGCCGCTACCAAGTGTGATCAGTTCTACGTCAACCATCGCTGGTTGGGTGGCATGCTGACCAACTGGAAAACCGTACGTCAATCCATCAGCCGCCTGAAAGAGCTGGAAAGCCAGGCTCAAGACGGTACCTTCGACAAGCTGACCAAGAAAGAGGCGCTGATGCGTACTCGCGAAATGGAAAAGCTGGAGAAGTCCCTGGGCGGTATCAAGGACATGGGCGGTCTGCCCGACGTATTGTTTGTAGTAGACGCCGACCACGAGCACATCGCTATCAAGGAAGCCAACAACCTGGGCATTCCGGTAGTATCGATTGTTGACACCAACTCCAACCCGGACAACATCGATTACATCATTCCAGGTAACGATGATGCCATCCGTGCCGTCCAGCTGTATCTGAATGCCGCTGCCGACGCCGTGATTGCTGCCCGTGCGCAAGACTTGGCCGTGCAAGCCGAAGACAACTACGTCGTAGAAGAGTAATAAAGCCGAAGCCTCGGCTTCAGCCTTTATTAACCATACGAAAGTAATGGGTTAACAGGGGCCTTGTGCCCCTGTTTTCTTGTAGACCAAGATCGAGGAAATTAGACATGGCAACAATTACCGCCGCCCTGGTAAAAGAACTGCGTGAGCGCACTGGCGCTGGCATGATGGATTGTAAAAAAGCCCTGACCGAAGCCAATGGCGACATCGAACTGGCCATCGAAGAGATGCGCAAGTCCGGCCAGGCCAAAGCCGCCAAGAAAGCCGGCCGTATCGCCGCCGAAGGCATCATTCTGATGCGTCAGGCCGGCAACACTGCCGTGATGATCGAGCTGAACAGCGAAACCGACTTTGTCGCCAAGGATGCCGGTTTCCGCGCCTTCGGTGACAAGATTGTCGACATCGCGCTGGCAAACAAAATCAACGACCTGGACGCCCTGAAAGCGGCCGAGTACGAAAATGGCGAAAGCGTTGAACTGACGCTGACCAACCTGATCGCCAAGATCGGTGAAAACATGAGCCTGCGTCGCATCGTGCTGGTGGAAGGTGATAACCTGACCACTTACCTGCACGGCACCCGCATCGGTGTTATCGCCAACCTGAAAGGCGGTGACGAAGAAGTGGCCAAAGACGTGGCCATGCACGTTGCCGCTTCCAACCCGCAGTTCGTCAAGCCCGAAGACGTATCTGAAGAAGTCGTTGCCAAAGAGCGCGAAATTCAGGTCGACATCGCCATCAACTCCGGCAAGCCGAAAGAAATCGCCGAGAAGATGGTTGAAGGTCGCATGAAGAAGTTCACCGGCGAGATCTCCCTGACCGGTCAGCCCTTCATCAAGGATCCTTCTATCTCTGTTGCCGAGCGCCTCAAGCAGGCCGGCGCCGATGCCATCGGCTTTGTCCGCTATGAAGTGGGTGAAGGCATCGAGAAGAAAGAAGAAGATTTCGCTGCCGAAGTTCAGGCGCAAATCGCTGCTTCCAAGGGTTAATTCCCGCCGTTGTTAGTGCTATCCAGACCGCGACATTCGTCGCGGTCTTTCTATGACCAGGAATAGAAAAGCATGAGTACCAATCCTAAACCCGCATACAGACGTATTCTTCTTAAACTGAGCGGCGAAGCGCTGCAAGGGGAAGAAGGCTTTGGTATCGACCCCGCCGTACTGGAACGTATGGCTCAGGAAATCAAGGAGCTGGTTGAACTGGGAGTTCAGGTCGGTCTGGTGATCGGCGGTGGCAACCTGTTTCGTGGTGCGGGCCTGGCCCAGGCGGGAATGAACCGCGTGGTGGGCGACCACATGGGTATGTTGGCCACCGTGATGAACGGTCTGGCCATGCGCGATGCCCTGCACCGTGCTTATGTGAATGCCCGTCTAATGTCTGCCATTACCCTGGAAGGCGTGTGCGACCCTTATAACTGGGCCGATGCCATCAGCTTGCTGCGCAAGGGGCGGGTGGTGATTTTCTCTGCCGGTACCGGTAATCCTTTCTTTACCACCGATTCTGCCGCCTGTTTGCGTGGCATTGAAATTGAAGCCGACGTAGTATTGAAAGCCACCAAGGTGGACGGCGTCTACAGTGAAGATCCGATGAAAAACCCGGATGCCGAGCTGTACAGTCAACTGGATTATGATGACGTACTGGATCGCGAACTCAAGGTGATGGATCTGGCGGCCTTTACCCTGGCTCGGGATCACAACCTGCCGGTTCGGGTATTCAACATGAACAAGCCGGGTGCGCTGCGCCGTGCCGTGATGGGGGAAACCGAAGGCACCCTCATCAGCCGGAAATAATTAGCAGGTGAGGGGTGAAGGGTAAGGGGTGAGGTGTTTTACTCCTCACGCCTGACATCTCACCCCTTACGATAAAACAAGGATAAAAACCGTGATTAACGAGATTAAGAACGACGCCCAAACGCGGATGGAAAAGAGCCTTGAGTCGCTCAAGGGCCAGATGAACAAGGTTCGTACCGGCCGGGCTCACCCCAGTCTGCTGGATACCATCTATGTGGATTACTACGGCGCGCCGACCCCGCTGAAGCAGGTGGGTAACATCACCACCGAAGATTCCCGCACCCTGGCGGTGACCGTATTCGATCGCACCATGATCAAGGCGGTGGAAAAAGCCATCATGAGTTCCGACCTGGGTCTTAACCCGTCCAGCACCGGCACCATGATCCGCATTCCGCTGCCGTCGCTGACCGAAGAACGTCGTAAAGACCTGATCAAGGTAGTGCGTCACGAAGCCGAGCAGGGCCGGGTGGCCATTCGCAACATCCGTCGCGATGCCAACGGTGACTTCAAGGCGCTGTTGAAAGACAAGGAAATTTCCGAAGACGACGACCGTCGAGCCCAGGACGACATCCAGAAACTGACCGATCTCTACATCAAAAAGGTGGACGAAGCCCTCGCCGCCAAAGAGAAAGAGTTAATGGAAATCTGATACTTACATCGGGTATAGTAGCCGACGCCGTGCAGCTGCCTGCACGGCGTTTGTTTTTGTGCAGGAGTGATTTAATGCCAGCGAGTCAAACCATGGCAGCATTTGACGATCCATCTCAGCTACCCCGCCACGTCGCCATCATCATGGACGGCAACGGCCGCTGGGCCGAGCAGCGGGGCAAGTTCCGGGTCAGCGGCCACAAGGCCGGCGTAAAATCGGTGCGGGCGGCGGTCAGCTTTGCCCATCAACTCAAGCTGGATGCCCTGACCCTGTTCGCCTTTTCCAGCGAAAACTGGCGCAGGCCGGAAGACGAAGTCAGCGCCCTGATGAGCCTCTTTATTGCCGTGCTCGGCTCGGAAGTCCACAAGCTGCACCGCAACAACATTCGTCTGCGGGTGATCGGCGATCACGGCGGTTTCAGCGAGCATCTGCAACGCAAAATTGCCGATGCCGAGCGGCTAACCGCCGCCAATACCGGACTGACCCTCAATATTGCCGCCAACTACGGCGGCCGCTGGGACATCACCCAGGCCTGTCGCCATGCGGCTGAACAGGTGGCGACCGGTGAGCTTGATCCTGACGACATCACCGAACATCATCTGGGCAGCCTGATGACCATGGCCGATCTGGCACAGGTCGACTTGCTGATCCGCACCGGTGGTGAACAGCGTATCAGCAACTTTCTGTTATGGCAGCTGGCCTATGCCGAGCTGCATTTTACCCCCGTACTCTGGCCCGACTTCGACGAAACCGCCTTCAGCGAAGCCGTTGCCGCCTTTGTGGGACGAGAACGCCGCTTCGGCTGCACCGGCGCGCAAATTCGGGCCTTGGTTGGAGGGTGTAGGGACTAGGGGCCTATAGCTCCCTCCCCTTGACTTGGGCACTGGCAGAATAGCGGCGGGGTGCAACGCAAGGGGAGGGCTGGGGAGGGGTTTCTGCAGAGTACGTGCGGTTTGATGTCCCGGCGGTGACACCCCCTCCCAGCCTCCCCCTGGGGAGAACCCGCAGTGATACCTGTATCCCCGCTGCCAAGGGGGAGGGGCTTATAGCTCCCTCCCCTTGACTTGGGCGCTGGCAGAATAGCGGCGGAGTGCAACGTAAGGGGAGGGTTGGGGTGGGGTTTCTGCAGAGTATGTGCAGGTTTGATGTCCTGGCGAAAATTATTGTTGTCGGTGTTAATCTGGCGCTAAAAAACGGAGAGATGAGGCGTAAGGAGTGAGGAGTCAGGTGTTTACCCCTCACTCCTCACCCTTCACCCCTCACTTCAATGAGAGAGGATATTTTTTGTTAAAGCTTAGAATCATCACGGCCCTGTGCCTGATCCCCCTGGTGCTGGCCGCCATTTTTCTGTTGCCGCTGCCGTTGTTCTCGCTCTTTGCCGGTGGCGTCTTTTTGCTGGCGGGCCGGGAGTGGGGACGTTTTATCGACCCGCGCAAGGCCAATGTGGTGATGGTGTCTCTTGCCCTGGTGTTGATTGGCCTGATGGCCATGGTGCCCATAGAGCGGGTCTGGAATCCGGATCTGAATGATACCGTTTCTCTGGTGCTCTATGGCGGTGCCTGCTGGTGGCTGATTTCGCTGGCCCTGGTGCTGGTCTATCCGCGCAGCGCCGCTGTCTGGCAGGGACATCAATGGCTGAAGGTGCTGTTTGCGCTGTTCAGCCTGATCCCCTTCTTCTGGGCGCTGCTGACGCTGCGCAGCTATGAATATGAGCAGAACCCGTATTTTGGTGCCTGGTTGCTGCTGTTCGTGATGTCATTGGTCTGGGTGGCGGACTCCGGCGCCTATTTTGTCGGCAAGGCCTTCGGCAAACACAAGCTGTGCCCCCGGGTCAGCCCCGGCAAGACCATCGAAGGCATGCTCGGTGGCGTGGTCGCCGCCAGCCTGCTGGCCCTGGCCGTGACCTGGGCCATGGCGCTGCCGATGCAGGAAGCAATAGTACTGCTGCTGGCCTCGGTCGTGGCGGTGTTCGCCTCCGTGCTGGGGGATCTGGTCGAGAGCATGTTCAAGCGGGATGCGGGCCTCAAGGATTCCGGCAGTATTTTGCCGGGCCATGGCGGTGTCATGGATCGTATCGACAGCCTGACCGCCGCCTTACCTGTATTTATCGTCGTCGTCCGGGTACTAAGCTGATGGAACTCCTTACCATACTCGGAGCCACCGGCTCCATCGGTCAGAGCACCTTGTCGGTGGTGCGTCGGCATCCCGAGCGGTTTGATATATTCGCGCTGACCGCCCACCGGCAGGTGGCGCGTATGCTGGCCGACTGCCTGGAATTCTCGCCCCGTTATGCGGTGATGGTGGATGAGGCGGCGGCGCGGGAGTTGCGTCGGCAACTGGCGCAGCACAGCAGCAAGACCGAGGTGCTGAGCGGCGCCGAGGCGCTGTGCGAGGTGGCGGCCGAGCCGGAGGTTACCACCGTGATGGCGGCCATTGTCGGCGCCGCCGGTTTGTTGTCTACCCTGGCGGCGGTGAGGGGCGGCAAGCGGGTCTTGCTGGCCAACAAGGAAGCCCTGGTGATGAGCGGCGAGCTGTTCATCGACCTGGTGCACCGCTGTGGTGCCCAGTTGCTGCCGATCGACAGCGAGCACAACGCCATTTTTCAGTGCCTGCCCGCCGAGTTGCAGCAAAACCCGGGCCGGGGCAGTCTGGCCCGGGCGGGGGTCAGCAAGATACTGCTCACCGGATCCGGCGGCCCCTTCCGTTATACCCCGGTAGAGCAGCTGGCCGATGTGACCCCGGCCCAGGCGGTGGCGCACCCCAACTGGTCGATGGGGCCGAAGATTTCGGTCGACTCCGCCACCATGATGAACAAGGGGCTGGAATACATAGAGGCGCGCTGGCTGTTCAATGCCGCCCCGGATCAGCTGGAGGTGCTGGTGCATCCCCAGTCGGTCATTCACTCCATGGTGCAGTATTCGGACGGTTCGGTATTGGCCCAGCTCGGTCAGCCGGATATGATGACCCCGATAGCGCACGCGCTGGCGTATCCGGCGCGCATCGCCTCCGGCGTGGCGCCACTGGACTTCTGCAAGCTGGGTGAGCTCAGCTTTATGGCGCCGGACATGGCGCGTTATCCCTGTCTGCAGCTGGCCATAGAGGCCTGTGCCAGCGGCCAGGGCGCCACCACGGCACTGAATGCGGCCAACGAAGAGGCGGTGGCGTCCTTTCTGGCCGGTAAGCTGGATTTTATGGCGATAGCCTCGGTCAACGAGGCGGTGATGCAACGGCTGGGCAGCACCCGGGCGACCAGCCTGGACGAGATCATCGCGCTGGATGGCGAGGCACGCCGTTGTGCCACGGCTTTGATACAGAATCGATGAGGAAACGCTAATGGGTGGCATATTGTGGAATCTGGGCGCCTTTATTGTCGCCCTGGGTATTCTGGTCGCGGTACACGAATACGGCCACTTCTGGGTGGCACGGCGCAACGGCGTCAAGGTGGAGCGTTTTTCCATCGGCTTCGGCAAGGCCATCTGGCGGCGTATGGGGAAAGACGGCACCGAATATGTGGTGGCGATGATACCGCTGGGCGGCTACGTCAAGATGCTGGACGGCCGGGTGGACCAGGTGCCTACCCATCTGCAGGATCAGGCGTTCAACAACAAGTCGGTCTGGGCGCGCATGGCGATAGTGGTGGCCGGGCCCATGGCCAACTTTGCCTTTGCCGTTTTCGCCTTCTGGCTGATGTTTTTGATTGGCGTGCCGGCGGTGAAGCCGGTGCTGAACGAGGTGACCATGGCCTCGCCGGCAGCCGAGGGCGGGCTGGCGCCGGGTATGGAAATTCTGGCCATCGACGGCAAGCCGGTACGTACCTGGGAAGAGGTGAACTTTGCGCTGATCGGTCGTCTTGGTGATGATGAAACCCGGTTTGAGGTGGCAGACAGTAACGGCCAGCGCAGCCAGGTCCGCATTCCGCTGACCGAATGGCAGTTTGACCCGGATGAAACCTCGCCGATTACCGCCCTGGGGCTGGTGCCGGTGGGGCCCGAGCTGACCCTGACCGTGGCCCAGGTGGTCGACAATGGTCCTGC
The DNA here is from genome assembly GCF_016907015.1 of Oceanisphaera litoralis. Taxonomy (GTDB): domain Bacteria; phylum Pseudomonadota; class Gammaproteobacteria; order Enterobacterales; family Aeromonadaceae; genus Oceanimonas; species Oceanimonas litoralis. Next base: position 188,008 of record NZ_JAFBBE010000002.1, read on the forward strand.
CGCCGCCGCCGGTGTGCAGCCCGGCGATACCCTGCGGGCGATTAACGGTGAGCCACTGGCAGACTGGCGACAGCTGGTGACGCTGATCCAGGCTTCTCCCGAGACTTCGATGGAACTCGAGGTGACTCGGGCGGGTCAGAGCCTGAGTCTGACCCTGACCCCGGAGCGGCGCGAAAGTCGCGACCGGGTTATCGGTTATGCGGGCCTGGCCCCCGAGGTGCTGCCGGTGACGGAAGCATACCGCTTCGAATACCGCTATGGCCCGCTGGCGGCCATCGGTGCCGGTATCGACCGGACCTGGGATCTGACGGCGCTGACGTTTCAGATGCTCGGCAAGCTGCTGACCGGTATCGTTTCGGTCGACAACCTGAGCGGCCCCATTTCCATCGCCAAGGGGGCGGGCATCAGCGCCGACTACGGACTGGTCTATTTTCTCAGCTTTATGGCGCTGATCAGCGTGAACCTGGGCATCATCAACCTGTTGCCACTGCCGGTGCTCGATGGCGGTCACCTGCTGTTTTATGTGATAGAAGCGGTGACCGGGCGACCCGTGCCGGAAAAAATACAGGAAATCGGTTTCAAGATTGGCGCCGCGCTCTTGATAATGTTGATGGGACTGGCGCTGTTTAACGATTTTGCTCGCCTCTAGGGCGACCGACACAAGGATAAAGTCACACCATGTCTGTGAAAAAAAGGGCTGTGAACGAAAGGTCTGCAAAAAAAAGGGCTGCGAACGAAAGGTCTGTGAAAAAAAGGTCTGCTAAAAATACCCTGGTTGCGTCCTGCCTGCTGGGCGCCAGCATGCTGGCCCAGGCACAGGGCGGAATGAGTCCTTTTGTGGTGCAGGACATTCAGGTCAAGGGCCTGCAGCGCGTTACCCTGGGGGCCACCCTGCTCAGCCTGCCGGTGCGGGTCGGTGAAGAAGTGGACGCCGCTCGCCTGGCCGAGGCCATCAAGAGCCTCTATGCCTCCGGCAACTTCGAAGACGTGCAGTTGCTGCGTGATAACGGCGTACTGGTAGTACAGGTAACCGAGCGGCCGACCATTGCCGGTATCAGCTTCAGCGGCAACAAGGAAATCAAGGAAGAGCAGCTCAAGCAGAGCCTGGAAGGCGCCGGGGTACGGATTGGCGACCCCCTGGATCGCACCACCCTGAGCTCGCTCGAGCAGGGCCTGGAAGACTTTTACTACGGCGTGGGCAAATACTCGGCCCGGGTCAGGGCGGTGCTGACGCCGCTGCCGCGTAACCGGGTCGATCTGAAATTCGAATTCGAGGAAGGTCCGGCGGCGGAGATCAAGCAGATCAACATCGTCGGCAACAAGGCCTTCGGCGAAGCACAGTTGCTGGACCAGCTGCAACTGTCCGACAGCGTGCCCTGGTGGAACTTCATGGCCGACCAGCGCTATCAGAAGCAGAAGCTGGCCGGTGATATCGAAACCCTGCGTTCCTACTACCGGGACCGGGGTTATCTCAAGGCCGAAGTCACCTCCACCCAGGTGTCCATGTCGCCGGACAAGGAAGGGGTTTATATCACCCTCAACGTCTCCGAGGGGGAGCGTTATACGGTGTCCGGTGTTAACCTCAGGGGCAACCTGATCGACCGCCAGTCCGAGCTGGAAGCGCTGGTGCCGATGCGGGCGGGAGATCTCTATTCCGCCGCCGATGTGGCCCACATGGAAGAGGTGCTGTCCCGGTTCCTCGGCCGCTTCGGCTACGCCTACCCCAGGATTGCCACCTTTCCGCAGATCGATGAAACCAGCAAGAAGGTGGAGCTGGTGGTCAACATCGATCCCGGTAACCGGGTCTATGTGCGCCGCATCAACTTCGGCGGCAACGTCATCACCAAAGACGAGGTGTTGCGCCGCGAAATGCGCCAGATGGAAGGGGCCCGGCTGTCGAGTGAAGACGTGGAGCAATCCCGTACCCGGCTGAATCGGTTGGGCTTCTTCGAAACCGTCGAGGTGGAAACCCGTCGCATCCCCGGTGAAGATGACAAGGTGGATCTGGACGTCACCGTCAAGGAACAGCCGGCCGGCTCCATCAACTTCGGCATCGGCTTCGGTACCGATTCCGGTTTCAGCATTCAGGCGGGTCTGCAGCAGGATAACTTCCTCGGCACCGGCAACCGGGTGGGCATCAATTCCCAGATGAACGACTACTCCAAGGACGTGTCGCTGGAATACACAGATCCCTATTTCACCATCGATGGCGTCAGCCTGGGTGGCCGGATTTACTACCGCCAGTTCGAGGCCGACGATGCCAACCTGGCCGACTACGACAGCACCGTCTACGGGGTTCGTGCCCTGAGCGGCTTCCCCATCGACGAAGACAACCGCCTGAACTTCAGTGCCGGCTTCGAGCACAATACCCTGGGCAAGCCGGATGACGATGACAGCTATGAGCAGCTGGACGACTTCTGGAGACTGCATGGCGAGAATGTGTCGGCGAACAACGACATCAGCTTCAATACCTTCGACCTTACCGCCGGCTGGACCCGCAATACCCTGAACCGGGGTTACTTCCCTACCGCCGGTAATCGCCAGAACCTGTCGCTCAAGGTAACGGTACCCGGGTCGGATCTGCAGTATTACAAGACCAGCTTCGACGATGCCCATTATTTTCCGCTCGATCGGGAGCATAACTGGGTGCTGACCGGCAGGTTCCGCGCCTCTTACGGTGACGGTTACGGCGATGCCAGCAACGGCAGTCACGGCCTGCCCTTCTTCGAGAACTACTACGCCGGTGGCTTCAGTACCCTGCGTGGCTTCAAGAGCAACTCGGTGGGCCCGCGGGCGGTTTACAACGACGGCACCGCTACAAACCCGCAATATCGTGGCGACGACAGCACCATCGGCGGCAACGCCCTGGTGGCGGCCTCGGCCGAGCTGATAGTGCCCACGCCCTTTGCCGGTGAAGACCTGCAGCGCTCGCTGCGTACCAGCGTCTTCGTGGACGTAGGTACCGTATGGAACACTGATTATTCGGCAGACTACGCCGGCAATTGCGTAAGCAATTGTGACGATATCTACGACTTCGGCGATCCGTCCGAACTGCGCGCCTCGGCCGGCGTCAGCATGCAATGGTTGTCCCCCCTGGGCCCGCTGGTGTTCTCGCTCGCCGCCCCGCTGAAGAAAGTGGAAGGCGACCGCACCGAAGTGTTCAACTTCAACATCGGTCGGACGTTTTAAACCCCGTGAGGTGGGCGTAGGGTCGAATTTATTCGACCAATGGTGTAGCACGCTGGTTGGGCTGGTCCAATGAATTGGACCCTACAAGGTAGGCGTTATGCGCGGCGTACCGCCAGGGGTAAAGGGTGGGGTGTCAGGGGCTTTGCCCCTCACACCTCACCCTTTACCCCTCACATTTTTCAATTAAGGAGAGAACCTTGAAACAGATGATGAAAATGATGGGCGTACTGGCCCTGATGCTGACGGCCGGTCTGGCTCAGGCCCAGAGTGGCAAGATTGCCGTGGTGGACACAGGTGCCGTGTTCCAGAAGATGCCGCAGCGCCAGGTGGTGGCCAAAAAACTCGAAAGCGAGTTTGGTGCCCGGGTCAGGGAAGTACAGAAGATGGAAGCCGATGGCCGCAGCTTTATCGAAAAGCAGCAGAAGGACATGGCCTTCATGAACGAGCAGCAGAAGGCCGACGCCCAGAAAAAGCTGAACGAGATGCAGGGCGCCTATGTGCAGAAGCGTCGTCAGCTCGAGGAAGATCAGGCTCGCCGTGAACATGAAGAACGCCAGAAGATGCTGGCGCGTATCAAGACCGCCATCGACGAGATCACCAGGGCCAAAGGCCTGGATCTGGTTATAGAGCGGGGCGCCGCCGTCTATGTTTCCCCGGCCCTCGACATCACCGAACAGGTGATTGGCAAGGTCAGCAATTGACATCCTCCCCTCCCTAAAGGAAGGGAATTCCTACAGCTAGACGGCAATGCCCTGCCGCAATTGGCCCCTTGCCATTAACGGGGCCGCTCTTATTCGTTTGCCAGTCCTACCTTTCGGATTGCCAAGCGGCACGGTCTGAAAACGGAGGCCATTGTTGAACTTAATAACACACGGTGCAGGTCGGCGTAATCACCAGCAAGTCCTGCACTCTTTAGGTATAGAAACCGTTGGCGCGTTGCGCCAATCGCTAACCCTCCCCAGCCTAAAACGACGGGGCTTCTCGCGCGATTTGGTAAGAATTTGGTTTAGATGGGAATCTGGTTATGACTATTAGGTTGCAAGAACCGACGTTGCAAGAGATCACGTTACAGGAACTGGCCCGGCAACTGGGTGCCGAACTCAAGGGCGATCCGGCCCGGGTTATTCGCCGGGTCAATACCCTGGACAAGGCAGGTCCGGACGAGGTGGCCTTTTTGTCGGACAGTAAATATCACCACCTGCTGAAAGGTACCAATGCCGGTGCCGTGATCGTCACCCCCGCCGACCAGGACCTGTGCCCGGTGGCCAGCCTGGTGATGGCCGACCCCTATCTCGGCTTTGCCCTGGCCGCCCAGGCGCTGGATACCACGCCGCCGCCGGCGGTGGATATTCATCCCACGGCGGTGATTGCCGACGATGTGGTTCTGGGTGACGGCGTGGCCATCGGCGCCAAGTCGGTGATCGAGTCCGGCGTGGTGCTGGGCGACGGCGCCGTGGTCGGCCCCGGCTGCTTTATCGGTAAAAACAGCAGTCTGGGCGCCCGCACCCGCTTGTGGGCCAACGTGACCCTGTATCACAGAGTCACCCTGGGCGACGACTGTCTGGTACAATCCGGGACCGTGATTGGCAGCGACGGCTTCGGCTATGCCAACAACAAGGGTGAGTGGGTCAAGATCCCCCAGCTCGGCAACGTGGTCATCGGCAACCGGGTCGAAATCGGTGCCTGCACCACCATAGACCGCGGTGCGCTGGGCGATACCCGCATCAGTGATAACGTGATTATCGACAACCAGTGTCAGGTCGCCCATAACGTCAGCATCGGCTACGGCACCGCCGTGGCCGGTGGCACCGTGATGGCAGGTAGTCTAAAAGTCGGTAAATATTGTATTATTGGCGGCGCCGTGGTCATTAATGGCCATATCGAGATCTGTGATGGGGTGACCATCACCGGCATGAGCATGGTAATGCGGCCCATCACCGAGCCCGGCATCTATTCTTCCGGTATTCCGTTGCAGCCCAATAAAGAGTGGCGTAAAACGGCGGCACGGGTGATGCGCATCGACGATATGCACAAGCGGTTGAACCGGCTTGAAAAGCAGTCAGACAATAAAAATTAAGCAACATTGGTAGGGTTACATTTTGAATAACGAACTGAATAACGAACAGAATCAGTTGGATATCCAGGAAATTCTGGAACTGTTGCCGCACCGCTACCCCTTTCTGATGGTAGACAAGGTGGCACATTATGAAATTAGCCCTGAGCGCAAGACCCTGAGAGGCATCAAGAATGTGTCTTTCAACGAGCCGATGTTCACCGGTCATTTTCCGAACAAGCCGGTGTTTCCGGGGGTGCTGATCCTGGAAGCCATGGCCCAGGCCACCGGCATTCTGGCATTCAAGATGGTGGGCAAGCCCAAGCCCAACGAACTGTATTACTTCGCCTCCATCGACAACGCCCGCTTCAAGCGCCCCGTGGTGCCGGGCGATCAGTTGGTGCTGGATGTGGTCTATCTTAAAGAACGTCGTGGCATCGCCAAATTTACCGGTGTTGCCACCGTCGACGGCGAAGTGGTCTGTACCGCCGAACTGATGTGTGCCAAGCGCGAGGGCTGAGTGTGACAGAGCTTAGTGCAGTAATTCATGAAACCGCCATCGTCCATCCGGATGCCATCATCGGCAAGGGGGTCGAAATCGGCCCCTGGACCCTGATCGGCCCCGAAGTGGAAATCGGCGACGACTGCTGGATAGGCCCCCATGTGGTGATCAAGGGGCCTACCCGTATCGGCCGGCGTAATCGCATCTTCCAGTTCTGCTCCATCGGAGAAGACTGCCAGGACAAGAAATACGCCGGCGAGCGTACCGTGCTGGAAATCGGCGACGATAACGTGATTCGCGAGTCCTGCACTTTTCACCGGGGTACTTCTCAGGATGAAAGCCTGACCCGCGTCGGCAGCCGTAACCTCTTCATGGTGAACGTGCATGTGGCGCACGACTGCCGCATCGGCGACGATTGCATCTTTGCCAACAATGCCACCCTGGCGGGCCATGTGCACATTGGCTCCCACGTGATCTTCGGGGGGCATGCGGCCATTCACCAGTTTGGCCGAGTCGGCAGCCATGCCTTTATCGCCGGCTGTGCCGCCCTGAACAAGGACGTGCCGCCCTATGTGATGGCCGCCGGTCTCTACGCCAAACCCTTCGGCGTCAATTCCGAAGGCCTGCGCCGCCGGGGGTTTTCCCCCGAAGGCATTTCGGCCATCAAGAAGGCCTACAAGATCATCTTCAGAAGCGGAAAAACCGTGGACGAAGTGATCCCCGAGCTGGAAGCGCTGAACAGGCAGCAGCCGGAAGTGGGCATCATGGTCGAGTTTCTCAAGCAAAACGAGCGCGGTATCATTCGTGCCTGAGGCTCGCCCCCTGCGTATCGGTATCGTCGCCGGTGAAGTCTCCGGCGATACCCTGGGTGCCGGCCTGATCCGCGAGCTGCGGGCACGCCATCCCGATGCGGTGTTCGAAGGCATTGCCGGGCCCCAGATGGTGGCCGAGGGCTGTACCGCCCTGTTCGAAATGGAAGAGCTGGCGGTGATGGGCCTGGTCGAGGTGCTGGGCCGGTTGCCGCGCATTCTGGCCATTCGCAAGCAGATCATCCGTCACTTCACCGACAACCCGCCGGACGTGTTCGTGGGCATAGACGCCCCGGACTTCAACATCGGCGTCGAGCTCAAATTACGCAAGAATGGCATCGCCACCCTGCATTACGTCAGCCCCTCGGTGTGGGCCTGGCGGCAAAACCGGATTCACAAGATCAAGGCCGCCACCGACATGGTGCTGGCCTTTCTGCCGTTCGAAAAAGCCTTCTACGACCGCTTCGACGCGCCCTGCCGCTTCATCGGCCATACCCTGGCCGATCAAATGCCCTTGGTACCCGACACCCGGGGTGCCCGGGAGCGGCTGGGGCTCAAGCCCGACGGCCGTTATCTGGCCCTGCTGCCCGGTAGCCGCCATGCGGAAGTGACCCTGCTCAGCCCCGTCTATCTGGAGGCCTGCAAGCAGCTCAAGGTGCGTCATCCCGAGCTGGAGTTTGTGGTGCCGCTGGTCAGTGCCAAACGACGCGAAGAGTTTCTGGCCATCAAGCAGCAGGTGGCACCGAACCTGGAGGTGATCCTGATAGAAGGCCGGGGGAGGGAAGTCATGACCGCCGCCGATGCCATACTGCTGGCATCCGGCACCGCCACCCTGGAGGCCATGCTGGCCAAAAAGCCCATGGTGGTGGGCTACAAGTTCAAGCCGGTCAGCTACTGGCTGGCCAACAAGCTGGTGCATACCGCCTATGCCTCCTTGCCCAATTTACTGGCGGATAAAATGCTGGTGAGCGAGCTGATCCAGCATGAATGTACCCCCGGCCATATCGTGGACGAGGTCGGCAAACTGCTGGAGAACGACACCGGTGGGCTGGTGGCGCAGTTTACCCAACTGCATAAGCAGATCCGCTGTAATGCCGACGAACAGGCGGCGCTGGCGGTGCTGGAGCTGGCCAGGCCCCTGGTGGCGACAAGATGACAGATCCGGTCGAGAACAAATGTCAGAAATAGTGTATCCCCGGGGCGTGCTGGTGGCCGGCGTCGACGAGGTGGGCCGCGGCCCCCTGGTTGGTGACGTGGTCACCGCCGCCGTGATCCTGGACCCGAATCATCCCATTCCCGGTCTGGGCGACTCCAAGAAACTGAGCGAGAAAAAGCGCGAGCTATTGGCGCCGCTGATCCGCGAGCGCGCCCTGGCCTGGGCCATCGGCCGCTGCTCGCCGGCCGAAATCGATGAACTGAATATTCTGCAGGCCACCCTGCTGGCCATGAGCCGGGCGGTGGCAGCGTTGTCGGTACAGCCCGGTTTCGTGTTTATCGATGGCAACCGCTGCCCCGCCTTGCCGATGCCGGCGCAGGCGGTGGTGAAGGGCGACAGCCTAGTGGCCGAGATCGGTGCCGCCTCCATTCTGGCCAAGGTGGCGCGCGATCACGAAATGATAGCGCTGGATGCACTGCACCCCGAATACGGCTTTGCCCGCCACAAGGGCTATCCGACCAGGGATCATCTGGCGGCATTGGCCGCGCACGGCGTGCTGCCGGAATACCGGCAGAGCTTCAAGCCGGTGGCGGCGCTGCTGTCCGCCGCCAGGGCCTCGGAGGAGGCAGGAAAATGAGTACTCCTTTCGTCCATTTGCGCATTCACTCGGATTTTTCCATGGTGGATGGGGTGGCCAAAATTGGCTCCATCAACCAGCGCGCGAGCGAGCTGGGCTACCCGGCGCTGGCGCTGACCGATCAGATGAACCTCTGCGGTCTGGTGCGTTTTTATGGTGATGCGCACCGCAAGGGGCTCAAGCCCATCGTCGGCACCGACATCTGGGTGCAGAGCGACGAGCTGGGCGAACAGCTGTTTCGCCTCACCCTGCTGGCGATGAACAACGACGGTTACCAGAGCATTACCCGGATTATTTCCAAGGCCTACGAGCGCGGTCATGTACAGCACAGGCCCCTGGTGGACAAGGCCTGGCTGGCCGAGTTCAGCGACGGCATCATAGTGCTGTCCGGCGGGCGCGAAGGCGATGTGGGCATAGGGCTGCTGAAGGGCAACGAGGCATTGGTCGGCCAGTGCCTGGCCTTCTACCGGCAGCACTTTCCGGATCGTTACTACCTGGAGCTGCAGCGCACCGAGCGACCGGACGAAGAAAGCTACCTGCACATGGCGGTGGCGGTGGCCGAGCGCGACGGCCTGCCGGTGGTGGCCACCAACGAGGTGGTGTTTCTCGATAAAAGCGACTTCGACGCCCACGAGATCCGGGTGGCCATTCACGATGGCTACACCCTGGACGACAAGCGCCGCCCCCGGCGTTACAGCCCCGAACAATACCTGAAAAGCCCGGCCGAGATGACCGAGCTGTTTGCCGACATTCCCGAGGCGCTGGAAAACAGCGTGGAAATCGCCAAACGCTGCAATGTGACGGTGCGGCTGGGTGAATATTTTTTGCCGGACTTTCCTACCGGCGACATGAGCATCGAAGACTTTCTGGTCAAATGCTCTGAAGAAGGGCTGGAAAAGCGGCTGGCGTTTCTGTTTCCCGACCCGGCCGTGCGCGCCGACAAGCGGGGCGAGTACGACGAGCGGCTGAAGATCGAGCTGGAAGTGATCAACCAGATGGGCTTCCCCGGTTACTTCCTGATCGTGATGGAGTTTATCCAGTGGTCCAAGGATAACGGCATTCCGGTCGGCCCGGGCCGGGGCTCGGGCGCCGGCTCCCTGGTGGCCTATGCGCTGAGCATCACCGATCTGGACCCGCTCGAATTCGATCTGCTGTTCGAACGCTTCCTGAACCCGGAGCGGGTGTCGATGCCCGACTTCGATATCGACTTCTGCATGGACAGACGCGACGAGGTGATCGAGCACGTGGCCGAGCTGTATGGCCGGGACGCAGTAAGCCAGATCATCACCTTCGGTACCATGGCCGCCAAGGCGGTGGTACGCGATGTGGGCCGGGTGCTGGGTCACCCTTACGGCTTTGTCGACCGCATCTCCAAGCTGATACCGCCGGATCCGGGCATGACCCTGGCCAAGGCCTTCGAGGTCGAGCCCAAGCTGCCCGAAATGTACGATCAGGACGAAGAGGTCAAGGCGCTGATCGACATGGCGCGGGCGCTGGAAGGGGTGACCCGCAACGCCGGCAAACACGCCGGGGGCGTGGTGATAGCGCCCACCCGCATCACCGACTTCTCACCGCTCTATTGCGACGAACACGGCCGCAACCCGGTGACCCAGTTCGACAAGAACGACGTGGAAGAAGCGGGCCTGGTGAAGTTCGACTTCCTCGGCCTGCGTACCCTGACCATCATCGACTGGGCCCTGGGCATGATCAATCCCCGGCTTGCCAAAGAGGGCAAGCCGCCGGTCGACATCGCCGCCATTCCCATGACGGATGCGGCCTCGTTCAAGCTGCTCAAGCGCTTCGAGACCACGGCGGTGTTCCAGCTCGAATCCCGCGGCATGAAGGATCTGATCAAGCGGCTGCAGCCTGACTCCTTCGAAGACATGATAGCCCTGGTGGCCCTGTTCCGGCCCGGCCCGCTGCAGTCGGGCATGGTGGACAACTTCATCGATCGCAAGCACGGTCGCGAGGCGGTATCCTACCCGGACGAAACCTGGCAGCACGAGTCGCTCAAGCCCATTCTGGAACCGACCTACGGCATCATCCTCTATCAGGAACAGGTGATGCAAATCGCCCAGGTGCTGGCGGGCTATTCGCTCGGTGGCGCCGATCTGTTGCGCCGGGCCATGGGCAAGAAAAAGCCGGAAGAGATGGCCAAACAGCGGGCCGGCTTCGAGGCCGGGGCGACAGAAAACGGCATCGACGGCGAACTGGCGATCAAGATCTTCGATCTGGTGGAAAAATTCGCCGGCTACGGCTTCAACAAATCCCACTCCGCCGCCTATGCCCTGGTGTCGTACCAGACCCTGTGGCTGAAAACCCATTATCCGGCCGAGTTCATGGCGGCGGTGATGACCGCCGACATGGACAACACCGACAAGGTGGTGACCCTGGTCGACGAATGCCAGCGCATGGGGCTGAATTTGCTGCCGCCGGACGTCAACTCCGGCCGCTATCGCTTCACCGTGAACGAAGCAGGCCATATCGTGTACGGCATCGGCGCCATCAAGGGTGTGGGCGAGGCGCCCATCGAGTCGATACTGGCGGCGCGCGAACAGGCCGGCCCCTTCCGGGATCTGTTCGACTTCTGTAACCGGGTCGATCTGAAAAAGCTGAACAAAAGGGTGATGGAAAAGCTGATCCTGTCCGGCGCCATGGACCGGCTGGGCCCGCATCGGGCCTCGCTGATGGCGACCCTGCCCGAGGCGATGAAGGCGGCGGAGCAGCATGCCAAAGCCGAAGCCCTGGGCCAGAGCGACATGTTCGGTGTGCTGGTGGAAGAGGCGCACATAGAACACGCCTTCGTGGACGTGCCGGCCTGGCCCGACAATGTCTGGCTGGACGGCGAACGGGACACCCTGGGGCTGTATCTGACCGGGCACCCGATCAACCAGTATGCGAAAGAGCTGCGCCATTACACCACGGGACGGCTGATCGAATTGCAGGCCACCAGCCGCGATAGAACCACCACCGCCGCCGGCCTGGTGATTGCCGCCCGGGTGATGACCACCAAGCGGGGCAACCGCATGGGCATACTCACCCTGGACGACAGATCCGGTCGCCTGGACGTGACCCTGTTCTCGGAAGCACTGGAACGCTATGAGTCTTTGCTGGAAAAGGATAAAATCCTGGTCATCAGCGGACAGGTCAGCTTTGATGACTTTTCCGGCGGCCTTAAAATGTCGGCACGAGAAGTGCTTGATATCAGTGACGCCCGCGAGCGTTTTGCGCGCGGCCTGGCGTTGAACATCGATAAAAGCCAGATAGACCAGGGCTTTTTTACCCAATTGCTGGACATTCTCACCCCCGTGCGGGCGGGAGTCTGTCCTGTTCGAGTGACCTATTGCCGACCGGGCGCGCGGGCGCAGCTGACACTGGGCACCGAGTGGCGGGTAACCCCCACCGACCAGATGCTGGCGTCGTTGAAGCAGTTGCTGGGTCAGGATAAAGTCGAACTAATTTTTGAATAGAAGGTATCTTTGATGAGCCACCATTTCCTGGATTTTGAACAACCCATTGCCGAGCTGCAGGCCCAGATTGAAGAACTTCGCCATGTCAGCGAAGGCGAAATGGACATCGACCTGGGTGAAGATATCAAGCGTCTGGAAATCAAGCGCGACGAGCTCACCAAAAAGGTCTTCAACAACCTGGGCCCCTGGCAGATCTCCCAGCTGGCCCGCCATCCGCGTCGTCCCTATACCCTGGACTACCTGGAGATGATGTTCGGCGAATTTGACGAACTGGCCGGTGACCGGGCCTACGCCGACGATAAGGCCATCGTGGGCGGCGTGGCCCGCTTCGAAGGCCGCCCCGTCATGGTGATTGGCCAGCAGAAAGGCCGTGAAACCAAGGAGAAGATCAAGCGCAACTTCGGCATGCCCCGTCCCGAAGGTTACCGCAAGGCGCTGCGGTTGATGGAAATGGCCGAGCGCTTCAAGATGCCGATCCTGACCTTCATCGACACCCCCGGCGCCTACCCGGGCGTGGGCGCCGAAGAGCGTGGTCAGAGTGAAGCCATTGCCCGCAACCTGAAAGTGATGGCCGGCCTCAAGACCCCCATCATCTGCACCGTGATCGGCGAAGGCGGCTCCGGCGGCGCCCTGGCCATCGGCGTGGGCGACCGGGTCAACATGCTGCAGTATTCCACCTATTCGGTGATCTCGCCCGAAGGCTGCGCCTCCATTCTGTGGAAGAGCGCCGACAAGGCCTCGCTGGCTGCCGAAGCCATGGGCATTACCGCCCAGCGGATCCACGAGCTGAAGCTGATTGACAATGTAGTGGAAGAACCCATGGGCGGCGCCCACGGCAACCCGCTACAGATGGCCGAAAACCTGAAAGCACGCCTGATTACCGATCTGAACGATCTGGATCAGCTGGATATCGACACCCTGCTGGAACAGCGTTACCAGCGCCTGATGGGCTACGGTTACTGCTGAGCTGCACTCCAGTGAGGGGTGAGGGGTAAGGAATGAGGGGGGGGTATCCTCCCTTTCTACCTCGGAAGCCGTAGGGTCGAATTCATTCGACCATGGGCTAGTGAGGGGTGAGCTCACGCCTCACGCCTCAATAAAGGGGTCGGAGTCAATTAACGGTTAATTGACTCCGACCCCTTTTTGTTTTCTGATATTGCCACTGTCACCTATTTATCGGGATCAACATGAATAAATCACTGATTGCCGCCGTACTGGTAGCCCTTGGCCTGAGTGGCTGTGCATCCAGCAACAGCGACGCCCTGCTGGGCGCCGGGCTGACGGCGCTGCAGGGGCTGACCCTGAGCAAGAGCCAGCTGCAGGCCGAAGCCAGCCTGTCCGCCAAACAGATGGATGCAGAAAACAAGCTGGCCCCGGCCGGCAATGCCTACAGCCAGCGTCTGGCCAGGCTGACCCGCGGCCTGACCAGCATAGAGGGTACGCCGCTGAATTTTCAGGTCTATCTGGACGACGACATCAACGCCTTTGCCATGCCGGACGGCACGGTACGGGTGTATTCCGGCCTGATGGATGTGATGGCAGACGACGAACTGATGGCGGTCATCGGCCATGAAGTCGGCCACATCAAATTCGAGCATTCCCTCAACCGCTTCAAGACTGCCTACCTGACCAGCGCCGCCCGCCAGGCTGCGGTGGCCGCCGGTGGTACCGTAGGCGCCCTGGCGGCGTCCGAGTATGCGGAGATTGGCACTCAGTTCCTCGGCGCCCGTTTTTCCCAGAAAGACGAGCTGGAATCCGATGCCTACGGGGTAGAATTCTTGTGTCAGATAAAGGTGGATCCCTACGCCGCCATGCGGGCCCAGCAAAAGCTGATGCAGCACGCCGGCAGCGGCGGCGGCCTCTTCTCCAGCCACCCGTCCACCGCCAAACGTATCGAGCTGGCCCGGGAAGCGGCAGCCAATTCCAGCTGTCGGTAAGCTTCGCAGGTGAGGGGTGAGGAGTTGGCAGAGTGACACCCCCACCCAGCCTCCCCCTGGCGAGATCCCTCCGTTATGTCTGTATCCCCGCTGCCAAGGGGGAGGAGCTTGTTGCTCCCTCCCCTTAGCTTCGGGATGACAGAATGCCGGCGGGGTGCAACGCAAGGGGAGGGTTGGGGAGGGGTTACTGCAGAATATCGGCATGTTCCGCAGGCCCGATGTCTTGGTCGAAGTGACACCCCCACCCAGCCTCCCCCTGGCGAGAAGCCGCCGTTATGTCTGTATTCCCGCTGCCAAGGGGGAGGTGCAACAAGCTCCCTTCCCTTGACTCGGGATTGGCAGAATGACAGCGGGGTGCAACGCAAGGGGAGGGCTGGGGAGGGGTTACGGCAGAATATTTGCATGTTGCGCAGGTTCGATGCCTCGGCCGAAATGACACCCCCACCCAGCCTCCCCCTGGCGAGAAGCCGCCGTTATGTCTGTATTCCCGCTGCCAAGGGGGAGGTGCAACAAGCTCCCTCCCCTTAGCTTCGGGATGACAGAATGCCAGCGGGGTGCAACGCAAGGGGAGGGTTGGGGCTGAAGCATCCCCACAATTATTTGATAAAATTCATGAGGTTATAAATAAAAAGGTAGGAGCACCCATGAAAATCGGCGATCATTGAAGTCGCCAA
>NZ_JAFBBE010000003.1:0-38930 GCF_016907015.1 Oceanisphaera litoralis
CCAAGCGATTGGGCATTGGAGAAGTCGGCATGAATCGCTTAACAAACGCGTCAATTAGGACGCTCGCAAGCTCGCGCCTATTACGCGGGCGTTATGTTTTTAGGAGAGCCCTATGGCCGTTGGTATAAAAGTTGAGGGTTGCAAAGACATAAAAATCATAGACTGTGGTTTTTCTGGACTAGAAACTGGAATTGATGTTTCGGATAGCGATGATATTCATGTTGATGGCGCTGATTTTCAGAATGTAGGTACAGGGTTAAAAGCTAGAAGGGTTAAAGGGCTGAAGGCTTCAAGTTGCACCGAGACTACGAGCTCAGATTTTCGTCTAACACCGGCAGCCAAAATAGTCAGGTGGTACACAGAATATTTAAATATGAGAGGTTGACAGATGCCAATGTTCGACATAGAAGACTCAAAGGATATAGATCTTGAGAACAATAAGACCTCGAAGGAAACATTAGCCAAAATAAAAAATGTAGAGGGCCTAAAAGCTAAAGGTAATGAAGCTGGCGTAGAAAAAGAAGTATGCAAAATAGATGAAGATGTAGTGGAATTAAAGCCAAATTTCATGGGGTTTGGTATTAATCTGAGAGCGCTCTGGCGGAAACTTCTAGGTAAGGAAACATAACAAATCAATGCAGCCGACCGCTAACGCGTCGGCTGATTGAGGCGTTATGTTCCAAGGAGGTCAGTTTGCGATCACCTCAATCCGTGAAGGCGCTTGAAGAACTCGGCCGAGTGCGGTTGTCCGATTCTTTTTTCATGAGAGATTTTTTGTACTCGGAAATCTCTCAAATTGAGCGCATCCCAAATATTCCAGAGTATCCTGATATTGCAATTGAGGCGGGCCGTGGCCTGTGCCAAGAAGTCCTTGAGCCAATCCAAGCGGCTTTAGGTCGCGTTTCAATCAGATCTGGATACCGCTCACCGGCCGTGAACGCAAAAGGGGCCGAAAACAAAAATCAATATAACTGCTCCAGCAACGAGTCGAACTATGCCCACCATATTTGGGATTATCGTGATAAGAACGGCGAGATTGGAGCAACTGCTTGTATTGTTGTTAATTCGTTTGTTGACTACTACGAAAAGACTGAGGATTGGCAGGCGCTAGCGTGGTGGATTCATGACAATGTCCCTGGATACTCGTCACTATACTTCTTTCCCAAGCTTGCGGCGGTAAACATTCGCTGGAGTCCCACGCCTGAGAAATGGATAAAAAGCTACGTTCCGCCGAAAGGAACTCTGACAAAGCCTGGAGAGGAAAGCCACAATGGTAGTCATGAGACGCTATATAGAGAGTTTCTGCGTAGCATCGAAACATAACCAGTGCAGGCACGGCGACGCCTACTACATTGCGCCTTCGGCTCCATTTCGTAGGCGCGCATGCTGCAAGCGTTATATTACAAATGGAGAGTTGTGTAATGTTGTACAAAGGTAGTTGTCATTGCGGTTCGGTAGAGTTCCAATTTTCAGGCAATGAAATTGTTAGTGGTTTGCGTTGTAATTGTTCCCTTTGTGAGAAGAAAGGCGCAATCATGACCGAATATGCTGTAGAGTCAGACAATATTACAATATCAAACCATTCAGACTCTTTGGCAACTTACGAATTTGGTAGCAAAATAGCTAAGCATTATTTTTGTAATAAGTGCGGTATTTATACTTTTCATCAAACTAAGGTTAAGCCTGGTTGTTATCGTATAAACATAGGCTGTATAAACGGTCTTGACTCGACAAATATGCCGTTTAAAATCCATGATGATGCTTCGGTGTAACTTCATTATAACAAGTCACTAAAAAGGATAAATAACAGTTGGTTTTTGCTCCTTCGTCGCTTATTTTAACCAGCTATTATTTTCCTCTTGGTGAGGCGTTAAGCGGTAATCGAACAACGAGGTTCTGATCTTTGAAACGAGATAAACTGGAAAAATATCAAGTATTTTTTTATCTGGCTGGAATCCTTTTGGGGTTGTTGGTCGGGGTAAAGTTTTCTGAGCAATCGCGGATTTTAGAATGGGCTTTGTGGCCCTTGCTAGGCATGCTCCTGTATACGACTTTTACTCAGATCCCTCTGGCGCATCTGCGAGAAGCATTCTCTGATTCCCGCTTTATGTTGGCAGCGGTGATTGTAAATTTCGTTGTTCTTCCGCTGATTGTGTGGGGTTTAATGTCCGTTGGCCCCAACTTACCTGCCGTCAAGTTGGGCATCCTCTTGGTGTTGTTGGTTCCGTGTACTGACTGGTTTATCACCTTCACACACTTGGGTGGAGGGGATACAAAACGGGCCATTGCCTTTTCGCCTGTTAGTCTTTTGCTTCAGCTAATCCTCCTGCCGATTTATATATGGCTTTTTCTTGGCTCGGAAATAACAACCAGCGTGATGCAGCGAGAGTTAATTCTGGCCTTCTTCGGACTTATCGTCCTCCCCCTGTTAGCGGCATTTGTAACCGAAAAATGGGCTGAAAAACGAGAAGGCAGAGAAACTATTTTGAATGCGTTTGCCTGGTTGCCCGTTCCACTGCTAGCGTTGGTTGTGTTTTCTATAGCGGCGGCGCAAGTCAATGTGGTCATTGATTCATTGGGCATACTACCAAGCTTGCTTGCAGTGTTTTTTGCATTTCTTATGATATCTGGGTTTTTATCTGTAGTGCTTTCAAAAATATTTTCATTGCCGACAAATCAAGGCAGAGCTCTTGCTTTCAGTTTAGGTAGCAGAAATTCATTTGTGGTTCTTCCCCTTGCGCTCTCTCTGTCTTCATCTTTTGATCTTGCGGTTGTAGTTATTGTATTTCAGTCATTGGTTGAGTTGTTTGGGATGGCCGCTTACATATGGTGGGTTCCAAAACAATTATTTCGTTCAGCTACATGAGTGCGGTGGCGCTTAACAAAGCCAAGCACAACGACAGCTTGTCCGTTGCGGCTTCGCCTTCACTATAAAGCTGCGCGTGTTGGCGGCGTTGCGATGAGTTGATACGCCTCTGCGCCGCTGGCCATTTCTCCTATGCGTGGCTCAGCGCTCGAGGGCCGAGATGAGCTGATTCAGGCTGGTGGCGAGGGACTCCGTTTCTGCCATCGAGAAGGACACGTTCCGCCGGAAAGCTTCGGCAATCCGACGCGCAGGCGCGTGCAGAGCGCGCCCTGCGTCCGTAAGGGAGATCAACACCCGTCGCTCATCGGCTTCATCGCGCCGCCGCACCACGAACCCGCCAATTTCCAGGCGCTTGAGAAGCGGCGTCAGGGTGCCGCTGTCAAGGTGGAGCCGTTCACCGATAGCGCCGACGGTCTGTGGCTCGGATTGCCACAGCACCAGCATCACCAGGTACTGCGGGAACGTGAGTCCGAGTTCGGCCAGCAGCGGCCGGTATTGGCGGGTGACGAGGTTCGATGCGGCATAGAGACCGAAACACACCTGCCGGTCGAGCGACATCAGGTCGTCAAATGCAGGGGGGGTGTTATTTTCTGACATCTTGATTCTCGGTCCGGAAAGTCGGCGGCAACTATTGCGTCAGCTCGATCACGACCTTGCCGAAATGCGCTCCCGACTCAAGGTAGCGGTAGGCTTCCTTCGCCTCGGCAAACGGGAACACGCGATCGACCACCGGCTTGATGCCGGCTCCCGCAACGAGCTTCACTGTCTGCTCAAGCATGGCGCGGCTGCCGACGTAGATGCCAACCATGCGCCTGGCACTGAGCGCCAGGGAGAACGGATTGACCTCACCACCGAAGCCGCTAACGCCCCCGATGACGGCGATGCTCCCGCCCACGGCCGTGGACGCGACAGAGCGGGTGATGGTTCCCTGGCCGCCTACTTCCAGTACCACGTCAACTCCCTCGCCGCCGGTCAGACGCAGCACCTCGTCTTGCCACTCGGGGGTCGTACGATAATTGATCGTCTCATCCGCACCCAGGGCACGGGCTTGCACCAGTTTTTCATCGCTGGACGAGGTGATGATCGCTCGCAAACCTGCGGCCTTTGCCATCTGCAGGCCCAGGATCGAAACACCGCCGGTGCCAAGCAGGAGAACGGTATCGCCAGGCCACACATCGGATGACTCGAAGATGGCATTCCATGCGGTGACACCCGCGCAGGGGAGCGTGGACGCCTCGACATAGCTCAGCTGGTCCGGGATCTTCACCAGAGTTTCCTCGTGCAGTGTGACTTCCTCGGCAAGCATGCCGTCGACGTCACCACCGAGTGCGCTCCGCACCTTGGCTTGGGCGGGCCTGCCTTCGAACCAGTCGGGAAAGAAGGATGCCGCCACCCGGTCGCCAGGTTGTACTCGGCTGACCATCGAGCCGACCGCAATCACGTCTCCCGCCCCATCGGAACAGGGAATGACCGGAATGTCTATCTTCACCGGGTACGCGCCGTTGGCGACCATCAGATCGCGATAGTTCAACGATACGGCTCTCACCTTTACGCGTACTTCGTAAGGTTCGAGAGGGCGCTCGACAATGTCTTCCAGCCGCAGTCCGTCGATCTTCCCGCCATGCGAGATCCGATAAGCCTTCATGGTCACTCCTTAAAGTTGCCAGTCAACGCGCGCTCCATCCACAAGCGGGGGCGCTTCGTGGTCTGATTGTACGCAAATATATTGCGCACAATCAAATTGGGTCTCAAGTGCTCGAACAATCCCACCATCGAGGTCCATCCGGACAGCCCCCGTGCCACCCCCGAGCAATGCAATGCCGCCCAGGTGGCTGCCGTGTGTGCGGGCATCGACTACGCGCTGGTGCACCGGTAGGGCCGGGAAAGCGTGGCTCTTGTATTTTACATAAAGTTTGCCTTCACGAAGTTGATTGTAACTGTTCGTGAGCTGCGTTCCGTCGTTTGGTGTTGGCTGATGATGTTGAGCGGTATCTTCGGGTTTGTATTGTTTGTGAGAGATCGCAAATGGATTCCCGCCTTCGCGAGAATGACAAAGGAAGGGTCGCGAGAATGGCGGGAAAGAGTTGCCGGCTTCTGGAGGGTAAAGAAAAGGCGGGCTTTTGCCCGCCTTGTGCGTTTATTTGCTGTGTCGTTCCTGCAGCTTGGCGACCACGTCGCTCAGTTGCAGGCCTTCCTGCTGCAGCAGCACCGTCAGGTGATAGAGCAGATCGGCGGACTCGCACACCAGCTCGTCGTGATCGTGCACCGTGGCGGCGAGGGCGGTTTCTACCCCTTCTTCACCCACCTTCTGGGCGATGCGCTTGGTGCCGCTGGCGTACAGGCTGGCGGTGTAGCTGGACTTGGGGTCGGCGCCCTTGCGGCTGGCGATCACCTGCTCCAGCTCGGCGATAAAGGTCAGGTCGGGCACCTGTTGTTCGTTGAAGCAGGACACATTGCCCAGGTGGCAGGTGGGGCCCACGGGATCGACCATCACCAATAAAGTGTCGTTGTCGCAGTCGGTGCTGATGTCTTTCAGTTGCAGCACGTGGCCGGAGCTTTCGCCCTTGGTCCACAGTCGGTTCTTGGTGCGGCTGAAAAAGGTGACCTGGCGGGTGTCCAGGGTCTTGGCCAGGGCGTCCTTGTTCATGTAGCCCAGCATCAGTACCCGGCCGCTGTGGCAGTCCTGCACCACGGCGGGCATGAGGCCGTCTACCTTGTCCCAGTCCAGCTGGTCGGCATCGAATGTTTTATTATCAACGCGGTTGGCATCAGTCACGTATTACCACTCCTTGCTGTTTCAGGTACTGCTTGAGCTCACCGATATCGATGATGCCCTTGTGAAAGACGGAGGCGGCCAGGGCGCCGTCGACGTCTGCTTCGAGAAAGGCATCACGGAAGTGTGCCATTTCGCCGGCGCCGCCGGAGGCGATCAGCGGTACCTTGCACAGGGAGCGTACCTTGAGCAGTTGCTCCAGGTCGTAACCCTGACGCACGCCATCCTGGTTCATTACGTTGAGCACGATTTCGCCGGCACCGCGCTGCTGCACTTCCTGCACCCAGTCGAAGGTGTTCCATTGGGTCACCTGGGTGCGGCTTTCGTCGCCGGTGAACTGATGCACCTGATACTGGCCGGTGGCTTCATCGAAGTAGGAGTCGATGCCGACGACGATGCACTGCACGCCGAAGGTGTCGGCCAGTTCGGTGATCAACGCGGGGTTGGCCAGCGCCGGGGAGTTGATGGAAATCTTGTCGGCGCCGAACTCCAGCAGGCGGGCCGCGTCTTCGACGGATTTAATGCCGCCGGCCACGCAGAAGGGAATGTCGATCACTTCCGCTACCCGGCTGACCCAGCTTTTGTCGACCACGCGATCCTGACTGCTGGCGGTGATGTCATAAAACACCAGCTCGTCGGCGCCTTCGGCCGCATAACGCTGGGCCAGGGGGACTATGTCGCCGATGATTTCGTGGTTACGGAATTTCACGCCCTTGACCACCTGGCCGTCCTTGACGTCCAGGCAGGGAATTATGCGTCTTGCCAGCATGCGATTGCCTCCGCCACGGTGAATTTACCTTCCAGCAGCGAGCGACCCAAAATCACCCCGGCCACGCCGGTGCCCTTGAGCGCGTCCACATCATCGATGCTGCCGATGCCGCCGGACGCCTGCCACAGAATGGTGGGGTAGCGGGCGGCCAGCTCGCGATACAGCGCCACGTTGGAGCCGGTGAGGGTGCCGTCCTTCGAGATGTCGGTGCACAGCACATGGCAGAGACCGGCGGGCAGATAATGTTCGAGCAGGGACTCGATGGTGATGCCGCTGTCTTCCTGCCAGCCGGCGATGGCGATTTTCTTCTCGCCCTCGGGGGTGATGTTGATGTCCAGCGCCAGCACGATGCGATCGGGGCCGTATTGCTTGATCCAGCTGGTGACCAGCTCGGGCTTCTTGACGGCGGTAGAGCCAATCACCACCCGCTGGGCGCCGATGTCGAGCAGGTCTTTCACGTCCTGCTCGGTGCGGATGCCGCCGCCTATCTGTACCGGTACCGGGGTGTTTTCAATCAACTGCTTGATGACGTCAAGCTGGCGTTGGCTGCTGTCTTTGGCGCCGTCCAGATCTACCAGGTGCAGTTGGGTGGCGCCTTCGGCCACATAGAGGTCGAACCGCTCTTGCGGCGAGGCGGTATATTCGGTTTTTTGCTGGTAGTCGCCCTGATACAGGCGCACTACCTTGCCACCGATCAAGTCTATGGCAGGAATAATCATGTGTTACGGCTCCAGAAAGTGTTCAGCTGTTGGGCACCTTGCCGCATCCGATCATTCAAATCGATTGCAGGAATAATCATGTGTTACAGCTCCAGAAAGTTTTTCAGCAGTTGGGCACCGGCGGCACCGGAGCGCTCCGGGTGGAATTGCACGCCAAAGAAATTGGCCTGGCCGATGGCGGCGCTGAAGGTCTGGCCATGCTGGCTCGATGCCAGGGTGTATTCGCCCACCGGCACCGCGTAGGAATGCACGAAGTAGAAGAAGCTGCCTTCGGGAATGTCCTTGAACAGCGGGTGACCGGGCATGGGGGTGATTTGGTTCCAGCCCATGTGTGGCAGGCGAATACCGTCGCTGCTTGCCATGTGGGTGCAGTCGGCCTCGATTTTACCGAGGCAGTCGACGTCTCCTTCTTCGGAGCGGCTCACCAGCATCTGCATACCGAGGCAGATGCCCAGCACCGGCTGCTGCAGCCGGTTGATGAGTTCAATCAGGTTGCGCTCTTTCAGGTTTTTCATGGCCTCGCGGGCGGTGCCCACGCCGGGCAGCAGCAGCTTGTCGGCGGCCAGCACCACCTCCGGATCCTTGCTGACGGTGACGTCATAGCCCAGGCGCTCTATGGCGTAGCGCACCGACGACAGGTTGGCGCAACCGGTATCGATAATCACGACGTTAACAGAGTGGCTCACAATACCCCCTTGCTGGAGGGCAGTTCATTGCCTTCCACCTTGATGGCCTGACGCAGGGCGCGGCCGAAGCCCTTGAACACGCTTTCCACCATGTGGTGGGTGTTGTCGCCGGTGACCTTGAGGTGAATATTGGCGGCCAGGCCGTCGCTCAGGCTGCGGAAGAAGTGGGGTACCATTTCCACCGACATATCGCCGACCTTGTCTTGCCGGAAGTCACCGTCGAACTTCATGTAGGGGCGACCGGACAAGTCCAGGGTCACGGCGGCTTCGCATTCGTCCATCGGCAGCACAAAACCGAAGCGGCCGATGCCGCGCTTGTTGCCAAGCGCCTTGCGCAGTGCTTCGCCCAATGCCAGTGCCGTGTCTTCCACCGTGTGGTGATCGTCTATGTGCAGATCGCCATCCACCGCCACCGTCAGCTGAAATCCGCCGTGGGTGGCAATCTGATCCAGCATGTGATCGAAGAAGTGCAGCCCGGTGTTAATCCGGTTGCCGCCCTGGGTGTCCAGGTCAAGCGCGATGCGAATGTCGGTTTCCTTGGTGGTGCGGGTCACCTCGGCGGTACGGCCCCGACTCAGCAGCCGCGCCACTATCTGGGGCCAGCCGAGCTTCTCCTGGTTTACATCACCGTGACCGTAGTGCAGACCGGGCAGTCCCATGTTGTCGGCCAGGTCCATGTCGGTCTGGCGATCGCCGATCACCCAGGAGTCGGTAAAGTCGATGCGACCGGCCTGCAGGTAATCTTTCACCAGGCCCAGACGCGGCTTGCGGCAGGCGCAGTCGTCGTGCTGGAAGTGGGGGCAGATCAGCACGTCCTGGAAGTTCACGCCCTGGGAGCCGAGGATCTGCATCATCAGCTTGTGGGGGGCGTCAAAGTCGGCCTGCGGAAAGCTGTCGGTACCCAGGCCGTCCTGATTGGTGACCATCACCAGTTTGTAGCCTGCGTCCTGCAGCTTGAGCAGGGCCGGGATCACGCCGGGCAGAAAGGCCAGCTTGTCGAGCCGGTCCAGTTGTTTGTCTACCGCCGGCTCTTCTACCATGGTGCCGTCGCGATCGATAAATAAGATGCGTTCCTTAGTCACTTATTGCTCCTGTTGCAGTATCTGGAGTACCGCGTCCATTTCGGCGCTGTTGCCGATGGTGATTCTAATACAGTCGGAAAGTCCCGGTTTGCTGGCAAAGTCCCGCAGTATGATACCGGCCTGGCTCATGCGGGCAAAGACATGGCTGCCGGGCGCGAAACGCACCAGCAGGTAGTTGCCGTTGGGGGCGAAGACTTCTTTCACCTGGTCTTTTATCTGGGCGTTCTGGCGTAACTGCTCGGCGAGCGTCGCCTTGAGCGTATTGATCTCGGCGACCCGCTCACGCATGGTCGCCAGCCCGGCCTCGTTCAGGGCCTGGGCGGCAATCTGGGCCACCGGCTCGGGAACCGGGTAGGGGGCGATGACCTTCAGCAGCAGGCCGATCACTTCCGGGTTGGCCAGGGTAAAGCCGCAGCGAATGCCGGCCAGACCGAAGGCCTTGGACAGGGTGCGGATCAGCACCAGCTGCGGGTAGTCGGCCAGCAATCCGGCCTGAGTGGATTCGGGGCAGAATTCGATGTAGGCCTCGTCCACCACCACCAGCGCCCGGTCTTTGGCCGCGTCGAGCAGGCGCAACAGGCCGGCGCTGTCCACCAGGTCGCCGGTGGGGTTGTTGGGCGAGCACAGGAACACCAGCTTGACCTGATCGAGCTGTTTTATGATGCCGTCGAAGTCGGGCTGTCGATCAGCACGCAGCGGCACATCGACGATGCCCACGCCGTTGGTCTCGGCGCTGATGGCGTACATGCCGTAGGTGGGCGTGCAGATCAGGATCTTGTCCCGGCCCGGCTCGCAGAAGGTGCGGATCAGCAATTCTATGCCTTCGTCGCCGCCGCGGCTGACCAGCACCTGCTCCGGGCTCACCCCCGCGTAGGCCGCATAGGCATTGATGACCTGGGGCGGCTGGCACTCGGGGTAACGGTTCAGCCGCGAACAATCGAGGCGGTATTCACCGCTGTCGGCCGCTTCGTTGGCGTTGAGCCAGATGTGGCCCTGGCCACCGATGCGCCGGGCCGACTGATAGGGGGTCAGGGCCTGCACCTGGGCGCGGGCCAGTTGGGTGATGCTCATGCTTGCTTCTCCAGTTTGGCCAGCCGCAGGCTGACCGCATTCTTGTGGGCATCCAGGGTTTCGGTGGCCGCCAGCAGCTCGACTGCCGGGCCTATGGCGCGCAGTCCTTCCGGACTCAGCTCCTGTACCGTAAAGCGGCGCTGGTAATCGGCCAGCCCCAGGCTGGAATAGGTGCGAGAATAGCCGTAGGTGGGCAGGGTGTGATTGGTGCCGCTGGCGTAATCGCCCACCGACTCCGGGGTCCAGGCGCCGAGAAAGATGGAACCGGCGTTTTTAAGCCGGGGCAGCAGGGCACGCGGGTCTTGGGTTTGCACTATCAGGTGCTCGGGGGCATAGGCGTTGGAAATCACCACGGCCTGTGTCAGGCAGTCACAGATAAAGGTACGGCTCTCGGCCAGGGCCTGACGGGCGATGTCGGCCCGGGACAGCTGCGCCAGCTGTTGCTCCAGCGCGATGTTGACCTTTTCCGCCAGCTTGCGGCTCGGCGTCACCAGTATCACCTGGGAGTCGGGGCCGTGCTCGGCCTGAGACAGCAGATCCGAGGCGATAAAGTCGGCATCGGCGGTGTCGTCGGCGATCACCAGCACTTCGGACGGGCCGGCGGGCATGTCGATGGCGGCGCCATTCACGTCCGAAGACACCTGCTGTTTGGCCTCGGTCACCCAGGCATTGCCCGGGCCGAAGATCTTGTCGACCTTGGTCACGGTGTCACTGCCGTAGGCCATGGCCGCCACCGCCTGGGCGCCGCCCAGGGTATAGATGGCATCCACACCACAGCGGCGGGCGGTATAGATGATGGCGTCGTTGATGGGCGGCGGCGAGCACAAGACCACTCGTTCGCAGCCGGCCAGGCGGGCCGGAATGGCCAGCATCATCACGGTGGATACCAGGGGCGCACTGCCACCGGGCACATAGAGGCCGACCTTTTCCAGCGGCTGAAAGTGCAGCTCGCAGCGCACGCCGGGGCTGGTGTCCAGCGCTATGGGTTGCGGCAGCTGGGCGCGGTGAAAGGTTTCTATGTTGCCGATGGCCAGCTCGATTGCGGCCTTCAGCTCGTCGTCGACCCGGTCGGCGGCGGTGTCGATTTCCTGTGGTGACAGCTGCAGGGTGCTGCGCTCGGCGCGATCCAGGGTACGGGTCAGCTCAATCAGGGCGGCGTCACCGCCCTCGCGTACTTTTGCAATGATGTCGGCCACCTGGGCTTCGCGTCCGCCCTGAGCCTGGGCCGGGCGGCGCAGTGCGTCTGCCTGCTCGGTGCTATTCAGTTGCTTCCATTCAAGAATCTTCATGCTTTACTCCATCATCTTCTCGATGGGCAGCACCAGAATGGAGGAGGCACCCAGGGCCTTGAGGCCTTCCATGGTTTCCCAGAACATGTCTTCGCTGCTCACCATGTGAATGGCCACCTGGTTGCTTTCTCCGGCCAGGGACATGATGGTCGGGCGTTCGGCGCCGGGCAGCAGGTCAATCACCGCTTCCAGTCGATCCTTGGGCGCGTGCAGCATGATGTATTTGCTCTCGCGTGCCTGTTGCAGGCCCTGAATACGAGGCAGCAGACGGTCGATAACCTGTTGCTTGGCGGTCGGCAGGGGGCTGGCGCTCTGGATCAGCACCGCCTTGGAGCGAAAGATGACGTCGGTTTCGACCAGGCCGTTGGCTTCCAGGGTGGCACCGGTCGACACCAGGTCACAGATGGCGTCGGCCACCCCGGCGCGGGGGGCCACTTCTACCGAGCCGTTCAGCATCACGCTCTTGAACTTCACGCCCTGGCTGTCCATGTAGCGCTTGAGCAACCAGGGGTAGGAGGTGGCGATACGCTTGCCTTCCAGGCTTTGTGGACCCTGATAGTCGAACTCTTGCGCCACCGCCAGCGACAGGCGGCAGCCGCCGAAGTCCAGGCGCTTGAGCACGTTGTAATCGGCGCTCTCGCCCTGGGCCTGGCGTTCCATCAGGGTTTCTTCCAGCACGTTTTCACCGACCACACCCAGGTCGACCACACCGTCCATCACCAGACCGGGAATGTCGTCATCGCGCACCAGCAGCAAGTCGATGGGCATGTTTTCGGCGTGGGCGATCAGGCGCTGTTCACGCAGGTTGAGTTTGACGCCGCAGCCCTTGAGCAGCTTCTGGCATTCGGTGCTGAGGCGGCCCGACTTTTGAATGGCGATGCGGAGGCGATTTTGATCCAGTGTCATGATGTTGTGTCCCTGTCAGTAAGATAAAGTTTGTAAAAATCACGTAAAACGAAAAAACCCTCGGGAGCGATACTTCCGAGGGTTTATGTATTCTGTCCTGCTGGAAGCCGCCAAGGGATAGGCCTTCCAGAATAAAATTCTGAAAGCCTAGTCGGGATGATGATGGTGGTGATGCTTGGCGTTGTGCAGGAAGTTCATAATAGGGTTGGCCTGTGTCTCTCTTGAGGTCTGGGACCACATTAGCAAGCCGAACCGGTTTTGCCAACCCTGGATTGCAAGAAACTTTTGGCTGCAATACCGGGGGGTGCCTTCCTCTTGATAATGTTTCGCATGGCTCCCTAGTGAACTATAGGGTGATTTTTGTTTTTTGCAGTAAATGTACATAATTATTCACACCTTGCCGGTGGAATATATGGCTTGTATACAGGAAATGACCAGCTGCCCCGGGTCTTGATAGCTTGAATATTGTCAGTAGGGGGCGAGGTTTCGTTCCCGTGCAGCACCATGCAGCATGGTGCTGCATGGTGCATCAGCCCGGGCTTGACTAAGGTTAACGGCAAGGTGTTGTTCAAAAAACAAGCAGCCCAGGGAGGGAACATAAGATCTAAAGGATGCATTACTCTGCTATTTACTGCCCGTTCAATGCCTTGAAAGCACGGCTCCCCCTCCATCGGGTGGTGGTGCCGTTATCCAGGAATGCAGTGAAGCAAGAGGAGAATCATCATGGCCCATCAAAAAACACTAGTGGCTACGGCCATTGTCTGTGCCATGTCCAGCGGACCCGTATTGGCCCAGACCGAGGCGCAGGAACTGGATCAGCTCAAGCGCCAGCTTGGTACCTTGCTTGAGCGGGTCAATCAGCTTGAAAGCAAAACACAGAACGCCGAAGCGCGGGCCCAGGCGGCGGAAACCAAGGCCGAGACCCTGAGTTCCCCCGGGGCGCCGGCCGCTGTCGGCTCGGGTAATGACAAAATAAGGGTCTCGGTATCCGGTCACGTCAACCGGGCCCTGCTGGTGGTCGACGACGGTGAGGAAACCGATCTCTACCATGTTGATAACGACAGTTCCTCTACCCGGTTACGGGTAATCGGTGAGGGGGATGTTAACTCCGAGCTGACGGTGGGGACCGCCATCGAGGTGCAGTTGGAGTCCAATTCATCCTTCAGTGTCAGCCAGGATAATGAATCGCCGAGTGGCGACAGTATTTCCGATCGCCGGCTGGAGGTGTATTTCGATCACGACCGGCTGGGCAAGCTGTGGATGGGTAAAGGGTGGACCGCCAGTGAAGACAGCTCCGAGATGGACTTGTCCGGTACCGCCCTGGTCGGTTATTCCTCTACCGCCGATATTGCCGGCGGCATCAAGTTCCGCGATGGGGCCGGTAACCTGAGCGCGACCCGAGTGGGGGACGTCTTTATCAACCTGGACGGCCTGGGTCGGCGCAACCGCCTGCGCTACGACACCCCGAGTATGGGTGGGATGAAACTGGCGGCCAGTGCGGTGGAAGACAGTGCCTGGGATACGGCGCTGACCTATGCCGCCGAACATAGCATGGGTACCATGGCGGCGGCGGTGGCCTATTCGGATCAGCAAAACAACAGCGGTCAGATCAACGGCTCGGCGTCCTTCCTGCATAACAGCGGGGTCAGTGTGACCCTGGCGGCCGGGGAGCGGGACAGCGGAGCGCTGGATCCCAACTTTGTCTACGGCAAGCTGGGGTATCAGAACCAGTGGTTTGACGCCGGTAAGACCGCATTTTCTGCCGACTACCATGTGGCCAATCATGCTCAGGTGAGAAGTGACAAGGCCAGGTCCGTCGGGGTACAGATGGTGCAGAATGTCGACCACTGGGCGACCGAGCTTTATGTGGGCTATCGCAACTATGATCTGGAGCGGGCGGGAGATAACCTGGACGATGCGGATGCCTTGATTGCCGGTGCCCGAATCAAGTTCTAGGAGGTGTGATGAAGGTCATCGCCATGCTGGCCCTGCTGCTGTTGCTTGGTGGCTGCAGCGGGACGCCGGTTCAATACCACAGCGAACGGGAAATACCCGAGGGGCCGGGCCTGCTGACCGGCGCCGACGGGGCTTATCTGTACCAGAGATAAGCAATATCGTCTAACTATCGTCTAACTATCGTCACCCTCGCGAAGGCGGGGGTCCAGTGTCTTTGCAGGTGAACCGCAGTCTGACTGTTCTGCGCCACTGCGCCACAGGTCCTGGATTCCCGCCTTCGCGGGAATGACGACCGAACCACTTCTGTTATACGGCATCGGGCAACTCGGTGCTTTCAGGCACCTAACGCTTCACGTACCTGCCGAGCCGACTCATCCTGCATCTTGGCGTAGAGGCCGAACTCGTCGATCACCGGGCAACCCAGTGCCTGCTCGAACGCCGCCTGATTGGCATTCTGGGCGTAGGCCTGATGCTGCACACCGCCCAGGTTGGACTGGAATATGCCGGCGGCGCTGACCGGCAGAAAGTCTTCGTAGATGATGGGGGTGGCCTTGACCAGGCCGGCCTCGATCAGTGCCTCCATATCATCACTGCTGACATCACCACTACTAGGTTCACCGCGTTCACCAGGTTCACCAGGTTCACCAGGTTCACCACTGTGTTCACCAAGAGCCGACTGCTGGCGCCCGGTCTCGGTCAGGCCATAACGGAAATAGCCCAGTTGCCGTGTGCGCAGGCTGTCTTCATCGTCCGGAAACTCGGCGAATACCTCCGCCAGCCGGCGTTGATGGGCCTCGTTATCGTTCTCGGCCGGCGCCTGGCGCGAGCGGTTGAGCAGCTCGTCGTAGAGGGCGCGCCCCTTGGGCGTGAGCGCCATGCCGCGCTGTTCGATTTCACCGAAGCGAGCGGTATGGGTGCCGGTCTGTTCGCCGGCAAAGCGAACCGGTTCTTCCAGTGCGGTAAAGCTGGTCTGACGCAGCAATATGGGGCAACGGCGGCGGGGCGGGCCTTCGATCACCGCCTTGGGGTTGATGCCCAGCTTGGGCATCTGCTGTTGCACGCGGTCGATGTCCAGCGTTCTCGGTGTCAGGTGATTGATATGGGGGCCGCGAAAGCAGACCACGTCGGCAATAAGCCGGTGAGCGTCCTGCAGGGCCCGGTATCCGGCCAGGCTGACGGTGGCATTCTGGTGCCAGCGGAAGGTCTCCAGCACCTCGGCCACGAAGTGGCGGGCCTGTGCTTCGGTCAGGCCACCCTGTTCTTCGGCCTGAGCGACCAGCCGCCGCGCCCCGGCGGTAAAGATGTCGCGCGCGGCCAGTATCTCGGCCGCGCGCGCCCGCAGAGTATTATCTGCAATCAGCTCCAGGCGCAGCAGCGAGGTGAAAATACGGAACGGATTGCGTCGCAGCGAGGTGTCGTCGGTGGGGCGAAAAGCGGTGGAGTGCACCGGTACCCCGGCTTCGGACAAGTCGTAATAGCCGACCGGGTGCATGCCCATGATGGCGAAGACCCGGCGCAGCATCGTGAGCTCGGCGGCGGTGCCAACCCGAATGGCTCCATGGCGTTCCAGACTCAGTCGGTCCAGCTCACCGTTTTGCTGCAATTGTTGCCGTAACGCAGGATCGGCGGCCAGTACCTGCTCGTTGACCTCGGCCACCAGCTGCATCAGGGTGCCGTACTGGGGCACTTCCTGCTGGTACATGCGAGACATGGAGTCGGAAAACAGGGTGCGGATATCATCCGCGGGCAAGAAAGTGTCGTGCGTCATGATGCTGATGTCCTTTGAACAGTCCTTTGAACTATGAGCTTTGAACTATGAGCTTTGAACTATGAGCTTTGAACTATGAGCTTTGAACTATGAGATGCCGATACTTCAACGTTAATACCTTCACTTCAATACCTCCACCTTAATAAGCAACACCCTATAACTGATATGGATTCTGGCGCTGGTTTGCCTTTATCGTCACCCTCGCGAAGGCGGGGGTCCAGTGCCTTTGCAGGCAACCAGCAGCCTGACCGTTCTGCGCCACACGTCCTGGATTCCCGCCTTCGCGGGAATGACGACAGAGCCATAGCTGTTATGCAGCATTACTTACCGCATAGTGAATGATGACAAACGGCGACGGTTCGCGAATGCAGTGGCTGAACAGTAACAGCCCGATAGGCCGCTATGATGTGCTGCACGTCCGTTTTCCGACCCCCTTGTACTCGTTGATAATGCGCGAGTGTCTTGCGCAGGTATCGGGAGGCGGTATCGGCCTGCTCGGGGCTGTGGGCTTGCCAGATCTGTTCGCCGACGGCACTCACTTTGTTCCGGTGTTGCCTGTCGTCGGGCCGGGGCGAGACCAGCAGCAGTTCGTAGAAGCGCCGGTTTTCTTCCAGCAGTCGCTCTTGCTGCAGATGAAAGCCCAGCCGGATCAGTTGCTGACGCAAGGTGAACTGATGATGGACAGGACACAGCAGGAAGTCGATGTCGGCATCGGGGTTGGCCCCATGAATGGCGCGCACCAGCTGTACCATCAGGTCGCCGCCCACCCCGGCGATGATCACCAGCTGCCTGCCATCATGATGAGACAACGGCAGGGCGGCCACGTCGATGCAGTGGACCTGCCATGCCGACCGGGGATAAAAGCGCCGTAGCCGGGATTCCAGCTCGTTCATCAGCTCGGGCACGATATCGACGAAGTGTATAAAGGGCGCGGCCAGACGAGATAACAAGGCGGCGCCCAGTAAACCGTGATCACAGCAACAATCCCAGATGTGGCTATAGCCCGGTTCGACCATGGCGTCGATGTGCCGGAGTCGTTTGCCGATTTTCATGATGAGCGCCTGCAGAGTAAAGCGACGCAGTATATCAGCGTCGGCCGGCCTTGCGTATTGGCCGATATCATGCCGTTTGCCGCCGGCGGTGCTGGAAAAACACCGGGCCGCACCGATGGAGGCGGTGTTGGGCTTGGTACAAAAACGGCATAGTCGGCTGCCGTGCCGCAACCGCTTTTGTTATCATGCCCTTTTCAGCGACGAGATTTTCCTGCCTTGGACCAAGACGACAGCAGCCCGACTTTTGCCGGACGCTCTACCGAGCTTTCTACCGAACTCTTTACCGAGCTCTTTACCGAAAAGGGGCCGCTGGCCCGGGCCATCGACGGCTTTAAACCCCGGGCGGCTCAGGTAGAGATGGCGACGGCGGTAGGTCAGGCGCTGGACGACAAGTTACCCCTGGTGGTGGAAGCGGGCACCGGTACCGGCAAAACCTACGCCTATCTGGCGCCGGTGCTGGCGGCGGGCAAGAGGGTGGTGCTCAGTACCGGCTCGCGCAACCTGCAGGAGCAGCTGTTTCATCGCGACTTGCCCACCCTGGTCAAGGCGATGCATTATCATCATCCGGTGGCCCTGCTGAAGGGGCGATCCAACTACCTCTGTCTGGAGCGATTAGGCCTGCTGAACGAGAGCGTCCCCATGCTGTCGGCAGAGGGGCTGGCCGATTTGCAGCGGGTGCGGCGTTTCGTGCCCATGACCCACAGCGGTGACATCGGCGATATTCCCGGTCTGGCCGAGCGCAGCGAGGTGTTGCCGCTGGTCACCAGCACCAACGACAACTGTCTGGGCCGTGACTGTCGTCATTATCAGGACTGTTATCTGGTCAAGGCCCGCAACAAGGCGATGGAGGCGCAGGTAGTGGTGGTGAATCACCACCTGTTCTTCGCCGACATGGCGGTGCGCGACACCGGCTTTGGTCAGCTGATCCCCGATGCCGACGCCTATATCCTGGATGAGGCCCATCAATTGCCGGAGATCGCCGGCCAGTATTTCGGTCAGAGTCAGTCCAGCAAGCAAATACTTGAACTGGCACGGGATCTGCGGCTGGCGCAAAAGGTCGAAGCCAGAGACATGGCCCAGATAGGCAAGGCCGCCGAGCAGCTGGAGCGTCATGCCCAGGACCTGCGGCTGGCCTTTGGCCATGACAGCGGTCGCGGCCAGCTCAGGCCCATGCTGGCCCGGTCCGAGGTGGCCCAGGCGCTGGTTCGACTGAACGAGAGCCTGGCGTTCTGTTACGAGGTACTCAAGCTGGCGCTGGGGCGGGGCGAGCAGCTCGATCACTGCTTCGAGCGCCTGGTGGGGCTGCGCACCCAGCTGGACTCGGTCACCCGGGTGGAAGAAGACGGCTATTCCTACTGGTTCGACTGCACCCGACGGCATATCAGCTTTCACAAGACCCCGCTGTCGGTGGCCGACCGCTTCTCGGTGGAGCTGGCCAAAGACGAGGTGAGCTGGGTCTTTACCTCCGCCACCCTGGCGGTAGGAGACAGTTTTGCGCACTTTTGCGCCGATCTCGGGCTGTCAAGGTGTCGTACCTTGCAATTGGACAGCCCTTTTGATTACTCTCGCCAGTCCCGTTTGTGCGTGCCCCGTTATCTGCCGGAAACCAACGCCGCCGGTCGTGGCCGCTGGCTGGCCGAAAGCCTGGCCGACACCCTGGATGCGGTGCCCGGCGGCAGCTTTTTTCTCTGTACCAGTTACAAGGTGATGAACGAGGTCGCCGAGGTGTTGCGCATCCGGCTGGATCGTACCGTGCTGGTACAGGGCGAAGACAACAAGGTGCGGCTGCTGGAGCGTTTCAGCCAGGATGGCCGTGCCGTGCTGGTGGCCACCAGCAGTTTCTGGGAAGGCATAGATGTGCGCGGCAATGCCCTGCAATGTGTGGTGATCGACAAGCTGCCGTTCAGCGCACCGGATGATCCGCTGCTGAGTGCCCGGCTTGAAGACTGTCGCCGGCGGGGCGAAGACGGCTTTGCCCGGGTGCAGTTGCCCAAGGCCATCATTACCCTCAAGCAGGGGGTAGGGCGGCTGATCCGGGACGTAGAGGACAAGGGCGTACTGGTGATCACCGACGGCCGCCTGGTCAACCGGGCTTACGGCGCCGACTTTATCAATAGCCTGCCGGCTATGCCACGCACCCGCAGTTTGCAGCAGCTGGCCGAATTTTTATCAACCCTGGAGTAATGAACACATGACCCGAATTCTGGCCATCGACACCGCCACCGAGGCCTGCTCTGCCGCCCTGTGGCAAAACGGCGAGCTGTTGAGCCGTTATCAGGTGGCACCACGAGGCCATACGGACTTGATCCTGCCGATGGTGGCCGAGCTGCTGGCCGAAGGCGAATTGACTCTGAACCAGCTCGATGGGTTGGCCTTCGGGCGGGGCCCGGGCTCTTTTACCGGGGTACGCATCACCCTGGGGGTGGCGCAGGGGCTGGCCTATGGCGCCGACTTGCCGCTGTTGGGCGTCTCCAACCTGCAGGCGCTGGCTCAGGGTGCCCATCGTGCCTGCGGTGGCGAGCGGGTGCTGACCGCCATCGATGCCCGCATGGGGGAAATCTATGTTGGGGCTTATCGGCTGGAACAGGGGCTCATGGTCGGCACCCTTGAAGAGCGGGTATTGCCGCCGGGGCAATTTCTGGATACCTGCGCGGACACCGACCGCTGGCAGCTGGGTGTGGGCTCGGGTTTTGTCACCTATGCTGAACTCATGAGCCGGGTAGAAGTACTCTGCGAGGCGGTGCCCTTTCCCGAAGCCCGGGATTTGTTACCCCAGGCCATCGCCCTGTGTCGTGCCGGGCTGGGCGTGGCCGCGGCCGATGCGCGTCCTGTCTATCTGCGGGACAAGGTGACCTGGCAAAAACTGCCGGGCCGCTGACAGGAGCTGCAGTGAAGATTTTCTCGATCAAACTCTCAATCAAACAGTGGGAAGACCCGGATTCCCCTCTGTTCTATCCTCAGCGGCCTTACCACCGTAGTTTTAAGTACCGCCAGCGTAGGCGGCGAAACAACCGGCGTTGTTTGCGGCTGTGGCATTACCGGCGGCGTTGACGGGACGGCCAATCTACGCCCTTGTTAGTAGCCCGGGAGACTGAAATGGAACATGTTCTATCTGGTCAGCAGCCGACACCTTTTTCCGGAAAGCCCTGGCTGCATCGCTATCCGGCCGATGTTCCCGCCGAGATCGATGCCGATAAATTCGGTTCTCTGCTGGACATGTTTGAACAGGGTGTGAGTGAGTTTGCCGATTTGCCGGCCTACAGCAACGTCGGCAAGACGCTCAGCTATCGGCAGTTGGATACGCTGTCCCGGAATTTTGCCGCCTATCTGCAGCAGGGTCTCAAATTGGCATCGGGTGATCGCATTGCGCTGATGATGCCCAATTTGCTGCAATACCCGGTCTGCCTGTTCGGCGCCCTGCGCGCCGGCCTGGTGGTGGTGAATGTCAATCCGCTCTATACCGCCCGCGAGCTGAAGCATCAGCTGAATGACGCCGGGGCGAGCATCATCGTCATCGTGGAAAACTTTGCCCATACCCTGACCGAGGTGCTTGAAGAGACGCCGGTGAAACAGGTGATCCTGACCCGCATCGGTGATCACCTGGGGCTGGTGAAGGGCACCCTGGTCAATGCGGTCGTTAAATACATCAATAAGCTGGTGCCCGAATATCACTTGCCGGCGGCCATATCTTACAAGACGGCCCTGACCCGGGGCCGTGGCCTGCGTTATGTCCGGCCCGAATTGAATGGCGATAGCCTGGCCTTCCTGCAATATACCGGCGGCACCACTGGCCGCTCGAAAGGGGCCATGCTCAGTCATCGCAATATGCTGGCCAATGTGGAGCAGTGTCTTGGCGTCTATGGCCCGGTATTATGCAAGGGACAGGAAAAGGTGGTGACCGCACTGCCGCTCTATCATGTGTTCGCGCTGACGGTAAACGGCCTGCTGTTTTTTCGCATCGGCGGACACAACCTGCTGATCACCAACCCGCGGGATATTCCGGCTATGGTGCGGGAGCTCAAGAACTTTGACTTCAGTTGTATCACCGGCGTCAACACCCTGTTCAATGTGCTGGTGAACAACGCGGGTTTCCGGGGGCATGACTTCAAGAGCCTGAAGCTGACCATGGGCGGTGGCATGGCGGTACAGCGAGCGGTGGCCGAGCGGTGGCAGGCCATTACCGGCAGGCCTCTTCTGGAAGGGTATGGTCTGACCGAATGCTCACCGCTGGTGACCGTCTGTCCTTATGACATGGACGGCTATAACGGCTCCATCGGCCTGCCGGTGTGCTCCACCGAGGTCAGGCTGGTCGATGATAACGACGAGGAAATTCATCTGACTCGGACTCCCGGCGAGCTGGAGGTGAAGGGCCCCCAGGTGATGCGTGGCTACTGGAGACAGAGTGGCGCAGATGACGACACCTTCCATGACGGCTGGCTGCGTACCGGTGATATCGCTACCATCGACGAGCAGGGCTTTCTGAACCTTGTGGATCGCAAGAAAGACATGATACTGGTATCCGGTTTCAATGTATTTCCCAATGAAATCGAAGACGTGGCCATGCAGCACCCGGCGGTACTGGAGGCGGCGGCGGTGGGCGTACCTCACAGGATCAGCGGCGAAATCGTCAAGCTGGTAGTGGTGAAAAAGCCGGGCGCCCGGCTGGACGAAAAAGCACTGATCGGCCATTGTCGCCAATATCTGACTGCCTATAAGGTGCCTAAGGTGATAGAATTTCGTGACGAATTGCCCAAAACCCACGTCGGTAAAATACTGCGCCGGGCGCTGCGAGAAGCCGCTGCCTGAGTCGAAACCCCGGGCAACCGGGGTTTTATTTTGCCGATCACTCAGAGCGCCCATGACTTATACACTGATCACCGATAACCAGACCCTGGCCGACTTCTGTGCCACCGACGCCACCCTGCTGGCGCTGGATACCGAATTTGTTCGCACCCGCACCTTTTATGCCAAACCGGGCCTCTACCAGCTGTTCGACGGCCGGCGTACGGCGCTGATTGATCCGGTTGCGGTGTCGGATCTGTCGCCCTTGTGGCGCTTGCTGCACGACCCGGCCCGGCTGTGTGTACTGCACGCGGGGGGAGAGGATCTGGAGCTGTTTCAGCATCAGAGCGGCGCCTTGCCGGCCCGGGTGCACGATACCCAGCTGGCCGCCGCCTTCCTTGGCTATGGCACCCAGTTGGGTTTTGCCCCTCTGGTAGAGAAGTTGCTGGAGGTGAGCCTGGACAAGGCCCATGCCCGAACCGACTGGCTGGCCCGGCCCTTGTCGAGTGCTCAGCTGAGCTATGCGGCAGACGATGTGATTTATCTCTATCCCGTGTATCAACAGTTGATGCAGCAGCTGCAGCAGAAGGGGCTGACCGACTGGTTCGAGCAGGAATGCGAGCGGGCGGTAAAGCGACGCAGCGAAAGTGTGGCTCCTGCGCTGGCTTATCTCGATATCAAGAATGCCTGGACCCTGGACCCTCAGGCGCTGGGCATATTGCAGCGCTTGTGCCAGTGGCGGTTGACCGAGGCACGTCGTCGGGATCTGGCGGTCAACTTTGTGGTGAAGGAAGCGAATCTGTTTCGCGTGGCGGAGCGGGCGCCACAGAGTCTGGGTGATCTGAATCGTCTGGGGCTGGAGCCGATGGAAATCAAGCGTCATGGCGACACCTTGCTGGCGCTGGTACAACAGGCGCTGGATGCTCCCGACAGCTGGCCGGCGCCGGTGCAGCGACTGGTGGATTATCCGGGCTACAAGGCAGAGCTCAAGCGCATCAAGACCATTGTGGAACGTGCCGGAGAGCAGGCCGAGATTCCGGCGGAATTGATCGCGTCCAAGCGATTGATCCATCAGTATCTGAGCTGGAAGTGGCGGCTGGAAGAAAGCAAGGACATGACGCCTGCCTTGTTGCAGGGCTGGCGCGGCGAACTGCTTACCTCACAACTGTGATGTAAGGCGTAAGATGTGGTGAGTAAAAAGGGGGCGAACCGGCTCGCCCCTGGCTTTTACGATGCGGCTGTTTTTTCTGTTTTTTCGTCGATATCGGGGAACATGATGTTAAGTTCCAGTACCGACAGATTATCGCCTTTTTGATCGAGCTGTACCGAAATCTGATCGATATCGATGTTCACATATTTACGAATCACCTCCAGAATATCCTGTTGCATCTGCGGCAGGTAATCCGGGGTATCCCGCTGGCTACGTTCGTGGGCAACAATGATCTGCAGGCGCTCTTTGGCGAGCTTGGCGCTGGTTTGGGTCTTTTTTGAACGAAAATAGTCCAGTAGAGACATGGGTTAACTCCCAAAAAGTCGGCTAAAAAATCCCTTCTTCTCTTCATCGAGGAAACGGAAGGAGCGTTCTTCGCCCAGCAGGCGGGCAACGGTGTCGGCATAGGCCAGGGCGGCATCGGATTCGCCGTCCAGGATCACCGGCTCACCGGCGTTGGATGCCTTGAGCACGGCCGGGGATTCGGGGATCACCCCGAGCAGCGGTATAGCGAGAATTTCCTGTACGTCATGTACGCTCAGCATGTCGCCACGGCTGACGCGCTCGGGAGAGTAGCGGGTCAGCAACAGGTGTTCCTTGATGGGCTCCATGCCTTTTTCGGCCCGACGCGACTTGGACGACAGAATCCCCAGAATACGATCGGAATCTCGTACCGAGGACACTTCCGGGTTGGTGGTGACGATGGCTTCATCGGCAAAATACAGGGCCATCAGCGCCCCGGTTTCGATGCCGGCGGGCGAGTCGCAGATGATGTATTCGAAACCCATGTCGGCCAGATCGTTGAGGATTTTCTCTACCCCCTCCCGGGTCAGGGCGTCTTTGTCCCGGGTCTGGGAGGCGGGCAGAATATAGAGTTGCTCGACTCGCTTATCCCGGATCAGTGCCTGAGTGAGGTTGGCGTCACCGTTAATCACGTTGACAAAGTCGTATACGACGCGACGCTCGCAGCCCATGATCAGATCCAGGTTGCGCAAGCCGATATCAAAATCAACCACCACGGTTTTATGCCCAAGACTGGCCAGGCCGGTACTGATGGCTGCACTGGAGGTGGTTTTACCCACGCCTCCTTTCCCGGATGTGACGACGATAATTCGTGCCATAGTGTGTTCCTAAGGTCGTAAAATTAGAGGCGATCGAACTTTAGTTGTTCGCCCGCCAGAGAAATAGTAACTGGCTGTTCCCAGTTAACACCCTGTAATCCATCACTGAGTTGATAATTACCGGCAACAGAAATCAACTCTGCCATCAGTTGTTGACAATAAATACGGGCCGACTCGTTGCCTTTGGCACCGGCGACTGCCCGGCCGCGAAGTTGCCCATAAATATGAATACTGTCATCGGCGATGACTTCGGCCCCGTTACTGACCGATCCCAGAATCACCAGTGAACCGTTGGCTGCATAGAGCTGCTGGCCCGAGCGTACCGGGCCACGGTGAACCTTGGTTCCGGGTTGGTTAAGCAGGGCGGTCGGGGCTGCGGGAGCTTCTTGTTGCTCTTGTTGCATCGGAATCTTGCCGGTGCTGAGCACGGCCAGGCCTGCAGCCCGGGCGGCGGCTCGGGTCGCATCATCTTTGACACCGGTAATCCCCACCGGCACCAGCTCCAGTGCCTTGAGGGCATCGGCCAGGGCGGTGAAGTCGGGTATCTGTAACAGTTTTTCTATGTTGATGACCAGCGGTGCGGCGCGAAAGAACGCCGGAGCCAGTGCAATTTTTTCTGCCAGTTGTTGCTTTACCCGCTGAATATCGCCGTCGGTCATATGCACTACCGACAGGGTAAAGCTACTGCCTTTTAATTCGATGCCATGCTCCGCCATAAGCGGCTTTCCCCCGAGGATTCAATCCTTTTTGTTATTGGTCGTGCTGATGTTATAGTTTGCCATCTTAACTGGCAATAAACCCGACGGATTATAGCAATTTCCATGTTGTGTGTAGTGTATAAAAGCCCTAAAAAGGCAGAGACCTATCTTTTTGTCGAGCGACGCGACGACTTTTCTCGTGTGCCTTCCCCCTTGCTGGATACCTTCGGGTCGCCCAGGCTTGCGATGATCATTAACCTGGCAACAAAGACTCACCTGGCGCAGGCTGATCTGGCCAAGGTCAGGCTGGCGTTAAAGACCCAGGGCTATTACCTGCAATTGCCACCACCGCCGGAAAACCTGCTGAAACAACATCGGGCGTCACAGCTTGATCCTTCTGCCTGACGCCTGAATTCTCTTTCAATACGTTGCGTACCAGCAAGGAGCCACTCATGTATCAACATATGGACTTACAGGGGCAGCCTTTGCCCTATGCCGTGGGTAAAGTGGTGTGCGTTGGCCGCAGTTATCAAGATCATGCGGCAGAGCTGAACAATCCGGTACCTGAAGAGCCCTTGTTGTTCATCAAGCCGTCCACCAGTCTGACCGGCCTGGATGCACCGCTGTTGCTGCCCAAGGGGCTGGGGGCCGTGCATCATGAGCTGGAAGTGGCCTTGTTGATTGGTCGTCGTTTGTGCCATACCGAGCCGGGTCATGCACTGGAGGCGGTGGTCGGTGTGGGGTTGGCGCTGGATTTAACCCTGCGCGATGTACAGGACCGGCTCAAGGCGCAGGGACACCCCTGGGAGCGGGCCAAGGCATTCGACGGCAGTTGCCCTGTTACTCCCTTCGCTCTGCCCGAGGTGCTCAACGATTTGCAGCACCTTGATTTTTCCTTGCGGGTCAATGGGGAGCAACGGCAAAAGGGGAATACCGCCATGATGATGTGGTCCATTGGCGAGCTGTTGGCACAAATGAGCCGCTGTTTTACGCTTAATCCCGGCGATGTGGTACTGACCGGCACCCCCAGGGGGGTGGCCGAACTCAAACCGCTGGATGAACTCGATATGCAACTGAACGGTCAGTACCGTTTCAGTGCCAAAGTAGCAGGATAAACTTATGCAGGCCGATTTCTGGTATACCAAGTCTCTGGAGGAGATGTCCGATGGGGAATGGGAAGCCTTGTGTGACGGCTGTGGTAAATGTTGCCTCAACAAGCTGATTGATGAAGACACCGACGAGCTGGTACATACCAATGTGGCGTGTGAGCTGTTGAACACCCACAGCTGTGCCTGCAGCGATTATGACAATCGCTTCGCCAAGGTGCCGGATTGCCTGAAGATTACCCGGGACAAGCTGGACGATTATTTCTGGCTGCCTTCCACCTGCGCCTATCGTTTGCTGGCAGAAGGCCAATCGTTGCCGTCCTGGCATCCGCTGCGCACCGGATCCAAGAGTGCCATGCACAAGGCCGGTCAGTCGGTACGCGGCAAGGTCGTACCTGAGTCCAGGGCCGGCAACTGGGAAGATCACATCATTACCTGGGCGCGTTAATCCGTGAGGGGTAAGGGGTGAGGGGTAAACCTCACGCCTCACGCCTCATGTTTATTATCCGCACGAGGATAAACAAAGCCGCCAGTGCGGCCAGCAGGGCGAAAATACCCATCAGCCACTGGGGCATACTGAAGCCCAGCCAGATCCAGGAGGCATCGGCGCAGTCGCCAGTGGGATGAAACAGGGCCGGCCACCAGCGATCCAGTGCCAGCCAGTCCGGGAATTCCGCGAAACTGGAGCACTGATTAAAGGGGGAGGGATTGAGTTGATAACCGACATGTACTTTTGCCAGCCAGAACCCCTTGACCGACGCCGCCAGCCAGGCAGCCAGGGCAAAACCGCTGACCAGCCCGTTGCGTGGCGCCAGCCAGCCGAGCCCCCCTGCCAGTATCACGCCGGCAAGGGCTGCTCTTTGATAGACACACATCACACAGGGATGCAGGCCCTGTATATATTGAAAAAACAGCGCTGCGGCCAACAGTGAGCCGGCGGCGAGGGTCAAGAGACCCCAGGCAAAACGGGTGCGTGAAAAGGCGTACAGCATCGGTTCCTCATGGCGTTCGGGATGAATGACAGTTGGCAGGGGCAGGGTTGTGGGGAACTGGTCGGCTCTGTTATTATCGCCCATCAATCTTGCCTGTCGTAACAAATTTAACAGAGTGGTTTCATGGTCATCAAGGCACAAAGCCCCGCCAATTTTGCAGAACAATATATCATAGAATCCATCTGGAACGGCCACTTTCCCCCTGGCTCCATACTCCCCGCCGAGCGGGAGTTATCGGAGCTGATCGGGGTGACCCGCACGACCCTGCGTGAGGTGCTGCAGCGTCTGGCGCGGGACGGTTGGCTGACCATACAGCACGGTAAGCCGACCCGGGTGAATAACTTCTGGGAAACCTCCAGCCTCAATATTCTGGAAACCCTGGCGCGCCTCGATGAAGACAAGATGCCGGAGTTGATTGACCATCTGTTGTCTGCCCGCACCCATATCAGCAGTATTTTTATTCGTGGCGCGGTAAAAAATGATCCGGAACGCGTGATAACGGCCGTCGCCGCGCTGGAACAACTGGCCGACGAGGCCGATGCCTTTGCCGCCTATGACTATGAATTGCATCATCAGCTGGCTTTTGCTTCCGGCAATCCCATCTACGCCCTGATCCTTAACGGTTTCAAGGGATTGTACTGTCGGGTGGGGCGCTGTTATTTTTCGCAGCCGGCGGCGCGTCAGCTGGCGGCGGATTATTATCGCGCCCTTGCCGGCCTTGCGCACAACGGCAACCTCGAGGCAGTGGCCGAGCTGGTACGGGAGTATGGTAAAAATTCGGGCCAGTTATGGTTTGATATGCGAGAGCATATGCCGGACGGTCTGGCCCCGCAGTGATAAAAACGCCTCCATGACGGAGGCGTTTTTGATTCGGCGATGTTTATTCGGTGATGGGTCGCTCCGGGCAGCGACCTATGATGATGGCATTGCCATCCGGCTCTTCCTGCTCCAGCACCACATTAAAGCCCCACAGACGATGCACATGTTTCAGTACCTGATGGTGTGAATCCGCCAGCGGAATGCGGTTGTGCGGCACATGCCTCAGGGTGAGGGAGCGATCGCCTTTCACTTCCACGTTATGCACCTGAATATTGGGTTCGAGGTTGGACAGGTTATACTGATTGGACAGGGTCTGGCGCAGCTGGCGATAGCCCTGCTCGTCGTGGATGGCCGAAATTTCCAGATAATTGCGGGTATCGTCGTCGGCCACCGCGAACAGGTGCAAGTCACGCATCACCTTGGGTGACAAAAACTGGCTGATGAAGCTTTCGTCCTTGAAGTTCTCCATGGCAAAGTGCAGGGTTTTGACCCAGTCGGATCCGGCAATGTCCGGAAACCAGGCCCTGTCTTCAGCGGTGGGGTGCTCGCAGATACGGCGCAAGTCCTGAAACATGGAAAAGCCCAGCGCATAGGGGTTGATACCGGAATAATACTTGCTGTTATAGGGCGGCTGAAAGATGACGTTGGTATGGTTGTGCAATACTTCCATGATGAAACGGTCGGTTACCAGCCCTTCGTCATACATATGCTGGGTAATGGTGTAGTGCCAGAAGGTGGCCCAGCCTTCATTCATCACCTGGGTCTGCTTCTGCGGATAGAAATACTGGCTTATCTTGCGCACGATACGCACGATTTCCCGCTGCCAGGGCTCGAGCAGGGGGGCGTGTTTCTCGATGAAATACAGAATGTTTTCTTCCGGCTCCAGGGGATAACGGCGTTTCTTTTCCTGCTTGGCGTCATCCATGCGCGGCAGGGTTTTCCATAGCTCGTTGACCTG
This sequence comes from Oceanisphaera litoralis, assembly GCF_016907015.1. Taxonomy (GTDB): domain Bacteria; phylum Pseudomonadota; class Gammaproteobacteria; order Enterobacterales; family Aeromonadaceae; genus Oceanimonas; species Oceanimonas litoralis. The sequence continues at coordinate 28,624 of NZ_JAFBBE010000003.1, forward strand.
GGTCTGCAGATAGGCCTCGCGGGCTTTCTGGCGCCGGCGCTCTTCGGCCAGAGACAGTTTTTGTGGCCGCTTGTATCTGTCTACCCCGTAGTTCATAAGCGCATGGCAGCTATCGAGGATGGACTCCACTTCGGCGACCCCGTATTTTTCTTCGCACTCGGTGATGTAGTGTTTTGAAAACAGCAGGTAGTCGATAATGGACTCGGCATCGGTCCAGGTCGTGAACAGATAGTTGTTCTTAAAGAAGGAGTTATGACCATAGCAGGCATGGGCGATAACCAGGGCCTGCATCGGCATGGTGTTCTCTTCCATCAGGTACGCGATACAGGGGTTGGAGTTGATGACGATTTCATAGGCCAGACCCATCTGACCACGCTTGTAATGTTGCTCGGTCTGAATGAATTTTTTGCCGTAAGACCAGTGATGGTAGCCAATGGGCATACCGATGCTGGAGTAGGCATCCATCATCTGCTCGCCGGTGATGATCTCTATCTGGTTGGGATAGGTGCTCATGCCATAACTCTCGGCAATGCGGGCTATCTCCTTGTGGTAGGCCTCGAGTAACTCAAAGCTCCAGTCGGGACCATCACTGAGCGGGCGGAGAGTGGTCATTGCTTCAGAGGTTGTTGCATTAGACATAGTTACCTCAGACATAGTTACCTCAGACATAGTTACCTCATGCCGCTTGTTTCTTGAACAGTTCCCTGAATACGGGATAAATGTCTTCTACCGCACGAATATGTTCCATGGCAAAGTTGGGAAACTGGCGGGCGATGGACTCGTATTCGTGCCAGAGTGTCTGGTGCGCCCGGTTGGTAATTTCTATATAGGCGTAATAACGCACAAAAGACATGATGTCGTTTTGCAGCAACTGTTTGCACAACGGCGAGTCGTCGGCCCAATTATCGCCATCGGATGCCTGCGCCGCATAGATGTTCCATTGATCCGCAGGATAACGGGCTTCCATGACCTCTTTCATCAGTTGCAGGGCACTGGAGACAATGGTGCCCCCGGTTTCCTGGGAGTAGAAAAACTCCTGTTCGTCCACTTCCTTGGCCTGGGTATGGTGGCGGATAAACACCACCTCGACATTTTTATAGGTCCGGGTCAGGAACAGATAGAGCAACAGATAAAAGCGCTTGGCCATGTCCTTGGTGGCCTGATCCATGGAACCCGACACATCCATCAGGCAGAACATGACCGCCTGAGTCGAAGGAATGGGGCGCTGCACAAAGTTGTTGAAGCGCAGATCGAAGGTGTCGATAAAGGGCACGGCGGCGATGCGCCGTTTTAGCTCGACAATTTGTTCTTCGATATCCTGTATGCGGGCATAGTTTTCGGTGGGATGTTTGCCGAGTTCGGCCAGCTCCCGCTCCAGTTCGGCCACGGTTTTTTTCTTGCCTACCTGCAGTGCCATGCGCCGGGCCAGAGACTGGCGCAGCGATCGCACTATGTTGATGTTGGCCGGCACGCCGTCTGCGGTATAGCCGGCCCGGAAGGTTTTCATTTCGCTTATTTTGTTGAGCTTGTTTTTTTCCAGATTTGGCAGCTCCAGACCATCGAACAGCAGGTCGAGATATTCTTCCTTGGAGATCTGGAAGACAAAATCGTCCTCGCCTTCGCCCTGATTGCTGGCGTCGCCCTGGCCACTGCCGCCTGCGCCGCCACCGGCAGGACGATCGATCCGGTCGCCGGTAACAAACTGATCATTCCCCGGGTGTACCTGGTCCCGATGGCCACCCTTGCCCTGATGAAACAGCGGCTCCGAGATATCGCGGGTAGGAATGGAGACACTTTCCCCCTTGTCGATATCCTGAATGCTGCGTTTGAGTACCGCATCTGACACCGCTTTTTTCAGTTGTTGTTGGTAGCGGCGGATAAAGCGCTGCCGGTTAACAGCGCTCTTGTTGCGGCCATTTAGTCGTCTGTCGATAAAATGCGCCATAATTTCCCCCAACACTCATTTCGTTAAGTTGACTTGCGTACCCGCAGATACCATTCCGACAGCAGTCGCACCTGCTTGCGGGTGTAGCCTTTTTCCATCATCCGGGCGACGAAGTCGTCGTGCTTTTTCTGCTCGTCGGCACTGGTCTTGGAGTTGAAGGAAATGACCGGCAGCAACTCTTCCGTATTGGAGAACATTTTCTTCTCGATAACGGTTCTGAGCTTCTCGTAACTGGTCCAGTTGGGGTTTTTACCGGCATTGTTGGCCCGGGCCCGCAAGACGAAATTGACGATTTCGTTACGGAAGTCCTTGGGGTTACTGATGCCGGCCGGCTTCTCTATTTTTTCCAGTTCGGCATTGAGCGCCGAACGGTCGAACAGCTGGCCGGTTTCCGGGTCCCTATACTCCTGATCCTGAATCCAGAAGTCGGCATAGATGACGTAGCGGTCGAAGATGTTCTGACCATATTCGGAGTAGGACTCAAGGTAGGCGGTCTGAATCTCCTTGCCGATAAACTCCACGTATTTGGGGATCAGATAACCCTTGATGAACTCCAGATAATGGTCGTGGACGTCTTGCGGGAACTGTTCCCGTTCTATCTGTTGTTCCAGTACATAAAACAGGTGCACCGGGTTGGCGGCGACTTCGGCGTGGTCGAAGTTGAATACCCGCGACAGTATCTTGAAGGCGAAACGGGTAGAAAGGCCATTCATGCCTTCGTCGACCCCGGCGTAATCCCGATACTCCTGGTACGACTTGGCCTTGGGATCCGTGTCTTTCAGGCTTTCGCCGTCATAGACGCGCATCTTGGAATACAGGCTGGAGTTTTCCGGCTCCTTCAGACGCGACAGCACGGTGAACTGACCCAGCGTCTCCAGGGTGCCCGGAGCGCACTTGGCGGTAGACAGCTCACTGTTGGTCAGCAGTTTCCGGTAGATCTCCACCTCTTCGGTGACCCGCAGGCAGTAGGGTACCTTGACGATGTAAACCCGGTCGAGAAAGGCTTCGTTGTTCTTGTTGTGTTTGAAGTGCTGCCATTCCGACTCGTTGGAGTGAGCCAGAATAATGCCTTCGAAGGGCAGGGCAGAGAGCCCCTCGGTACCGTTATAGTTACCTTCCTGGGTTGCGGTCAGCAGAGGGTGCAGTACCTTGATGGGCGCCTTGAACATCTCCACGAACTCCATCATGCCCTGGTTGGCCTTGCAGAGTGCGCCGGAGTAGGAATAGGCGTCGGCATCATCCTGGGCATAATGCTCCAGCTTGCGGATATCGACCTTACCCACCAGAGAAGAAATGTCCTGGTTGTTGTCATCGCCCGGCTCGGTTTTGGCGACGGCAATCTGGTCGAGCACCGAAGGATAGACTTTTTCTACCTTGAAGCGGGAGATGTCACCGCCGTATTCATGCAGTCGCTTCACTGCCCAGGGTGACATTATGGGTCGCAGATAGCGGCGTGGAATACCGTAATCCTGCTCCAGCATGGGGCCGTCTTCCGTGGCATCGAACAGACAGAAAGGGTGATCATTGACCGGTGATCCCTTGAGCCGGTAAATAGGTACCTTCTGCATCAATCCCTTGAGACATTCGGCCAGCGAGGATTTACCACCCCCCACCGGACCCAGCAGATACAGTATCTGTTTCTTTTCTTCCAGTCCCTGAGCGGCGTGCTTCAGGTAGGACACAATCTGCTCGATGCTTTCCTCCATGCCGTAAAACTCGGCGAAAGCAGGATAGCGGGCAATCACCCGGTTAGAAAAGAGTCGGCTGAATCTGGGCACCTGTGCGGTGTCGATCATCTCCGGCTCGCCGATGGCCATCAAGAGGCGCTCGGAGGCCGAGGCATAACAGGCCTTGTCTTCCCGGCACATGTCCAGAAATTCCAGCAGGCCGTACTCCTCTTCTTTTGCCTTCTCGTAGCGCGTTTGGTAGTGCTCGAATATACCCATGGCTTTATCCCCTATAAATCCGGCTCTGACGTTTACAACAGAAGAAAGAGCCTGGCGCACACATATTTCATTCCCTTACTGAAAGGTTAGACAGGATTTCTCTATTACGCTTGTGTAACATTCAGAAATAACGAAGAATTTGTGGCATCAACCCTGTTGAACTCTCTGCCGAACTCTCTGTCGGACAAGGCTTTTTTTGCCAGAAAACAGGGGGCCTCTGTTGCGGATGCGCTTGAATCCCAAAGGTAACATCCAATGATTACCTTTACGTTATCGTCACCGTGGTGCTCATTTGATGTTCAATTGAGTAATTCGTGATCTATTTACGTTGACTTCACATTTTCGTCCAGTTAGATTGAACCAGCACTGGGGCCTGACCATTTGCCTCAACTGAGTAAGCAAGTTGTTCGGTGCCAGGTGTCGCTCTGTTTAAGCACGTTTCCGTTTGTTTTGCCCTCGCTCGCGAGGGTTTTCTTTTTTCTGTAGATGCAAAAAATCAGTATTTACGTTTACGTAAGTAAGTACATGCCGGTGATCATGTATTCAAAAATTTGATGTTGTTGTGCGCCGATTTCTCTCTGCCTACCTTAATCTCAACACTCAGCAGTTTCAGCCACGGTGTTGCTTGATGCTGCGCTCCCGGTGGGCGGCTAATTCGTTGGTATTCATTGTGGCACTCCCTCAGGCTCTGGTTATGACAGTGACGGAGAGGAATGTGTTAGATGATTAAGTTTCAGCAGCTCAACGCCTTCAAGGCCGTCTATGAGCTTGGCACCATGATACTACCAACCACGTCATCATGTACTGAACATAGAGACCACGCATGATGGCTTTGTGCTGCATACGGAGCAGGGGCCGATACGGGCCGGGCAGCTGGTATTGGCGGCGGGGCTCGATAATCGCCGGCTGGCGCCCATGGTCGGGTTGTCACAACCCCTGACTCCCCAGCGGGGCCAGCTGCTGATCACCGAGCGCCTGCCGAGGTTACTGAATTATCCGTCCATCTATCTGCGTCAGACCGGGGAGGGAGCCATCCAGATCGGCGACTCGTCCGAGCAGGTCGGCCTGGATGACGATAATACCCCGCAGGTGATGGCGCAGCTGGCCCGGCGTGCTATTTCCTTGCTGCCTGCATTGCGCCACCGGCACATAGTACGAGGCTGGGGAGCACTCAGGGTGTTGAGTCCGGATGGCTATCCGGTGTATGAGCAAAACCGGACACCGGGGCCGCAGGTCCATGCCTTCAGCTCTCACAGCGGCGTCACCCTGGCAGCGGTGCACGCCCTGACGCTGGCGCCGATGCTGATGGAGCCCGTTACTGGATGTCTTCACTCCCCAACGATTCAAGGATTAAGCCATGTTCAAGGATGTCAGCGGGCAGCAGCGCCCCTTGCAGACCCTTTATGTCGACGATCAACCCCGGCAGATACCCGCCGGCTATACGGTCGCCGCTGCCTTGCTGGCGCTGGGATACAAGGCCAATCGCACCAGCTCCATTTCCGGCAGTCCACGGGGTCCTTATTGCATGATGGGGGCTTGTTTCGAATGCCTGGTCGAGATCGACGGCATCCCCAATCGACAGGGGTGCCTGATCGAGGTGCAGCCGGAGATGCGCGTTCGGTTGTTCTTGCCGAAAGAGCAGGATTCCGGAGAGGAGCTCGATGATGGATGCTGATCTGGCCATTGTTGGCGCCGGCACAGCGGGCATGGCGGCGGCCATAGAGGCGGGTCGTCTGGGCCTGAAAACGGTGCTGCTGGACGAACAACCCCGGGTTGGCGGGCAGATTTATCGCAACATAGGCTAGCCATCGCTGGCCGATCCCCGCATTCTGGGGCCCGACTATTACGCGGGACGCACCCTGGCTGACGAGGTTGCCGCCAGCGGCTGTCGGTATTTGCCGAATACCCAAGTATGGCAGCTCGACCGCGATGGTCGGGTGTATTACAGCCGGGAAGGAAAGGCCGCCTCAATACAGGCGAGTCAGGTAATGATTGCCAACGGTGCCCAGGAGCGACCCTTTCCCATCCCCGGCTGGACCTTGCCCGGTGTCATGACCGCCGGGTCGGCGCAAATTCTGTTGAAAACCCCGGGGGTGGGGGCCGATGGCGCCGTGTTTGCCGGCTGCGGACCCCTGCTTTACCTGCTGCGGCATGGGGCCCTGCCAGGGGCGCCAGTGCGGGCTGCTGGTCTCGGAGCTGATGGCCCGATTGCAGGGGCAGAACGTAGAGAAGGGCGGCTATTACCGTCTGCGCGCTCCGGTAAAGCCCCTGACCCTGGACGAGCTGGCCAGTATGGATCAGCCACCGGAGCCGGCTTGGCGGGAGTAAATCAGGCTCAGTTCTTGTCGATGGTAGCCAATCGGGTATTATTTGCGGGTGTTCTTTATATGTGCCGGGCGACACTCGTTGTTGCCTGTTACTTTGAGGATGACCGACAGGCTCGATTGACGGAGAAGGCGTATGTGGCTGGACGCACAGCAGATGGAATATACCCCCGAGGGGCATTTTGTAGTGCAGTTATCCGAGCCGATAGCGGCGCACTTTCGCTATCGCTCCTGGGCGCAAGGCCTTGGCTGTGAATGCCGGGAGCAGGAGCGCTGGCTGCCCGAAGACAGTGATTTGGGTATTTCCCTGCTCGATGCCGCGGCCCTGGCTGGTGGCGACAGTCCCCTAGGGCGGTTCGTTGGCGAAATTCCGGCCCCTGTGCGGGAGGCCGTACAGCCCTTTTATTACCAGCAGACCCGGTTGCTGCAATGGCTGACGCGAAGCCCGCACGCCCGTGAGCTGTTTTCGCACTCACCCAATCTGTGCTGGTTGCTGATTGTCGGTAGCGGCGAGGAAGAATGGCCGAATGCCAGAGTGGATGAGCTGCTGAGGCAATCGCGCCGACAGATCCTAAAGGCCCTGACCGGTAGCGGCAGCAAGGCCCTGGTCAGGCTGTTGGGCAAGGTACAGCTGTGCAAGGCCGATCTGAAAGAATACCGTCTCATTTGCCAGGCGCTGGCTCAGCCAGAACAGTTGCAGCCCCTGTCCACATGGGCCGAGATTCCGGTCAACCTCTTGCTGGTGGCCACCGACTTTCCGCAACTGATCCAGGGCCGCCTGATCAGACCGATGGTGTTGACCAGGGATCTGACCCCGGAAGCGATGAGGGCGAGGATCCGTCGATATGGCCGATACTGGCAGGATGCGCTCAATGTGGCCCGGCTGCTGGGCATGACAGACGCCCGTATTGCATTGGAGCGTTGCGAAGACCCGCAAGCGCTCAAGGCACTGCACGACCGCTGGACCGATCGCCTGAATCGGCAACGTTTCATTGCGGTGCACGGGAAAGTGGAATTTCCACCGCCACCTGTGCCCGGCAATGCGCATATTCATCCGATTCTGACGATGGAAGATTTGCAGGAAGAAGGACGACTGATGCGCCACTGTGTAGCCAGTTATGCCCACAACATCATAAGCGGTGAATGCTATATCTACCGGATAATGCAGCCTCAGCGGGCGACCATAGAAGTGGCGTTTCAAAACGGGGAGCCGGTGATTCGTCAGGTGTCGCTGGCGCGCAACCAGAAACCGGACGAGCAGACCTGGGCCGCCATTCGTCACTGGTTGCGGCCAGATGAGCGCGGTCACATGAGATTGATTGGCTGACATATCGGCGCCGGCATCTTGTGAATGACTTTATTTATGCCAACATGAAATTTTTGTAATAAAACAAGGAAGGCCAGCCATGTACGATATTGTCGGTGATATTCACGGCCATGCCGCCGAGCTGGAAGCCCTGCTCACCAAAATGGGTTATCGGCAAGGTGAATGCGGCTGGCGCCATCCCGCACGAAAAGTCATTTTTCTCGGGGATTTTATCGACCGCGGCCCTGAGCAATGCAAAACCGTGGCGATTGCCCGCGCCATGGTAGAGAGCGGCCAGGCGCTGGCGGTGATGGGTAATCACGAATTCAACGCAGTGGCCTATGCCACACCGGATCCGGATAGAGACGGCCAGCATTTGCGGCCTCACACCGAGAAAAACTGCGGACAACATCAAAGATATCTCGATCAGGTAGGAGAGGGCAGTGCCCTGCACCGGGAACACATTGCCTGGTTCAAGACGCTGCCGTTGTATCTGGACCTGCCGGAGTTCAGGGTGGTGCATGCCTGCTGGCATCCGGAGCAGCTAGACAAGATAGCGCCATATATTGATGAGCGGCAGCGAATTCGGGAGTACGCCTGGCCGATGCTGACCCGCCTGGGTGAGGCCGGGTTCGAAGCCCTGGAAACCCTGCTCAAAGGGCTGGAAATTCCCTTGCCGCAGGGGCATTCGTTTTTCGACAAGGACCGGAACCCGCGTTGTCATATCCGTAGCCAATGGTGGAACCGGGCGGCAGTCACCTACCGGGATCTGGCCCTGGTGCCGGAAGAAGCCATGGCCCGGATACCGCATACTCCGGTGCCGGCCGACATATTGCCGGGCTACGATGGCCACAAACCGGTATTTGTGGGCCATTACTGGCTGACCGGTACACCGGCTCCGCTTGATGAGCATATCGCCTGCCTGGACTACAGCGTTGTGGCAAAAGACGGCGGCAAGCTTTGCGCCTATCGCTGGGATGGAAAGCAGACCCTGAGCGCCGAACGTTTCTGCTGGGTGGAGTAAACTATTGCCTATAGTCGGCACGGCAGTAAAAAAGTGACGATTCAAGGAGGCTCCCTGCGCAGCAAGCTGGCCCGGCGTGCTGTCACGCCGTTCCGACACCCTGATCATGCTCTCGGCCACGCCCCACGACGGCAAGCCGGAAAGTTTCGTCAGCCTGGTGAACATGCTCGATGCCACCGCCATTGCCAATCCGTCCGAGTACCAGCATGACGACTTCGCCGACAAGAACCTGGTGGTACGCCGCTTCAAGAAAGACGTGAAAAGCCAGATGGCCGGCGAGGCAGCTTGCCTGCCTGCACGGCGCCATGGCCGATACCGAACTGATGACAGTGGTGGAAGACTTTGGCAAGGCAAAATCACCGCTGCGCCTGCTGGTGTGTTCGGATGTGGCCTCCGAAGGCATCAACCTGCATCACCAGAGCCACAAGCTTATCCACTTCGACATACCCTGGTCGTTGATGGTGTTTCAGCAACGTAATGGCCGTATCGACCGCTATGGCCAGCAGTACCCGCCCCAGATCCGCTACCTGCTAACCGAAAGCCAACAGCCGCAGATCCGCGGCGACATGCGGGTGCTGGAAGTGCTGATCGAAAAGGACGAGCAGGCCCAGAAAAACATCGGCGACAGCTCCGAATTTACCCGCCGCTACGATCAGGCCGACGAAGAAGAGCAGGTGGCCGAGTTCATGATGCAGGGCGATGGCTTCAATGGTGCCGACCTGTTCGCCGATCTGCTCGACACCAATGCCGCCGTTCATCACGACGATCCCCTGGCCGGGCTGGCGCCCCAAGCCGCCCTGACCGGCACCATGGCCGAGGCCCGGGCCGAATTGCCCCGCCTGTTCAGTACCGAGTCCGACTACTGCCAGCGCGCCCTGACCCATCTGCGCCACAGCGGCCAGCAGCTGCAATTCGAGCGCCTGCCGGACGGCACCCTGTCGCTGGTGGCACCGGAGGATCTGCGCCTGCGCTTCAAACAACTGCCGCCGGACAACTGGCAGCTGCTGCTTAGCGACGACCTCAACATCATCAATACGGAAATCCGCCGCTGCCGTGGCGAACAGCACGCCTGGCTGGCCATTCACTTGTGCCGGCTTGGCAGAGGAATCGGCGTTTCTACGGGAAGAAATTGCCGCCCTGACCGGAGATGGGGTGCCTTTGGGGGCCATTTGTGTGGTCGCCCGTACCAAGCACCTGTGTGACCGTTACGCCGACGCCCTGAAAGATGCGGATATTCCGACGCTGACCCTAGACGCCGACAGTAGCGATAACGAGCAAACCGACGGTGTGCGTATTGCGACCCTGCATAGAGTCAAGGGACTGGAGTTTCAGTATATGTTTCTTGCCGGTATCAATCAGGGGGTGGTGCCTCAGCCCTATACCCGGCAAAGCGCCGATCCGGTAGAGCTGCGCGACAACGAATTCAACGAACGCGCCCTGCTGCACGTGGCCGCTACCCGGGCGGTAAAGGGGTTGTATGTGAGTTGCAGTGGAGCGCCGAGTGTCTTTCTGGAGCCATGACAGTGTTGGTTGGTGACTAACGGGATGGATATTCAATGACCCGAAGATCCATGCCTATGCGGTATTATCTTTATTTATTATGCCAACATGCATAGTTAACCTGAGACAATATCGCACCGCTTGAACATCGGAAGAATAGTGATGTAACCAGGAAACAGAAGTCGGCAGGGGAGAGCACAACGAAAAAGCGCACTCATTTGAGTGCGCTTTTTCGAAATTTGGTGCGTCCTAGTGGATTCGA
>NZ_JAFBBE010000003.1:39027-109091 GCF_016907015.1 Oceanisphaera litoralis
CGAACCACCGACCCCTACCATGTCAAGGTAGTGCTCTAACCAGCTGAGCTAAGGACGCATGTTGTTGATGTTAGCCTGTGATCTCAGGTTGCTTTGCAGGCCTTGGCCAGACAAATATGGTGCGTCCTAGTGGATTCGAACCACCGACCCCTACCATGTCAAGGTAGTGCTCTAACCAGCTGAGCTAAGGACGCATGTTGTTGATGTTAGCCTGTGATCTCAGGTTGCTTTTGCAGGCCTTGGCCAGACAAAATGGTGCGTCCTAGTGGATTCGAACCACCGACCCCTACCATGTCAAGGTAGTGCTCTAACCAGCTGAGCTAAGGACGCATGTCGCCTTGAAGCGAGCCGTATACTAGCCAAGGGCTCGAAGAGGGGCAAGCGTTTTTTCTGCCGAAACAAACGGATGAAGAACTATTGTTCAAGTCGGTGAAATATCACACCGTTGCAGAAAGCGTTGCCACAGTCGGGCGTGTGCCAGGGTCAGGGAGCGGTAGCGACGATAGATTTCACTGTGCAGTCCTGCGCCAACATGGTTCCGATAAACCCTCATCTGCTCCTGCCTTGCCGGAGGCGGGTTCAGCGTACTTTGCAGCAAGGGCGCCAACTCGACAAACTGTCGGTCGATCCGGCCGAAATAACCTTGAATGCCGTCGATATAATAGCGCCGCATGGCATTGCGCAGTCGCTCGGCCCGTATCCTGCCGCCTCGGTGGCAATCAAAGTGTTCCAGTTGTTGCAGAAAAGCCAGGCTCTGGTCGAGGTAGTGGGCGGCGCTGTGCAGGGAATAAAACAGGCGGCCGAGATATTCATTGCGGTAGAGGCCGCTCAGCGCCTGGTTCAACTCCTTCTGGGTCAGCAGTCTCACGCCGGGCTTCTTGCCTCGAGCCTCGGCCTGCAGCCGTTCGAACAGGATGAACGCATTGACCGTTTCCTGGTAGCCATCTTGCTGTGCGAAAGCCAGGGTGCGCTGGCGAGGGGTGAGGGCGGCACGAATATCCGGCTCCGCCACCATCATGTTCCAGTGATAACCGGGCAACAGCGGCGCCTTTTGGGCGGCAATATCGTGCAGCCAGCCGGTTAATTCCGCATCCTCGGTGTTGGCCAGACAGCGTTGCAGCCCCTGCTGAAATGTCAGATGATAAAGTAGCTGGGCGGCGGCGGTCCGGCTCTTGCCGATAGGACTGTTATGTTCCCCGACCATGTCCAGCAGGCCGCACCGGCCCAGCTTGAGGGCGTCAAGCAGCCCGGTGCTGACTCTGGGCTGCTGCTGTTGTAATGCTCGCTGAGGCGGTAACGGCGGCAGGGCTGACGCCCGGCTCAAGGTGGGCTCCGCCACCTCCAGTACATGAGCAACCCGTTTCAGATAGGTCTGAAAATGGTCTTCGAGTTCATTGGGGGGGCTACAGGCCGTCAACCAGAGGCAAGCCAGCCCGATTACGATGTTCGACCCGTACATAGATAATCCGTAACCGCCATATCAACATCAGTGCCGCTACCGACAAGCCTATCAGAAAACCAATCCAGAAGCCGTGTGGCCCCATGGCGGGTACCAACCAGTCGGTCAGGCCCAATACCATGCCGGCCGGCAGGCCGAACAGCCAGTAGGCCACGAAGGTAATATAAAAGATGACCTGGGTATCTTTATAGCCGCGCAGGGCGGCAGCGGAAATAACCTGAGCCGAGTCGAAAATCTGATAAAAAGCCGCCAGCAGCAGCAGGCTGGCGGCCAGTTGCTGCACGGCGCCGTTGTCGGTATAGAGAGCGGTGATCCAGTGACGTCCCAGAATGGTCGCCAGGGCGGTCAGTACCGCCAGCAGAGCGCCGAATACGATGCCGGCGATGCTGATGATTCTGGCCTGTTCAGCCCGGTTCTCGCCCAGGCTATGGCCCACGCGGATGGTCATGGCCATCCCCAGACTCAGGGGGATCATGAAAATCATGCTGGAGAAGTTGATGGCAACCTGATGGCCGGCCACCACTTCCGAACCCAGGGGGGACAGCAACAGCGCTACTACGGTAAACAGTGTCACCTCGCAGAAGATGGCCATGGCAATGGGAAAGCCCAGGCGAAAGAGGCGACCAATCCGTGGCCAGTCGGGGGCGTGCAAGCGGGTAAAAAGAGCAAACGATTGCAACAGGGGAGAACGACGAGTGTAGACGATCATGGCCACCAGCATGGCCCAGAACACCAGGGCCGAGGCATAACCACAGCCCACCCCGCCCAGAGCCGGCATCCCCAGTTTGCCGTGGATCAGGATATAGTTGGCGGGAATGTTGACTGCCAGGCCGATAAAGCCGATGACCATGGTGGGCAAGGTATGAGACAGCCCCTCGCTGAAGTTGCGCAAGACCTGATAAAGCGCATAGGCGGGCATGCCCCATAGAATGCCGTGCAGGTAACCGGTGGTTTTTTCGACCAGCAACGGCTCCACCTCCATCCAGTGCAAGGCCTGCGGCGAGTAATAGAGTGCCAGCATGACGGGCACGGTAACCAGAATGGTCAGCCAGACCCCCTGATGCACGGCGGCGGCGACATCGCCATGGCGACGAGCGCCATTTAATTGCGATATAATGGGTGTCAACGCCATGATGACGCCCTGCACCAACAGGATCAACGGCAGCCAGAAACTGGTGGCCACCGCCACCGCCGCCAGATCGGTGGCACTGACCTGACCGGCCATGACGGTATCTACAAAGCTCATGGTGGTTTGCGCGACTTGCGCCACCATGATGGGGCCGCACAGCCGTAACAAACGGGGAAGTTCGGCAATATAAGGCTTCAAGGCCATGTTGTTCTCGCTTGCAGTAAAATGAGGTCAGGTTGTCGAAAGCAGGGTTCGGTAACCGATAAGAAGTGGAAAATACACGGAGTATCGTCAATGTGTGGGAATATAGCCTTGATGAAGGCATATTCCCACTATCTTCAACTGAATTTTTAGCGGGAAAAGACTCATGTTCACCGGAATAGTACAGGGGCAGGGCACCCTGCTCGACATCATCGATAAACAGGACTTTCGCACTCACCTGGTGCAACTACCTCAGGCCATGCTGCCGGGGCTGGAACTCGGCGCTTCGGTGGCCCACAACGGCTGTTGTTTGACGGTCACCGCCATCGAAGGCGACCGAGTCGGTTTTGACTTGATGCAGGAAACCCTGCGGGTAACCAATCTGGGGCGGTTAGCGGTGGGTGACAGCGTCAACCTGGAACGGGCGGCGCGCTTTGGCGACGAGATAGGCGGTCATGCCATGTCCGGCCATATCATGGCCCAGAGCGAACTGCTGGAACGGCAGGTGACACAAACCAATACCACACTCTGGTTTGCGCTACCGGCCGGCCTTGCCAAATATGTCTTTACCAAGGGGTATATCGGCATCGATGGTATCAGCCTGACCCTGGGAGAAGTAGGGGCAGACCGCTTTGCGGTGCATCTGATTCCGGAAACCCTGTCGCGCACCAACCTGGGTCATATTGAGCCAGGTTACCCGGTCAACATCGAAATTGATCCCCAAACCCAGGCCATCGTCGATACGGTAGAGCGGGTGATGGCGACACACAACAATGTTATGCCAACATACTAGGTGTTCATTCAATGTTCACTCAAAAGAATCCGGGTCAGAAATACTGCTCATCATCCGCATCGACGCTCAGTTCAACCGCGTCGCTTAGTTCATTACGCTTGACCACTATGTGCATGGCATTGCAGCAGGCCATGCAGTCTTCGTAATAGTCCTGATCCCCTTCGGAGGCATCCACCACGATGCGAGTATGATGACCACAGTGAGGGCACTCGATATTTTGCTCAAAATAGTCTCGCATCGGATTTTTCCCTATATTGGTTTCGACTCAGGCTTCGGGTAGCCCACGGCTGGAGCGGCCGCCATCGAGGGCAATAATCTGCCCTGTCAGGTAGCGGGGACCTGTCAGCAGAAAAGCGGCCGTCTCGGCGATTTCCCCGGGCTGACCCAGGCGGGCCATGGGAATGGATCCCAGCACCTGCTGTTTCTGCTGCTCGGTCAAGGCATGAGCCGGCCAGATAATGGCACCGGGTGCGATGCCGTTGACACGAATCGCCGGGGCCAGCTCTTCCGCCAGCCCCCGGGTTAGGGTGGCCAGGGCATTTTTAGCCATGGTGTACAGCAGGTGATGTTTCAGCCCTTTCTCTGCGTGAATATCCACCATATTGATGACGGAACCCTGGCTGTCTCTTAACGCCGGTGCCAGCGCCTGAATCAGGAAATAAGGAGCGGCGGCATTGGTGGCGGCCAGATCCTGCCATTGCGCCGGTGTACCCTCACCGAAAGGAGTGGGATAAAAGCTGGAGGCATTGTTGATCAGACCATCGAGACGACCGAAGCAGCCCAGGGCCTTGTCGGCCAGGGCGCTTAATTCATCGAGTCGGGTCAAATCCTGGCATAGCAGACAAACGCTGTCTGGTCGTATGGCGTTCAGTTCCTGCATCAGGGCCGTAGCCACGTCTTTACTGCGATGGTAATGCAGCACCAGTCGATATCCCTGATGATGCAAATGGCGGCTCATTTCGGCACCTATGCGTTTGGCGGCACCGGTAATCAACACCACGGGTTGCGGCATAACGTCTCCTAACTGGCAATAATACGATACAGGCTGTCTTTGGCCTGAGCGAGATAAGGCTCGCCGAAATGGTTAACATGATTGAGTAAATGGTAGAGGTTGTAAATCTCTCGCCGTTCCCTGTAACCCGCTTCCAGCGGCCAGACTCTATTGTAACCTTGATAAAAGACCTGAGGGAACTGGCCAAACAGCTCGGTCATGGCGATATCGGTCTCTCGATCACCAAAATAACTCGCAGGATCAAACACCACTCCCATGTGTTCGTAAAAACCGACATTGCCCCGCCAAAGGTCACCATGCAACAGGGAGGCACGAGGCTGGTGATGGATCAGGTGTAATTTGATACCCCCGATGATTTCTTCAATATCCCCCAGGCGAATATCTTTTTCTTCCAGTAACTTAAGCTGCCAACCGATACGCTGTTCGGAAAAAAAGGTGGCCCATTTCTTGTGCCAGCTATTGGGTTGTACCGACAAGCCGAGAAAATTGTCTTCATCCCAGCCGTACATCGGCTGATGCTGGCTTTGATGCAGATGAGCCAGCTGGCGACCGAGCATATGCCAGTCCTCTTCATCCGCATCACCGAAAGGCAGGTATTCCAGTACCAGAAAGCTGCTGGTCGCGGTCGTGCCGCTGCAGATGGGCATGGGAATGGTCACCGACTGGCTACGCCGCAGGTGATCCAGGCTGGTCCATTCAGCGCGAAACATATCCACCCGTTCTTTGTCATTCAGCTTGACAAAATAGCGGCGTCGGCCGTCCGAAATCCGGAACGCCTGATGGATATCACCACCGGTCAGCGGCTTTTTCTCTTTAATGGTAAATTCGCTGCCGGTTGCTTCCGAGATCTGGTGGGCAATCACCTGCCACATATAATGCCTCCGCTGGAACTGGGTTTGCCCACAGTATAGGTCAGGACGTCACGACCAAAGCCCATCGAGATAAAAATCGAAGCCAGTCCAGGGGACGGTTAAAAGCAGGCTCTGCCGTCGATACCGTGTCAGAGGTAAGTGGCGTGCAGTAATGGAAGAAAAAGCGCAATTCTGGTAGAGTCGGTGGCTCTCAACCTGTGCCGCCGGGCAGCATTAGCAACCCCAAGGCGCGCCAGACTGGCAAGGTACGCCAGATGGTTGATACCGCCATGAAGCTTTCATTATATAGATTCATCTTCATACACTACATGTGCGCTTTGGTAGGGTGCACCACTGTTAAGGACATTTCATGCCGACAATTACTCTTCCCGATGGTAGCCAACGCCATTTTGAACAGGCCGTTTCCGTGCTGGACGTGGCGCAAGACATAGGCCCCGGTCTGGCCAAGGCCTGTATCGCTGGCCGCATTGATGGTCAACTGGTCGATGCCTGTGAACTGATAAATACAGACGCCAAACTGGCGATCATCACCGCCAAGGATCAGGACGGTCTGGAAATACTGCGCCATTCCTGTGCTCACCTCTTGGGTCATGCCATCAAGCAGCTGTGGCCCCAGACCAAGATGGCGATAGGGCCGGTGATCGACAACGGTTTCTATTACGACATCGATCTCGACCATGTATTGACCGAAGAAGACATCGAGAAGCTCGAAGCCCGCATGCTGCAACTGGCCAAGACCGAGTACCCGGTCATCAAGAAAAAGGTCAGCTGGCAGGAAGCGCGGGATACCTTTGCCAGACGGCATGAACCTTACAAGATAGAAATTCTGGATCAGAACGTCAGCCAGGACGACAGACCGGGCCTCTATCACCACGAAGAATATGTCGACATGTGTCGTGGCCCGCATGTGCCCAACATGAAGTTCTGCCAGCACTTCAAGCTGCAGAAAGTCTCCGGTGCCTACTGGCGTGGCGATGCCAAAAACAAGATGCTGCAGCGTATCTACGGTACCGCCTGGGCCGACAAGAAGGCGCTCAAGGGCTACCTGCTGCAGCTGGAAGAAGCCGCCAAGCGGGATCACCGCAAAATCGGCAAGCAGCTCGATCTCTATCACATGCAGGAAGAAGCGCCGGGCATGGTATTCTGGCACAACGATGGCTGGACCATCTTCCGCGAGCTGGAGCAGTTCGTGCGCGACAAGCTGCGCGAATATCAGTACGAGGAAGTGAAGGGTCCCTTCATGATGGACCGGGTGCTGTGGGAAAAATCCGGCCATTGGGATAAATATGCTGAAAACATGTTTACCACCCATTCCGAAAACCGGGACTACGCCATCAAGCCGATGAACTGCCCGGGTCACGTGCAGATCTTCAACCAGGGCCTGAAGTCCTACCGGGATCTGCCGCTGCGCATGGCAGAATTCGGTTGCTGTCATCGTAACGAGCCAAGCGGCGCCCTGCACGGCCTGATGCGGGTCCGGGGCTTTACCCAGGACGATGCCCATATCTTCTGTACCGAAGATCAGATCCAGCAAGAAGTGTCCGCCTGTATCCAGATGGTGTATGACACTTACGAAACCTTCGGTTTCAGCAACATCGCGGTCAAACTCTCGACCCGTCCCGAGCAGCGCATCGGCAGTGACGAAGCCTGGGATCAGGCCGAGCTGGCCCTGGAGCAGGCACTCAAGGCCGCCGGTATCGAATATGATCTGCAGCCGGGCGAGGGTGCCTTCTATGGCCCCAAAATCGAATTTACCCTGTACGACTGTCTGAACCGGGCCTGGCAATGTGGCACCGTTCAGCTCGACTTCGCGCTGCCGGGACGCCTGGGTGCCAGCTATGTGGGTGAAGACAACGAACGTCACGTGCCGGTCATGATTCACCGTGCTATCCTAGGGTCAATCGAGCGTTTTATCGGTATCCTGATTGAAGAGTACGCCGGTCTGTTTCCGACCTGGCTGGCCCCGAATCAGGTCGTGGTGCTCAACATTACCGATAATCAAGCCGATTACGCGCTCAATCTGGCTAACAGCCTGAATAATGTTGGCATTCGGGCCAAAGCGGACTTGAGAAATGAGAAGATAGGCTTTAAAATCCGCGAGCATACTCTGAAGCGGGTACCTTTCATGCTGGTTTGCGGCGACAAAGAAGTCGAAGCCGGCAAAGTAGCGGTTCGTACCCGGAAAGGACAGGATCTAGGCGTCTTCAATGTAGAAGAGCTGACCTCGCTGATACAGCAGGAGATCCTTACTCGCGGTAAGAAAACAGTGGAGGATAGGTTATAAAAGGCGCTAAAAGAGGGAGCAAACCAGCTCCACGCAATCGACTGAATGAAGAAATCCGACTGCCAGAAGTTCGCTTGGTCGGCCTGGAAGGCGAGCCCATCGGGGTCGTCTCTATTGCCGAGGCTCTCGAAGCGGCTGCCGGCGCAGGTGTAGACCTGGTGGAAATCAGTCCCAATGCCGAGCCGCCCGTCTGCCGTCTTATGGATTACGGCAAGTTCATCTATGAGAAGAGCAAGGCGACCAAGGAACAGAAGAAAAAGCACAAGCAAATCCAGGTCAAGGAAATCAAATTCCGACCCGGTACAGATGATGGCGACTACCAGGTAAAACTACGCAACCTGGTTCGCTTTTTGGAAGAGGGCAACAAAGCCAAGGTCACGCTGCGTTTTCGCGGTCGTGAAATGGCGCACCAAGAGCTCGGTTTCGATTTGCTCAACCGTATCAAAGCGGATTTGGACGAATTGGCCGTGGTCGAGGCCTTTCCCAAGCTGGAAGGGCGTCAGGCTGTCATGGTGCTTGCCCCGAAGAAAAAACAGTAAGGTTTTACAAGTAGCCGGGTAATGGTTATCCGGCTCGCCTTGTCTGTTTGTTGTTATTAACAATGCGGAGTTGTTATGCCGAAGATGAAGTCAAACAAAGGTGCTGCAAAGCGCTTTAAGAAAACGGCGAGTGGTTTTAAGCGCAAGCAATCCCACCTGCGTCACATCCTCACCAAGAAAAGCACCAAGCGTAAGCGTCAGCTGCGCGGTAAGTGTCTGGTAGCAGCTGCTGATGTTGCCCAGATCAAATCCATGTTGCCGACTGCTTAAGAGGATAGTGAACAATGCCAAGAGTTAAACGTGGTGTGACCGCTCGCGCTCGTCACAAGAAAATATTAAAGCAAGCCAAAGGTTATTACGGTGCCCGTTCACGCGTCTATCGCGTAGCGGTACAGGCAGTAACCAAAGCCGGTCAATATGCATATCGTGACCGTCGCGCTAAAAAACGTCAGTTCCGTCAACTGTGGATTGCGCGTATCAACGCGGCAAGCCGTCAGAACGGTCTGTCATACAGCCGCTTCATCAATGGCCTGAAAAAAGCCTCTGTTGAAATCGATCGCAAGATCCTGGCTGATATCGCCGTACACGACAAGACCACCTTCAGCGCTTTGGTTACCAAAGCAAAAGAAGCCCTGGCTTAAGTCGTCAAGACGATAAATGAAGAAGGAGGCTCCGGCCTCCTTTTTTGTTGCTCCCTGCCGGGCTCAGTGCTGGCGGGAACGAGGGATATCCTTTATTATCAAGACCTTTCAAATTATTAAGTGTCTGCATCAAGCGGGCAAGTAACGAGGAATACATGGATCAGCTGGAAGACGTGATCGTCAAAGCACAGGCGGAGATCCAGGCTGCCGCCAACGCCGCCGAACTGGATGACATCCGGGTACACTATCTGGGCAAAAAAGGCTTCTTTACCGAACAGTCCAAGGCCCTGGGCAAGCTGTCCGCCGAAGAGCGGCCCGCCGCCGGCCAGATTATCAACAAGGCCAAACAGGCGGTCAGCGATGCCATCAACAGCAAGCGCGAAGCGCTGCAGCTGGCCGAGCTGAACCAGAAGCTGGCCAGTGAAACCCTGGACATTAGCCTGCCGGGCCGCCGTCAGTCTGCGGGTGGTCTGCATCCGGTCAGCCGCACCATCAAACGGATCGAGTCGTTTTTCGGCGAGTTGGGCTTTCAGGTGGCCGAAGGGCCGGAAATCGAGGACGATTTCCATAATTTCGATGCCCTGAACATTCCGGCCCATCACCCGGCCCGGGCCGATCACGATACCTTCTACTTCAACCCCAAGCTGATGCTGCGCACCCAGACCTCCGGCGTGCAGATCCGTACCATGGAACAGCAACAGCCGCCGATCCGCATCATTTCACCGGGCCGTGTCTATCGTAACGACTACGATCAGACCCACACCCCCATGTTCCATCAGGTGGAAGGTCTGCTGGTCGACGAAAACGTCAGCTTTACCCAGCTGAAAGGGGTGCTGCACGATTTTCTGCACAACTTTTTCGAAGAAGACCTGCAAATTCGCTTCCGGCCGTCCTATTTCCCCTTCACCGAGCCCAGTGCCGAAGTGGATGTGATGGGCAAGAACGGCAAATGGCTGGAAGTGCTGGGCTGTGGCATGGTGCATCCCAATGTGCTGCGCTCGGTCGGTATCGATCCCGAGCGTTACAGCGGTTTTGCCTTCGGCATGGGGGTCGAGCGTCTCACCATGCTGCGTTACGGCGTGAACGACTTGCGCGCCTTCTTCGAAAATGATCTGCGTTTTCTCAAGCAATTCCGGTAAGCGGCAGGAGCAATAATGAAATTTTCAAAATCATGGCTGGATGAATGGGTCAACACCGGCCTCGGCGCCGAGGCTCTTGCCGAGCAAATCACCATGGCCGGGCTGGAAGTGGACGGTATAGAGCCGGTCGCCGGCGACTTCAGCCAGGTAATAGTGGGTGAAGTGGTCGAATGTGGTCAGCACCCGGATGCGGACAAGCTGCGCGTGACCAAGATCAACGTTGGCGGCGACGAGCTGCTGGACATCGTCTGTGGCGCGCCCAATTGCCGCCAGGGCCTGAAAGTGGCCGTAGCCGTGGTCGGCGCCGTGCTACCCGGTGATTTCAAGATCAAGAAAGCCAAGCTGCGCGGCCAGCCGTCGCACGGCATGCTGTGCTCCTACGGCGAGCTGGGTATCGAACTGGACTCCAGCGGTATCATCGAGCTACCCGCCGATGCCCCCATCGGCACTCCGGTACGTGAGTACCTGGCCCTGAACGACGTTATCATCGACGTGGACCTGACTCCCAACCGCGCCGACTGCCTGAGCATGGCCGGTCTGGCCCGGGAAGTGGGGGTACTGAACCGGCAGGATGTGAACTGGCCCGACATTCCGGCGGTGACCGCCGGCATAGACGACCAGGTCAGCATCCGGCTTTCAGCCCCGGCTGCGTGTCCGCGTTATCTCGGCCGGGTGGTCAAAAATATCGACGTCAAGGCGACCACTCCGTTGTGGATGCAGGAAAAACTGCGCCGCAGCGGCATCCGCAGCATAGATCCGGTGGTGGATATCACCAACTTCGTGCTGCTGGAGTGGGGCCAGCCAATGCACGCCTTCGATCTGGCGACCCTGAACGGCGGCATTAACGTGCGCATGGCCGAACAGGACGAGAAACTGATCCTGCTCGACGGTAATGAGATCAGCCTGAACGCCGATACCCTGGTGATTGCCGACGAAAGCCGGGCCGTGGCCATGGCCGGCATCTTCGGTGGTGAAGCCACCGGTGTAACCGAACATACCCGTGACGTATTGCTGGAATGTGCCTTCTTCAGTCCGCTGGCCATTACCGGTCGCGCCCGCAACTACGGCCTGCATACCGACTCTTCCCACCGTTTCGAACGTGGTGTCGACTATCGGCTGCAGCACAAGGTGATGGAGCGGGCAACCGCCCTGTTGCTGGACATCTGCGGCGGTGAAGCCGGCCCGGTAGTGGAAGCGTTGGCAGAATCCGAACTGCCCCGTGCCAATACCGTGACCCTGCGTCATGCCAAACTGAATCGTCTGATTGGCATCGACATCGACGCCGCCCAGGTGACCGACATGCTGACTCGTCTGGGGCTGGATGTGACCACTACCGCCGACGGTTGGCAGGTGACGGTGCCGAGCTATCGTTTCGACATCGCCATCGAAGAAGATCTGGTGGAAGAAGTGGCCCGTATCTACGGCTACAACAATATTCCCGATGTGGCCCCGGTGGCCGGCCTGACCATGTCTCGCCATCAGGAAGCCAGATTGCCCCTGAACCGGCTAAAGGATGCGCTGGTGGATCTGGGATATCAGGAAGCCATTACCTACAGCTTTGTGGATCCCGCTCAGCAACAGCGGCTGTTCCCGGGCGTCGACACCATGGTGCTGCCCAACCCCATCGCCGCCGACATGTCCGAGATGCGGGTGTCTCTGTGGCCGGGACTGATCCAGGCCGCGGTCTACAACCAGAACCGCCAGCAATCGCGGCTGCGTCTGTTTGAACAGGGGCTGACCTTTGTACCGGACGACGCGGCCGAAAACGGCGTGCGTCAGACTCCGGTACTGGCCGGTCTCTTGCTGGGTCCTGTGGTGGACGAGCACTGGGACATGACCGACAAGGGGGTGGACTTCTTCGACATCAAGGGCGATGTGGAAAGTCTGCTGGCCCTGAGCGCCAACGAATTAAGCTTCTCCTTTGCCCGGACCGACCTCGGCGCCCTGCACCCGGGTCAGTCGGCGGCCTTGCTGCAACAGGGCCGACAGGTCGGCCTGCTCGGCGCCGTACATCCGAGTCTGCTGCGCAAGCAGGGGCTCAAGTCTCAGGCTTATGTGTTTGAAATCGAGCTGGCAGCCCTGACCGAACGCCGGGTGCCGGAAGCGGCCGACGTGTCTCGCTTCCCGGCCAACCGCCGTGATTTGGCGCTGGTGGTCGATCAGTCGGTCGCCGCCGGCGATATCCTTGATTTAGCTAGGAAAGTTGGCGGAGATCAATTGGTTGGATTAAACTTGTTCGATGTATACCAAGGACAGGGCATTGCCGACGACAAGAAGAGCCTGGCGCTCGGCTTGGTGTTGCAGGATACCCACAGGACTTTGGAAGAAAAAGAAATTGCCGACACCGTGGCGCGTATTGTCTCGGCACTTTCTGACGAGTTTAGTGCTTCCTTGAGGGATTGATATGGCGTTAACCAAGGCCGACATAGCAGAGCACCTGTTTACCGAACTGGGCATGAGCAAGCGTGATGCCAAAGACATGGTGGAGGCGTTTTTCGAAGAAATTCGTTCCTCACTGGAGCTCGGTGAACAGGTCAAGATTTCAGGTTTCGGTAATTTCGAGTTGCGCAACAAGGGCGAACGCCCGGGGCGCAACCCCAAAACCGGGGAAGACATTCCCATCTCGGCCCGGCGGGTAGTGACCTTTCGGCCCGGCCAGAAACTGAAGGCCCGGGTAGAAAACGTACCACAGCTCGACGATTCAGAATAAGACCAGAGCCAGGCCCAGAGCCTGGCTTTTTTACACCTGAGCAAGTCGTTATCTTTTTCCTCACTCCTCACTCCTTACCCCTCATCATGCATTAAGACTAAGGGTGCATTGTCTGCGGGGGAGCGATGCTGTTAGCCTAGGTTCTGGATCATCAAGCGAAGGGATGCGGACAGTGCACAAAGGAAATATCGTTATTCTCACCGGTGCCGGTATCTCGGCCGAGTCGGGTATCAGAACCTTCAGGGCCAGTGACGGCCTGTGGGAGCAGCATCATATCGAGGATGTCGCCACCCCGGAAGGCTATCGGCGTAACCCGGAGCTGGTGCAGCGTTTCTACAATGATCGCAGAGCATTACTGCAGACCGTCGAACCGAATGCCGCCCACCAGGCTCTGGCCCGGCTGGAAGCCGAGTGGCCGGATCAGGTCACCCTGGTCACCCAGAATATCGACGACCTGCACGAACGCGCAGGCAGCCAGCATGTGCTGCACATGCATGGCGAGCTGCTCAAGGCCCGTTGTCCGCACTCCAACCAGACCATCGACTGGACGGGCCCGCTGCACACCGCAGATTTGTGCCATTGCTGTCAGTTTCCCGAACCGCTGCGGCCCCACGTGGTCTGGTTCGGTGAAATGCCGCTGCTGCTGGATCACATCTATCAGGCCCTGAGCGAAGCCAGTCTGTTTATCGCCATCGGTACTTCCGGCAACGTCTATCCCGCCGCCGGTCTGGTGCACGAAGCGGCGATGCATAACGCCCACACCGTCGAAATCAACCTGGAGCCGAGCCTGGTCAACAACCATTTCAACGAGCACCGTTATGGCCCCGCCACCCTGAAAGTGGTCGACTATGTAAACGAACTGCTCGTCAGCCGCAGATAACCGAGGTTCCTGATGAGTCGTCTCCACCAAAGCGGATATGCATGGCGTAGGGCACAGGGTTCTCACCTTGATGGAAATGATCACAATGAATTGGCCATATGAAAAAGCCCGCTGTCAGCCGGGCTTTTTATGATTACCGGGAGCGCAGCTTGACCCAGCAGTCTTCGTAGAGGGCCAGGGTTTCGTCACCCAGATCATCCTGGAAGTGCCCCTTGCCGACGATCTCGGGGGAGGGGAACAGCACCGGATTTTCAGCAACCTCGTCCGGCAACAAGGGTTTGGCCCCCTTGTTCGGTACCGCCAGCCCCAGTTCCTGAATGATCTGTGCGGCAATATCCGGGCGCATCAGAAAGTCCAGCAATTGGTGGGCGGCATCCACCGATTTGGCATTGGCAGGAATGGCGGCACTGTCCACCCAGAAGATGGCGCCTTCTTCCGGATACACATATTCCAGGGCGATGCCGTCCTGCCGGGTTTTGTAGGCCTGATCGCTCCACAACAGCCCCAGCGAGACTTCGCCGGTCACATAGGGCATGCGCGGGTTGTCGGAGTTGTACAGCAGCACGTTGTCCTGCAGCAATAGCAGCTTTTCGTAGGCCGCCTCTATCTCGGCCGGCTCCCGGCTGTTGGCGGAATAGCCCAGGGTCAGCAGCGCCATCTGAAAATTCTCGCGAATATCGTCGGTCAGCATCAGCTGACCTTGCCACCGGCTGTCCCACAAGTCCTGCCAGGAATGGATGTCGGCATCGGCCAGTTCATCCCGGTTCACCGCAATGCCGGTGCTGCCGAACGAATAGGGCATGCTGTAGCGGTTGCCCGGGTCGAAGTCCTTGTTCAACATGCTGTCGTCAAGCTGGCTGAAGTGGGGCAGCTTGCTCTTGTCGAGCGGCTGCAGCATGCCTTCACGCGCCATCTTGCTCAGCATGTAGCTGGACGGAAAAACCAGATCGTAACTTTCGCGCGCCTTGCTGGTTTGCAACAGCTTGAGCTTGGCATACAGTGCCTCGTTGGAATCGAAGCTGGCGTAATCCACCTTGACGCCGGTTTCCTCGGTAAAGGCCTGCAGTACATCTTCGGGCAGATACTCGGCCCAGGCATAGACAGACAGGCGATCCTGCGCCTGCGCCTGCGCCAGCATCGGCAGACTGGCGGCCACCACCAGGGCCAGAGGACGGAACCAGAATTTCATATCAGCGTTTATTCCTTAACAAGAGTTGAGATATCACCACCAGCGCCAGCGACACCGCCAGCATGATGGTGGCCAGGGCATTCACCTCGGGCGAAACGCCCACCTTGACCATGGAGTAGATTTTCAGCGGCAGAATTTCGTAACTGGGGCCGGTGACAAAAGAGCTGACGATCACATCGTCCAGCGACAGGGTAAAACTCAGCAGCCAGCCGGCGGCAATGGCGGGCGCGGCCAGCGGCAGTATTATCTTGCGAAAGACAACCGCCTCGCCGGCCCCCAGATCCCGGGCCGCTTCCAGCATGCGCACATCAAAGCCCTTGAGTCGCGAATAGACGGTGATCACCACGAAGGGCAGGCAGAAGGTGATATGGGCAAACAGCAGTGACCAAAAGCCGAGCGAAATACCCAGCACCACAAACAGCGCCAGCAACGAAATGGCCATCACTATGTCCGGCGACATCATCACCACAAACAGCATGCCGCCGACGAAACCCTTGCCGCGAAAACGGTAGCGATACAGGGCCACCGCCGCCAGGGTGCCGATCAATGCCGCCCCTGTGGCCGACACCAGAGCGACGGTCACCGAATGACGGGCGGCTTCCATCAGGCCGGCGTTGTTGGCCAGTCGCTCGTACCAGTCGAGGGTAAAGCCGTCCCAGCGGATGCCGTAACGGGAACAATTGAAGGAATTGACGATCAAGACCCCTATCGGAATATACAGATAGGCGAATACCAGCAGCAAAACGCTGCCCTTGAGCCAGTTAATCATCGATCGACACCTTCCTGTTCAGCATTTTCGCCGCCCGGTAATACAGATACATCATGCCCGCCATCAGCACCGTCAGGGTCACGCTGGTGGCGGCACCGAAGGGCCAGTCCCGGATGTTGAGGAACTGGGTCTTGATGATGTTGCCAATCAGCAGGTTCTTGGCCCCGCCTAACAAGTCCGAAATATAAAACATGCCCAGCGCCGGCAGAAACACCAGCAGACAACCGGCCACGATACCCGGCAGGGTCAGCGGCAGTATGATGCGGCAAAAACGTGCCACGGCACCGGCCCCCAGATCCCGCGCCGCTTCCAGCAGTTGGCCGTCAAGCTTGTCGATGGCGGAGTACAGGGGCAGTACCATAAAGGGCAGCAGTATGTACACCAGGCCGATGATCACCGCCACCTCGGTAAACATGATGCGCAGCGGCTGTTCGATCAGCCCCAGGCTCAGCAATACCGTATTGAGCAGCCCCTTGGTACCCAGCACCACCTTGAGCGCATAGGTACGGATCAGCGAGTTGGTCCAGAACGGCACTATCACCAGAAACAGCATCAGGGGCCGAATGCGGGGCGGCAGCCGGGCGATGATAAAGGCGAACGGATAGCCCAGCAGCAGACAGAGCAGGGTGGCGAACCCGGCCATCAATAATGAATGCCCGAGCACCTTCACATAGAGCGGATCCAGCAGGCGGCCGTAGCTGTCCAGGCTGAACACCAGGCTGATCAGACTGGCGTGATCCCGGGTCATGAAACTGGTGGCAATGATCATCAGGTTGGGCAGAAATACAAACAGCGATAGCCAGCCGACGATAAGCGTGACCGCCACATTCCTGAAACCATTGGCTCGAAAACCATGCATACCGCTCCCCCTGGCTTGCGACGCCCCGTCTGGAGCCCCTTTTTCGCGCAAACCGTCAGTGCTGTTCATAGGGCAACACCACCTCCCAGCCATCGACCCAGCTGACGCTGACCTGCTGTCCCAGACGATAATCGAAGTCCGGATCATCCTCGTCGAAAAACTCGGAGATCAGGATCTGCCGGCCCGACGGCAGCGCCACCCGCGACTCCAGGGTCGCGCCCTTGTACAACCGTTCGACAATGCGGCCCGGCACGCCTTTTTTATTCGAATCAAGAGAGTGTGTATCGCTGGGGCATGTGTCGCCGGAGTGAGTGTCGCTGACTTCGGGGATACTCACCGCCATGCGCACGTCTTCCGGACGCAACAGCACGCACACCTTGTCACCGGTACTGAACGGATGCCGGCTGTGCACCACGCAGTCCCGACCTTCTACCCGGGCATGCCAGGCGCCGGTCGGCTCGGCCCGCGCCAGCAGCTCGCCGTCCATGATGTTGATCTCACCGATAAAGCGGGCCACAAACAGGTTGGCCGGCGACTCGTAAATCTCCCTCGGGGTACCGTCCTGCACTATCTTGCCGCCGTGCATCACCACTATCCTGTCGGACATGGACAGGGCTTCCTCCTGATCGTGGGTCACGAACACGAAGGTAATGCCGAGCCTGCGCTGCAGCTGCTTGAGCTGAACACGGTGTTCACCTTTTTTAATTCCCTTGTTTTTATAATGGCTTAGCGCTACTGCCTCAGGCCTCTTCCTCCGTTATAATGGCACCACTTCCAGTAAGAGAGCGTATTATGAACGAACCACGATTTGCCCGGCTGCAACAGTCGCTGGAGCAGGGCTTTACACTGACTCCCAAGGCTATTTTTCAGGAGGCCTGGCAGCGTATTCAGGGCGCCAAAATGCCGATATTGCTGGCCACCGTTGGTGTGGTCGGCTGCTGGCTGCTGCTGAACCAGTTATTGATGACGGTCGGTGGTGAAGGCGAGGAGGCGTCATGGAATCTGAGCCTGCTGGGCTTGCTGATTTCCATGATCATGGCCCCGATGAGCGGTGGCCTGGACATGATGGGCGTACACAGATCCGTAGACAGACCCATACGCCCCAATCAGATTTTCGACTACTTCCGCTATCTGCTCCCCCTGGCGCTGGCCAGCATGCTCATGGGCATCATCAGCAGCCTGTTTCTGCCCCTGGGCCAAAGCCTGGGACTGCCGCCCATGGTGTCGATGCTGCCGACGCTGATCCTGAGCGTGGCCTTGATGTTCACCTTTCCGTTGATCCTGGAAAAGGGCCTGAGCCCGGTACAGGCCATTATTACCTCGTTGCGTCTCTTTGCCCGCCAGTGGCTGATGCTGCTGTCTATCCATCTGATGCTGATGCTGCTGTTCATGGGCGCGGTATTGACCTTCGGCATCGGCCTGGTCTGGGTCGCCCCCCTTTATATAGTGGTGAAGGGTATTCTCTACCGAGAAGCCTGCGGCGTTGAAGGCATGCCGGAAGATCAGCAAGCCCCTGCTGTCAATGGCCCCCTAAATGGCTCCCCAAATAACTCCAAAGACAATAGTCCCAAGGATCGTTTCGACGCATGAAGCTCTCTTTCATCATTGCCATGCTGGCCCTGACCGCCGCCACCGCGCAGGCGATCCCCTTCAACCTGGGCTACAGCGGCTTTTACAAATACATGGCCAAGGTAGAAAAAGCCGGGGTCGAGCACACCGAGCTCGGCTTTTATCTGAGCCGCACCGACGGCCAGGGGCTCTGTAACATAGAATCCGGCATCATTCGGGTGGATGACAGCCTCAAGGGAGTCGTCAGGGTGCTGCCCCACGGCCAGTTTGTGTTGCCCTACGATAAACAATTGCATCTGGACAAGGCCCTGGTCGAACTCGAGGTGACCGATGCCGGGCAATGTGATATCTCCATTCAGATCCAGGCCAATCTGGCCGCCGGCCATGTCTCCATGGCGCAACTGCGCCAGGTAGAAGACGAAATGTATCGCCTGTTACAGAAGATGGCCGGCTGGCCCGGGAGATACTTTGTACCGGAACTGAAGGGGATAAAGCTGCATCCGGCCGAGCCGGGCCAACGCCTGAACGGTATGGAACAACAAACGCTGAGCGATGCCGAGCTGGCGGGCGAGCACAGCCTGTCATTGCCGGCAGTGCGGATCACGCCCTGGTTTTAAGAAGACACTGGATTCCCGCCTTCGCGGGAATGACGATAGAAGACCCTGGCAGTCGGCCGGCAATATGAGCAAGCCAGCTTCTTCTATCAAAATATAAATGAATCATTTCACAAAAATGCAGCACAAAAATCTTATCAATGAAATGCCGACCCGGTAATTACCGATACCAGACAGGATAAAACGCGGCCAGATCCATCAGTACAAAGTGATCAACAAAAAAGGCGCCTCGGCGCCTTTTTTTGTTATTTCATTCGATGGTTACTTCACTTCGATGATGTCGAGCCGTTCGCCCGGTGCCGGCGCGGTATCGTCCTCGTCTTTATCGATAAAGCGTGGCGCCACCTCCGGCTTGTCGAAACCGATGTCGCCGCCGTCGATCACGCCCGAGTCGCTGTTGATGCTCTTGAAGTCGAACTGCTGATGATCCAGCAGGTGAGACGGCACCAGGTTCTGCAGCGAGCGGAACATGCTTTCGATGCGGCCGGGAAAGCGTTTGTCCCAGTCTTGCAGCATGTTCTTGATCGCCTGACGCTGCAGGTTTTCCTGCGAGCCGCACAGGTTGCAGGGGATGATCGGAAACTCGCGGGCTTCGGCAAAGCGCACCAGGTCTTTTTCTTTACAGTACGCCAGCGGACGGATCACCACATGCTTGCCGTTATCGCTGACCAGCTTGGGCGGCATCGACTTCATGGTGCCGCCATAGAACATGTTCAGCAGCAGCGTTTCGAGAATGTCGTCTCTGTGGTGGCCCAGGGCAATCTTGGTCGCGCCCAGCTCGGTGGCGGTACGATACAGAATACCCCGGCGCAGGCGGGAACACAGCGAGCAGGTGGTTTTTCCTTCCGGCACCTTGTCCATCACGATGGAATAGGTGTCTTCTTCCACTATCCGGTATTCCACCCCCAGCTCATCCAGGTAGGCGGGCAGCACATGCTCGGGAAAGCCCGGCTGTTTCTGATCCAGGTTCACCGCTATGATGTCGAAATGGATCGGGGCATGGGCTTTCATGTTGAGCAGAATATCGAGCATGGCATAACTGTCCTTGCCGCCGGACAGGCACACCATGACCTTATCGCCGTCTTCAATCATGTTGAAGTCGGCAATGGCTTCACCCACATGACGACGCAGTCGCTTGTGCAGCTTGTTAAAGTTGTATGCCTGCTTGACTGATGGAGCAGACTTAACTTGTTCGGCAATCGCTTGTTCGGCAATCGCTTGTTCGGCAATCGCTTGTTCGGCAATCGCTTGTTTGGCAATGGCGTGTTCGGAAATGGCGTGTTCGGTCATGGTAACCCCGGCAAAAAAACTGGGGTTATTATAGTGACTGGCGCCCCGAGGGCAAGGCGCCAGTGGCGGGATCACCGGTCTGACCGCAGCACCAGTACGTCACAGCTGAGCTTGTCGATCACATGCTCGGCGGTATTGCCGAGCAGGGCGGCGGACAGACCGGTACGGCCGACCGAGCCCAGGATCACCAGGCTGGCATTGATGTCGTCGGCACAGCGGGGGATCACCTCTTCTGCCAGTCCTTCCTCCAGATGCAGCGCCCTGGACTCCAGATCGAAACGCACCGCATATTCATACATGGCGCGCTCATGGTGTTTCTTCACCGCGGCATTGTAGACATGAGGGTCGAAGTCGGGCAATTCCAGCGCCATGTTGGTCGGGGTAATGGGATAGGCGTTCACCAGATGCAGGCTGGCCGACAGCAGTCGCGCTACCTCCGCACTTTCGGCGATAACCTTGTTATTCAGCGCGTCCTGGTCCTTGTCGTCGCTGCAGCAGTTGACGGCCGCCAGTACATTGCCACCCATGGGCCAGTCCCGCTCCTTGATCAGTAACACCGGGCAGGGGCACTTGCGCAGCAGATGCCAGTCGGTGGGGGTAAAGATAAAGGACTGGATCATGGAATGCTTGTGGGTGCTTTTGACCACCAGATCGTGCTGGCCATCCTGCACCTGCTGAATAATGGCTTCGAACGGACGGCTGTGCCATACCACTTTGATATTAAAGTTAATCTTGCTGTCTTCATAGGGAGTCAGCAGGGTTTTCAGCCACTCTTCCCGCCCCTGAACCACCCCCTCACGCATTTCGTCCCGCTCGGTGCTGGACAACATGGAGGTCATTTCATAAGAAAAGTCATAGATAGGCAGAAACAGGGTAATGTCGGCCTGCTCCTGCAGGGCGGCGACAGACACGGCACGGTGCAGGGCCGGTTGGGTTTCCGCCACCGGGTCCATTACCACCAGAATATGTTGATACTTGATCATAAAGCGTCCCTTTCATGAAAGTAATGATGCTGGTCAGACCGCTGGCGGCGTGCCGGCCAACAGGGCCAGCGCAGGCAGATCCACGATGCGAATGTACTTGCCATCCACCTCGATCAGATGGTTTTTCTGAAAACGGCCCAGCAGGCGGCTGACGGTTTCGACGGTCAATCCCAGATAGTTGCCGATATCACCCCGGGTCATGGTCAGGCGAAACTCGCGGGCCGAAAAGCCGCGCATGGAAAAACGGTTCGACAGGCCGTGCAGAAAAGAGGCCAGTCGCTCTTCCGCGGTTTTCCTGGACAGCAACAGTATCATCTGCTGGTCGCCATTGATCTCGTTGCTCATCAAGCGCATGATCTGCTGCCGCAACCGGGGCAGCTTGCCAGACAAGTCGTCCAGCACCTCATAGGGGATCTCGCAGACCATGGCGGTTTCCAGCGCCTGGGCAAAGGAGGGATGGTGACCGTTATTGATGGCGTCGAAGCCGATGAGATCGCCGGCCAGATGAAAGGCGGTGATCTGTTCGTCGCCCTGCTCGCTAATGGTATAAGACTTGATAGAGCCGGAGCGGATGGCGTACAGCGCCTTTAGCTCTTCGCCGGCCTTGAACAATTCCTGACCTTTCTGAATCGGCTTTTTGCGCTCTATGATGTTGTCCAGCTCGTCCAGCTCGTCGGTGTTAAG
Organism: Oceanisphaera litoralis; assembly: GCF_016907015.1. Lineage (GTDB taxonomy): Bacteria > Pseudomonadota > Gammaproteobacteria > Enterobacterales > Aeromonadaceae > Oceanimonas > Oceanimonas litoralis. Next base: position 60,644 of record NZ_JAFBBE010000003.1, read on the forward strand.
CCCGAGCGGAATACATAACTGGCTGATGCTGCAATCCTGGCAGTGAATGGCAGAACTGCTCGCGGCGGTTTTCGTGGCTTTTATAATATTTCCCATAACTCGATTGCTTCCGTGAGATCACAGCACAATCATAGCACCGATGCCAGAGGCTGAATAGCGTGTTAAAGCAGCGAAAAAGCCTGATAGAGCGTGAATAAACCATAACAAATCAACAAGATGCCCGAACTTTGACGAAACCCCGGATGATTGAGCCAATGCCTGAGCTGGCCGGCCAGTCCGCCCAGAGCCAGCAGGGTAGGCAGGGTGCCCAGCCCGAACAAGGCCATCACCCGGGCACCTTCCATGGCGCCGCCCGACACCGCACTCCAGGTCAGCGCCGAATATACCAGGCCGCAAGGCAACCAGCCCCATATCATGCCGAAGGGCAGGGCCGCCACGGGATGCCGGAACGGCACAAAGCGAGCGGCCAGCGGTTTGAGGTGCCGCCAGAGACCGTTGCCCAGCTTTTCCAGCCGCAACAACAGAAACCACCAGCGCGCCAGATAGAGCCCGAGCAATATGGTCATGACCCCGGCCAGCAGCCGTAAAAAGACCAGCCCCTGTTTGCCCAGGCTGATGTCCGCCAGACTGGCGAAAACGCCGCCGACCAGGGCACCGGCCAGGCTGTAACTGACAATGCGCCCGGCGTTGTAACTGAGCAGATACCACCATTGCCAGCGGCGCTGGGTCGTGGGAATGGCCATGGAAAAGGCCGCCGCCACACCGCCGCACATGGCAATGCAGTGACCGGCCCCCAGGAAGCCAATCAGCAGCGCCGCCCAGGCATCAAGCTGAGTGGTCACGGCGGTCCTGCTGTTTGGCGTTATCTTGTGAGGAGTCGCCTTGTGCGGCATTGTCTTGTGAGGCATCGCCTTGTGAGTCGTCGTCCTGCTTCTCTTGGCCTTGCTTCGGCCGGTCCTGTGGAACCTGGCGTTGCGCCTGTTGATGAGCCACCTCGTCGTCATCAAACAGAATATTGCTGCCATGTCGATCCAGGTCTTCAAACTGGTCGCTTTTTACCGACCAGAAGAAAACGACGATGGCGATGGCGGCAAACACCATGGCGATGGGGATCATCAGGTACCAGATTTCGACATCGTTCATCGTCGGGAAAGCCTCAGTGAATTGGTCATCACAATCAGGGAGCTGACCGACATGCCGACCATGGCAAACCAGGGAGAAACCTGGCCCATGGCCGCCAGCGGCAGTATCACCAGGTTATAACCCAGCGCCCAGCCAAAGTTCTGTTTGATCACCCGGCGGCAGCGGGCGGAGAGATGGCGAGCGGTCAGAATATGCCGCAGATCATCGGCCAGCAGGATGGCGTCGGCACTGCTCTTGGCGATATCGGTGCCGCCGGCCATGGCAAAGGACACATGCGCCCCGGCCAGCACAGGCGCATCGTTGATGCCATCGCCGACCATCAGGCAGATGTCACCGCTCTGATCGCAGCGGCGCAGGTAGGCCAGTTTGTCATCGGGGCTGGCGTGCTTGATCAGGGTGTCGACACCAAGCCGCTCGGCAACCTGCTCGGCCTGACCGGAGCTGTCGCCGGTAAGAATGGTGGTGGCAATACCCAGATCCCGGCAGTCACGAATCAAGGCGTCGGCTTCTTCACGCAGCGGATCGGTCAGTTCGAAACGTGCGACCAGGCCTTGCTCATTGGCCAGATAGACACAGAGCCTGGCATCCTGATGATCCGGTGCCAGCCAGGCCCCGCTGCCCAGATGCCAGCGGGTGCCGTCAAGCAGGCCACTGACGCCGCGACCGACCCGATTTTCTCGTTCGGATACCTGCAACCGCGCGTCCTGATAAGGTCGGAAAGCACGGGCAATGGGGTGTTCCGACCGGGCTTCCAGCGCGGCGGCCATGGCCAATACCTGCGGCTCGCTCCATTCGGCCAGCAGGGTCACGGCGGTGACGGCCACCTCACCCCGGGTCAGGGTACCGGTTTTATCGAACACGATGCGGTTGACCCTGGGCAGGGTATCCAGCACATGGGCCCGGCGCACCAGTATGCCGGAGCGACTCAGGCGCGAGGTGGCCACGGTCAGCGCCGTGGGGGTCGCCAGCGACAGGGCACAGGGGCAGGTGGCCACCAGCACCGACAGCATGACCCAGAACGCCTTGTCGGCATCGAGCTGCAGCCATACCAGATAGGTGGCCAGGGTCACCAGCAGCAGCGCCGCCACAAAGTAGCGGGACAGCTGATCGGCCAGAATGGCCACCCTGGGTTTTTCCGCCAGGGCATCGTCCTGGGCGCGCAGAATTTCCGATACCCGGGCATCGGACAGGGGGCGCAGCACCCGCAACCGCAACGGCGATTCCACGTTGGTGGTACCGGCAAAGACGGTATCGCCCCGATGCCGGGTGACCGGCAGGTGCTCACCGGTCAGCATCGACTCATCCACGCTGGTGCTGCCGTCGAGTATCTGTGCATCGGCCGGGATCTGGCTGCCCGGGGACACCAGCACGATGTGACCCGGTTGCAGGGTTTTGGCGGCCATGTCCTGCTCGCCGGCTTCGGTTTCCACCCGGGCCAGCATGGGCACCAGCAAGGTCAGGTTGGCGGTGGTTTCCGAGGCCCGCCGCTTGGCCCGCATTTCCAGGAAACGACCGGTCAACAGCAGAAAGGCGAACATGGACACGCATTCGTAATAGACATCACCGGTCCCGGTAACGGTGGCATAGACGGAGGCGACAAAGGCAAACACCATCGCCAGCGACACCGGCAGGTCCATGTTCAGCGCCCGGTTTTTAAGGCCACGCCAGGCATTTCGATAGAAGGGCAGGGCAGAGTAGCTCATCACAGGGATCGACAGCCAGAGGCTGATCCAGCGAAAGTATTCGACCAGATCCGCATCGGTGCCCGGAAACAAATCTTCATACAGGGCCAGGGCCACCATCATTACCTGCATGCTGGCGATGCCCGCCACGCCCATGCGCAGCAGATAGGACTTCACTTCCCGATTGTAGGCCTGCTCCTGCCGGTGGGGCTGAAAGGGTCGTGCCTGATAGCCGATGTCGGCAAAGGCGGCCAGCAGACGGCTCAGGGGCACCTGTTCGTCCTGCCAGCGCAGCCGGGCCCGCTCCGTGGTGGTATTGACCTGGATCAGTGACACCCCCGGCACCCGCGCCAGATGGCGCTCGATCAGCCAGGCACAGGCGGCACAACTCAGGCCGGAAATGGAGAGCTGTACTTCTTTAAGGTTGTCTTTATCACTGACGAAGTCCTGCTGTATCTCGGCCAGATCGTAATGTTGCAACTGCTTCAGTTCGTCGGGCACCGCATCGGCCTTGGGGGCCGGCGCGGAGCGATGTTGATAGTAGCTGCCCAGGCCGCAGTCGATAATGGTCTCGGCCACCGCCAGACAGCCGGGGCAGCAGAAGGGCTGAATAACGCCCTCCAACTTCAATTGATGTGTGCTGCCGGTGGGGAGGGCTTCACCGCAATGAAAACAGCCAGCCACGATCAGCTGCCGGCGCGAATAATCAGCCGATCGGCTATCGGCAGGCTGATGCGTTTTTGCATGCGCCAATGGCCATCGAAGGCCTCAATCTGCAGGTTCCACTGGCCCTTCATCAGGGGTTGTTCCAGCCGCTCGCGATACACACCGCCGGCGTCGCTGGTCATCAGCATCTGTTGATCCTGCTTGGCGAGCGTAGGGTGGGTGAAGTACAGCCGTACCGCTTCACCATTATTATGTCGGCCTGCTATCTCGAGTACGATTTGATCGTCCTGATAGCGCAGCTCGGCGACCAGCCCCAGCTCGGCGGCGGTTTTCAGCTCGCTGAGATCCTGGTTGATGGCCCGGCCTTTTTTGTAGTAGTCATCGACCACCATGCTGTCGGCCCCGGAGCTGGCCAGGTGAAAGGTATAAAGGCTGGCCGCGACCGCACACAAGGGCAACACGATAAGAAACCAGGGCCAGAACTGCTGATACCAGGGACGTTGCATAACCAATTCCTACGACAAAAAAGCGGCGTCTAATATAACAAAAAAAGCCCCGACCAGCGGGGCTTTTTCACCAAAGCCCGGTGGGCCTTATTTACTGTTGTTCAGGCTGTAAACATAAGAGGCGAGCAGATGTACCTTGTCTTCACCCAGAATGTCTTGCCAGGCCGGCATAACGCCGGCACGACCGTTGCGGATGCTGTCTTCCACCGCGGCACGAGAACCGCCATAGAGCCAGATGCCGTCGGTCAGGTTGGGCGCACCCAAGGCCGGGTTACCCTTGGCGTCCATACCATGACAGGCGGCACATACGGCGAAGCGGGCCTGCCCCTTCTGGGCTTCTACCGCATCGACCTTACGGCCGGACAGGCTCAGCACATAGGAGGTCACTTCTCGCACGCCGTCCTCACCGAGGCTGTCTCCCCAGGCCGGCATGGCACCGGTGCGACCGTGCATGATGCTGGCCTTGATTTGCTCGGGTGTGCCACCGTACAGCCAGTCGGCATCGGTCAGGTTGGGGAAGCCGCGGGCACCACGGGCATCGGAACCATGACACTGGGCACAGTTCTGCAGAAACAGCCGCTGACCCACCTTGGTGGCGTTTTCGTCGAGCGCAAGGTCGGCAATGGCGCGATAGCTCTGGCCATCGGCCTCGTAGGTCAGCTCACGGAACTTGGCACCGAAGACTTCATCGGCCTTGACCATTTCCCGCTCGTACTGCACCAGCTTGCCCTGCTCACGCGCGTCGGCCGACGCGGCATGATATTCCTCCAGCGAACGCACATTCTGGTTGGAACTCTGCCAACCCAGCAGGCCCTTGAAGTTACCCAGACCCGGATACAGCGCCAGATAGAAGAGCGAGAACACCACCATGAACACAAACAGGTAGCTCCACCACTTGGGCAGCGGGTTGTTCAGTTCGGTAATACCATCGTAGGTATGACCGGTGGGCGCGCCTTCTTCCATCCCCATTTTGTCCCGGGAACACCAGATCAGCAGGGCCAGACAACCAAAAATGGTCCCCAGGCTGATCACGGTTACAAAAACACTTAGAAAAGTACTCATTTTTTATTAGCTCCTGCGCGATCCTGCTCAGTACCCCGGGAGGTTCCGTTCGCCTCGTCTTCATCAAAAATCGAGTTGGCTATCGCATCGAACTTGTCTTTGCGTCTTTTACCGTAGGCCCACCGGACCAGACCGATAAACATCACCAGTAACAACAGCGTCTGATAACTGATCAGTGTTGGCTTGAGCGCTTCCAGGGTACTGAAATCCATAATCGACTCCGGTTATTTAAGGGCGTGGCCCAAAGACTGCAGATAGGCGATGATGGCATCCATTTCGGTTTTACCCTTAACGGCAGCCTCGGCACCGGCAATGTCGGCGTCGGTATAGGGAACGCCGAAGCTATCCCGGAACAGGCTCAACTTGGCCGCCGTATGCTTGCCATCCAGTACGTTGGTTTCCAACCAGGGGAAGGCAGGCATGTTCGACTCGGGCACCACATCACGCGGGTTGATCAGGTGCACCCGGTGCCACTCGTCGGAGTAACGACCACCCACGCGCGCCAGATCGGGGCCGGTACGCTTGGAGCCCCACAGGAAAGGGTGCTCCCATACACTTTCACCGGCAACGGAATAGTTACCGTAGCGTTCGGTCTCGGCACGGAAGGGGCGGATCATCTGGCTGTGACACACATGACATCCGTCGCGGATATAGATATCACGACCTTCCATTTCCAGCGCGGTATAAGGACGCAGGCCTTCAACCGGCTCATTGGTCTGCTGCTGGAAAAACAGCGGCACTATTTCGACCAGACCACCGAAGCTGATGGCGATCACGGTGAGCACCACCAACCAGGTAGTCTTGGTTTCAACCAACTCGTGACGATTTTTTGGGTTCTTCATTCACACGTCTCCTTATGCCGGTTGGGGAATGGCTTGCAGGGAGCCTTTCGGCGCCTGAATGGTGCGATAGGCGTTGTAAGCCATCAGCAACATGCCGGTCAGGAAGAAGCAGCCGCCGATGAAACGCACGAAGTAGAACGGGTACGAGGCCTGCAGACTTTCAACAAAGCTGTAAGTCAGGGTGCCGTCGTCGTTCACTGCACGCCACATCAGGCCCTGCATCACACCGCTGATCCACATGGCCACGATGTAAAGCACGGTACCTATGGTCGCCAGCCAGAAATGCGTGTTGATCAGCTTCATGCTGTACATACGCTGCTGACCGAACAGATTGGGGATCAAATGATACACGGCACCGATAGAGATCATGGCAACCCAGCCCAGGGCGCCGGAGTGCACGTGACCCACGGTCCAGTCGGTGTAGTGGGACAGGGCGTTGACGGTCTTGATCGCCATCATGGGGCCTTCGAAGGTGGACATGCCGTAGAACGACAGGGACACGATCAGGAAGCGCAGTATGGGGTCATAACGCAGTTTGTGCCAGGCACCGGACAGGGTCATGATACCGTTGATCATGCCGCCCCAGGAGGGCACGAACAGGATCAGTGACATCACCATCCCCAGCGACTGGGCCCAGTCGGGCAGGGCGGTATAGTGCAGGTGGTGCGAGCCGGCCCAGATATACAGGGTGATCAGCGCCCAGAAGTGCACGATGGACAAACGGTAGGAATACACAGGACGGCCCGCCTGCTTGGGCACGAAGTAGTACATCATGCCCAGGAAGCCGGCCGTCAGCAGGAAGCCTACCGCGTTATGACCATACCACCACTGGATCATGGCATCGGCCGCACCGGCATACATGGAGTAGGACTTCATGCCGGTCAGCGGTACCGCCATGCTGTTGACGATATGCAGTATGGCAATGGTCAGAATAAAGGCACCGTAGAACCAGTTCGCCACGTAGATATGGGAGGTGGTACGCTTGTACAGAGTTCCAAAGAACACCACAGCGTAAGATATCCATACGATGGCAATGGCGACATCGATCGGCCATTCCAGCTCGGCATATTCCTTGGAGGAGGTATACCCCTGGGGCAGGGTGATGATCGCCGCCAGAATAATGGCTTGCCAGCCCCAGAACACGAACGCTGCCAGCGGACCGCCAAAGAGGCGAACCTGACAGGTACGCTGCACCACATAGAAGGAGGTCGCCATCAGGGCGCTACATCCAAACGCAAAAATAACCGCGTTGGTGTGCAAGGGACGCAATCGGCTATAGGTTAACCAGGGCGTTTCGAAGTTGAGGGCAGGCCAGATAAGCTGTGCTGCGATCAGCACACCCAACGACATACCGACAATACCCCAGACTACGGTCATGACCGTAAACTGGCGAACTACAGTATAGTTGTAGTTTGGTTGATTATTAGTTTGACTCATCGTTATAGTTCCGCTTCCACTGCTGTTATTCAGGTTTGCGCTCACACAGGGGTGCTCACGTCGGAAGGATTGAAGACACCGTTTTTCGTTGCTGCTATCAGGTACCCGAACGGCTTTGTTAACTCTATGTTAACAAAGAAGATCGAGTAACGCTGAAGTCACCGCGGTGATGATAAATGAGTGGCTGCAAAAATAACAGTATAAACAGTAATATGATTACCACTTACCCCCCCAAATTAGGCATAAGAAACTCGCTTGTTCAAGATTGAGCAGGGGAGTGAATGGCATGAAATACAGGAAATAAATTGACATGAGAGATCGACTGACCGGCCCCAAACTGGTGCAAATTATGCTGGTACTGGGGATTTTATCGACCGCTTTCTGGCTCCGAACCTATATCGACGTCAGTGAGGACACGGCATTGGAGCAAGAAAACACCGTATTTTGCGACATATCTCACAAGAAATGTCGGGTACAGCGGGGGGAGTGGTGGGCCGAAGCGCGATTGCAGGCCGACAGGCTGCAGCCGGAGTCACCGTTTCAGCTGACACTGACGTTTTCCGATCCCGCGGTAAAAGTCATCCGCAGCCGGCTGGAGGGAGAAACCATGTACATGGGCACGCTGCCGGCCCTGATCAGCGAAAGTACGCCGGGCCACTGGCAGGGGCAGGCATTGGTAGGCGCCTGTACCGAGCGCAGCATGGTGTGGGCCTGGGTACTGGACATAGAACACAACGGCGAACCACAGCAGCTGAAGTTTTTGTTTGAAGTAAAGCAGTGAAGTAGTGAAGTAGTGAAGTAGTGAGGAAGAACAGTGATTAATTGAGCATTTCAGCACCGGATAATGCCGATAATCGTATTTATCGGCATTAGTGTTTATGAATAGGTTACACTGTTTATTCATACAGTTAATGTCAGAAAAAAGCAGCCCTATGATCACCCCCGTATTACCGCTGTTTGATGCTCCCCAGTACCTGGAAGAGGGTAACAGCGTCGTTAACCAGCATATTGCCGATGTCACGCTTAACGCGGTACCCGATGCCGCCTTTCTCTATGAACATGCCATGGACTGGCTGCTCGAAAGCCGGTTCAACGAGAACAATTACAAGACTTACCGCAGCGAGCTCACCACCTTTCTGCACTGGTGTTTCGATGCCGAGCAGGTGTCACCCATAGCGTTGAACCGCCGCGGCATCAACCGTTACGTAGAGTATTGCCTGGCACCACCGAAGGCATTGATTGCCTACCGTAACGTCGCCCAGTTTGTACTGAACAAGGACTGGGGCGAACGTCAGCCCAACCCGCAATGGCGCCCGTTTCTGGGCAAGAAAATCGAGGGTATCGAACAGCCATACCGGCTGAGCGACAAGGCGCTGAAAACCAAGATGGCCATACTGTCTTCCTTCTATGGTTATCTGATCAACGAAGAAGTGACCGAGCGCAACCCGGCGGTCATGTGGATGCGCCACAGCCGTTTTGGCTCCAGTCCCGTGGTGGTTGCCGGTCTCGGCGAAGAAGACGAAGTACGGGTATTCAGCGACTTGCAATGGTCCTATGTGATGAAGACCGCCCGTCTTCTGGCAGAAAAAGAGCCCGAACGACACCAACGTACCCTGTTTTTGATCTCCCTGATGTACGGCTGCTACCTGCGCATCTCGGAAGTCGCAGCCCGACCCGGTTTTTCACCGGTGATGAGCCAGTTTCGCCGCGACGGTCACACCGGCATCTGGAGCTTTCATATTCCGGTCAGCAAAGGTGGCAAAAAGCGCGCCGTGGCCGTGTCCCGCGAACTGCTCGAAGCATTACAGCGTTATCGCCATTACCTCAAGCTGTCACCCTTGCCGGCACCCAACGACGCCACGCCGTTGTTTGTGCGCCACAAGGCCGCCGGCCGGGGGCGGGATCAGGGCCTGCTTAATGCCAACCTCGGCATACGCCAACTGCGTGACCTGCTCAACGAACTGATGGCCGCCGCGGCCGATGCCGCCGCCCGGGACGGTTTCGAACAGGATGCCAGCGAGATGCAGAGCCTGACCGTGCACAGCATTCGTCACACCGGCATTACCCACGACATCAATTACAACGGCCGGCCGCTGTCTCATGTGCAGGCCGACGCCGGCCACGACAGCATAGACACCACCTCGCAGTATCTGCACACCGGCAAGGTCGAACGCCATGAAAGCGCCGCCGGTAAACGACTGGACCGGCTTGATACCAGAGGCTGAAGGCAAGATACATGACTTCGCATAATGTATATTATGTTAAATACAGTTTATGAGTTTCAGGATTGCTACCCGCCTGTGTGTGAGTTCCAGTTTCAAATGGGATTTTTCCACCACCGTGAAACTCTTAATTTTCAGATGCTTATATGAAAAGACTAATAAATTTACAGCGGTTTTTAACAATTTCCTCCAGGCATTTCGGTTTTCTGTACCGTCCCGACATGGCGACGTGCGCGCATGGTTGTTTCATGCCTTAACCGCCATCGCCTGCGCTCCCTGGTTCATGTCAGCACCGTGTGACTGACAGCATCCGGCCATGCTGATGCTCGACCGGCACGGCTCACTGTCTGGTTTGCTCCTGGGCGATGGCGCTCAGTCTGAGATTCAGATCAGTCTGTTGCGATTTGCACTGGCGCCATCCGCTACCGTTAACCATCAAGCGCGTTCAGAGCTAGGCCTGTTGTACTGGTCTGTCTGTTTCGGCTGGCAACATCTTCCGGGTCTATGCAGCCGGTATGTCTGCCATGCATTCACTTACCGAGACACCGATGATTAACCTGCCTCTAGATGGCGCGTCACCTGAGCGGTCATTGCGCCAAAGGTCTTGCTCATCTGAGCGCTGGCTTGCACCATCATGGTAAATGGAGCTGAAAGCGCCATCTCGGATTTCTTTTTATTAACCGCTTTCAACATTATTGTTATGCACAGCAAGTCAGCTATTGAGCGTTGCCCTGGCTGGTGATAGCACACATTACAGAGTTTGTATTTACCATAAACTCTCTCTTGGCCGCAGTCTTGCTCCAAGAGAAACACCTGTATCGCCATTTGATGGATACCAACACAGCCGAGACCAAGTCTTGTATTTTTATCAATCCCCTGCCCTTGGGTTCACTGGCAGCAGTTAGCAAACCAGTCCTTTGGGGTATCGAATACCATTCACAATCCATGTTTGACGAGATTGATTCCATGTTGTCATGTAACTCACCAGGCAGCCTTCGCTATGGTAAGTACCACCACCCGTTGTGATTGAAGTCGCATTCAACCAAGCGCTATTGCCATCAGGGCTGACGCATCAGCGTTCATAATTTGAACATGCTCATTGATTCGAATAAATAATCGTCATTCAAACAACAGAGTTTTCGTTTGTTCGCCATGCTCAGTTTACGTGACGTGTTACGTTTCAACATGTTCAGGATCCATTGTCTGATCACCGCCAGGTTTTCACCTGCGTGGCCAGCTCTGGCTTGAAGTTGGTCTTCGTTAAAGGCGATATCCAGCGTCCAGTGCAGCAGGTTTTCCACCGACCAATGCGAGCGAGTGGCCTTCAGTGCCGCGCTGGCATCCAGTGCTCGGCTGCTGATATAAAAGCGAACAAAATCATGGCCTTTTCCATTCTCTATGCGCTCGGCTTGCACGGCAATCAGGGTCTTGGCTTTCCACGTTTGGCATATCGGCACGTGTTCATCGACGGCAATCGCCCAGCATCGGCGATGTTCTTTACGGCCATGTTGCGCATCGAACTGCTCACTGAATTCAGGGCCAGGAATATCCACGGCGGTCGTGTCCCAGTAGGCTTGAAACCGGGCCTGAACCTCGGCGCTGAGCGTGGGTTGATTGTCTTTTACCGCCAGCAGGTAATCGGCTCCCTTTTTGATGATGGTGTCCGCAATGTTCACTTGAGTACCGGCCGCATCGATACTGACCAGGCAGCCTTCGAGTTCAAGCGCTTGGAGCAGGGCCGGGATGGCGGTGATTTCGTTCGACTTCTGAGCCACCTTTTGCTGGCCGATACACAGGCCCAGCTCGGTTGACCAGGCGTTGACCATGTGCACCGGCTTGGCCCCTTTGCCCTTGGCGGTGGCACGCAGGGCCTTGCCATCAATGGCGAGCTGCCCTGATAGCGTTTCGTTCTCCAGAATGTCGCTAACCCACTCCTGGAAAAGGGATTTCAGGCTATCTGGCGGCAGGAGAGCAAAGACCCGGTTGAAGGTGTCGTGCGAAGGGACGCCGCCAGGCAGTGACAGCCATCGTCGGAACCATTGCTCCCGCTCCTTGGCAAACAGGGTGATCTCACTCCAGGTATCGAAGCCGCACATCATGGCGCAGGTGGCCATGAACACGACCTCTGATAAAACATGCGAGCACTTCGCCGGTAGGCGCGGATCTGGGAGCGTTTCGAGGTAATCGAGCAAAGGTTTTTGGGCCATAATGAAGCACGGTTGGTCAAGATCGCCACTATTTACTCTCTTGTGGCGAAGGAGACAAGCCTAACCGCTCATCTTGCTGTTGGACTGATCGATGCTTGATCAGGTTGTTCGAAAAGTGATCATGCGTCAGCCCTGCTATTGCCATAGCCAGTAAGCGTGCCACTTGTTGTGGTGGTGCTTGGAAGGCGGTATGTGCCCCCGCCTATTCTGAACTGGAAGGCTCTGACTCCATTGCCCATATCCATTGCGTTAACGGGCGGGCCATCATCGAGGATTACCTCCCGAATATCTCTGCCTATATACTGCTTCATATGAGTTGAAACACAGCCGGATAAGATAACGAATAGTACGGCGATAAAGATGGCTCGCATGCTCGTCATCCTAAAGCTGATTGCAGTACTGCCTGGCTGCACTGCAATCAACGATTTCAGCGCCCGACACGTCCTGAGGCATCTCCCAGAGAAATCTGAACTCTCTTTGGTGTGAATAGCGCATCGGTTTGATGAAGTGTTTGCCCGCCTTCACCATCTGCCCTGTTCTATGGGATAACTGATGTCGGTCCACATCATGCCCAGGAAAACCGAGAACGGCTTTGTGAGGATGATACAGGCACTGCCCATATGTGAAAGTTGAGGCGCTGATTGCGCTTGCAATGGCTTGGGCAAACCCTGCGGGATCTGTGACGATAAACCCGCTGTCGTAGCCGAATTTCTTCATGGTTGTCTGGTCAAGGTGTCCGACATAGGTACAGAACATACGATGGTTATAGCCTGAGCCATATTTTCCTGCCATAACACCAAAAGGTGTCTTGGCCACCAATGTAACCGCCCCCTCTTCCACATCACCTATCTCTGGGTGGTCAAAATCATTGTAGTAAGCAAATGACCCCAGTTGCAGTTTTCCGGTCAGGAAGAACTTGTCAATATGTTCTTTCTTGCCGAGTTTAACCACTGGCTCCTGTGGAGCGCGATTCAGTTTGAATCGTTTTTCAGGCAAGGGCTTGACGAACTGGCCAGGTTTAAGAGAATGATCAAAAGGTGTGTCATGAACCAGAGCACCGCATAATCCCTGAAGTTCAAAGTCAGATAATTTTCTTTCGATCCACATATGTTTGTATACACGGAATGAACCAGACATATCAATATCCCCATTGTTATTATGGCTTATTTCATTGTGATCTACATTTTTTGCACCAGCTTTGGTTACTGATTCCACTAGGAAGTGTTCGAAAGCCAAACAAGGCCTCTAGCTCCTGATGAGTTTTAGCCACGGTCTTTTCACATTTAGGACAGGTGTGGGGTAATCTAATTGAGCCGCTCATAGGAGCCTCCTTGTTCATGTGTTAGGCACACGCTAGTATACCTAGGTAAACCATTGATAATATTACTAAGATGCTTTTTCTAGAATGGAAATGATATCTTTAAGTCCTTCCATGGGTAATATAGCAAGCCCATCAATATCATCGAATTTGCTAGGATCGGTAAGCTTTTCGAACTCATCGGCTGCTTCTGCCGTTGCAACAAACATAAATCGCTTTACATCGATCTCTTTAGTCTGATCCTCGGATAATTCAAATAATATAAAAGATACCCCAGACCTTGTTTGTAAAGTTAATGTGCTATATTCACCTTCAGATATTGATGATGTGTGATTCCATATTTTACGAAGATTGGATATCAAGCCGGGTAACTCATCTTTGTCAATGTAACTTCCTAATGCGATATCACTATGCTTTGATCTGTGAATTGACACTTGGACTCCATCTGCCCCTTCAAGGCTACCAACCTGATTGGAGTTGATGGTGGTGAATTTTATCGGCTTTTCATCGGCAGATAGATATTCTCCTACTGGCTTGAGTTTCGAATAAATTGCAACACCTCTCTGGTCTAGAAACGTTTCTATTTTCGTATCATATTCGGTTGACGAGTAGACGGACATAGAAAAAATCAGTGCAATAGACGCCATGGCAATTTTTCGTATCATGATGCTTCCCTCATCATTCATTAATTTGATCTGCTGAAAAAGTATGGCCGATGAAAATTCAGCTCGGCCATACTGTTTATTCATTTACCCGCCTTCAAACTCGGAGTTTGAAAACTTCAGCACGCTACAGTTTTCCTTGATGGTGCGCTGCAAAGACTCATCGAAGCCATCGGAGACAGATGCCTGTATTTCAACGGAGATCGAGACATCAACGCCCAGTTTGGCGGTGAACTGCTGCACGATTTCATCGACGATGTTGGCGAATTCCATTTTGGCTTTCACCGGATCAAGGTTGATGGTGCCATAGAACTGCTTTTTGGCTGCGGTTTGCACCTGCTCCAGTGTCACCTGCGCCGTATTTCCATTTGAGGAGACGGCTCTTGTCTCTACCGCAGTAGAGGCATGATTCCCCGCCTCGCCCACCACAGATCCTGTCGGCGCAGACTGATGTGCTTCCCCTTCCCCTGCCGTTATTACTACCGGCTGAGGTGCAGGCTTTGTTCGTTCGATGTAGCTTTCGGCTTCATCCCGCGCAATCAGCACACTATCGTTATCCAGGGTAATCGGGCCGCCATTGCCAAAACGGAAACCGAGGTAGCGATCCCCATCTCGACCAGCGGCAAACCCGAAGAAGTCCTGGCTATCCAGTCCATGCAACAGGGCGTCACGGAACACGGTGTCGTTAACCAGGCGCGGTAAATACAGATAATGGCAGCTATCCTGGTAGACCCTGAGTGCATTAACATCCAAGGCGCCATCCTTGAAATACCACTGATTCAGCAGGTTGCGCAGGTGAATGGGCGACCATTCAAATACCACCCATTCTTCTTCCCGAAGCTTGTTTTCTATTTCCTGCACCAGATTGCTGGCATTGGTGGATAACACCACAGCTTCCCAGTCCAGCTTCTGGTCGGTGGCACGGAACTGCTGAGGGCACAGCAGCCACTTGTAGGCTTCACGCACCACCTGTTGCAGGCTGCGCTCGGCACCACTGCTGTTTTTTCTGGCCAGGTTGGCCTGAAACAGATCCAGGTTGAGCTTGCCTTCGTCGATGTCCTTGACGATTTCCCGCCAGGCCAGATAGGATTTACCTGCCTCCCGCAACCTGCTCACCACATCGGCATCGGGCGCCAGGAAGATCAGGCGATTGCGTTTTTGGCGGGGCTGCTCGCCACGGTGCTGAAGTATTTTCTCGGCCGCATTCACCGCCGAACCGGTATCGGCGCGGCTATAGGCATCGGTCGGCGGCAATACCACCAACCGTGGTCCGTTGCCGTATTCATCGGGCACATCGGCAGACAGGGTAAAGACATGGATACCGCCAAAGATATGGCTCCGGCCAAAGAGCCCCGTTACCCGGCGTTTCAGCTCATCTTGCAAGTCCGCCTTGTCGATATTCAGCTTGCGGCTTTCCATTTCCCGACGCAGGTTCGGTTTGGTGTCCAGCCAGAACCGCTCCTGATCCGAATAAAGGTAATGCAGCCTGTCCCGCAGCCGCTTGAGCACGTCTTCGAATACGCCGATGGTCTGACCGGGGTGGACGGTACCCAGCAGAATTCGCTCCAGATCTATGCCCTTGATGACCTGGTCCTTGCCCGAAGGAGCGCTGCCCAGAAATACGGTACGCATCACCCGTTGCGCCGCCTGTACCCCGCCAAAACGGGTATCGTCACCGTCAATACGGTGTGGCTCGGAACGGTCGCCGTCCACTTCCCGCTCCATCACCGGCTCCCAGCCCTGGGACAGGTAATGGATACTTTTATTACGCACCACGCTGTCATCGAGCGGAATCGAGCCCGGCATGATCAGGGCATCCTGATTATTGTCATTCCACAGCCGGTGGATAATCACCGCCATATACTGAAGCACGCCACGGGTGCGTTGAAACTTGTCCAGGGTGGACCAGTCCTCGTACAGACGATCGAAAATTTCCGGATGAATGGGATAAGAGCTGCACATCCGCTCGAAATACTGGTTGGACTGGGTTTCCAGCGGAAAGGCGCTGGCCTGCTGACGATAAAAATCGGCAAACTGGCGGCAGGTGCCTTCAATCAGCGCCTGCTCACCGGCATATTCAAACAGCCGACGGCGCACTATTTCAAAGGCTTCTTCGGTGGCTACCGGTTTCCATACCGATTCGACCCGGCCAAAATGCTTTTCCAGCGCTACCAGGGTTTTTTGGCCGAAGGAATCCCCTGCTTCGGTTTCCGACTCCGGCAACGACGCCAGCAGGATGGCATTGGGTACCGCTTTCAGCGCTTCGGTCAGGGCCTGAATAAACTTTAGGTTACTCTCGTAGCTGCCCGCATTAAGCTGCTTGCCCGGGGTGAGATCGCTGAAGAATTTTTGCAACTCATCGATCAAGATCACACAGGGTGCAGCCTTGTTCAGCAGTGTTATCAGGGTATCCTTGCCCGGTGCGGTACCGTCTCTATCGCTGGCAGCGACGATCTGATGGCCCTCCTCCCCCAGTAACTGCCAGGCCATTTCTCCCCACAGGGTATTGGCGGTAATGCTGCCATGGGGCTTGCCTTCACTGACCGACAGATTGATGCCGTCCAGCACCGCAATATGGGCATTGGGCAAGTCGCTGATCCGGGCTTCATCCAGGATGGGCGGTATACCTTGCAGTTTGTCGGTGCTGACCTGGCGTGCGGCCAGGTGATATACCGTTAACATGGTGTGGGTTTTACCGCCCCCAAAGGCGGTTTGCAGCTGGATAACCGGATCACCGCCCATGCCGGCCAGGCGCTGGGCCACGGAAATCAGCAGCAGGCGCATGCCTTCGGTAATAAAGGTACGGGCAAAGAACTTCTCCGCATCCTGATATTCCTCCGGGGCCTTGCCGGTGGCGACCTGGGTGATATCGGCGGCAAATTCCGACTGCTTGAAGGTGCCTTCCAATACGTCTTTATGGGGGCGCGCTATCTCGCGCCAGGGTCTTAAACTCATGGTGACTCCTTAAAACAGCTCGGTCTGGCTTCCGGAATGGCCGGCGTCGTGTGACGCGGCGACGATGGCAGGCCAGGCGCCGATTAATTCGTTATAGGCACGGGCGTCTTCCGCCCATTTCTTGCGTTCGCACAGGGTATAGAGGTGGTAGGCCAGCTGGCGGATGGCCTCGCCCAGCTCGGGCATTCTGGCCAGCAAGGCTCCTGCACCGGTTTCACCCAGCCGGTTGAGGGCGCGGATTATCTGATGACAGGCTTCCCACACCGGGGTGCGGATATCATAGGCAGGGTCCCAGTCTTCGGGGTATTCGGTCCATTTCAGCAGCCGCACCTTGCCGCCACTGGCCGCAATCACACCGGCGTGGGCCACGCCTTCTACCGAGGTGCCCTTGGCCCGGGCCAGGGTATCGGCCTCGCCAAAGGGACCCTGGCTCCAGCCGTACTGGCTGAACCAGTCGTCACAGAACAGGGTATCGGCATCAAAACTGCCGCTGTCCGGGTTCAGGTAGTCGGTAATGGCGCGGTTAATCAAAATCAGCGCATCCTTGACGCTCATGCGCGAGCCATCCTGGTTGAGCACCACCTCGTATTGGGAAAAAATTGCCATGCCGGGGCCGATGGCGGACTGGGCCAGATCCACCGGCGCTATGGGCGCCTCGCCGGTTTCGCCGCCAATCATGGCCTCCAGCGCCTCCGGCATCTGTTCGCGCAGTTCGCGGATAAACTGGCGGCGGGAGATGCTCTCGGCACTGGGCTGGAGCTTTTTGCACACCAACACGATAGATGACGCCAGGGCATTGGTACCGGAACCAATCATACGGTTACCCATTTCGGTACGCATTGGCCAGGTGCCGTCGATGGAAAATCCGGCCTGGAGTACCGCCTCCAGAAAGGTCACCCAGCCGGTGCTGGTGGTGCTGCCTTCCCTGGTTTCCGATTGCTTGAAGGCATAGTAAATGGTCACCGGAAAGGCCGGGTGCGCCTGCTCAGCCAACCGCTGAATCGCTTGAGTCATGCCTGCCATAAAAAACTGTTCGGCCTTTTCCTTGCTGCCGTGCCGATAGGGAGTGGCAACCAGCTCTTCGGCCTTGGGCACCGCCATGGTGCCAAACAAACCGGGATAGATATTGCGCAGTGAACGGCGCAGCCAGACATAGAAGAAATCGGACAGATCGGCATAGCCGATATTGTCGTAATAAGGGGGGTCACTTGAAACCACTTTAAAATTGCTTATTGATTGAGTCGCGGCATCCTGTTGCAGCGAACACCCCGAATTTGATGGTGACAAGTTGTTCAATACATCAATTGCCCACCCAACCCCTCCCATAAAATTACCTGTTGAGGTTGAGGTAGGGTTAGCCTCAGCGAAATCCCATGTCATGGGGATAGCTTGCCGGGCAAATGTATTTCGAGTGCTGCTTCTGGAAGAGTCCCATCCACATATTGTTGAGCCTCGGTCAGCCAGCTTATTAATTGCAAACGATAAATAAACCGCCAGCGCATCACCATAGGCTGTTGCTCCCGTTCCTCCCTGATCGATCCCCAGGCCATCATCGGCCATGCCGGCCGCTTTGGCATCGACAATCACCTGTTCCCGGGCTTCCTGCACCAGATCAGAGAAGGTGGTCAGGGCGACAAGTTGGCGAGAGGTGAAAAGGTCAAGAAACTTGGTCATCCCATACTCAACCACATTTGTTCTACCAGGCCAGTGAGATATTTCAGTTTCAGTAAAGCGATCGCCATCCGCAGAGTTGGCTATTCTTTCCATCTCCAAGGTTGGAGGTAAATAAACTCTACCTTTCTTACCCTCGGCAACAACCGCCATTAACTTATTTCCCATCCGCCCGTTTTTTGCCTCATTTCGAATATATTTAAAGGGCATGGCCGTTTGTGAAAGTATGCAAGTTCCACCACTGCGAATAACAGTTCCCTCTATTGCATCGTCTGTAGGCTTACCTAATCTGATTTCAAAATGGTATCCATTGCTTTCGATTATGGGCTCTACCCAAGCTTCCTTTCCCTTTTTGCTGGACAACACAAAGGAACGAACCAAAGGAACATCTACATGGCTAAATGCCGGGCTTGGACTCTTCACAGTTCGCGCCCACAGCCAGGCGATGACCGTTAGCTGCTCTCCCTCATAAGGTTTCAGATCCGGTCGCTCGGCCACCATCTCGGGAGTAATGGTGACTTTGGGATAGAGATGGCCGATACGCTCGAATGCCTGTTCCCGCATCCAGTGACCGTAGCGGCGTACATCTTCGGCCAGCCCCCGAGCCCCGGGCCAGTCGTCCATCAGCTTGCTTTGCTTTTCACCGGCGGGCAGTGGCCCCACCGGGGTGCTCCCGACAAACTTGGGCGGAATTTCAATCATCGCCTTGTTGATCATCACCGCCACCGGGTTGAGATCCGAGGCATGACTTTCCAGCCCCAGGCGCTGGGCTTCCAGCGGCAGGGCCCCACCACCGGCAAAGGGATCGTGAAAGGCGGGCAGTTGCTCTGGGTTGAACAGCTCGGCGGCCTGAGGGTGGTTGCGATTGAGGTGGCAGGTTTCCCGCCAGCTATCGCGAATGGCGGCCCGGGCGCGCTCCAGCACCTCCTCGTTGTTGGTGTTTTCCCATTTCACCAGGTCGCGGATGATTTGAAACAGCTCCTCGCGTTTGCGCTCGGCTTCTTTTTTATTGACTCCGTAGCGAAAGCCCTCGCCCTGCTGATAACCGGGGTCGTTGACCATCTGGGCGAAAATCACCGCCCGCGCCGCCGCCAGCGGCCGTCGCGCCCACCACAGATGCAATGTGCTGGGGTGGCCATGGCGGATGGATTTTTCCCGGGCTGCCGCCAGGTTGATGTCTTCCAGTGGCAAGGCCACTTCGATCAGTTTTTTCGGTGATTTGATGGTTGTCATTTTTATCCCTTTTATCCCTGTTTATTTCTTTTTTATTTCTTTTTATTTCTTTATATCGTGTGCTCGGGGGGCAAAGCGCGTGACAGCAGGTCGTCCAGGTCGTAGTTGATGCTGGCCACGCCAAAGTCCGGCTCGGCCGTAAACGGATTCTTGATGTAAAAAGGCCCTTCATGGTCATCGCCGTCGACCACCACGATGGCCAGAAAGAACTTCTCCGCCTGGTTGAGGCCGTAGATGATTTCGTTGCGGCTGACGGTAATGGTGGTTTGGCCCTTTGCCCTGCCCTTTATTTCGATATGACGATCGGGCCTGATGGAGCCATCGGCATTCACGGGCGGCCTGGCGGTAATATCCCAACCGCATTTGTCGGCGCTAACGTCCTTCACTTCGTGGCCCAAGGCCTGTTCGGCGGCGATCACCGCCGCCATCGCCACTTGCTCGATGCGGGCGCGACTGGCTGCATCGATGGCAAAGCGGGTTTCCCCCTTGCGGGCCGCCAGCAATCCCTGAGGGATCACCAGGGCGCCGCCCACCACCACAGGGGTACTGGACACCACGTTTTTCATGGCGGTCAGCTCGGCCTTGCGCTGCTCCAAACGAGCGGTCAGCTCATCCACCCGGCGCCGGGCCATTTCGGGTTGAATACGAGGCTGCTTACCGGCGCTGACATCGTCCGATAGCTTGATGTAGCGATCCGACCAGTGGTTGATTTCCTTGACCAGCCGCTCGTTGACCGCCGCCAGTATTTTGTCGGCCTGCTGCTGGCGCCGGTGTTTTACCTCTTGATAATGCTCCGGCACCAGTTGCTGGGAGGCATGAGCCAGCGCCAGGGCATCCAGGTTGGAGGCCAACCAGGGAGCGGACAGGATGTCGTCAATCAGCTGGCGCTCGTCTTCCGCTATCGGCACCAAATCCAGGTGCGGCGCCCAACCGGCATGACTGGCCTGCCCCTGTTCGTTGATGGCAACAAACTGCACGCGGCGCGAGGCCACGGCGTTTGGGTTGGCACTTTCGCGCACACTGTGATCCACCATAAACAGCACCCTGGGCTGCTGGCCATCGTCACTGGGGTCAACCAGCACCGCCCCTTGCTTGAGCTTGGGGCGATGGGCTTCCAATACCAAATCGGTGGTGGTGTGCATCAAGGGGTGCATGGGGTGGATCAGATCGGCCATGGGTTTACCGGCCAGCCGGACATGCTGCTTTTCAAAACAGATACGCTCGTATTTGCGCAACACAGGGGTGCGGGTTTCACCGATGACTCTGTCCCGCTCCCGAATACTGGCTGGTACATGACGCACTTCATGGCGGCCCGTTTCACGGGCACGCAGCTCTCCGCCCAGTGCCTGAAAGGCTTCGGTAAAAAAGGCCCGAATAAAATAGGGTTGCAGCCGTCTGGCTTCGGCCTTTTCCATTTCTTCCTTGACCGCATACAGCTGATCCAGCCCCATGTGCTGCTCGACCAGGGCATTGCGCTTGAGAATATCCGTGAGGTGGTCGGCATCCAGCGCGCCTTCAATCACTTCACTCATGCGAGCCTTGACACCAGGGTCTTCCCCATAGCGAATGGCATCGATTAACAGCTCTTTCAGGGAAATGTTATCGAAGGCCTCGCCCAGCACATCGAACACCTTGCCGCCGAGCGCAGCCCGTTCGATTTCGATTTTTTCGAACAGCTTCTGGAAGACTTCCCCCTCCCGGGTTTCATTGGCCACGATATTCCACAGGTGGCAGACCTCGGTCTGGCCGATACGGTGAATACGGCCAAAGCGCTGTTCGAGCCGGTTGGGGTTCCAGGGCAAGTCGTAATTCACCATCAGGTTGGCATTCTGCAAGTTCACCCCTTCCCCGGCGGCATCGGTAGCAATCAGCACCACGACTTCGGGGTCATTGCGAAACTCTTCCTGGATCTTGCGCCTGTCATCCCGGTTGGTACCGCCATAGATGGTGCGCACGGCCTTGGGGTTGCCGAGCATGTCTTCGATGCGTGCGATGAGGTAGTTAAGGGTGTCTTTATGCTCGGTAAAGATGATGAGCTTGCGACGGCTGCCGGCCTGGTCGAACATTTCCGGCTTGTCCTGCAACAGACTGGACAGTTGTTCCCATTTTTTGTCGTTGCCCGATTGCACGACGGTCGACGCCTGGTATTCCAGATCTTTCAGAATGGTAATTTCGGCTTCCAGCTCGGGAATGGTTTCCGCCGCAGTGGCCTGATCAACCACCTGCTCGGCCAAGCGCTCGTATTCTTCGGCGCTCAGCTCTTCATCGAGCTCGTCGAGGTTATCGATCAGATCATCAATGTTTTTCTTTACGCCGTATTCACCCAGGGTCTCGGCGATGTGTTGTTGCCTGGCAGCATGGCCACGGGCCAGCAATTTGGTTTCTTCCAGCCGCGCTTCCAGACGTTTCCGGCGTCGCTTGAGCGACTGGTAAATGGCCTCGGGACTGGAGGCCAGACGGCGTTGCAGCTGGGTCAGGGCAAACCCCACTGTGTTCTTTTTATTACCGCTCAGCTTGTCGGCCCGGTTCATTTCCTCCCGCACATAGGTGGTGACCTGCTCATAGAGGCTGGCTTCCAGATCCGACAGCTGATAGTTGGCGGTATAGGCCCGGCGCTCGGGAAACAGCGGAGTACCATCGAATTTCAGCAGCTCTTCCTTGACCATACGGCGCATCATGTCGGATACATCGACCTTGTGGGCGCCTTCACGGAATTTACCGTAGAAGCGATCGCTGTCCAGCAGTGACAGCCAGATCTGAAAATCGGCTTCCTTGCCATTATGGGGAGTCGCCGTCATCAGCAAAAAATGACGGGTGATGCCACCGAGCAGTTCGCCCAGCTGAAAACGCTTGGTCTTGTTGACCTTGTTACCGAAATAGTTGGCCGACAGCTTGTGCGCTTCGTCCACGATGATCAGATCCCATTCGGTATTTTTCAGCTTGTCCTGAAACTCTTCGCTGCGCGAGAGCTGATCCAGGCGGCAGATAAGCTGGTTGGCCTCATCAAAGTAATTGCCGGAGGCACATTGCTCCTGCTTTTCCCGACTGAAGATGTCGAACTGCACGCCAAATTTTTCCAGCAGCTCGTCTTGCCATTGTTCGGTAAGCGAGCCGGGTGAAATGATGAGGATGCGCCTGGCATCGGCACGCATCAATAATTCACGGATAAGCAACCCGGCCATGATGGTTTTACCGGCACCGGGGTCGTCGGCCAGTACAAAGCGCAGTGGCTGGCGCGGCAACATGGCCTCGTAAACGGCAGATATTTGATGGGGAAGCGGTACTACATTGGAGGTGTGCACCGCCATCATGGGATCGAACAGGGCAGCCTGGGTTATCCGGTAGGCTTCCAGCCCCAGTTTGAACTCGGCACCGGGGGCATCAAAGGCCCAGGCCAGCCCGGCCGTCGCCAACGAAAGCCGGGCTTCGTCGGAGCGAAACAGCATCTGCTCGGCAAGACTCCCCTGACTGTCTTTGTAGTACACAGTCAGGGCGTGCTCACCCACCAGCTCCACCTGCACCACCCGGACAATGCCTTCGGCAAGCAGCCCCCGGATCTGGGCGTCTTTTTTTATATCTTCCAGCTTTAGCATTCCGTGCTACCCATAATCACTTTGCTATCGATAAATTCCAGATAGCCAGTGATCTCTTCTTATTATCGACTGGGAATTGCTGCACATGGCCATGATGGTGCCAATATTCAGCAACGCTGCTTGCATTCCATAACTTACAAAAACAAAGTCTCAGCCGTTTCTATAAAGCGGACTCATTTATGACTAAATCAGGGTGCCGAATGAATAGAAAACACTCATTTGACGCTATTCTTGACCCTAATGTATAAAAAATCAACCGAATCCGACTCATATTGAGATGCATTTTTTTTGTTATGAGACTTTGGTTGTGAGGCTGCGGACTGATATCGATGGAAGCTGGCGCTTAAAATCGACCAGCCGAGGAGGTACCACTTCCCTCATGTCCTTTGGGTTGATGACGGGAAGAGTCCATGACGGCCATTTAAGCCGCCATGGTTAGATTGATTGATACAGGGAGGGGGTTAAGTGATTTTCACTATTCGATTTGGGTGTTTTTGCTGCTCAACAAACACCCGACAACTCAATATTTATATATCGTTTATTCATAAATGGATATTTATATTAGACGATATGAATATATACGAAATGTGAACGCGATTTAGCGCTCGGAATTAATCGGGTGATGATGCCACTGCGGGTGTTCAACCTTAGATCCTTCGCGCCCAGCACTTACGAAACTTTGATGACGACTTTGCCAAATGCACCGCGGGCCAGGTGCTCGTAGGCCTGAGGGGCTTCGTCAAACGAATAGACGTGGTCGATCACCGGCCGAATTGCGTGCTGGTTCAGAAACTCATTCATGCGATCAAAGGACGAACGGGGGGCTACCGCTATTCCCCGAATGGTTGTCTGTCGGAATATCAGTGGCATTAAGCTGAGGGTGGTGGTCTGCCCGGTGAGGAAGCCGATCTGAGCGATCTTGCCTGCGGCCTTGGTGGCCGCGATAGACTGATTCAGCCCCTCACCACCCGCAACATCCAGCAGCAGGTCTACGCCTTTACCATCGGTGAGCTTGAGCACTTCCTCTTCCCAGCGTGGGTTGGTCCGATAGTTTACGCCGGCGACAGCGCCGAGCTTTTTCACCGCTTCCAGATTGTCGTCACGGCTGGAGGTGATGATCACCTTCGCGCCAAGCGCGGTGGCAAGCTGCACCGCGAAAATTGATACACCACCGGTCCCCTGCACGAGTACGGTTTGACCCGGCTGAATCTGGCCGAAGTCCACCAGCGAATACCAAGCCGTCAGCGCGGCAATCGGCAGGGTTGAGGCTTCTTCGTCAGACATGTTGTCAGGGGCACGAACCGCGCTTTCCTCGTGGATGATCATGTATTCGGCCAGGCCACCCGGTAGCGGCGAGCCGAAGCAGTAGTCGGGCTCGTTCGGTCCTGGCTCGCCATCGAGCCAGCGTGAATAAAGGTGCGAGTTGACACGGTCACCGACCTTGAATCGCGTGACGCCTGCGCCGACCGCGACGACAGTACCCGAAGCGTCGCTCACCGGGATCAGCGGCTTCGGCACCAGGTGCGGTTCGTAAATGCCATCGACGATGGCTTTATCACGAAAGTTCAGTGAGACGGCACCGACTTTCACCAGCAGCTCTCCCGCCTTGGGTTCGGGGGTGTTTGTATCGCCAAGTACCAAATTATCGAGACCAAAATCTTTTAGAAGCCATGCTTTCATTGTCTATTTCCATGTGGGTGAGTAACAAACTGGCGCTATTGTTTGTGATCGGAGTGACCCGATAAATACCTGGCGAAGAAAATTACTGTTGCTAAATAATGTAACAATTCATAATATCAAGTTTCCTTGTATGGCAATAAAACGGGTGGCGAGCGAGAAACCGATGGAGCTACTCAAGACAATGCAGGTGTTTTGTCGATTGGCAGAGCTGGGCAGCTTTACCCAGGCGGCCGAGGCTATGCAGCTAGGGCGTCCCCAGGTGACCAGAACGATCCAGGAGTTAGAGACGTCTTTGGGCGTGCGTCTTTTTCATCGTACAACCCGAAAAGTTCGACTTACTGATGAAGGTGAACAGTTCTATGAACGCGCTCGGGAGATCCTTGGGGATGTTGCGAAGGCCACGTCCATGTTCAGGCGTTCCAACGCCACCATACGTGGAAAGTTACGTATCGACGTTCCTGCGGCATTTGCACAGCCAAAACTCATAGAGAACCTTCGAGAGTTCACCTCTCTCTATCCCGAGATTGAGCTGGCACTTGGGGTCACGGATAGAACCGTGGATCTGGTGGCCGAGGGAGTAGACTGTGCCATACGCATCGGCGAGTTACCCGATTCAAGTCTGGTAGCCCGTCGCATAGGTGAAGCGACCATGGTTACTTGTGCAGCCCCCAGCTACATTCGAGACTACGGTGAGCCTAAGACACTAGAAGACCTGCATGCGCACTACGGTGTCAGGTTCCTGTCCGGACACAACAAGCGACCATTGCCTTGGCATTTTCTTGATGGGAGCAAAGACCAAACCTATGTCAACCGGCACGGTATTATCGTCAATGAGTCCAACGCCTATGTAGAATGCGGTGTGGCCGGCTTCGGCATTCTTCAGGCACCGGGCATTACCCTTGAACGCCATCTTATTGACGGTTCCTTGGTCGAAGTGCTCAGGGCCTATCGTCCCCGTCCCCAACCGGTATCCGTCTTATACCCCAGTCGATCCCACTTGGCCCCTCAAGTCCATGCTTTCGCGGAGTGGGTGGTTGAGCAGTTCCCTACCATCTACCAGAACTGGATTGAAACTTAGCTGCTTCCCGGGTTTTTATCACACCCTGCCCTTGGGTTCCATGGCAGCAGTCGGTAATATCTATGATACTTGCAGCGTTAGCCTCGACCGTCTGGATAATGATGAGGCGATCGACCAGCTCGCGCTTGAAAGTAACCAGAAGCTTGAAAAAGACGGAGTGAACATGTCTAACGACCCCGAAATCAGTCAATCTGTGGAAGCTTCTCTATCCACCCCCTCTAGCGATCTCTCCTATACCGAAGCGGCACTCTACGCTGTGTTCCTGAGTACCAGCGCTACCAAGACTTCTCCTCCCCCCAAGGCCATCGTCAAGATGACGGTGCTGGGCATACTGGAGTCACTTCACACCGAACCCGACGCCACCATGGGTTACTACGAACTCGGGAAGGAGAGCATGGGGGTCCGCCGTCCCTTGTTTTCTTATGTGGTTGACTCACTGCACCTTCTCTCGGAAGAAGCCTTGCGCTACCTGAAGGGCCTGGCTCTTTACGGCAAGCGTGAGCTGGAGTACGAGGATGAAATGGAGCAGGTGACCATAGAGGCGGTGTTGGGTTACGCCGTCGCCAAGATAGACTCGGTGCTGCCGGAAGATGCGCCGGATACCGATAGAACCGAGGTGGCAAAAATCCTGGACCGCTCCCTGGCGGGTATCGATGGGGTGGTAGTCTACGACAGTGATTCGGTGCGCAAGTCCTGTACCGTGCTTTACAAAGGTCTCCAGTTGGGTGTTGTGGGTGAGCGCGCAGCGAACGGTATGGTGGTTATACAGTTGGGCGAGGAAGACGAGCGTACCGATACCATTGAAGCCGCTGTCGCGCTGCTGAAGGAAAAGATAAAGGGGGTCGAATCCTCTACCCCACCCTCGGATTTCTCCTCGTTGGAAGAAAGGTTGGTGATGGCCTTCTATGCGATGGACGGCGTAGAGATCCGGGAGGATGACGTCAGTAAAACATCCTGTTTGGTCAACTATAACGGTAAACTGATCGCCACCGTCGCCCATTACGATGGTAACCAGGCGACGATGAAGATTCCCGGAGAAACCATCAGTATCCGCACCCCGCTTGCGCAGATAATTGATAACCTCAAAGAGGCCGTCAGGCACAGCGGTAGTCAATAAGCGCTCATAAAAAGGTCCCTTCGGGGACCTTATATTTTTCCGGCCTGGCTCTCATTGCCGAACGACTTGTTTTGTGATGCTGTGATGCGGAATATTTATTTTCAAGATTAATGTATGTTGGCATAACCTATATCTGTTGATGCCGTCCTGTTTTTACCGGCCTTCAGATACTAAAAAACCCGCCGAAGCGGGTTTTTTGGGGTCTTGAATTACCGGAAGGTAATTACAGAGCCTGAATCTGTGAAGCCTGAGGACCCTTGGCACCTTCGGTAGCGGTGTAGGATACTGCCTGGCCTTCTGCCAGAGTCTTGAAGCCACCACCGACGATTTCGGAGAAGTGGGCGAACAGATCTTTGCCGCCATCAGCCGGAGTGATGAAACCAAAACCTTTTGCTTCGTTAAACCATTTTACGGTGCCGTTAGCCATTTTATCTTACCTTTATTTTAGTGACGAGCTTATGCTCGGAAAATGCAACAAATATCAAAGAAGGGAAGTTTGGTGACTGCAGTACCGTAAGGAACAAACAATATACAAAGGCCGCGCTAACTTGAAACTCTTGCTGGTGTGCACTCTACGGAAGCAAGAGGGTGGCGTCAAACATTATCGTGAATATAGTTCGTCAACTACCCCGCCATGAATGACGGGGCTTGTGAAAACAAGCCAGGTTGACCAGGGTAAGCTGGCTAGTTAATGGTCAGCTACGTTATCCATAGGTCGTTAAGACCCACTCCGGGATGCTTCCTTAGTCCCGGACTCTGGAAGGGATTGATCACGCTGGCGAAAGGTAAAGCGCCGAAGGTCTTTCTCGCTACTGCATAGTAGGAGCCGGTGGATAACATTCCCGAGGGGAGAAGGACACACGTCCTCGTTACCAGGCCCGTAAGGGCATTAATAGGGAGAAAATAGCATGGCTGTTTTCGTATTGGATAAACAAAAAAGGCCGTTGATGCCCTGTAGCGAAAAGCGGGCCCGCTTGTTGCTCAGTCGCGGCCGGGCGGTGGTGGTCAGCCAGGTACCGTTCGCCATTCGGTTGAAAGACCGGGTGGATGGCGAGCGGCAACCGCTGCGGGTCAAGTTCGATCCGGGCAGCAAAACCTCCGGGGTCGCGGTGGTACGCGAAGCGGTGGATAACCGTAAGGTCCTGACGGTATTGATGTTGATGGAGCTGGTGCATCGCGGTGCCCAGATCAAGAAGGCATTGCAACAGCGGGCCGGGCACCGTCGCCGTCGCCGGAGTCAGAACCTGCGGCACCGTGCCCCGCGCTTTAATAACCGCACCAGGAGCAAGGGCTGGTTGCCGCCGTCATTGCAGCACCGGGTCGATACGCAACTGGCCTGGTTGGGTAAGATATGCAAACTGGCGTCGATCACTTCGGTGGACATGGAGCGGGTGCGCTTTGATATGCAGTTGATGGACAACCCCGAGATCAGCGGAATTGAATATCAGCAAGGCACGCTGCAAGGCTACGAAATACGCGAATATTTGCTGGAGAAATGGGGCCGGGAATGTGCCTATTGTGGCGATAAAGATATTCCGCTCCAGGTCGAACACATCGTGGCAAAAGGGCTGAAGGGCAGTAATCGGGTGAGTAACCTGACCATGGCCTGCCAGGCCTGCAACCAGGAAAAAGATCGGCAGTCACTGGAAATCTTCTTTGCAACGAGCAAGGCACTGGCCCGGCGCCTCAAGGCCAATAAGCTGTCCGGTCCGGCTCGCCTAGAGCGGGTGCTGAAGCAGATGAAGCGGCCACTGCATGACGCGGCGGCGGTCAATGCCACGCGCTGGGCGTTGTACCGTGCCTTGTGCGCCACCGGCTTGCCGGTCAGCACCGGCAGTGGCGGCCAGACCAAGTTTAACCGGTGTCAGCTGGGGATTCCCAAAACCCATGCCCTGGATGCGGTGTGTGTTGGTGAGGTAGATGTGGTCAAGGACTGGCAGAAGCCGACGCTGGTGATCAAGGCCATGGGTCGGGGCAGTTATCAGCGCACCACCCTGAATAAATACGGTTTTCCGCGTGGCTACCTGATGAACGCCAAAAAAGTACATGGCTTCCAGACGGGTGATATGGTGCGAGCGACCGTGCCAACAGGCCGAAAAGCCGGGGTGCATCAAGGTCGAGTGGCCATCCGGGCAACTGGCAATTTTAATATTCAAACAGCAAATGGCCCGGTGCAAGGCATTAGCTGGAAACACTGTGCGCTCATTCAACGAGGAAATGGCTATGGCTACCACCAGACCCCTGCTGTTCGCTGATAAAAGAAACAGTGCAGCGTGCTTACGCACGGTGCATTATCCCTCCCCGTCATGAATGACGGGGCTTCCCATGCATTTTTTGGTGAATATAGTGCAAGATTGCCGGTGAGGGCTTACCCGGTCGCCCCACCGGTCTGAAAGTACATCACCGACTGCCCCTTATCGGGTATCCGCTCCCGATGTTGTTTGTGCTTCGGGCGTGATGGCAGCATCACCCGCAAGATGCCGTACATTGGAGGCAAAGCGTCGATCCGGATGTTGTTTGGCCTGATACATGGCGTCATCGGCGTGCCCTAACAGGGTAGCGGCATCGGTGCCATTTTCGGGGTACAGACTGCTCCCCAGACTACCGCTGATGCATACCGACTGGTTGGCGATGACAAAGGGTTGTTGCAGGATATCCAGTATACGGTCGGCAACCAGATCGATCTCTCCGGCATGACCAATATGCTCCAGCACTATCACGAACTCGTCTCCGCCCAGGCGGGCCACGGTATCGATCTCACGAACACAAGATAACAGCCGCTTGGCCACCATTTGCAACAGGACGTCTCCGGCGGCATGTCCCAGTGTGTCATTGACCGCTTTAAAGCCGTCCAGGTCAATAAACAGCACCGCTATCCGGCCCTGATGTCGTTTTGCGTGACTCAGTGCATGTTCCAGCCGGTCCATCAACAAAGTACGGCTGGGCAAGGCGGTCAGCGCATCATGGTAAGCCCGCTCAAGTTGCTCGCGGGTGTCTTCTGTCTTCCACATCCAGAGCAGGCTCCCCCCCATCAGCACAATAAGCAGGATGAGAGCAAAAAAACCCATCAGGACCTGTTTCTGTTGTTCGGCCTTTCGCCCTCCTCCCAGCCATTTTTCATGTAGTTGCTGAAAGGTGCCGTTGCGTTTCAGGATGGCCAGCCCCTGGTTGATTTGCGCCAGCAGCTCCCGGTTACCTTTGCCAACCGCAAAGCTATAGGAATAAGGCGATGAAATAGAGCCGGCAAGCACCAGGTTCGTCAGTTTGTGTTGCTGAACCTGGTACATCCCTATGCTTTGCAAGCCGACAACAGCGTCGTGCCGTCCGGCCGCCAACCGCCTTAATCCGGCGGTGATATCCGCCACCGTTACCGTTTTCAGCTCCGGGGACAGATTGAGCAAATAATACCGTGAAAAGTCGCCCGCTATGGTGATGACTTCCTTGTTATGTAAGTTATGTAAATCATCAAGAGAATAGATCTCGGTATCGTCGGCTCGAACGAACATGGCGATAGGTGATACATGATGAGGTTCGGCGAAATCGTATAACAACTGTCGCTCCGGTGACGATATCATGGTCGCCATATCGACCTCCCCGGTCTTGAGCCGGCCCGGTATCTCCTTCCAGGGCATGGCCCGGAATTCCACATCGAACCCCATGACTTCACCGATTTGGCGAATGAGCTCGATATTGAAGCCGATGACCTGATGGGAGCTGTCGTTTGCTTCGAAGGGAAGTGACTGCTGATTCAGTGCGTAGATATGGACAGGGCGATGGGCTGCGTGGGATGCCGAGGTAACGAGCAACAATAAAAATGCCGGTATCACCGTCTGCGAACTGCGAGACAGGATATTCAATAATGTGCACATCACCGGGGATACCCGGCTGGATATGAATATAGCCACTAGCACTGCTCCCGATACCTTAGCTTCGTGTTTTATTGTTTTTCTGGCTTATTGTTTTCTGGCTGTTCGCGTCGCGACCACTGCCACACCCTGTTACCGGTGCATATCCTACCTTGAACCGGGCGCTATTATTGTTACGCACCACACAAGAATTATCATTTTGACATAAAGAAAATCATTTTTCATTGCAATGCGGGGCTGGACAGACAGCAGACCATGGCCGACAAGGTCAGCAGCGTGCAGGAAAAGCGCTGAATTCGCGTAAAACAACACCATTTCAGTGTTTTATCCTGCCTGGTCTCGAACTTCCCCGGGGCTGTACGAAGAAAAACAGACGTTTATGCTGTCTTCGAGCCATGAACCTTCACCCCATGAACCTTCAGCCCATAAATCAAGGCCGTTTACTTGTCTGCTCCGGCTGTTTAGACTTCTGCTCCCCTTTCTGTTGGTATTTCCATTCTGTTGGTATTTCCATGACCTTTGCCGAGCTCAAGCTTCACCCTGATCTGCTGGCCGCCTTGCCCAGCCAGTATCAGCAGCCCACCCGCATCCAGCAGCTGGCCATTCCGGTGGCCCTGACCGGTCAGGATGTGCTGGCGCTGGCCCGGACCGGCAGTGGCAAGACCCTGGCTTTCGGTTTGCCTCTGTTGCAGCAAATAAAGTTGCAGCAAGCAAAATTGCAGCAAGCAAAATTGCAGCAAACAAAGCAGGACGAGGCCGCCCCCCAGGCGCTGGTGCTGGTGCTGGTGCCCACCCGCGAGTTGGCCACACAGATAAGTACCGTGCTGCAGCCGTTGGCGCAAGCCATGGCACTGAAACTGGTCATCCTGTGTGGCGGGATTGAGCAGGAAAAGCAGATCGCCGCGCTGGCCACGGGCCCGCAACTGTTGGTGGCCACGCCCGGTCGCCTGCTCGACTTGCTGGAACAACAGCTGCTGATCCCGGATACCATCACGCATCTGGTGCTGGACGAGGCCGATCGCCTGCTGGAAATGGGCTTCTGGCCCGACATTCAGCGGATCTTGGCCAGGCTGCCCGTGCAGCGGCAAAGTCTGCTGTTTTCGGCGACCCTGCCCGCCGAGCTGGAGGAAATTGCCAGCCGGTTGCTTATCGACCCCCGCCGTATCGAGGCCCATGCCGGCAACAGCCTGGTAGATGAGGTTGAACAACGTTGTTATCTGGTCAACAAGGGCAGCAAGGCCCAGGCGCTGATCGGCTTGCTTAAACAAGATATCTGGTCACAGGTGCTGGTGTTTATCAATGCGCGGGACAGCGCCGATGCCCTGGCCAAAAAACTGAACAAGGCCGGCATCGATGCCGCCGCCCTGCACGGCAACAAGGATCAACAGGTGCGGGAACAGACGCTGAACGAGTTTAAAACCGGTCGCTTGCGGGTACTGGTGGCCACCGATTTGCTGGCCCGGGGCATAGATGTGACGGCGCTGCCGGTGGTCTTCAACCTGGACCTGCCCACCAGCGCACCTGTCTATGTACACAGGGTTGGCCGTACCGCCCGGGCCGGTCGCAGTGGTCTGGCCATTTCCCTGGTGTGCCACGCCGAGGCAGAGGCGCTGGCGGCGATACGTACGCTGACCGGTTCCGAGTTGCCGCTGCACGCGCTGGAAGGCTTCCCGGTCACGGATCGGGTTGCCAGCGGCGAGCGCAAGCGTCCACCGCGCGACAAACAGGCCAACCGCCGCAGCGCCGGCAAGCGCAGCATCAAGCAGTTCAAAAGCAACTCGTCACGTTGAAGGGTCACGCTGCTGCACACTGCTGCACGCTGCTGCACACTGCTGAATGATAATGATGACGTTGAATACCTTGTCCCTGATACATAAGGAAACGATGACGTGAGTCTGATCGCGAGTTTACCCTGGTATGATCTGCCGCCGTTGCAGCCGGGGCTGGATGCCTTCTGGTCGGTGTTGAGGCACGAACTGCATCGATTAAGCACGTCCCGGTCGTCCAACCGCGGGCACTGGCCATTACCCGACAATCTGGATCGCCACACCCCGCTGGTCGAGCAATGGGCCCACCCCGGTCTGCTGCTCAGCCAGTGCTGCGGGCCGGATCTGTTCACCCCACCGGCGCAGGAACTGGTGCCCATTGCCCGCCCTGTGTTCGGCGATCTCGACTGTACTCCGGGCCAGTATTTCAGTTATATCGTTTGCGCCAGCGGTCGTGAGCCCGACCGCCGTCGGTTCACAGGCCGTCAGTCTGCCGCCTCGGGCCGTTTCGTGATCAATTCCGCCAGTTCCCGCTCCGGCTGTGCCGCCCTGTTCGAATGGGCAGGCGCCAGCGGCATTGATTGTGACCAGGTGCTGATCAGCGGTGCCCATGCCGCCAGCCTGGCGTACCTGAGAAACGGCGCGGCGGATCTGGCGGCGATCGATGCCCACAGCTGGCCCTTGCTGGATAGCAGCGGCATCACCATCATCGGCAGAAGCACGGAGGCACCGACCCCGCCCTTCGTGATGCACAGGCAGTGCCCGGTCGCCCCACAGATCCTGCTTGAGGCCCTGCAACATGCCATCAGACAAGCCGGCTCCCCAATCAAGATCGGTGAGGTGCTGACCACCGGCATAGAGTGCTATCAGGCCATCACCAGCCTGGCCCCGGCATTTCCCGACAGCCTGCTCCCACCGGCCAGCAGGGCGCTGACCTGCTCGGCACTATGTTAACAACACAGGGTTAACGACACAGTATTAACGAACCATCGGGCAGCAGAGAAAACGCGGTTGCCAGTTCTTTTCCTTCCCGGTTGAGCACCTGCTGCAACCACAGGGCCTGTTGATGGCTGGCCCGTTCAAGGCGAAACCGGCTCAGGTGCAGCGGAACCAGATCCAGGCTGGCGACCCTACTCCCGCCACGTCACCCGGGCAGGCGGCAATAATCCGGGAACACCACATGCTGCCACAGATCACGGCACAGTGCGGCGTGATCATACCAGTCGCCGGTCAGCAGCCAGTCGACCAGCCTGGGCGCCACCTGAGGATAGGTGACCGCCGTCGCCGGTGGCAGCGCCAGCCAGGTCTCGAGCTCGTCGGCCGACAACCGGTGCATGGTCGACGCCAGGCCCAACTGGTGCAGGGTCAGCACATTGGACTGCTGCTCGAACTGGCCATGCAGCGGCTTCAACAGCAATTTTTTCCCCAGGCTCAGCGCCTCGGAAGCCAGCTCGAAGCCGCCGTTGGATATCACCCCCGCCGCATCGGCCAGATCCCGATGAAATCCCTCTCTCGACAGCTCCCGGAAATGGATATGTCCCCTATCTTCCGCCTGCACCTCGGGGTGGTAGCAATAGAATTCGATTTGAGGAAAAGGAGCAAGCAGAGCCTCGATGTCTGCCGGTGACTCGAACGGCAGGTAGACGATAATTTTGTTTTCACAGACGTTGTTTTCACTGACATTGTCACAGACGGCGCCCTCCGGCTGCCGGTGTTCGATGATGGGTGGCAGCAGGGAGTGACCGAAGTGATGCCAGTGTACCCCCAGTGCCACGTCCACGGGGGCAAAGTGGCGCATCAGCAGCCTGTCTTTCAGACCTTCGTTTTGCTTGGGAATAGCGCTCTTAAAGGCGGCCTGGTGGCTTATCCCCACACAGGGCACTCTTGCCCGCCGGGCGGCCCAGGCGGTTACCGGCTCGAAGTCATTGAGCACCAGATCGTAATCGGTGACCGGCAGCGCCTTTATGTCCCGTATCAATTGCAGCGGCCGGCTGCGCCACAGGGTTTTGGCGGCATTCACCCGTCCCCCGTGACAGACAAAGGTCAGGCCTTCCCTGATCTGGTACCGACCGAAGGGCTCCATGTCGAAATAGCCATTGGCAGTGCGGCCAGAAAACAGAAAGTCCACACTTACCCCCCTTCTGGCCAGCTCGGCGGCCATGACCCGGGCGCGGGTGATATGACCATTGCCGGTGCCTTGCACACCGTAGAGAATACGCATGCGAACTCCTTGTGAGCCTCAGGACAAGAGAATCATACCGGCGACCCCGCCACCCAGCAGGGCGCCGGCGAGAATATCGCTGGGAAAGTGCACCCCAAGCAAGACCCGCGACAGGCCGACCATCAGCGCCCAGGGCAGTGCCAGCAGACCCCATGTCCCCAAGTGCCCCACCGCCAGCACCGCCATCAGGAAGGCGGCGGCGGTATGACCGGAAGGCAGGCTGAAGGTGTCGGAAGGTTGGATATAGGACTGACATCCGGCAAGGGCCGCCGCGGGCCGGCGACGCCGGCAGGTATTCTTGATGGCCAGGTAGCAGGGCAGTTCGAGGGCGAAGGCCAGCAGCGCGTCCCCCACATACTGCTGCAGGTGGGGCAGATGACTGAACCAAAACACCAGGCCCAGCATCGCATAGGGCGGCCCGTCCCCGGTACGGGAGATCCAGCGGGATATGCAGGCCCATTGTCGCCAGTAGCCATGGGACTGGCTCTTCTGAAACAACAAGTGATCCCATCTGGTCAGTCTATCCAGACTCATAGCGACTCCTCCTTGTTTCGGACAACAGTAAGCGTCGCATATGTCAGGGTCGTGATCCCTGATTGACAGCTTGATGACATATCCGGATCGAACGGGCAGTGGTAGCCTTATCGCCATCGGCTCGCTAAAATGACGCCCCTGTTTCGCCTGCCCGAGAACCTCATGGATGTCTCCGCCCTGCCCGTCTTTTACCACCAACTGCATCAGGCTCTGGATCTCGGCCTGAAGGAACACCCCGATGACATCCGGCGGCTGTTTCATGGCCGTGGGCGCCGCTGGCCGGGGCTGGAGCAATTGACCGCAGACTGGCTGGATGGTCAACTGCTGGTGTCCCTGTTCAGGGAACCTGAGCCCGCGTTTCTGGCCGGGCTGAACGCCCTGCTGCAGACCCTGACCGAGCAAGACATCTGGCAACAGAGTGGTGCCCGCGCCCTCTTGCTGCAACACCGCAGCCGGGAAGGCGCCCCGGTAGAGGTATTATGGGGAACCCTTGAGCCGCGCCCTCAGGTAAGGGAACAGGGTCTGCGCTATCAGCTGGAGCTGGGTCGCAACCAGAACCACGGGCTCTTTCTCGACATGCGCCTCGGCCGGCGCTGGGTGCAGCAACAGGCACAGGGAAAGCGGGTACTGAACCTGTTTGCCTATACCTGTGGTTTTTCGGTGGCGGCGCTCGAAGGGGGGGCCGAGCTGGTCGTCAATCTGGATATGGCCAGGGCAGCATTGAGCCGGGGCCGGGACAATCACCGACTGAATCATCACGATCTGAGCAAGGTAACCTTTCTCGGTCATGAGTTGTTCAAGTCCTGGGGCAAGGTACGCAAGCTGGGACCTTATGATCTGATCATCATAGACCCGCCCTCGTTCCAGAAAGGCAGCTTTGCCCTGACTCAGGACTATCACAAGATCTTGCGCCGCCTGCCCGAGTTGCTGACCGCAAGCGGCCAGGTGCTGGCCTGTGTCAACGATCCGGATATTCCCAGCCGGTTCCTGATCGACAACATGGCCGAGCAGGCGCCGGCATTACGCTTTGTCGAGCGGCTGGATAACCCGCCCGAGTTTGAAGACACGGACCCGGAAGCCGGGCTCAAGGCCCTGGTGTTCGGGCGCTAAAGTCAGGAATCGATACGCTCGAGATCAACCTCGCTCATGACCCGGTTGCGCCCGGCCTGCTTGGCGGCGTACATCGCCATATCGGCCCGTTCCAACAAGCTTTTGCGGTTGTCCCCGGGCCGCCATTGACTGACCCCTATGCTGATGGTCACCTTGCCCACCGAGCCGAAGTCGCTTGCTGCAACCGCCTTCCTGATCCGTTCGGCCAGGACCACCCCCTCCTCCAGATGACAGCCGGAGGCCAGGATCACAAACTCTTCCCCACCCCAGCGGCCCAGGTAGTCGCTGCCTCTTAGGCCCTGGCCGATGGTCTCGGCCAGGGTGGTCAGCACGCGATCACCCGCTTCGTGTCCGAAGCGGTCATTGACCCGCTTGAAAAAGTCCACATCCAGCAACAACAACGCCGATGGCTGACCAAGTCGCGCCGCCAGATCGATGTCGGTCTCAATCGCCTGTTCGATACGATAGCGATTCCAGACCCGGGTCAGCGCATCCGTGGTCGCTATTCCTTTCAGTTGGCTATTGACCCGCGTCAGACGGCCATTGAGATCACTGATGGCCTTGACCAGAATCGCCACCGTGACATCTTCCCCGATATCCAGCGCCGCCCGTTGCTCCCGTGGCAGCCAGGGCTCGCTCTGCTCCAGCACCTCCTCGAACCAGGTCTCGAATGAGCGCTTGGGTGAAAAAATACGCTGCCCTTCCTCTCTATGCTGCAAGGCTTCCAGTCGTCCGGCCCAGCGATAGCTTTTCAGACGCTCGTCACGAAACAGCAACAGCCATCCCTGTTCTCCTCCCTGTTCTCCCGCATCTATGGGCAGGGGTACCGCCAGCAGCCCACAACATCCCGCCAGCTCAACCTCCGTGGCCAGCGGGGTCTCGGCCAGATGCTGGCTGCACCAGAGGCCGTTTCCCCGATGATGCGAGTTCAGCCAGCCACCGACTTTAAGCAGATCCGCTGCCGGCGGCACCTGACCGGTGCTGTATGCCTGTTCGTGATAAAGCAGGGCCACACCGCAGGCGTTGAACAAGTCCAGCCACGCCTGGCTGCGTTGTTGCAACAGCGACAAGGGATTCTGAAAGCCTCCCTGCTCTTCTGCCAGCCGTTCACGGCAATCCTGAACCTGCCGCAGATAGGCCGTTTCGTCCCGCGCCTTGAGCAGAAAGAGTCGCTGGGTCGCCGTCTGCACCAGGGTGTAGACAGCGTCACGAACCAGGGGCGACAAAGGGGTCGGCGCCAGCCCATGACAGGCGAGCAATCCCCAAAGAACCTGATCGCTCTGGATGGCGACCGACAGCGCCGCTTTCACGCCCATATTGCGCAGGTAGAGCAGGTGAGTGGGCGACACAGCCCGCAGCATACCCACGGACAGATCCAGCGGCTCCTGATCTTCGGCAGTCGCCGACACCAGCGGCACCGCCTCCACGGTAGCATCAGGAATGCTGCGCACCGGATTGACCAGATAAAGACCGCGTACCTGTGGCGGTATATCACTGGCCGGAAACGAATGGCCCAGGTAGCCGGAAGCCTGTTCACTGCGGCTTTCGGCCACCACGGTACCATGCCAGTCGGCATCAAACCGGTATACCATGACCCTGTCATGGCCGGTCAGGGACCGAACTGCCCGGGTCAACAAGTGCAACAGGCTGTCACTGGTCTCTGCATCGGCAATGTTCGCCAACCATTCATTTACTGCCGGCAGCAGGCGCAATTCCTCCAGATGACGGATCGGCTCCAGCTCCACCAGCACCCGCCGTTGGTGACGATAGGCGATGACCCGGAAACGACAGCGACGACCGTTGATCTGCCGACTGATGATCAGGCTACCGGGAAAACGCCCACTTTCCTGCAGTTCCTTGGCCAAAAACAGTCGCAGACGGTTGATCAGCCCGGCACCGAGTAACCGGGAGGGTCTGGCATCCAGGGCTTGCGCGACGGTCACCCCCAATATCTGTTCGATATTGGCACTGACCTGCACGGTTACCCGTAACTCATGATCCAGGCACAAGAGACAGCCGGCCGGTTGAATGGCGCCGGGGGCATGTACCGCTTCACGGTTGCACTGCGCCTGCAGCGCAGCAAGTTCCGGGGTTATCTTGTGAGGCACGGCATATTCTTCCGGTTTAAAGACATATAACGGTCTCCGTCGTATGACTGGTATCGAGACAAGACAAAAACAGCCGAAAAGCGCTATCAGCCGCCACGGCCGCCACCATCTGTTCCGACTCGGAGCAATACCGCTCGGCAAACTGCCAGAAGACACTCCAGCTGTCATCATCCTGCACCACCGTGAAATAGCGGCTTGGCACCTGCCTACCCAGGGTGCGGTGAACATTGTGTGCAATGATCCGGCTACCCAGCCGGGCGCCTTCCAGTACATACAACAAGCCGATCAGCTGGCCGGGACGACAGACCTCCAGCATCACCGTCTCGTCGAGGGCAGGTAACGGCTGCACCATGGCTGCCAGATCGTCCGCCAACGCCGGGGCACGAGGCCGCATCGGGTAATCCTGATGCAGAGCATCCAGTCCTCGGGCTATGGATTTTTCCAGCCGCCATTGGGCGGGATAGAGCGCCAGCAATGCCCTTTGGTATTCTTCATATGACAGGCTCGGGCTAATCAAAGGACGTAACACGCCATGACTGTCCAGACGACGATGAGCATCGCGGGTAGCCTGCCTGAGACAGGCGGCCAGCGCACTGGTCACTTTCATGCTCCCCCCTTAGGAAAAAAGCTAGTGCGTATCGATAATACCGATGAAATCGACGGCGATTATCCATGAAAAGAGCAAGTTAACACAATTGATAATGGCTGCTTTACCTACATGATCGTACCATTCACCCGATTCACCCGAGATCGACTCATTCAGCCGAGATCGACTTCAGGCAAATTAAATTTTCTTAATGTCGATGTTCTTGAGCAGTTGCGATGCGCATCGTAAAAAAACAACAAAATCGGTTATGATCGGGCCAATATCCGTTAACAGGGGACCCCATGGACATCATTATTTCGGCGACGAATGCCCTGACCAAGTGGCTGGGTGTCACATTGCCCAAACTGCCCAGCCCCGATGGCAAGCGCATCGGCACCCAGCCGCTGACCACCGGTTTTGCCCGGATGTCCTGGCAATGCCATCTGCTGGAGCACGGCCGCAAGGGCGGCCTTCGCTACCATACGGTCATCGCGGTAGAGGCATATAGCCGCTATGCCATTTTGCTGCCTTTTACCGGGCCGCCGAGCCAGGCCGAGCTGGAAAAAGCGCTGCTGGAGCGCTGGGGTAACGAGGCCTTGCAACTGGCGCTGGACAGCGGCGCCATCAACGACGATGAGCTGCCCCTGATGGTGGATTGTTTTGCGAACCAGGCTTGCCACACCCGGTGGTTCAACAACAACGATCTCAGCATCAATGGCCATGTCGCCGATGCGGGAGAATGGTTGAAACAGACCCTGGCACACGAGGGCATGGATTATCTGGACGACAATCACTGCTATGGCCTGGGCATGCACATCAACCAGCTGTACAAAACCGTGGGGGGACGGCGAGCCGAGGCATTTCGGCCTGTGGTCCGCTTGCTGGACGACACCCTGTTTCGCTTTGGCGCCGGACTGGCGGCCTCCTCCTACCCCGATACCCGGGTCGGTGACTTCCCCTGCCCCTATCCGGACCGGCCCGATCGCAGTAACGTGGTGCAGCTGGCACAATACCGGCGTCGCTCATCACGCTGAGACAGATCCGTTATTCACTCTGTTTGCTACCTGTTTGCTACAGGCAACGAGTACAGGCAACGAGAGCAAGCAGCGATTAAATTACATGCAATGACAGGGAAAACCGGGGATTAACAGGTATTTTTTCCCGCATATTCACCATAGCGCTGTCGACCCCGGGCGCGCCTGCAGTATACTGACGGCAATTTACCAATGTTGATGAGTTTTTGAGTGCAGCCACTGAGTCACGTCGAACTGAACCCCGTTTTTACCCTACCCGAACTCTCCACCCTGAACGATGTGCCCTCGCTGCCGTTCAGCGCGCTGCAAACTCGGGTAGATTCCGCCTTCGCTACCTTGTCGGAACTGAACGCGGTCAATCCGGTGCTGTTACTCAACGGTTTCCCGGGCACCGATTATGAAGAGCTGGTGCAGGATCTGGTCAGGAAACATGCCAAGCATGCGGACTTGTTTGACCTCTGCTATGCCGAAAACCTGAATCATCCACAAAAGCCCATCTGGCTGCGGCTGAAGGCCGGCACCGGCCTCGAATTCTGCGAACTGGTCGGCCAACTGCTGGAGCTGTCGTCCCGTCACCTGGAAGCCGAGCACATAGTGCAGCGGATCCTGAAAAAACAGGACAACGACGAAAAAATTGCCGACTATCTGTCACTGCTGTCTCAGCATGTGGCCGCCGGGCAGGGCTTCAGTCACCCTGTGCTGATCAACCTGATGGTGCACCGGAACGACAATACCATTCCCATCGTCTATGCCCGCCAGTTCACCCCCGAGCAGCTGTTTGGCGCCATCCACTTTCAGACCGAACAGGGCTCGGTATTCAGCCATCATCATCTGCTGGAGCCGGGCCTGATACATCAGGCCAACGGCGGCTATCTGATCGTGCCGATTGAAGAGCTGCTTGAACAGCCAAATCTCTGGTTTCGATTGAAACATGCCCTCGCGGCACGTCAGATAGAGTGGAGCCGGGCGGCGGAAATGGCGTCGTTTTATTTTCAGCCCGAGCCGCCGCCGCTGGACATTCACCTGATCCTGGTCGGCGATCGGCTGTCGGTGGCCGAGCTCTACCTGCTCGACCGGGATCTGGATACCCTGGCGTTTTTGCGGGCCGACATCATTCCCGAATGGGATGTGCGCGAAGACTTCCCCTCTTATCTCGGCTTTCTGTCCCATCTGCGTCAGAAGCACCAATTACTGGACATGGACGGCGGTGCCATACTGCGCCTGTGCCGCTATGGGTGCCGGCTGACCGAGCACCAGCACCGCTTATCGCTGGTCGAATCCCAACTGGTGGCCATGATGCAATTGTCGGACGTCATCGCCCGGCGCGAGCAGAGCGAACTGATTACCGAAGCCCATGTCATGCTGGCCCAGCAAGAGCAGGATCACCGCCTGAGCTTTCTGGTGGAACAATCGGATCTGGGCGTGCGTGACGGCCAATACCTGCTGCAGACCAGCGGCAAGGAAGTGGGCCAGATCAATGGTCTGTCGGTCATTCAGATCACCGGCCACCCCTACGACTTCGGCGAGCCGGTGCGACTCACCGCCACCGTGCACCTGGGCGATGGCGACGTGGTGGACATAGAGCGCAAGGCCGATCTGGCCGGGCATATTCATGCCAAGGCGATGATGATCATCCATGGCTACCTGGCCAACCTGTTCGGGGCCGAGCACCCTTCTCCCCTGTCCGCCAACCTGGTATTCGAGCAGTCTTACCACGAAATAGACGGCGACAGCGCCTCGCTGACCGGCCTGTGCGCCCTGCTCTCTGCCCTGGCCAAGGAGCCGATTTATCAGCACTTTGCGGTAACCGGCGCCGTGGATCAGTTTGGTCATGTGCAACCGGTGGGCGGCGTGAACGAGAAAATTGAAGGCTTCTTCCGGCTGTGCAAGATTCAGGGGCTCACCGGCCAGCAGGGGGTCTTGCTGCCGGCCAGCAACCGGCTGCAACTCAACCTGTCGGATGAAGTCAGCGCCGCCATTGCTGCCGGCCAGTTTCATATTTATCCGGTCGCCCATGTCGAGCAGGCCATCGAGCTGCTCACCGGCAGTGTGGCCGGCGATGTCGAGCAGCCGGATACGCTGTTCGGCCGCATTCGTGACCGCCTCGATGAGCTTAACGGCCATACCGTGGAAACCGGATTTTTACGGCGCCTGTTCCGACGCTGAAGTAATCGGACTTCAGTGATCGGACTTGTCTGGCGAACAACTGTTCGCTAAAGTGGCGCCAATTTGCAATCCAGGCCCTGGCCTGAACATAACGGAATAGTGAAATGTCTTCACAAAAAGAACTGGGTAAACATTCCTTTACCAGAGAAGAATTGCTGGCCTGCAGCCAGGGTGAATTATTCGGCCCGGGCAACAGCCAGTTGCCGGCCCCCAACATGCTGATGATGGATCGCATCATTCGCATCAACGACGACGGTGGTGAACACGGCAAGGGCGAGATCATCGCCGAGCTGGATATCAATCCGGATCTGTGGTTCTTCGGTTGCCACTTCCCCGGCGATCCGGTCATGCCCGGCTGTCTGGGTCTGGATGCCATGTGGCAGCTGGTCGGCTTCTTCCTGGGCTGGAAAGGCGGCCCCGGCAAGGGCCGTGCTCTGGGCGTGGGTGAAGTGAAGTTTACCGGTCAGATCCTGCCGACCGCCAAGAAAGTGACCTATAAAATCACCCTCAAGCGGGTGATCTGGCGCAAGCTGGTCATGGGTATCGCCGATGGTATCGTTGAAGTTGACGGCCGCGTTATCTATGAAGCAAAAGATCTGAAAGTCGGTCTCTTTACCGATACTTCCAGCTTCTGATCGGCTGCTGCTCGATGGCTCTGAGCCAGCGAGCAGACAAGTATCGAACAGATGGATAAATATCAAGGCCCCGACATGTCGGGGCCTTTTTTGTTGAAACGGTAACCGATTTATTTTATGAAGAGGCCCGAGCCCTTGTCTTCCATGGCATCTCGCCAACCCCCCAGCCAGTGTCCTTTGGCATCAAAATCATTGTAGGGGCATTGCTCTTTCGCTCGACCACTGACGCCGGCCTGGTAACCGCGGGTACGCGCTCTTTCCAGGCGGTCACGTTTTTGTCTCTTCATAGGTATAACCCTCGTATAATCAACAAAAAGTGCACGGCCGCGTTACCGCCGCCGCCCCTTATCAATAAGGGAATTAGGACGTTAAATCAAGGTTAATTTTTGACCATAAACGGAATGGCTAGATTAGCGACTGATAATTATGACATTTTTGTGAAAGCCGAGAAAATCAAAGCTGTGAAATGTGAGTTGCTTCACTCAGGTTATATCACACGGCTAGTTTGCCTTTATCGTCACCCTCGCGAAAGCGGGGGTCCAGTGTCTTTGCAGGCGACCCGTGGCTGACAGTACTGCGCCACAGGTCCTGGATTCCCGCCTGCGCGGGAATGACAAGAGAGAGCCTGCGGGAATGACGACTGAACCATACTTATTGCGCGGAATAGCAGAATGCCCGCATCGGCGGGCATTCTGAAAACAAAAAAACAGTTATATCGGTGGCTTAACCGGCGGACATGGCTTCCAGCTCTTCCCAGCGGGCGAAGGCCACTTCCAGCTCGGCTTCTGCATCGGCCAGTTGCTGCAGGGTCGACTGGGTCTGATCCTCGGGCTGGCTGAAAAAGTCCGGCCCATTGACCGCCTGCTGCAATGCCGCTATCTGCTCTTCAAGCTGTTCCAGCTGCAACGGCAGGCTCTTGAGCTCCTGCTGCAGCTTGTACGACAGCTTCTTGCCCGGCCTGGCCTTGTTATCGGCCTTGGCTGCCGGCTTGGCGGCTTTTTCTTTCGCTACCGCCACCTCGGTCTGATAGGACAGCTGATGCTGCATATCCTGATAGCCGCCGACAAACTCGCTGACCTTGCCCTCGCCTTCAAACAACCAGCAGTGAGTGGCGGTGTTGTCGATAAAGTCCCGGTCGTGACTGACCAGCAACAGGGTGCCTTTATAGTCGGCGAGCAGTTCTTCGAGCAGCTCCAGGGTTTCTACGTCCAGATCGTTGGTCGGCTCATCGAGCACCAGCAGGTTGCTGGGCTTGAGAAACAGGCGGGCCAGCAGCAGGCGGTTTTTCTCGCCGCCCGACAGGGCTTTCACCGGGGTACGGGCACGCTTGGGCTCGAACAGAAAATCCTGCAGATAGCCCAGCACATGGCGGCTGCGACCATTGACTTCCACTTCCTGCTTGCCTTCGGCCAGGTTGTCCATCACGGTGCGT
Organism: Oceanisphaera litoralis; assembly: GCF_016907015.1. Lineage (GTDB taxonomy): Bacteria > Pseudomonadota > Gammaproteobacteria > Enterobacterales > Aeromonadaceae > Oceanimonas > Oceanimonas litoralis. Next base: position 105,176 of record NZ_JAFBBE010000003.1, read on the forward strand.
TCGGGATCCAGCTGCTCGCGATACTGATCGAAATAGGCCACTTCCAGCTTGGTGCCGCACTTCAGGGTACCCGAATCGGCTTCCAGCTTGCCCAGCAGCAGCTTGATCAGGGTACTCTTGCCGCAACCGTTGGGGCCGACCAGGGCAATTTTGTCGCCCCGCTGGATCAGGGTAGAGAAGTTGGTGAGCAAGCGTTTGTCTTCGTAGGCAAAATTAAGGTTTTCCGCCTCGAACACGATTTTGCCGGAGCGACGCACATCGTCCAGGGTCACGCTGACCTTGCCGACGCTTTCACGACGCTGACTGCGCTCAACGCGTAACGCCTTGAGGGCCCGAACCCGGCCTTCGTTACGAGTGCGGCGCGCCTTGACGCCCTGACGGATCCAGGCTTCTTCCTGCGCCAGCCGCTTGTCGAACAGCGCATTCTGCTCCGCTTCCACCCGCAGCGCTTCTTCCTTGCTGACCAGGTAGTCGTCGTAGTTGCCGGGCCAGCTCGAGAGCTTGCCGCGATCCAGATCCACGATGCGGGTGGCCATCTTGCGAATAAAGGCACGATCGTGGCTGACGAAGACGATGGCGCCTCTGAAGTCCACCAGAAAGCTTTCGAGCCAGGCGATGGCGTCGATATCCAGGTGGTTAGTCGGCTCGTCCAGCAGCAGAATGTCCGGATCATTGGTCAGCGCACGGGCCAGTGCCACCTTGCGCAACCAGCCCCCCGACAGGTCGTTCAGTCGAGTGTCGCCGTTCAGACCGAGCAGGGTCAGGCTCTGATTGATGCGGGTGTCGAACTGCCAGCCATTGGCATGCTCTACCTGTTCTTGCAGGCGCATCAGCTCGTTCATGGCTTTTTCCGACGTATCGTGACACACCAGATCCAGCTGATGATGATACTTGGCCAGCAAGGCCCCCATTTCGGCCAGACCACCGGCAACATAGTCGAACACGGTTTGATCGTCGGCGACCTTGGGCGGATCCTGCTCGAGTCGGGCGATATTGATGCTCTGTTGCAACTGGCGACGACCGTCGTCCAGCTGCAGTTCGCCGGCAATCACCTTCATCAGGGTCGATTTGCCGGCACCGTTACGGCCCACGATACAGACCCGCTCGCCGGCCTGTATATTGAATTCCAGCCCGTCCAGTAACGGGGCATCACCAAACGCCAGCTGGGCGTTTTGCAGGGTTAACAAGCTCATGAAGTTACTCGGTTAAAGGCAATAATATCGGCGGCGCTAAAGGGCCAGTCCAGCTCGGCGCCATCTTGTCGGCGCAACACAGGAATCCGTACCGCATAAGCGGCCAGCCATTGCTCGTTGTTGATAATATCCTGTTGCTCTGTGTCGCCATGCAGGCCGCACTGCTCAAGCAGTGCCCAGGCCTGTTCGCACAGGTGGCAACCATCGGTAGAAAACAGCGTCAGACTCATCATTGACTCCGGCGAATTTCCCAGCAGTTATGAATATGCGGATTACGGGCAAAGTCTTTCGGCAGGCTGGATTTTGTGATGTCTTTCGCCTCCAGGCCCAGTGCTTCCAACCCGGCCGTGTCCATCTTGAAATGACGCTTGTTGTTGGAAAATATCAACAGGCCGTCCGGGCGCAGTCGCGTGCTCAGGAGACGCAGCAGTTCGATATGATCTTCCTGCACATCGAAGACATCTTCCATCCGCTTGGAGTTGGAGAAGGTCGGCGGATCGACGAAGATCAGATCATAATCGTCGCCGGGTTTGCTCAACCAGTTCAGGCAGTCGGCCTGCACAAACTGGTGGCGGCGACCAGTCAGACCATTGAGCTCCATGTTGCGCTCGGCCCAGCCCAGATAGGTTTTCGACATGTCCACCGTGGTGGTGGTTTTCGCCCCCCCAAGGCCCGCATGCACGGTGGCACTGCCGGTGTAGGCAAACAGATTGAGAAAATCCTTGCCCCTGGCCAGTTCGCCCAGCTGTTTGCGGATGGGTCTGTGATCCAGAAACAGGCCGGTATCGAGATAGTCGTGCAGGTTGACCAGCAGCCGGGCCTTGTGCTCCTGCACTTCCATCCACTGATCGCGGCGGTCCAGCTTTTCGTACTGTTCCCTGCCCTGCTGGCGCGAACGGACTTTCAGTATCACCTTGCTGCCCTCTACCCCGGTGACCGCCATGGTCGCCTGCACCAGATCGTAAAAACGACCCCGGGCCTTGTATTCGGGAATGGTTTTCGGCGCGGCGTATTCCTGGATGACGATATAGTCCTGATAACGGTCGATGGCGGCATTGTATTCCGGCAAGTCCGCATCATACAGGCGATAGCAGTCAATCTGCTCGTTACGGGCCCACTTTTCCAGCGCCTTGATGTTCTTGGCCAGCCGGTTGGCAAAGTCTTCCGCCAGCGGCCGTGCCGCCCTGGCATCTTCGGCAATTTTATAATTACGCAGCTCACAGGCCAGGGCGCCGTTGAACAGCTTGTAGATTTTTTCGTGGCGCAGGCGCAGGCAGCTGAGCAGCTCGGGCGAGCTGGAAATCAGGCTGACGTGCCAGCCCTTGAACTGATCGCGCAGGGTATCGCCCAGTTGCTGATGCAAGCCTAATAAAGAAGGAAATTCGCTCAAGCGTTCACCGTAAGGCGGGTTGGAAATCAACCAGCCGGGCTCGGCGGCGGGGTTGACCAGGCTGGTGACACTGCCCTGGGCAAAACGGATCAGCCCCGCGACCCCGGCAGACTCGGCATTTTCCTGGGCGAAGGCCAGTACCCGCTTGTCCTGATCGAAACCATAAAGCTGGGTGTTGGCCTGCTTCAGACCGCGGGTCGCGCGTACCGTGGCCTCGGCGGTGATTTCCTGCCACAGGGCGCGGTCGTGGCCGCTCCAGGCCATAAAGCCGAACCGTACCCGCAACAGACCCGGTGCCTGATCGGCCGCCATCAATGCAGCCTCTATTAACAAGGTACCGGAACCACACATGGGATCGACCAGCGGGGTGCTGGTATCCCAGCCACTGCGCAGCAGGATGGCCGCGGCCAGGTTTTCCTTTAAAGGTGCCTCACCCGCCTGCTGACGATAACCCCGTTGGTGCAACGCAGGACCCGACAGGTCCAGGGTAATGCTGAGCTGGTTACGCTTGAGGTGCGCCAGAATACGAATATCCGGGGTACGCTTGTCCACGTTGGGCCGTTCGCCCCAGCGCTTGGTCAGCCGGTCGACGATGGCGTCTTTTATCTTGAGCGCCCCGTACTGGGTATTGGTGATGGCCTCGTTGCCACCGGAAAAATCCACGGCAAAGGTTTGCCCTGGTTGAATATGCTGCTCCCACTCGATATTGGCCGCCCCCAGATAAAGGTCCATATCATCACGCATGGTGAAGTCGGCCAGTTGCAGCATGATGCGCGAGGCCAGTCGGGACCACATGCAGGCACGGTAAGCGGTGGCCAGTTCACCCTTGAAGGCCACACCGGCCACGGTTTCCTGAAGCGAGGTGGCGCCCAGATTTTTCAGTTCTTCGGTGAGTAAGGATTCCAGGCCCTTGGGGCAGGTAGCAAAAAACGGCAGCATAGTCAGGCTTTTCAAATAAAAGAGGGCCGTATTATACCTCAAACCGCCGTCAGACTGTAAAAATTGCCGCTTATTGTGCGCAATACCGGCAGGTTGCGGCATTATTCGGCAGACAAAACAAAGTTCTGGCAACGGCCTTGCATTCAGTGAGGTGGATCACTAGTATACGCAGCCTGAGGACGCGGGATGGAGCAGTCTGGTAGCTCGTCGGGCTCATAACCCGAAGGTCGTCGGTTCGAATCCGGCTCCCGCAACCAACTCAGAACGTGGTAAAAACGTGGTAAGATAGTATCGAATACCAGAAGTAGTAAAGCGCAAGTCAATGGCGCGGGATGGAGCAGTCTGGTAGCTCGTCGGGCTCATAACCCGAAGGTCGTCGGTTCGAATCCGGCAC